>CACZZL010000005.1 GCA_902785605.1 uncultured Bacteroidales bacterium
ACATAGTCATGGTTTCGTGCTGGATGTATCCACCACCGGTCTGCATACCCTCGGCGAGACACATACCACCATCCACGGTTGTGACTCGATCTACGGTGTCAGCTGGTACGTTAACCCGATCTACGATTTCTACGAGGAGAAAGATCTCTGCGAGAACGACACTCTTGAGTGGGAAGGTATGCTGTTTGTCGGTAGTCAGTATACTGCTTACGGTAAGACCTATGATCCGGCACCTTATGATAGTGTCCGCGGTCCGTTAGCACACGGCATCCATCACGAGAACGTCTATCGTCATACCATTGCCGGCTGTGACTCGATCTTCCACCTGACACTCAATGTCCACGAGGTCGCTCATACCGACAGTCTGGATAGCGTCTGCCAAGGTTCACCGTTCTTCAACCCGAACTGGAACTGGGGTCAGGGCCGTTATATGGAGACAAGCCGTGTAGGCACCTACACCAGTGTGGATACGATCCATTCGGTAGTAACAGGTTGCGACTCTATCGTGACACTCACCCTGCGCGTAGACTCTGTATATGACTACACCCAGAACCTCGGTGCGTTCTGTCAGGATACGATCAATACGATGCGCGAATGGATTGACGACGAAGGACATAGTCATGGTTTCGTGCTGGATGTATCCACCACCGGTCTGCATACCCTCGGCGAGACGCATACTACCATCCACGGTTGTGACTCGATCTACGGTGTCAGCTGGTACGTTAACCCGATCTACGATTTCTACGAGGAGAAAGATCTCTGCGAAAACGACACGCTCGAGTGGGAAGGCATGTTGTTTGTCGGTAGTCAGTATGCTGCTTACGGTAAGACCTATGATCCGGCACCTTATGATAGTGTCCGCGGTCCGTTGGCACACGGCATCCATCACGAGAACGTCTATCGTCATACCGTTGCAGGTTGTGACTCGATCTTCCACCTGACACTCAATGTCCATGAGGTAGCTCATACCGACAGTCTGGATAGCGTCTGCCAAGGATCACCGTTCTTCAATCCGAACTGGAACTGGGGTCAGGGCCGTTATATGGAGACAGGTCGTGTAGGCACCTACACCAGTGTGGATACGATCCATTCGGTAGTAACAGGATGTGACTCTATTGTAACACTGACCCTGCGTGTCGACTCTGTCTATAACTACACCAGCCAACAGGTTGTTTGTCAGGAATACGGAGTAGACTGGATCTGGTACGAGAACGGTGTTCCGCAAGACACCATCTCGCTCGATAAGGGTGATACGACTTACGTTCTCGGACGTATATACCACACCATCCACGGTTGTGATTCGATGTTCGGCAAGTCGGTTTATGTGGCCCCGATCTACCATATCTACGACACCGTCACCCTGTGCTCGAACGACTCCTTGCATTGGCAGGGAATGCTCTTCACCGGAGACGAGTACACCAACTACGGCCGCACCTATGTCACCTCGGACTTTGATAGTGTGAAGGTGAACTTGGCAGCGAACGAGTATGACTATGCGATTCGTCGCGGTACGGCAGCCTATAGCTGTGACTCAGTGCACCATCTCCACCTGACCGTCAACGCGGTCGGCCGTGAGACCATCGAACGCCGTGCTTGTCAATCGGAAGGCACGTACTACTACGAGCACCTGAACAATGGAGTAGGCGGCTACCTGAATGCTGCCCATCTCTCCGATGCCCTGACGCGTAAGGATACGATTCAAACGGTCTTGGGTTGCGACTCGATCATCACGCTCAATTACTTCGTCGACTCCGTCTATAACTACACCAGCCAACAGGTTGTTTGCCAGGAGTACAACACCGATTGGATATGGTACGAGAATGGTGTTCCGCAAGATACCATCTCGCTCGACAAGGGTGATACGACCTATGTCCTCGGACGCGTGTACCACACCATCCACGGTTGTGACTCGACCTATGGTAAGTCCGTTTACGTAGCGCCAATCTACCATATCTACGACACCTTGACTCTCTGCGAGAGCGATTCGCTCAGCTGGCAAGGCATCCTCTTTACCGGTCGTGAGTTCGCTAACTACAACCCGAACGGCTATGACGCGACCCATTACCGTCGTGTGCAGACGGGCTTGGCGGGTCAGGCAAACTACTACACCGACACGGCACAATATTATACGGAACGCGCGTGCGACTCCGTTTATCACTTGGCGCTGCGGGTGAACACCGTTTATCGTGCATCGACCGAACGTCGTGTATGTCAGTCGGAGGGTACGTATTTCTACGAGTACCTCAACAACGGAGTAGGCGGTTACCTGCCTGCCGTACACTTGTCCGACGCCTTGACGCGCAATGATACGATGCTGACCGCTCTCGGCTGTGACTCGATCGTCACGCTGCATTACTTCGTCGATTCCGTCTATGACTACCGTCAGACGCAGTACGTTTGTCAGGACACGATCAACAGCCTCTGGGAGTGGATTGATGACGAGGGACATAGTCATGGCTTCATCAACATCGCCGATTCGGGTAATTACTCCTTCGACGAGCCGCACACGACCATTCATGGTTGTGACTCAACCTACGGTCTTATCCTGCGCGTCAAGCCGATCTATCGCTTCGACTCGGCGTATGTCATCTGCGAGAACGAGCGTATGGTTTGGCAGGGACGTCAGTACACCGGTGACTCGGTACACGATGCAACGCTCAACGACTCGATCTTCCTGACCGTAGGCTTGCATTACGACACCGCGCATTACACGACCGTAGAAGGCTGTGACTCCACCTACTACGTCCAGATTCGCGTCAACCCCGTATTCGACACTACGTCTTATATGCACACCTGCTACAACGAGACTTTCGTTTGGCACCAGCAGGACATCGATGGTCTGTACGATGACCCGATGTGGGATGCGCAGGAGATGGATACCATCTTCATCTCGGCGGAAATGGCCGTGCAGCAGCAGATCGTGCGTGACACGACCATGCGGTACTACGAGCGTATGCTGCATACAGTCAACGGCTGCGACAGCTTGAGCCGCCTCTGGTTGACCATTCACCCGACTTACTTCTTCTACACCGACACGTCCGTTTGTGCGAACGATGTGGTGGAGTACCGAGGCAAGCTGTTCTCGCATGAGGATACGACCTACACCGATACGCTGCACACGGCATTCGGTTGCGACAGTATCTTCCAGCTGCATATGCATGTCAGACCGGCGTATCTCTTCCACCGCTACCGCGATATATGCGACAACGAGACTTTGTACTTGGAGGACAATGGACTCGATATCGTTTGGCAGCCGGGTGATCGTATTCCGGGACCGAGAGACTACGTCGAGTTCCCGGGTAAGACCCGTGAGGGATGTGACAGTTCGTATTTCTACCACGTGACCGTTCACCCCACGCACTATTTCGAGTCGTACGACACCGTCTGCAGTTCGCAGTTGATGTTGCTCCAAGGCTCGCATTACGTAGGTCTGGATACGATCTACGACGTGCTGACACATCAGGAGCCGCTCGATATCGTTTACACCGATTCGTTGCACACCTCCACCTGTCCGTACTGCGAGAATCAGGTCGGCTGTGACTCGATCTACCGCATCTACGCCCATATCCTGCCGCAGTACTATCACCTGGATAGGGACACGATCTGCGACAACGAGGTCCTCACTTGGCGTGCACACACCTACGAAGGTCTGCAGCCGGGTGACTACATCACGATCGACAGCCTGACAACCAAGGCGGGTTGTGACTCCGTCTACGAGTTACGTCTGCATGTGGCTCCGACCTATTACTTCGAGGACCACATCACCAAGTGTGCGGACGAAGACCTGACCTGGCGTGCTCATAACCTGGATCATATCGAAGCCGGCGATCATCTGATCTACGACAGCCTCCACACGGAGTACTTCGGCTGTGACTCGGTTTATCACCTCTACCTGACGGTGCTGGACACCACGTTCGAGATCATCTACGACACGATCTGCCGCACGGAGAGTTATGACTTCCACGGTCGTATGCTCATGGAGCCGGGCGATTACAAGGATACGACGACCAATGCCTGGGGCTGTCACCACTTCACGTACCTCCACTTGGAGGTGATTGAACCGACCGTGCCGACGGCTTGGGCAGACTCCATCTGTGCCGATGACAGCGCGTACGAGCTGTTCTACACCTACACCGGACGTGACCCGATCGGCTACTCCGTTTACTACGACGAGGAGGGCCATTACTACGGCTTCGTGGACCAGATCGACATCCCGATCACGACGGAGGAAGAGCTCCATATGCTGACGCTGCCGATGCCATTCCGCGGTAATGATATCACTAATTATCCGAAGCCGGACTATTACAACATCCGCCTTGTGCTGGACAACGGAATCTGTACCAACCCGGATCTGTGTGCGACCGATACGAACATCGTGCTCAGTTATCCGTCCTGGCTCACGCAGCAGCGTTTTGGCGATGTGATTGCCCTGTATAACGAGAAGTATAACGGTGGCTACTACTGGGATGCGTACCAGTGGTATCACGGCGATGAACTGCTCGTCGGTGAGACTCATGAGTACCTGTATATACCGACCGGACTGATCGTGGGTGATCAGTACCACGTACGCTTGACGCGTGTGGGTGAGACAGTCGATTTCCAGACCTGCCCGATCACCATCGTAGGCGATCCTATCGCGGATGATTTTGCCCCGCAAATGGGCTACCTGTCTGTCGTACCGACCTGTATCGTAACCGGTCACCCGTACGCGAACATCCTCTCCCGCAAGGACGGTACGTACCGCATCTCGAACAGCAACGGTCTGTTAGTGAGTGAAGGTGTGTTCCGTGCCGATGTGACACAAGTCGAACTGCCGGCTGTTCCCGGCATGTACATCTTCCAGCTGTGGTCGGCTGACACCCCTGAAGAACCCTATCGTTCCATCAAAGTAATTGTGAAAGAAGTATGCGAAAACTGCAATATGCCCTTTTAATCCTATGTTTCATCTGCCCGCAGATGGCATGGGGGCAGAGGCGTTTTGAGATGGCTGAACATTGGGAATACCAGTTGCAGCGGCTCAATGACTTTACGACGAATGACGTCGGGAACAAGACCGATGTGTTCTGGGGTCTGCACACTTCGCAGTACGCCGGATCACATCACCTGCTCGGGTTCTCGGTGGAGGGAAGCTGGACAGCGTTCCTCAATAACATGCCACAAGCCAAGATCTTACCCGGTGGCGGTGCCGCGGGTCTGCATCTGCTCTACGAGTACCAGTACAGCGGACTGCTGTTCCAGACCGGTGTGGGTGTCAACTACCAGCGTGTGTACAACAACGTAACCGACACCAGCATCTACCACTATAACATGCACGACACCTGGGAGGGCGTCAACGATGTCGAGTTCACCCTCAAGCATGATTTCTATCATCGTCGCGATTTCGCGCACCAGTTGTACGGTCAAGTGCCGCTTTATATCGGTCACTACCTGCTCAGCCCTGCCGGAGTAGGGTACTGGATGGCGGGTGTGCATTTCAACTACGCGTTCTGGGGCGGCACCAAGCAGCAGCTCGAAGGATCGACTATGGGACAGTACGAAGCCTACCTCGGTATCTGGCGCGAGATGGATAACCACGGTTTCCGAAAAGATGTGCCAATCGAGCGCAAGGGGGACAAACTGAACCTCAAACTGGATGTGATGGCACATGCGGAGATGGGATACGAGATCACGACCTATCACGGTCCGCATAACTACCGCGTCACAGCGGCCAGCCGAACCGATGTCCGCGTGCGTTTGGCAGCCTTCGTCGATATGGGTATTCTCAATATATGCCCGCAAACGAACAACGTGTTCTACGACACGCCGATGGAGACGATCTACGATTTCCCGACCTATCGGATGGACCATGTCTTCTCCACGGCTGACGCCAAAGCATTCTGGTTGAGAAACCTGTATGCCGGCATTCGTATGACCGTGCTCATCGGCTTCCCGGGCAATGAACATTGTATCCTTTGTGACCCCTGGAGGCACTAATTTACAAAAAAAAGAAGAATTATTTGCACAATTGCAAAAAAAGTTGTACCTTTGCAGCCGTTTTTTGCAAAAAAATGCCGTTTGGCAGTAATTGCGAGCGTATTTTGCATGTTTTAAGCAAGTAAATATAACAAACAATGAAAAAATTTAACGTTAAAAATTATGTATTAGCACCGCTGACAGCGATCGTGGTGCTTTTCCTCTGGTTTATGCCGATCGAGTGGTTTGGCATCGAGGGATTGACGGTCATCCAGCAGCGTACAATCGCTATCTTTGCGTACGCAGCGCTGATGTGGATGTTCGAGATCATTCCGGCGTGGGCTACCTCTGTGACCACTATCGTGTTCCTGCTCTTTGCTGTGTCCAACAAGGGCTTTGTGACACAAATGACAGACATTAACCCGGAGACAGGAGAGAAGTTGGTTTACTTCCTGGAAGGAACTCCGGCGAACTTCAAAGAACTGATGGCGGCCTTTGCAGACCCGATCATCATGCTCTTCTTGGGTGGTTTCGTGTTGGCGATTGCAGCCAGCAAAGTGGGCTTGGATATTTTCCTGGCTAAGATCATGCTCAAGCCGTTCGGTACCAACCCCAAATGGGTGCTCCTCGGTTTCCTGACGATCATCAGCGTGATGTCTATGTTCATGTCCAACACCGCTACAGCAGCGATGATGTTAGCCTTCCTCGCTCCGGTACTCCGTACCCTGCCTGTGGACGGCGGCGGTCGTGTGAGCTTGGCGATGGCCATTCCTATCGCAGCGAACATCGGCGGTCTGGGTACGCCTATCGGTACACCTCCGAACGCCATCGCGATTGGTCAGCTGGCTTCGATGGATGTCAATATCGGTTTCGGCGCGTGGATGATTCGTTTTGTGCCGGTAGTGGTCATCATGATCATCTTCGCTTGGTTGTTCCTTATGTGGATGTTCCCGTTCAAAGCCAAGAACGTCAAGATCGTCATCGAGCACGATGAGAGCCATAAGATCGATTGGCAGTTCTGGGTTGTAACCTTCACTTTCCTGCTCACGATCCTCCTCTGGATGACGGGTGAGCTGACGCATCTGAACTCGAACATGATCGCGCTGATTCCGTTTGGCGTCTTTGCACTCCTCGGTATCTTCAAACGCGATGACTTCGCTAAGATTGACTGGCACGTGCTGTGGATGGTAGCCGGTGGTTTTGCACTCGGTACGGCCCTCAACAAGACCGGTTTGGCATCTGTAATGGTAGAGGCTATTCCGTTCAGCTCTTGGTCCGCATTGGCCGTGCTCATCAGTGCCGGTCTGCTCGGATGGATCCTGTCTAACTTCATCGCTAACTCGTCGGCAGCCAACTTGCTCGTTCCTATCTTGGCAGTCGTAGGTACCGCTATGACAGAGCAATTAGGCGCTTTCGGTGGTGTGACCACACTGCTCGTTTGCGTAGCTGCTTCGACCTCGTTCGCAATGTTGTTCCCGATCTCCACACCGCCGAATGCCATCGCTTGTTCGACCGGTTTGATCCAAACCAAGGACATGATGAAAGTCGGTCTGGTCGTAGGTTTGGTCGGAATCGCCCTTTCGTACGCAGTCCTGTTGGTATTCCCGTTCTAAAAAAATAAAGTTATGGGTAACAGATCTAAGTTCATCATAATCTGTCTTTTGTCCATTGTCCTTTGTCCTATCTCTCTCCGGGCACAGGAAGTGAAGACGGATAAGAAAGAGGCTGCGAAATCGCACCTCAAACAGCACTTCAAACCCTACGGTTTCATTCGTAACTACTTTACCTATGACAGCCGTGAGAGTTGGTCGGGTACGGGTGATTTATACAATTACCAGCCCAAGGACGAACTGTGGAATCAGACCGTAGCGGAAGCCGCTTACACGGGTGCTCCCCGTGAGGACCTGAATGCCGTCAGCACCTTCCGTTTCCTGTCGCTCACCACACGTATCGGACTCAATATCGTCGATTATAAATGGCGTGGCATGGAGATTGGCGGTAAGATCGAAGCGGACTTCTATGCCGGCTTGAGCACCAAGAGTTCGACCAACATCTCTCAGTCGCACTCCTTGAGCGGTGTGGCTCAACTCCGTCTGCGTCAGGCGTACCTGTCACTCGGATGGGACAGCCTGCCGATGATGCAGGGTAAGGACTACGCCCGTGTGGACCTGACGATCGGTCAGGCCTGGCACCCGATGGCTGCCGACCTCTGTGATGCCATCGCGCTCAACAGCGGTGCACCCTTCGGACCGTTCAGCCGTACGCCGCAAGTTCGCTTGGACGCACGCCTCGGTAAGTACGTCACCTTGACGGCGGCCGGCTTGTGGCAAATGCAGTACCTGTCCATCGGACCGGATAACATCACGTCGGCGGAGTATATCGCCTACAGCAAGACGCCCGAAGCCTATCTGGGCCTCTCCATCCACGACAAAGGATGGCTGTTCCGTGCCGGAGCAGACGTGCTCAGCATCAGCCCGCGTCACCAAGGCACCCTCTACGGAGTCAAGGTGAAAGTCAACGACCGCATCACGACCGCGTCGCCCTTCCTCTACTTGCAGTATAAGAAAGGCGAGTTCTCGTTCAAGGCCAAGACCATCTTTGCCGAGTCCGGCGAGCATATGAATATGTACGGCGGATACGGAATCAAGGGTGTGAACGGCGACGGTTCGTACACCTACACGCCGATTCGTCACTCGACTTCATGGATCAGCCTCGTGTACGGCGGTAAAGTGGGCGCACAGGAAGAGAAACACCCGCAGAAACTGCAGGGAATCCTGTTCGGCGGATACGTCAAGAACTTCGGTACCAAGGACGCGCTCTACGATATCGACTCCGACGGTAAGTACACCAAAGCGGAGTTCTTCTGCCCGCGTTCGGGTGCGATGAATCAGATGTGGCGTCTGAGTCCGACCTTGCTCTACACGGTCGGTAAGTTCCAACTCGGTCTGGAGTACGAGATCACCTCCGTACAGTACGGTGACGGTGTGCTCGATGCACACGCCTTGTCCACCAACGGCTTACATTGGGTGACCAATCACCGCGTACAGTTGATGACCAAGTACAACTTCTAAGACAACAAAAAAGAGGCTCTGCGGAGTCTCTTTTTTTTTGTGCTTAGTGGGGGAGTTAGTAACTCTCTTCTGGGGAAGGGAACGTGCTGTCCTTAACCGCATCTACGTATTCTTCCACCGCTCCTTTCACCGTGCCTGCCAATTGGGCAAAATGACGGAGGAACTTAGGTTTGAAGCCCTGATTGAGTCCTAACATATCGTGCAGCACGAGCACCTGACCGTCACAACCGCTGCCGGCTCCGATACCGATCACCGGACAACTGACCGCTTTGGTCACTTTGGCAGCCAACGCAGCCGGGATCTTCTCCAGCACTATGGAGAAACAGCCTGCTTCGTCCAGCAACTTGGCATCGTGCAGCAGTTTCTCGGCCTCCGCCTCCTCTTTGGCGCGCAGACCGTATCCGCCGAACTGGTTCACACTCTGCGGGGTCAGTCCCAAGTGACCCATCACCGGCACACCGGCCTGAATCATATGACGGATAGCCGGCAGAATCTCTTCACCGCCCTCTAACTTGACGGCATCACAGCCGCTCTCTTTCATAATCTTAATCGCATTACGCACCGCGTCCTCTTCGCTCACCTGGTAGCTGCCGAACGGCATATCGCATACCACGAGCGCGTGTTTTGCGGCACGGACCACGCCTTTGGTGAGAAAAATCATCTCATCCACCGTGATCGGAAGCGTGTAAGCATTACCACAGACTACGTTGCTGGCACTGTCACCGACCAACAGAATATCGACACCGGCTTCATCCACCAGCGAGGCAAGGGTAAAATCATAACTGGTCAACATAGCGATCTTCTCGCCGTTGGCTTTCATCAGACGCAGCTTGGCTGTCGTCATGCGGGTATTTTGTACGTGTACAGACATAATTTTAACAAAAAAACATGCAAAGATACTGCTTTTTTTGCATATATCAAAATATTTTCGTAATTTTGCAGCATAAATGCGAAGAACTTCGGTCATATTCATCGGTTTGGGTGCACTTTTGCTCCTTTTCTTCGGCTTGGACGTGTGTAGCGGCAGCGTGTGGCTGTGGCCGTTCGGCGACCTGTCGGACATGGAGTACAATATCCTGCACGCCATCCGTTTGCCCAAGGCGCTGACGGCTATTATGGCGGGAGCCTCGCTGTCCGTCGCCGGTCTGATCATGCAGACCCTTTTCCGCAACCCCTTGGCCGGTCCGTACACACTCGGTGTCTCGTCCGGAGCCTCCCTTGGTGTGGCATTCCTGACGATGCTGGGAGGAGTTCTTTCAACTTTCAACTTTCCATACGGCGTCAGCAGATCGGAAGAACTTTCAACTATCGGTTTACCGATCTCCGCCGTCCTCGGTGCCTCGCTGGTCCTGTTGCTGGTGTTGGCGGTGAGCAAACGGGTCACGTCTAACGTCAGCCTGCTCATCGTCGGCATGATGTTCGGCTCGATCGCCGGTGCGCTGGTGAGCCTGCTGCAGAACTTCGCCAATCCCGATGCGCTCAAGCTGTTCATCGTCTGGACGCTCGGTTCGCTCAGTAGTGTGGGGTGGGCTGATATGGGAATGCTCGTGCCGGTTCTGTTGCTCGGTACGCTCTTTGTCCTGCTGTCGCTCAAACCGCTCAACGGCTTGCTCTTAGGCGAGGACTACGCCCGTGGCTTGGGCATCAATGTGTCCCGTACGCGTCTGTTCGTCGTGTTGGCGACCGGTCTGCTGGCCGGTGGAGTGACGGCTTTCTGCGGCCCGATAGCGTTCATCGGCGTAGCCGTGCCGCACATCGCCCGGGGCTTGTTCCACACCTCCAACCACCGCATCACTATTCCCGCTTCGGCACTCATCGGTGCCTGCCTGCTGCTGGTGTGCGATGTGCTGTGCTCCCTGTTCATCTACCCCCTGCCGATCTCAACCGTCTCCGCCCTCTTCGGCGCTCCGGTCATCATCTGGATCATTCTCAAGAATAATAAATCATAAATTTGAAAATTCGCCTGCGAATAATCGTTCGAGCGAAGCGAGATAAGAAATCCTAAATTTGAAATTATTATGAAACGTCTGTTATTAGTTGTCTTTTGTCTTTCATCTTTCATCTTTCATCTTTCAGCTTTCACCAATCCCATCCTCCCGTACGACTATTCGGACCCGGATGTTATTCGGTTGGGTAAGTACTACATGACCTACAGTTCGTTTGCGTGCACACCGGGTCTGCAGATCCTGGCGTCGGACGACGGAATCCAGTGGAGTATCGTGGATGCGGCGCTGCCGGACACTATTCCCGGTTACGGTCATCTGGATGCTTGTCCTGCCGGCTGTGGCGTGTGGGCTCCGTCTATTCGGTTCAACCAAGGACGTTTCTATATCTATTACGGAGACCCGGATATCGGCATCTTCTGTATCCGCTCGGTCAAGAGCGATGTCATCCCCTGTGCGTGGGAGCCGGCGGTGCTCGTCAAGCGCGGTAAGGGCCTGATTGACCCCTGCCCCCTGTGGGACAGCGACGGACGTTGTTATCTGGTGCATGCGTTTGCAGGCAGCCGTGCCGGTTTCAAGTCCGCGTTGGCGGTCTGCGAGCTGGCTCCGGACGGTCTGTCGGTCATCAAGGAGGACCAACTCATCTTCGACGGACACCCGGCTAACCCCACCGTCGAGGGACCCAAGTTCTACAAGCACAAGGGTTTTTATTATATCTTCTGCCCCGCCGGAGGCGTATCGACCGGCTGGCAGTTGTGCCTGCGTGCCAAATCGCCTTACGGCCCGTACGAGGTGCAGAAAGTGCTGCGTCAGGGCAAGAGCCGCATCAACGGCCCGCACCAGGGAGCATGGGTCGAGAACTGGTTCTGGCATTTCCAGGACGTGGGAGCAGCCGGACGTATCGTGCATCTCCAACCGCTCAAATGGGCAAAAGGATGGCCGGTCATCGGCGATGACGGGATGCCGATGAGAACAGTCGGCTCGGATGCCGTCTCGACCGCACCGCAGCCTGTACGCGATGAGTTCGACACCTACGCGATCGGGCCCGATTGGCAGTGGAGCGGCAACCGCAAGGTGCAGTACGCCTTCTGCCACGCCGACTCCTCTTTCCTGCGCCTGTTCACCTATCCCTGTGACACCGTCCAGACCGCCTCTAACCTGCTGCTGCGTAAGATCCCGGCGAACACCGCTTTCACGTTCGAAGCCCGTCTGCGCTTCACACCCAACACCCGAAACGCCAAGCACGAGCAGGCAGGACTCATCATCCACGGACGCCAATCAAAAACACTGCCCATCCCGGGGGACAGGCAGTGGTGGTATGTACGCGTCGTCGTGGACAAGTCGCAGAAGTGTCAGTTCTATCTCTCGCGCGACGGACGCTCGTGGGAACTCATCTATTCGGATTGGCAAGCGGTGGCCGGTGAGTGGATTGGAGCCAAGATCGGATTCTTCTCCACCCGTGACCGTCACCCCATCAACGATGCCGGATACCTGGATGTCGATTGGATGACCCTCACCCCGGCTCGCTAATTTTTAATTCTTAATTTTTAATTTTTAATTTCTGAAAGTCAGCTCCCCGTCTTTCAGTTCTACGATTACCGGTTTCGCTGAATCGACCTTACCGCCGATGATCTGCTTCGACAGTTCGTTGAGAACCAGCCGTTGCAGCGCCCGTTTGACGGGTCGTGCACCGAACTGCGGATCGTATCCTTCTTTGGCGATGTAGTTGATCGCATCGTCCGTGACGCGCAGGTCTATTCCTTGCTCCTCCAGCATCTTGTGGATGCGGCTCACTTGCAGCCCGACAACCGCTTTGATATCCTCTTCGCTCAGTTCGCTGAAGTGGATGATCTCGTCGATACGGTTGATGAACTCCGGCCGAACGGACGCACGCAGCTGCTCTTCGGTGAGGTTGGAGGTCATGATAATCAAGGTGTTCTTGAAGTTGACCACACGTCCTTTGTTATCCGTCAGACGGCCGTCGTCCAGCACTTGCAGCAGCACGTTGAACACATCCGGGTGCGCTTTCTCGATCTCGTCGAACAGCACGACAGAGTAGGGTTTCCGACGAATCGCTTCCGTCAACTGACCGCCCTCATCGTAACCGACGTATCCCGGAGGCGCACCGATCAGTCGCGTCGCGCTGAACTTCTCTTGGTACTCGCTCATGTCGATACGCGTCATCATGTTCTCGTCGTCGAACAGGTAGTCCGCCAGCGCTTTCGCCAACTCGGTCTTACCCACACCCGTCGTACCGAGGAAGATGAAACTGCCGATCGGTCGTTTGGGGTCTTGCAGGCCGGCACGCGAACGACGAATCGCATCACTCACGGCTACGATCGCCTCGTTCTGACCAATCACCCGCTTGTGCAGTTCCTCTTCGAGATGCAGCAGCTTATCGCGCTCGGACTGCATCATCTTAGCTACCGGTATACCGGTCCAACGAGCTACTACCTCAGCGATATCGTCTTCATCGACCTCTTCCTTGATCAGCGCCTCGTTGCTGATGGCGTGGAGCGAATCCTGCGCAGCCTTGATATTCGCTTCTGCCGCAGGGATCTGGCTGTAGCGAATCTCCGCTACCTTACCGTAGTCACCTTCGCGTTCAGCCACTTCGGCTTGATGCTTCAAACTCTCAATACGCGCTTTCTCGTTCTGGATAGTGGCTACGTAGCCTTTCTCCTTGTTCCACCGCGCATTGAGCTCATCGGACTTGGCTTTCAGTTCTTTAAGTTGCGCCTCAATGACTTTCAGTTTGGCATCGTCCTTGTCGCGCTTGATTGCTTCGCGCTCAATCTCCAGCTGTTTGATCTGACGGTCGAGTGTATCGATCTCTTCCGGCTTCGAGTCCACCTCCAGACGCAGTTTGGCAGCCGCCTCGTCCACGAGGTCAATCGCCTTATCCGGCAGGAACCGGTCGGTAATATACCGTGCACTCAGCGTCACGGCGGCGATGATCGCATCATCCTTGATACGTACCTTGTGGTGCGTCTCGTACCGCTCTTTCAGACCACGGAGAATGGATATCGTCGCGGCCTCGTCCGGCTCATCGACCATCACTTTCTGGAACCGACGCTCGAGCGCCTTGTCGGTCTCGAAGTATTTCTGATACTCATCCAACGTCGTCGCACCGATCGCCCGCAGGTCACCACGTGCCAACGCCGGTTTGAGGATGTTGGCTGCGTCCATCGCGCCGGAGCTCTTTCCTGCGCCTACGAGCGTGTGTATCTCATCGATAAAGAGGATGATCTCGCCCGCGGCAGCGACCACTTCGTTCACCACGCCTTTGAGTCGCTCCTCGAACTCACCTTGGTACTTGGCACCGGCGATCAACGCACCCATATCCAGGGAGTAGATCTGTTTCTTCTTCAGGTTCTCCGGCACGTCTCCGCGCACGATTCGGTGCGCCAGCCCTTCCGCAATCGCGGTCTTACCCACACCCGGTTCACCAATCAGAATAGGGTTGTTCTTCGTACGCCGCGACAGAATCTGCAGCACACGTCTGATCTCATCGTCCCGCCCGATGACGGGATCCAGTTTACCTTCCCGTGCCCGCTCACAGAGGTTGATCGCGAACTTGTTCAGGTTCTCATTTTGATTGTTTTGATTCGTTGCATTCATAGTCGTATATTGTTTTGGTTAATAATTTTCGTTTCACTAACTCGCTAACTCGCTAACTCGCTAACTCGCTAACTCGTTCACCCATTATCTTTCAATTTCCGCGCCAAAGGCTCATCTACTGACAAAATGGCAGTTCTACTGCAAAAAAACAGAAAAGCACCGCACGAAGCGATGCTTTTTCTACTTTAGCCATTAGCCATTCGACCATTAGCCTTTATTTACACACATGTGTATCCGCCATCGACGGGCAGGGCTACGCCGGTGACGTAGGTGGAAGCGTCGGAAGCGAGGAAGACGACAGCCGAGTCGAGTTCACCTTCGTGACCGTAGCGCTCCATCGGAATGACAGTCTTGGCGTACTCAGCGAAGTAGTCGGACTCGAGCGTCTCTTTGGTGAGCGGTGTGATGAAATAGCCCGGGCAGATGGTGTTGACCGTGATGCCGTGCTTGCCCCATTCAGCAGCGAGTGCGCGGGTGAGGTTGACCACTCCGCCTTTGGCTGCGTGATACGGAGACGCGGGTGCGATCTTATTACCCACCAGGCCGTACATGGATGCGATATTTATGACACGACCGTACTGGTTCGGAATCATCGATTTCTTGGCTGCAGCACGAGCGACACGGAATGTGCCGAACAGGTCAATCTGCATCTCGTTCTCAAACTGCGCGTCAGTGATGTCCTCAGCCGGAGCGACAGCACCTGTGCCGGCGTTGTTCACGACGATGTCGATTCGGCCGAAATGAGCAATCGCCTCATCGACCATCTTATCCACCGCTTCGGTGTTCGTGATATCACATTGGAGCGGCAACACTTGTACCCCGAACTCGGCTTCGATAGCCGCTTTCACTTCCAACAGTTTCTCATAACGACGGGCGATGATGACGAGGTTGGCACCTCGTGCTGCCAGGGCTTTGCCCATCTGTACACCTAATCCTCCACTACAACCGGTGACGAGTGCCACACGACCGCTCAAATCAAAAATATCTTTCATATCCTATATGTTTTGTTGTTTTCTCAAAAAAGGGGCGGCGAACCTACACGAAAGCCGCCCCTCATAACACATTTTTTAGCAGACAACGATAATGTGTTATAAAAAATATCTTTCCCCATATGAGAAAAGAGTCGAGCGGCTCGACACCCCAAAAGGCCATTCGGGTGGCTGCCAATATACGACTCGTCTCCTTCCTCGAGGATGTTCGTCTATGTGATGTGTTACGGCAGGTCTTCTGACTTCTCTCCGATCCTATCGTCTTCCCGCCTTTGGGCAGTGACATTAAGATAGGTCGTTATCAAGAGTTACAGCTGCGGGACAGTCCGGGATTTGCACCCGATTCCCTTTTAATTTCGCTCTCGCGAACACCGCAAAACATGATTTTTTTCAAAATCGACTGCAAAATTACTGCTTTTTTTTGATATATGCAAGAGAGGGCACAAAAAAACGCACCCGAGGATGCGTTTTTTCTATAACCGGTAACCGATAACCGGTAACCGTTGACCATGATTAGATGGACTCGATGGGATCGCCACCGCCGAGACTGCCGCCGCCCAATGCAGGATCGCTGGCGCACAAAATAGTCATCGGATGGATGTACGAAACCAATGTAGCCGGTTGATTATAATGTTTCTTTGTCATAACCATTTCTCCTTAAACTTTAAGCATTAAACATTGCACATTACTTTACAATCTGACCTTGTACGTTGTACTTCACATCATTCTTGATGATGTACAGAACGCCGTTCTCCATTACCTTTTGGCTATTAGCTCTTGGTTCTTGGCTTACTTGCCCAACGCTTGTCGGTATCTGTGCGGGTCCGCCGATATGTGCCGGCATTCCGCGACGCATAGGCATACCTGCCGGCGCATCATTTACATTCACATAGAAGTAAGCGCGGAAGGGCTTGATATAGTTGCTAACATTCGGCCAGTAGAGCGTGTTGTTCTGTCCGAGGAAGAGGTAACCGCCATGCAGGTTGAGATCACCCTGTGCTACCATCCAATAAGGAGCGAACGTACCCTTGAAGGTCACACCGTTGATGACAACTTTCTGTGCATCCAGATCCGCGTTATTGACAACCACATTGACGAAGTCAAGGTCGTCGAGTTGCGAAGCGGCACTGTACTTAACGAGGTACGGACGACCTGCCACTATCTCATGTTTCTGCTCGCTTGTGTAGAGATAGAGTTCGTCGTTGACGACGTCAGCGTCGGTAAACTCATAGATCTCCACGCCGTTGAGCGAGCTGGCAGCGATCTGACCGGCATCCATATGGAACGGCAAGCAGAGCGTGTTGTACATGTTGTTCTTCACCGGACGGTCGATGGTCAATTCCGGTACCGTCTGTCCGTCATAGTTTGTCAGGAAGGTCTCTACCTGCGAAGCGTCGTTCGGGTCGCCGATCACTACTGCGGTTGTCGATGCCGAAGCAGGATACGTTACCTCGATAAAGCTGTAGGTGTCGTTCTCGCCGCAGGTCACCTTACCTTCTGCGTCTGCGATATAATAGGTCACATTGGACTTATAGTTGTCCACTTTTACCGTCATGCCCTCTTTGTACGGATAAGTGAAAATGGTACCTACTGTCACTTGTGCCCACTCGGTAGTAGGCTGAGGTGCGAACTTACCGGAAGTAGCATCGATGGCAAGTTTGACATCAACGGTCTTGTTGCCGATGGTAGCCTGAGCAACCAACAGACCGGAAGTACCTTCATAGGACGTGGTCGGAGCACCGTTGTCTCCACCGAAATACCATTTAACGGTCACATCGCTACTTGCATTAAGCAGGTCAGCCTGATTAGCCGTGAAGACCGGAGTCAGGACTACGTCATTAGCCGGAGTGAAGGACTCGCCGATAGGATAGGTGTTCACGCCGTCCGACCAACCGGTCAGGGTGTAACCGGCTTTATACATCGTCTTGTTCACCGGCATGGTGATGTCCTCGCCGATCGTAACGTCCACAGTTGTCGGAGCAGTACCCTCTGCGTCACCCAATGCGAACTCAACGACATACGAGGTGACCGGAGTCGGAGTCGGAGCTGTTTCCGAAACAAGACGAACGGAGCGACGGTTGGGGCGTTGGGATTCGCTACCCGTATCAACGAACCAATCTTCGAAGAAGATTGCATACGCGTAACTACCGTCAGGGTTCGGCGTAGATGCCCAATATTGACCTGCCTCGTTTACGCCGTACACACCATATGCATCGCTATTACCTGCCGCAGGCAAAAAGACTGCGCCATTCTCTTCGTATGCAGCCCATTCCGAACTGCTGATGACATTGTTATCCCATCCGCTATGATTGCTATTGATGGCAGTTCCTTCATAAACATCGGGCAAAAGAATCACACCATGAACACCAGCTACCGTTGCGTGACCATATCTACTGGAGGCATCGGTACGACCATTGAACAGGTAAATCCAATCCTCATTGGTCAGCGTGCGCCAATCACCCTCAATGTTATTACCCCATTCAGTATAGGTAGAATAATCATCACTATCAGGATTATCACCAGTGCCCCAACTAAAGTGGTCGCGGTTATTGCTTGCCTGTGCGTTACCAATAATAGTCCATTGGTTCTCTGCGAAATGCCATCTATCTATATTACCTAAATACTGCAAGTTACCTTTCGAGAAATAAACTACTTTACCGCCGTCAACCGTGAATGCGCCCGGCAGTTTGTCGCCATCTTGCGCAGGGGTCGGAGTCGGTTCAGGGAAGGCTTCTCCTAAACTGAATCTAATCCCGGTAACTTTGAAAATAGTGCTGGCGAGGTCAACACTGGTAGCCTCACCTACCCAACGATAACCTGTAGCTGTCTCCTGCCAAGCACAACTTAATTCATTATGCTCATGTTTCTCGGACACCGTTATCTCAATGCAAAGTATGTTAGCGGAAGTACAAGAGAAAACGAAAGATTTCTCACTATTCATACCGTCAAATATGAAATGGTCATCAATATCAACATAGTGTGCGCGACCATCAACAGCCTTAAGGGAAATACTACCATTAGTGTAGGTCGCTTCGCCCCATTCATCTGCATCAATAGTCTCCAAAATAGCCTCGTCCCATTCAACCGTACTGCTCACCGGAATCAATGCGGCATAGGCTGCTTCAGCTGCAAGCAGTGTGTTGTAGTTGGTTACATAACCCTTTGCCTCAAGGGTAAGATTGCAATACTCACTGCGTGCATAATCAATTCTATGCTTGCATGCGGATGTGAACTCGACATCACCGATATCGTTGATAGTTTCAATGACATAGTTAACGGATCCCAACATATAATACGTTGATTCAGCGTCCAAGTAGTCATTGTAGTTGGTTACTTGATCTCTTTGCTCTTCACTTAATGCGACATATGCATCATATACAGCATTAAGAGCATTAGAACACTCTTGGTTATAAACAACCGGATTCGGGATAGCATTGATCAAATCAATGACATTCTGAACCGCCGGATCTACTGCCGGAGTCGAACCGCCGCCGGAGCTTGTATAGAAAGTCTTAATTCCACTATTGTAATTCGAGTAAACAGTACCCAGGTCGTACCACCCCTCTTCGCTTTCCACGAAATTTCCATTATTGAAATAATGGTAATACATTTTATCATCCCCATATTGCTCAGCTACATGATATATCAGAATCGAGTTGCAGTTTGTGGGAGCTTCCCATGTTTTTGCGAGCTCGGCGTCTGTTTCCTCAAAGCCCGGCATATCAGCAACCGCAAGGTAAGTCGATTTACCACTCCACGAAGCAGGAGCTTCAAGTTCGGTTACGTGAAGATTGCTCGGCGGTGCCGGACAATTGTACATCTTATCATGATAATAAGCAATATCAGCTTGCATATCCTTGTAGTACTGTGCTCTGGATTCGCACGGGTAATTGATAATGAGATCGTTGTGACAATACTCGAATGCATTTCCGCCAACACGCGGAGGAGTGGTAGGCTCAAACGTTACCGTAGCCAAGGACGAGCTGCTGATAAATGCACCCGCACCGATACCCTTCACGTTCTCAGGAATAGTAACACTCGTCAAACCGCACCCTGAGAATGCATTCATTAATATATATTGCAGCGTGCTCGGAAGAGTGATCTGAGAGAACGTATTGATAAACGCAAATGCATTTTGACCAATACTGATCAAGCCTTCCGGCAGCACTACCGAGGTAATGTTCTGACCGGACCACGGCATAGAGAAATAATCATCATAGTTGTCCATAGAGCCGGTACCGACGCCGTCGTACGAAATCGTGAGCACGCCGTCGTTAACAGCCCATGTCAGACCGTCACCACACGAATTAGCCGGAGTGGAGGTATTCGGGTCGATCGTAAACTTAATCTGCGTTATACCTCCAAAATTCGATACCAACGATACGAGCGCCGCAGGAGTACCCTCCCATACCGCATTCGTTCCGTCCAGTGTCCATCCGTCGCCGCTGAAAGCAGGCTGTTCATAGAGGTACGAGTTCGTAACCTCAATCTTTGTGAACTTACCTAAGCTGGTAGTAAAGACGAAGGGGCCGCCGAAATATGCGCCTTCATAACTGCCGTAACCGCCAATACCGTTATCCACGCCATAAGCCATGAGGGTTATACCCTTCGCTTTAAAGTATCCGCCCTGGTTCCCCATTGACTCCATGTCAGACAAATCCCAAGTAACAGTAGTTTCGCTCGGAGCCGGAGTCGAACCCTGGACAGAGATGGTCAGGGTGTAGTCCACTGTTGTGCTCCCCATTTGCTCTGTATCAAGGAACTTACTGTAATTGCCGGTAACCGTAGCCGTACCTTCGAACGCCTTGCTGATGGCGATGTAGTGATTATTCCCATCTTTACTTGCCGTTACCGCTGCATTGCCGGTAGCCGTAGGAGCAGTCATTGCATGGCAGTAACCGCCATACTGTAACGCATAGAGCTCTTGGATAATACCGTCCAACTCTCCTTGTCCATTTTGGAAATCACAAGCGAAGGTGTGCGGTAAGGTAACCTCCACCTCTTTCTGATTGTTGTTTGCCTCAAAGACAACCGTCACGGGTTCTGCCCACATCAACCCCACGCTTGTCACGAGGGTGAGAAGAAATGTAAATAATTTTTTTCTCATGAATTTAAATTTTTAGTTAAACAATATTGTTAATTAGTTTGATTATTTCCATAATAAAATAAGCAGCACTCACAATTAGTGAGCACCGCTTATGCGTTGCGAATTATGTCTTATACCCATTAAGCCGCCATTCGCATGGGGGGGGTAAAATTAAACTTTACATTTCGAGTTTGCATAGTTTGCACAAATTTCGATGCAAAATTATTAAAAAATCTGCACATACGCAATACGCACGCGCATTTTTTTACGCAAAGTCATCAAAATGGAGCATTTTTTTACGCAAACTACCCTTAAGGGTGTCAATTTTTACGCATACAGCCTAAGAGGTGTCAATTTTTCTACATACAGAAACGCACCCGAAGATGCGTTAGAATAATCTATTCACATGGTCGTAGCGAAGCGCCCAAATGTCTCCGGCTGTATTCTCAAAGTCACCACCATAAACGACAGAGCGTCGAACAATCGGTGTATATTTTTATGCAATTTCGGAATTGCGCTGCAAAATTACATAAAATATTTGATATATGCAAGAGAAAAACAGAAAAATCGCCCCGAAGAGCGATTTTTAGGCAGGTTAATACAAGAAGCCGATAATCCATAGCGGGAGTTTGTGACCATACGGAAATTCCATATCGTCAGCCAGAATGTACGAATTGGGCAGATCTGCTATTTGCTCGTAGTCTTTATCTGCTCCGCCCACTTCGAAGGTGTACTTACCGTCAATCTTAAAATCACCATGATGCTTGCCGTACTCTACCAAATGAGCAAAAGCCAATTGGTTGGCAGCAAAACACTCACGAACAGTTCCGATATTCGGTTCTTGCACAGCTAAAGCATAAAGCATATTACTGTTATCCATGAGCACCTTATCCGGTTTCTGCATTTTCTTGGCGTTCGCATAATCGGAATAGATAAGCCGGAGAATCTTGGACTTGTCCAGATGATTAAGATATTCTATGATGGTATTTCTTTGCAATCCGCTCTGAATGGACAAACGCTTGATGTCGATATCATAAGGCACCGAATTAGCTAAGATACTAACAAGCGCCATGATTTTTCTCGTGTTCTCAACGGAAACTTTACATATACGCGGCAGTTCATCGTCAATCACACGATTGACCACGGTCTCTATAGTAGAATAATAGTCCACAGAGTTCTTTAATTGCATGCGATATGGATAGTACCCACCTTGAAGATACTCGTTGAATTCTGCAATCGGACGACACTGGTTAGTAACTTGTTCTACCAGTTGCCACGGATTTTCCAATATTTGTTCCAAAGAGTATTTTGGAATGTCAATGTTTTTATAAAAACGCAAGAACTCCCGAAAACTCAATCCTTGTATATCGTGATTGATACAACGTCTGCTTAAGTCAGCATCTCCTTGCTGCATGCTCAGCAAAGAACTACCGCTGATCACCAAGCGCATATCGTGGAAACAATCAAAAATCTCTTTTATCTCACGGCTCCAATTGGGATATTTGTGTATCTCATCTATAAATAGATGTTTACCCCCGTTTTTATAAAACTGCTCTGCTAAATCCCATAAGGTGTGCGTAGCGAAATAGGCACCATCACACGTACAATAAAGCGCAGAACGGTCAGCGATTGAATAATGCTGCCGAATATATTGCAGCATAATGGTACTTTTACCGACGCCCTTGGGACCGCGTATCGCCAACAGGGGCACATCCCAGTTAATTTCGGTTGCACACTGACGAATAATCGTCATAGGAGTCTGCTTGTAATACCGTGCGTACTTGTCAAGTAAATTTTTCATATGCTTTATCTATTGAGCATTATTTTATACATTGTGCTTTATCTATTGAGCACAAAACGAAGTAATGTGCTTTTCGCATTGAGCACGAAATCCGCTGCAAAGGTACAATAATTTTTTGAATTGACCAAATAAATTTTGTGTTTTTTGTCCAAATCTATACTTTTTAACCCACATTTGGAAGAAAAACATGTGTTTTTTGTCCAAATCTATACTTTTTAACCCACATTCGGAAGAAAAAAAACGCACCCGAGGATGCGAGGGCATTCAGCATTCAGCCGTCAGCTTTGAGATTCTATTTCTTTTATCAACCTTTTCTCTTCCTTTGTTCTCGCTAAAATCGCCAAAAAGGGTTCAAAATTTATCAGTTTAATAAACTGAAAAATTTGTCATTTTTGGTGTCTTTTGGTATTTCAAATAAAAGTAGTATCTTTGCACGAAAATTTGGAGATAACCTGAGCACGTAATTAAACGAAATATGCAAAAGTAAACCGAAAACACGGAAATATAGGTATAGTAGAAGCCGGCATAGAATGCCGGGATAATAGAAGAAGAGAACCCGCATGCGATGCGGGGCTAACAACGAAGGAAAACTCGCTCTCGAAAAGAGCGAGCACAGAACAAAGAAAGCCGGCATTAAATGCCGGAACAATAAACAAAATATTTATTAACCCGCGAGGTTCTGCAGGCTTGCAGCTGCGTTGAAGGCGCCTTCACTGACAAAGCCGAGCATAAATCTCAAAGGTTATGAGAGAAAAGAAAAGTCCTGCGAAGCAGGCAAGTGTTAAGAAAGAGCGCACGAGAGTGCGCAGGAACGCGTATCGCGAGGTAGCCATCGAGTATTACGCACGTAATTCAAGTTCCGTTTTGGCCATTACCCATCGTCATTGGCCGGATCAACCATGGAGTTCACAACCCGAATTGGCGCGGATATTAAGTGCCGAACTGGGTTGGGAATTGGACTATCGTTCCCTCAGTCGGCAGTTGAGACGGGTACATCGGTTCGATCATTCTGTACGAAATCGCATCTTCGAATTGCTCGATGATGAGGCGCTTTATGTCCCTGATTTTCAATGGAAGGCTGTTTGTGGCAGATGGAATTTAGTATGTCAACAAAAAACTCTATCTTTGCACCAAAATTAGACGACTATGGAAAGCGAGAATTTGACTATTATCGAGCAGTTGGAGAGGTTACGCATCACGAGCTGTTCGGAGATCCCGCCACATGAGTTTTTGTTCACCTGGAACGAGGTGCCGTGCTATGCGCGAGGTGAGTTAGTAGCGGTGACGGGTAAGGCGAAAAGCGGTAAGACGTACCTAAATTCGATCCTGATGGCAGCAGCCGGTATCTCCTCGTTCTCGGAAAGAACGAGCACAGAACACCTATTGGGACTGAAGCGGATACGGGAGAAGCCGTTACGGGTGCTGTGGATCGATACGGAGCAGAGTGCGGACAGCACGCATGAGATACTGCGGGACCGCATAGGTGCGATGGTGGGCGCGGAGGCGATCGATGAAGCGTATCACGTGTTCAACCTGCGGCAGGTGCGCTGGCAGGACCGTATGACTCTCGTGCTGTCCGCGATAGCGATCTGTATGCCGGACTTGGTGATCTTCGACGGCATACGCGATGTGGTAGGCGATATCAATAACTACGAGGAAGCGCAGAACACCATCGGTCAGTTGCTGAAGGTGGCATCGGAGTACAAGACCTGTATCGTATGTGTACTGCACCAGAACAAAGCGGCAGAGGACAAGACGCTTCGCGGAGCATTGGGTACGGAGTTGCAGAACAAGAGTTTTGAGACGTACGAATGTAAGAAAGACCCGGAGACGCGCATCTTCAGTATCCAGCAGACGGCGACCCGCAAATACGACCTACCGAACAAGATCCAGTTCTGCGTGAACAAAGAGGGTTTGCCAGTGGCGATGGGGAGCGACTTCGGCCTAACGTCCGAAGCACAGGACAAAGAGAAGCAGGGCGGAGGGTTTAATAGCGAGTACGTAGGAGCAGACGGCAAGATTGACAAGGCGAAGTTGTTTGGGTACGTTTTGCAGGGAGATAAATCCATGAGCCTGGCTCAACTCCGTCAGGTGGTTATGAACGTCGCCAACGTACGTAGCTTTAACTTTGCGTTCAGACTAATAGAAGAAGCCTGCTTACAGGGGATCCTCCAGCCGATGGAGATCGAAGGCAAAAGCGGCTACCGACTAAGTAATAATGCTACTTTTTGACGAGGTCCCTGTTCGTTTAGTACTGTTAGCCCCCCTTTAAGGGGGGTAACGTACGTACTAAAGAACGATAGGGGGACCTGTCAAACGCCGGATGGCATCCGGCACAATGGACGACGTAAACCGGCATACGATGCCGGGCTAATAAACGAAAAGAAAGCAGCCGGACAGAGACGTGACGTACATGTCCGTAATGGTCGCGAAATGGTCGCGGGTTTAATCGCTAAAAGAAAGGTAAGAACCCGCATTCAATGCGGGGCTAATCAACAAAGGAAGGAAAAAAAATATGAAGGTGGAACTAATTATTCCGATTGACAGCCTAAGAGGTAAGCTACGGCAAGACGGGTTTTACTTCCGGAAGTACAGAGGTCAGCAGATTGTACAGAAATGTCCGGATCGGTCGAGACACGTCAAGACGGAGGGCGAGGCAGCGAACCAACGCCGGTTTGCGGCTCAATACGCGGGGAAACGCCGCGCTCAATAATGAGCACGAAGTGCACGATGAAGGGAACTCGCTCTCAAAAAGAGCGAGCACAGAACAAAGAAAGCCGGATGGCATCCGGCACAACAGACGACGTTAATCGGCATAGCATGCCGGAAAATAAACAAAATATTAACCCGCCGGATACTATCCGGCACTAACAGACAAAGCGTATGGCAAAAGTAACAACGATGTCAGGAATTGCGTCCATATCGGGGCGCTTGGGGAACTACTGTTTCCGCACGATGAAGAAATCAGGCAAGGTGTATATGCACCAGATGCCGAGTAAACAACCCGGTCCGGCGAAAGCGCCGAGTGCAGCCATGCTGGCGCAGCGAGCGCGGTTTAGCGCCATTACGAAGATGGTTGCGCAGATGCGCAAGGACGGATCAAAGAAGAGCAGTAAGCAACTGTGGAAAATTGCTACGAAAGCCTATGATGCAGCACATCAGTAAGATTGAGATTGCCGAGCGGTTGAATGAGGTGCTCGGTGCGGAGGTTGGAATGCAAGGGCTGAACACCTTGCTCTACGGCTGGACTCGCAAAGACCCGCAACGGCGGGTGAACATCAGCCATCGGCGATGGTTATACGGCTACGAAGTGAAGGAACTGAGTGCGTATGCGGGGTATGATTTACATCCGCGGAAGGATGATTCCATTTGCGAAAGCGAATAGTTGCACAAGTCAAAAAAAAGCAGTACCTTTGCATTGTCTTTTGGAAAGATAGGATAATGACAAGCCGGGGCGTCTATCGCCTGTCCTCAGTCTCGGCAAGTCAGAAAGGGACATTCCAAAAGACAGCCGGCTAAACCAATTGTTTAACAACCTAAACTTTAACAACGATGGCAGAGATTAAGCCTATGGCGCTCATTGAGAGCATGAAAAAGAAAGTGTGTATGCACAGCGATGTGTATTTTCGCACGAACAAGCGGACCGGAAAGACGACTACCGGTAAGTTGTGTAACCCATCCGATGCCGAGCCGTCGGCAGCACAGATTGCAGCAAAGGCGCGCTTTGCGAAAGTAGTAGCGGCCGTGCGTACTATTCTGAACGACCCGACGGAGAAAGCGAAACTGAAAGCCGAGTACAAGGCGCAGACGAAGATCGGCTCGTTATTCGGCTACGCGATGCACAAGCTGAACGGGAACTACGACGCGAACGGTGATCTGATCTCGTCCGGCGATTAAGATTCGCTCAAAAATGAGCGAAAAATGCAAAATGTTTAACAATCTAAATCTTAACGAAAATGAGTAAGAAACAGATTATCAAAATTGTCATCTCGGTGTTAATTGCTGCGTTGACGGCGCTGGGAGCGGCTTTCGGGCTCAGTTCCTGCAACGTGACGCGGACGATCACCACACAAAGCCAGTACTGGCAAAAAGGTGACACATCGTGTATCATCCAAACAAAGACCATCGAGAGTTATGATGGCTCAAAGAAACTGTAGTTTAACCCTTTAAAACCTTAACAAAAATGGCAAAAGTTGAATGGAGCACCGGTATTGATTCTGTATCCGGAGCATTGAGTAAGCCGAGCAAGAGCGGCCAGCACTCTTGCACCAAGATGTTGCTCGCGACCCATCGCATCGCAGAGACCACCAGCAGCGACTGTAACCGCGTGTATCTGCGTAAAAAAGTGAAACGCTCGACTCCGGTATCGACCAAGGAGATGCGTATCCGCGTACGCTTCGCGTCTGTCGCAGCTGCAGTTGCTGCTCGTAAGGACAGCCTCGAGTACGCTTCGTCTGACCAGGCTGCGTTCCTCGCGCAGAAGGATGCTGCGGACGGCAAAAAGACCATGAAGTCCTACCTCTGGTCCGTCTGCGGCGCTGCGTACGACGCAGAGCACCCGCAAGGGTAATGGCTAATGGTTATTGGCTAAAGGGGAAAAGCATCGCTTCGGCGGTGCTTTTCTGTTTTTTGCAGTAGAACTGCCATTTTGACCGCTAAGGGTACTTTCTTTCTCAAAATAAACCAATTAAAGTGTCCAAGAAATGGGGGTCAGTACAAAATCCCAAGTAATTTCCCAAGTGAAAAATTTGCAGGTTTCACAAAAAAGCAGTACCTTTGCAGCGAATTTTAAACGCATTGCCTTATGAAAAAGCTCTTTTGCCTTATTCCTGCGTTGTGTGCGCTTGCACTGGTTGCCTGCAAGAACAATAACGCCCCCTATTGGGACCAAGGACATGAAGTCGTTTCCGGAATGGTGTACTCCGAAGACAGTTTACCTTTACGAGGTATTCAAATCACTAAATTCGCAGATGAGCAACTTCAAGAATATAGATCCGTGGCATATAGTGATGCCGAAGGACACTATTATATAGATGATCTGTCTCGCTCTCATAAAGGAGACTCTAGAGAGTTCTACCTTGTGGTAAAAGATACCACCGGTGTCTATCAGTCGCAGACTATACAGGCGCAGATGAACTACACCTATTTCCCCGAACAAGACCAATATGTCGGCTCTGCAGAGATTAACATAATGATGAGAAAATAATATAAATTCATAGCCTTATGAAGAACAAAGTCTTTTTTGTACTTGCGCTGGTGGGCGCATTTGTACTGACGGCTTGTGAGCCGGACGGGATCGGTGATGCCTCGTTGATCGAAGGCAGTTGGGACTTATGCTCCGTTGACTACGACAAAACGGTGTCTGCTGACTATACCGGTAACACTCATCTAAAGGATAGCGCCTACACGCGCGTCTATGAAGATAAGGAATTGGCTTGGCTTTTTTATCAGGGCAACATCAGCGAGTGGAGTTATTATTACGATGAAGAAGAGCACCAAGGTCATTGGTCCGGATACGCCTGCGATTGTTACCGCAACTATGTAACTGAAGGCGAAGGGAACAGCCTCACTATTATCGAAACAAGCGGAAGTATCATCCCCAGCATGGAAGGCGAGCCCTCCATTCAGCGCTATAAAGTGGAGAAACTGACGCGCAAGTCAATGGTTCTCTCAACAATCGACCGCATGTATGTATCGGACCTTCAGAGTGCCGTGGATGTTCATGTCGTTTATACATTCAAGCGTGATAACTCGCTCATGGAATATATCCGTAGCGGTTATCCGGAATGACTAACGACGGCATTGGCATAGTTATGAACTTTTAAAAACCATGAATATGAAAAACAGAGTTATTTTATTTATTGCGCTATTAGGTGCCATTATGTTGCAAAGTTGCAACAGCAATATGCCGGAGATGAACGAGAACAACCGTAAATTGCTTCTTGGACCCTGGGAAGTAGTGAAAGAGACGATGACCAACGGAGACGGCTTCGGCGGAGTTGTTACGCGCACGGAGGATTTCCATTGGGGTCTGGATTCGTATCATTTTATTAACGACACGCAGGTCTATATATGGAACAGCAACGTGAGATATTTTGCAGAACTGACACCTTACGACTACACGCTGGTGGAGCAGAAAGACGGCACATGGCTGCTGACAGTTCCGGGTGTGTATGACCAACCGCGCAATTTAGATGGCGGTCTTTCGCCGATAACTATTCATAAGCTGTCCAAAACGGAAATGGAATGGCAGTTTGAAGCGTACGGCGGAGATGAAGGTCCGGTGGTGTATTATCAATATCTTCATTCATTGTACGAGGGCGCAGACTAATTGATTAGAACATATAAGATATTATGGTTGATTTGTGCCGTAGGATGGGTGGCGTGTTCGTCACCCACGGCCGAATCGTATTATCGCCAGGGGCGCGAATTGCGCGAAGCGGACGATCCTGTGGCAGCGATGAATGCGTTCATTGCTGCGACTCGTATTCATTCGCGCGAGTACACGTACAAAGCGCGCTCGTGGAGCAACATGGCGACCATGTGCCGAATAGGCGAGCGGCACGATCTGGCGTACGCGCTGTATGAGAAATCGCTGGAGCAGTTTGCGTCAGCAAAGGACACGCTTGCACAAGCCTATGCGCTCAACAACATGGCTTGGGAACAAGCCGTGCAGGGGAATAAGGATGCCGCAACCTCCCTCATTGATGCCGCGCTTGGTCTCTGTGCCGATACGGTTGTGCAGCACAAAGTACTGGAGTCCCGTGCCGCGGCCTGTCTCTATGCCGAAGAATATGATTCGGTGCTCTATTATACGAATCTTTCTCCGTTCTCTACACCGTATTTTGATATTCTGCAGGCACAAGCCTACACGTTCCTCGGTAATAATGACTCGGCGCTGTTCTATGCCAAGCGCGTAGTGACGGAGACGGACAATCCGCGTTATCTGGACGATGTGTATTATATCCTGACCTATTGCGATTCCACCACGCAGGCCAACGAAGTGCGGGCATTAGCCGCCACACGAACGGACATCCAAATGGATTTGGAGCGCAACAGTGCCGAATGGATAGAAGCGATGTTGCTGGCTCAGAACGCGCTCGAATCTTACAAAGAGTCTGCACCTCATAGATGGTACATTGTCACTTTGTATATTTTACCGATTGTTCTGATAACGCTGTTAGTCAGCTTGGCAGTCATTGCCGACCGCCGCAAACAGACGAATGCGCTCGAACAGCAATGTCTTGCTTTGCGCAAGTGCGCCGATATACGCGAAGAGTTGCAATGGAACGACTATTCGCAGTTTCGCGCCGTTTGTAACGAACGGCTCTCGTCCATCGTCACCAAGCTGGAACAGAAAGGGCTTTCCGAACGGGAGATACGTATCTGCGTGCTCGTGCTGATTGGTCTGTCCTACGCGCAGATGGCAGAGGTGCTCTATCGCGCAGAAAGCGGAATAGGCAAAGACAAATACCTGATTGCCAAACGACTTGGTGTCAGCGTCAAGGATTTGCAGGACACATTAATTCATATCGCCAACGAGAATGCGTAAGTACTTGATCATCATAGGACTCCTGCTTGCTATACGCATGACGGCCGGCAACAGTATCTCTATTCCGATTAGAATGTCGGGATTGTTCACTATTGCGGGATCCGGTCCGACCGGCAGTACACCCGACCCGACCGATCCAAACCAGTTCAGGGCTACGCTGACAGGCAACATACTTCTTATTCAAACGCCAGCCAATGCCGTCTCGTATGTCGTCATCCAAGAATCCGAGAGCGAGAAGCAGAACGAAGACTACTTCTATTCTATCTGTTTGGATTCCGTATCTTGTCCTATCACTCATGCCGGTTTATATACCATCCGTATCGGCTGCTGGGACACGGACTACATGGGCTATCTGCGTGTCACGAAAGTCACTTTGGTCGACATGAACGGGCATTATTGGGGTGCTACTCTCGATCAGATGAACGAACTGCCTGCCGGCTATTATATTCTTCGTTTGGAAACCAATATGGGCAAAACAACCACTACATTCTATAAACAGCCATGAAAAAGAAACATTATATAGTATATGTACTGACCGTGCTGTCCATGACGCTGATCGGCTGTAAAGCAGAGTATACAGTCGGTGAGCCTGAAGATTGGAATGGGCAGACAGGAGCTCCGCGCTTGTTGGTTAATGGAACGGTCACGAATACGGCAGACGAGCCGCTGCAAGGCATTTATGTCGCTATCTTCGGAATCCGCGAGCCCAACGAACCCGACCTGCTGAGTTACAACTACGCCATCACCGACTCTGCCGGCCGTTATACCATTGTCCGCTATCGCGGGCGCGAGTTGCCGACGGAAGTGACCGTCGTCGCTACCGACTCAACCGGTGTATACGAAGAACAATACTTGTTTGCGACTGTTACGTACGACACCATTGACACCCCTTCCGGCAAGCAAGCGTACAATGCCTTTGTAACCGCCGATTTCGTTCTTGCGCCGCAGGAATAAAGGCGAATGGCGAAAGTGAAAAAGTTTTTATAAACTACACAATTATAGTATATTAAGTTTGTAACAATTTTATTACTAATAATTTTGTTACTAATTTATTTGTTAGTTTCATTTTTTTTGTGTAATTTTGCAGTCGCAAAGGTAGGAATCATGAAAATAGCGATTATAGGAGCAGGGAGTGTGGGGACGAATCTACACCATGCGTTTGAAATCAAAGGAATAAGAACCGAACTGGTGCATGCACGGCCGCTGACGGCGAAAGGGGTTACGGGTTACGGGTTACCGGTTACGGGGGACGGGTTACCGGTTACGGGTGACGGGTTACCGGTTACGGGTGTGCCGATAGCCGATGTGTATATCTACACCGTGGCGGATCATGCCTTGGCAGAAGTCGTGTCCAAAGTGTCGGCCCCCAAGGCGCTGCACCTCCACACCTCCGGCTCGATGCCGATCGAGGTGTTCGGACCCGACAAACCGCACTCGGGCGTGCTGTATTTCTTCCAGAGCTTCAGCCGGGAAGTGCTGATCGACGACTGGAGCGGGATCCCGTGTTTCATCGAGGGGCACAACATAGACGATATCGCGGCTATCTACTCCTTGGCGCAGAGCCTGACGAGCCGTATCTACGAAGCGAACGGACATGACCGGGAGCGGCTGCACATAGCCGGTATATTCGCCAATAACTACACCAACCTCATGTACCGAATTGCGGCAGAAGTGCTGCAGGGTACGCAGATTCCGTTCGAAGCCCTGCTGCCGCTCATCGACCAGACTGCGGCCAAGGTCCATACACTCAAACCCATCGACGCACAGACCGGCCCCGCCAAACGCGGAGATCACGAAGTGATGAATCATCATTTGGAACTGTTGCAGGCTACGCCTTATGCCGAAGTGTATCAAGCGCTCGCAGCGTTAATCGAGAAAGCGCATAATCGTTGAGATCATCCCAGCGAATAACTATCGTGCCGGCTAAGTCCGGCATTTTTTGTACCCGGTGAACGATGAAACGCGCATGGATGCGCTGATGGGAGAGGACGTGAGTAAAGGTGAAGGGTGACGGGTTACCGGTTACGGGTGATGGGTGTTCCTCGCACGGGAACTCGTAGAGGTGGTACCAGATATCTTTCTCTTCCCGCTTATGGATAAGCGTGAAGATTGGAGATTGGAGATTGGAGATTGGAGATTGGAGATAGATATGGTAGGTGAACCAGCGGTCGCGCACTTTGGGTCGGGGTTTGCGTACGGGCAGCAGGGATGCCGTGCCGTTGGCGCAGCCTTGGCAGAACTCCCGGATGGGGCACACGGCGCAGTTATCGCCCAGGACAGGGGTGCACTGCAGCGCTCCGAGTTCCATGATGGCCGAATTGAATACGCGCGCGTGCTCGCGATCTAATAAGGAGTCTATGTGTTTGTGAAACAGTTTCTTACCGGCTGTGGTGTCAAACGCCTCGTCGATATCCAACAGCCGTGCTACGACCCGATAGACATTGCCGTCCACGGCGGGATAGGGGGCGTTGTAGGCAAAGGACGCGATCGCCCCAGCCGTATAATCGCCCACACCGGGTAATGCACGCAGATCTTCAAAGGTATTGGGAAAAATACTTTCCACTTTCAACTCTCCACTTCTTTCAACTTTCAACTTTAAACTTTCAACTATTTGAATTGCCGCTTTGTGCAAGTTACGTGCCCGGCTGTAGTAGCCGAGTCCCTGCCATTCGCGCAGCACCTCCGCTTCGTCAGCAGCCGCCAACGCTTCCACGGTCGGCCAACGATCCACAAAACGCAGGTAGTACTCGAGCCCCTGAGCGACACGGGTCTGCTGCAAAATGACCTCGCTCAACCAGATCCGGTACGGGTCATCCGTCTCCCGCCAAGGGAGTACGCGGTGGTTGATTTCGTACCACTCATATAACCGACTATAAAATAAAGAGTTGAGCATAATTTTGCACTTTTTGGGGGTCAAATTTCACAAAAACGGCACAAAATTACAAAAAAAAACACAATTTTGCAATTTTTTTTCAAAAAAACTTTTGTAATTCAATTATTTATAGTAACTTTGCAGAGTTTTTCGGTTTTGAAGATAAAATAACACTTAAAAATATAGAATTATGACAAAAGCAGAACTCGTTAATGAAATGGCTATCGCTACCGGTTTCGACAAAAAGACTGTCGGCATCATCGTAGAGAGCTTCATGGAAGGCGTAAAGGACCAGTTGGCTAAGGGTGAGAGCGTATATCTCCGTGGTTTCGGTACCTTTACTCTCAAGACGCGTAAGGCTAAGATTGCGCGTAATATCAGCAAGAACACCTCAATCGCGGTTCCGGCACACAAGATCGCTTACTTCAAGCCGGCTTCCGAATTTGCAGAGGCTGTCCGCTAATTGCCCAAAGAATAACATTTTAGTATAACATTTTTTAATTATCAAACAATTATGCCAAACGGAAAGAAGCATAAAAGACACAAGATGTCTACGCACAAGCGCAAAAAACGCCTGCGTAAGAATCGTCATAAGCATAAGTAATTGACGATGCTGTTTGGCTTTGTGGCGTGAGACTTGCCCAAGTGTGGGCAAGTTGCCACAAGGCTTTTTTATTTATTTCATTAATCAAATCAGGTATGAAAAGCGAATTAATTGTGGACGTACAACCGCAAGAGATCGCTATCGCGCTGACGGAGGATGACCGATTGCAGGAAGTGTCCCGCGAGAAACGGGACCAGGATAATTTCTCGGTAGGAAATATCTACTACGGTCGAGTGAAGAAAGTGATGCCGGCGCTGAATGCGGTGTTCGTGGATGTAGGTCATGAGAAAGAAGCTTTTCTGCATTATTTGGATTTAGGTTCTCAGTTTCGTACGCTGCAATCGTATGTGACCAAAGCCGTTTCGGACAGACGCCGTATACCGTTGATCAACAAGACGCCGCGTCAACCCGAAGTGGGCAAAGAGGGACAGATAGCCGATGTGCTCAAAGTGGGCGACCCGATTCTGGTGCAGGTTTCGAAAGAGCCGATCAACACCAAGGGCCCGCGCCTCACTGCCGAGATCTCAATCGCAGGACGTAACATCGTTCTCATTCCCTTTGCAGACGGCGTGATGGTCAGCCAGAAGATTAAACGCGAGGCAGAACGCCAGCGTCTTAAACAACTGATGCTCTCGATCAAACCGCAAGGTTTCGGCATCATTGTTCGTACGGTAGCGGAAGACAAACGTGTGGCTGAGTTGGACAACGAGTTGAGACTGCTCGTGGAGCGGTGGGAACAGACGGTTCAGTCGCTTCAGAAAAAAGAGCCGGTCAGTCTGGTCAGTGAGGAGATGGGACGCACACTCGGTATCATCCGTGATGTGCTCAGCCCGGATTTCACGACTATTCAGATCAACGACCAGGGTATCTACGACGAAGTGCGTCATTATCTGGAGCTGATTGCACCAGAGAGCGCGAAGATTGTCAAACTCTATCAGGGCACACAACCTATCTTCGACCATTTCGACATCACCCGTCAGATGAAGACGGGACTCGGCAGAACGGTCGGTTTCAAGCATGGGGGATACCTCATCATTGACAAAACCGAAGCACTGTTCTCCATTGATGTCAATTCCGGCAGCAAGAAGATCTATGAGGACCAGGAAGAGAACGCATTCCAGTTCAACATGCTCGCTGCAGACGAATTGGTGCACCAGTTACGCCTACGGGATATAGGCGGAATCATCATCGTCGATTTCATCGACATGGATTCCAAAGAGCACCAGCAGCAGTTGTATGACTATGTGCGTAAACTCATGGACCGTGACCGCGCCAAACACAACGTGCTGCCGCTCAGTAAATTCGGACTGATGCAGATCACACGCCAGCGCGTTCGTCCGGCCGTGGAAGTAGAGGTCATGGAGACCTGTCCGACCTGTATGGGAAAAGGGAAGATCCAACCCTCGATTCTGTTCACCGACCAGATCATGGAAGCCTGCTCGCACATGGAGCAACACCACGGACGTGGTCTGACCCTGCATCTGCACCCCTATGTGTATGCGTACGTCAGCCGCGGATGGCTGCTCTCGCTCAAAGCGAAATGGCAGCGTAAGTACGGTGTGAAGATCGTGGAGAACCAATCCCTCGGAATGCTCGAGATGCGGTTCCTCGACGTGAACGGCAAGCCGATTGCCCACACGCCCGAGCAGCCTAAGAAAGAGGCTAAAGGCGAAAGGGTAGAGGCGAAAGTTGAACCCAAGCCCGAACCCAAGCCCGAACCCAAACCGGCACCCAAGAAGGCAGAACCCAAGAAAGAGGCTAAAGGCGAAAGGGTAGAGGCTAAAGTTGAACCAACGCCGGAACCCAAACCGGTAGAGCAGCCCAAGCCTGCGAAGAAAAAGACGAAGAAGGCAAAGAAAGCCGTTCCCGCTCCGCAGGTTCAACCAACGCCGGCAGAGCAGCCCAAGCCGGAGGCTCCGAAGAAAAAGAAACCCGTACGTCGGAAAAAGAAACCGGCAGACAAACCTGCCGAGAATGCAGAAAAGTAAACGAAAAGCCCGCGTTGTGCGGGCTTTTTTCTATAGCGGGGCTTCGTCTTCCAGTTCAGCACCGGGCACGTAGCGCTTGAGCACACGCGCCACACCGGTCGTCCAGTTGTTGATCGAGTCGTTGTCCATCTCCAGACCGCTGATCATGTGGACCACCTGGTCAATCGGCATCCCGTACCGCAACACACCCGAGATGAGGCGGGCGTAGTTCCAGAACTCGCGGTCGAACTTATAACTCAGTCCTTCCACCGTCGTCTTGAACCCCCGCGTGTTGACAAACTGAAAATCATACCGCTTGGTGCCATCCTCCCGAACGACCTTGAGAATCTTCCCTTTGGTCACACTCTTGGGCAGCGCAATTCCCATCTCGTCATCTGCCAAACCCGTGAAGATCTCATATGGACGACCGTCCTTGAGACCTACAAACGCAATCCATCGATCCTTCTGGTTCTGAAACCGAACCACATCGCACTCCAGTTCTGCCGGGCGCTTCAATAAAGTGGTGTTATCTTGTATTTCCATATTAGTAGGGGTTATGGGTTACGGGTTACGGGTTATGGGTTAGGGGTTATGGTAATCTTCGCGGAGCAACTGGTTTCGCCTGCTTCGTTCTTCTGTTGGTACTGCACACCGTCTTCCATCACCACGTAATGGGTCGTCAATTCATCGCCAAGCATCACCTCTTTGCTGTAATTGATATCCAGCCGCACGGTCTTGCCGTAGTAGTCGGGCAGGTAGGCATCGATCATCGCCTGCAGGTACTTGCAGCTGTTGCAGTGCTTGTTATAATCCAGGTCCGAATAGACGATCTTATGCGGCACGGAACCGGTCGGCTCGGGCAGGGTAGTCATGCGCACACGCGTCATATCCAGCACCTCACCGTCCACGTGCCCTTCGAACATCGGCAGGTCAAACACATTGGCGATCTCCCGTTTCTCCATATCCAATATCGCCCACACGGACTTGCATTTACCGATTAAACGGTCGCCTGAATAGATCCGGAAATCACGCGTGCTGAGCATGTGTGCCGTGCCTTCTACCCAGGTCTCAATGCGGATATGATCCGTCGGTCCCGGCAGTTCGGTCATCTCCACCGACAGGCGGGTGATAATCCACGTCAGACCCATCGGGTGCAGTTGGGCGATTCCGAAACCTAACTCGTCCGCCACCTTACCTGCCACCTCGAGCAGGTAGTTCTCCAGGTTGAACAACCTCAGTTTCTTGCGGTCATCCACCTCCTGGTACTTTATTTCGAATTCGTACGAATACTTCATTGAAAAATGAAAAATGAAAGATGAAAGATGAAAGATGAAAGATGAAAAATGAAAGATGAAAAATGAAAAATTACTTCAGCCATCTGTCGAGCCATCCTCTGAACTCACGCTGCCACAGGATGCCGTTCTGCGGTTTGAGTACCCAATGATTCTCATCGGGGAAGATGAGCAGTTCAGCCGGTACCCCGCGCATCTTGGCGGCGTCGAACGCGGCCATCGCCTGGTTAGCCAGGATGCGGTAGTCTTTCTCGCCGTGGATACAGAGAATCGGCGTGTCCCACTTATCGACGAACTTATGCGGGCTGTTGGCAAATGTGCGCTGGGCAATCGCATTGTCTTTCTCCCAGTACGCACCGCCCATGTCCCAGTTGGCGAACCATTTCTCTTCGGTCTCGAGGTACTGCATCTCCAGGTTGAAGATACCATCGTGTGCGATGAACGCTTTGAACCGTTTGTCGTGGTGACCGGCCAGCCAATAGACGCTGAACCCGCCGAACGAGGCTCCTACGCAACCCAGGTGGTCTTTGTCCACGTACGGCTCGGTGCAGAACTCGTCAATCGCTGTCAAATAGTCCTTCATGCACTGTCCGCCGTAGTCACCGCTGATCTGCTCATTCCACGCCTTGCCGAAGCCAGGCAGACCGCGGCGGTTTGGCGCGACGATGATATAATCGCCGGCACTCATCATCATGAAGTTCCACCGGAAGGACCAGAACTGGCTCACCGGACTCTGCGGACCGCCCTCACAATAGAGGATAGTCGGGTATTTCTTGTTCGGATCGAAATGCGGCGGATAGATGATCCAGGTCAGCATATCCTTGCCGTCCGTCGTCTTCTGCCAACGCGGCACAACGGTCGAACGCTCGATCTGGTTGTAGATATTATCGTTCTCATGGGTCAACTGCTCTAATTCCTGTAACCCGTCACCCGTAACCCGTAACCGATAAATCTCATTCGCCTCCCGCATCGAGTGACGGAGTACATAGATATCCTTGTCGCATACATCGCCTAAAGCATAGTCATATTGACCCTCCGCCATCGTCTCGATCTCACCCTCGAGGTTGGTCTTCCACAGGTGCACCTCGGCGTGCCAACAAGCGGTGAACACGATCGTCTCGTTGTCATACCACGCGTACTCATCCACGTTCGAATCCAAGTTCTTGCTCACAAACCGTTTCTCACCGGTCTGCGTGTTCATCACCATGAGCCGGTTCTCGTCGCTCTCGTATCCGTCCCGCTCCATGGATTGCCAAGCAATCCACTGTCCGTCCGGCGAATAGCTCGGATTGGTGTCGTAGCCTTTGTTGTCCTCCGTGATGTTCTTATGCGTGCGTGTGTTCACGTCATAGAGGTAGATGTCGCTGTTGGTCGAAACGGCATAGTCGAGGCCGGTCTTCTTGCGGCAAGTGTAGGCGATTTCCTCGTTGTTGGGGTTCCACGCCAACTGCTCCACGCCGCCGAACGGTTTCATCGGGCACTCGAACGCGGTGCCCTCAAGGATATTCACACCCTCACCGATCTTGGCCGTTTGGATGCGCTCTCCTTCGCCGTAGTACGTGATCTCCAGCGGACAGACGAACGGCTGCGGAGCGGTCTCGGTCCATTCGTCCCAATGTTTGTACATCAGGTCCTCGTGCATATGTCCGGTTGCCAACGGCAGATCGGGGTACTTGTCCACGGTCTTGGTGACGGTCGGCACTTGTTTGATGATAATGATCTGATCGCGCATCGGGGAGAGCAGGAAACCCTCGATGTCCTCTGCTCCCTGTACCTCTATTTCCTCTTTGTCGCGACGCAGGTACAACTTGCCGCCTCTCAGGAATGCGAGCCATCCGCTGCACCCGAACCAGGCGGGTTCGTATCCGACGAACTCATCCGTAACCTGTAACCCCTCACCCGTAACCTCTCCGTACGGATTGCATATGCGAATCCAACTCGTGGAGCGGTTCTCCGCTACGCTGTAGTAACTGACGGTGTAAGCGACCCAGCCGGTCTCGATATCGCTGCGTACGCTGTTGATACGTCCCATCGCCCAAAGTGCTTCGGGGGTGAGGCGACCGCCCTCGATTGTTATCTGTGGTTTGGTGATAGGCGCTTTACTTTCGTTCGCGTCCTTGTTGGCGCACGACGCGCCGACCAATGCCATCAATGCCATAATGAAGATGTTAATTTTTTTCATTGTCGTAAATTTTGCATGCAAAGGTACGAAAAAAAGTTGAAAGATGAAAGATGAAAGATGAAAGAATGCTGTTTTTTGCTTAATTTGCAAAAAATATACGCGCGCGCTTGCATATATAAAAAATTATTAGTAATTTTGCACCCAAATTGAATCACTATGGATATATCGATTATAGTGCCTCTGTATAACGAGGCGGAGTCCCTGCCGCATCTGTACGAATGGATTGCGCGGGTGATGAAAGAAAATAAGTTCTCGTACGAGGTCATTTTTGTCAATGACGGCAGTACGGATGACTCGTGGCGAGTCATCCAGGGGTTACAGGTTACCGGTGACGGGTTACGGGATGAGCACGTTCGCGGTATTTGCTTTAGACGTAACTACGGTAAGAGTGCGGCGTTATACCACGGTTTCAAGGCGGCACAGGGCGATGTGGTCATCACCATGGATGCCGACCTGCAGGACTCGCCGGACGAGATTCCGGAGTTGTACCGCATGATCACCGAAGACGGATTCGACCTGGTGAGCGGTTGGAAGCAGAAACGGTACGACAACGCGCTGACCAAGAACCTGCCGTCTAAGTTGTTCAACGCCACCGCACGGTACGTGACGGGCATCAAGTTGCACGATATGAACTGCGGTCTGAAAGCGTACCGCAACGAGGTAGTGAAGAACATCGAGGTGTTCTCCGAGATGCACCGGTATATCCCGTATCTGGCCAAGAACGCCGGGTTCACCAAGATCGGCGAGAAAGTGGTGCAACACCGCAAACGTGAGTTCGGTACCTCCAAGTTCGGTTTGAACCGTTTCGTGAACGGATACCTGGATCTGATGACCCTGTGGTTCCTCAATAAGTTCGGCAAGCAACCGATGCACTTTTTCGGTCTGGTGGGTAGTCTGATGTTCTTCATCGGTTTCATCGCCGTCCTTGTGGTAGGCGGTATGAAGTTGTACGCCCTGTCGGTCGGTGTGAAGGCGATGTTGGTCGGTGTGAACCCGTATTTCCATATCGCTATTCTGATGATGATCCTGGGTTGTATGCTGTTCTTGGCCGGTTTCCTTGCCGAACTGGTGATTCGCAATTCTCCTTCGCGCAACGACTACCTTATTCGAGATGAAATATGAAAGATGAAAGATGAAAGCAGTGTTTCAACAGAGGACGCTTGATTTTGCTGTGCGCATAGTAAACTTTTACAAGTACCTGCGTGAAGAGAAAAAAGAATATGTAATCAGCCAGCAAATTCTTCGTAGTGGAACTAGTATAGGAGCTAATGTTCGTGAAAGTAGAAATGCTCAAACAAGTCCGGATTACCTTACGAAATTAAACATTGCACTGAAAGAAGCAGATGAAACACAGTATTGGTTAGAAGTCTTGTATCAATCTCACATAATCAGTGAAGAGGAATTTGATTCATTAAACAATGATTTAAAACCAATCATTGCTATTTTGATTTCATCTATTAAAACACTAAAAGCAAAGAAATAATTTTTCATTTTTCATTTTTCATTTTTCATTTTATCCAATGGCACAAACGCTGGAAGATCAGGTTAATACGATTGAGAAATCTTTGGGCGAGCGCATGGTCGAACATGCGCTTGTCATTATTCGTTCCTGGTTGACCGAACTGGGGGAGAACAACCCCTACGAGCAGGCGTTTCAGTCAATCGACGAGCGCTATCGTAACTTGTGTACGGCTTGGCTTAGTATGGACGATGAGAACACGGACAGTCAGTTGGATGAACTGACGGGTGAGACCTATCAGTTGTCCGATGCTGTGTATGCGACCTTGCGCATCCGACGCGGTCTGTCACCGGACATGCACGGTTTCAATCCGGGGAACATGGAGTCCGTGGTGCATTACTTCTCCAATTGTGTGCAGATCCGTCAGGAGGACTACGATTGGCTTCGCCGTGCGTTCCAAGATGAAGACCAACCGGCCGTGGCACTGATGGCTTCCGGTTGCTTGGCGAAGAACATGCGCGAGTGCTTCAGCGTGGACGGTTTTTTGGCACTCATAGACGGAATCAAGGCTGCCAACTCGTTGGTGGCGGACCAGTGTCTGGCCTATGTGTTCACCCTGCTGATCCAATACGATATCCGAATTGATTTCTACCCGCAGATACAAGATGCGTTCATCAAGGCCGTCAAGGAGGTGGACGTAGATGGAGACGGGGCGTTTGAGGTGCTCTGTGCGCTGGTGCGCACGACCCATCCCGCGTGGGGGGATATCTTGTCCAAGGGAGAACCGATCATGGACCAACTGCCTGAGGATGTGCGGGCTGTGTTCTCGCAGATCAACGAAGAACAGACCGGTAGCGAGATCGTGAGCTGGATGCCTCTGTCCGAACGAGAGTACATGCAAGGGCTGGTGTTGCTGCTGCCTAATACATGGTTATACAGTGTGCTGGTGGCTGATAATGCAGAGCGGGAGGCCAGGCTGGCACAGGTCTATTTGTCCGTGGGCCGTATGGACTTGTCGTGGGATAATCCCGGGTTCGCTGAGAGTTACCTGAAGAAGCTGATACGCAAAGGGGCTGTCGAACCGATGGATTATATCAATTACGGGCATTGTCTGATGCTGCGCGGTGACCGTATCGTGGCGTATGAGTGCTACCGCCAGGCGCGTAGTATGTGTAAGAATGTGAAAGAGTTCTATGCGCTCTTCCGTCCGGACAGAGCACAACTGCTGGCACACGGTGTGCCGGTTGAGCAGATCTATCTGATGGAAGATATGCTGCTGACGGGAAATTAAAAATGAAAAATGAAAAATTAAAAATGAAAAATTAAAAATTACAGGTAGAAACCTAAACCTGCTGCTACAAATTCCACTTTGGTCAAATGAGCTTTCATCACCGCGTGTACAAACAGGTGGTGGGGTAGTCTGTAGCGAACTGCGATCTGGGTATAGAGCCAGCCGTCCGGGTAACCTGCACTGCCGGCATTAAGCAGGTCGTAGGGGTAGAAGATCCCTTTATTGGCCAGGTTTCCGTTTTTCCATAAATCATCATGCGCCGCCTCGTCTTTGATGGAGACTTCGCGGTTCTTGACCGGGTCGTACAGATAGACGCCGAAGTGGAAACCAGCCGTGAAGTGTCCCATCACAAACTCCGGCTGCACACTCACACCGATACGCCAGCAGTCGGCTTGCGTAGCGCCCGTGAGATAGGTTTTGCCGAACGCCGTCTGACGGTCGTAATAGGCTCCATCGTAGAACACATCCACACCGCCTCCGAGACGGAAGATACGATGGGCCCGCCAATAGGCGGCTACTTGGATCTCGGAGCAGAAGAAGGTCTGCCGGTCCCGGTAATAGACCTGTCGCGCCGCACCGGACCATGCGAACTCGATCTCGCACTTCTTCGCCCTTAGTTTCTCCAGGCTGTACTCCTTGGTCGGGCGCTCCTGTCCCGGCTCAGAGCTGTCCGTAGGACGGTAGCGTACACTCAGTTCGCCGCCGAAGATGTTATAACCCGAGTTGGGTTGACGGATAGAGCCGTTGCTCATATGATACCAACCGGCAGCCAAACCGAGCGTCCAGCCGTTTCGGATGGGGAAGTTAAAGTACAGTTCTTCCGGGAAATAGTAATTGAACACCGAGCCGACCGACTGGTTGATGTTATCCGCCTGCAGTACGTTGTACTGCTGCTCCGGTGTGGCGGTGTTGTAATAGGTCTTGGTCAGCAGCGCAATTCCGACACCGGGACGAATACCGAGTTCGAAATGCGGGCTCTTGTAGAACGGGATGTCTGCGAATGCGTACGGCGCAATCGCATGACCCATCAGGTCCTTGCTTCCGCTCTTGGTGCAGTCGATCTTCCAATAACTGAGCGCCACACCCACACGGGCACGGTTCCACTCCCGCATACTTTGCCAATTCGGGGCAAAACTGACGGCGAAATTGGCACCCGCAGACGGTCCGACCCATTCTCCCTTGTGCCCTGCGGTAGCATCGACCTTGCCATCCGGCATGATCATACCAGCACGCATCGAGAAACGGTAGTCGATATTCGCTGCTGAGGCCTGCAAAAAAGCCGCCAATACTATGAGCAAAACAGTCCTTTTCATTTTTTCGGCTGCAAAGATACGATTTTTTTTGCATATGTCAAAATTTTTTTGTAATTTTGTGCCCGATTTGTATTTTATAACGATGATTAAGCAGAGTGACATACAAAATATCTTTTTCCTGGGTGTCGGCGGCATCGGCATGAGTGCCCTTGCGCGCTATTTCCATCATTGCGGCTACGCTGTAGCCGGATACGACCGGACCCCTTCGGATCTGACGCACGAGCTGGAGCAAGAAGGCATATGTGTTACCTTCGAAGACGATCCTTCCTCTTTCATCCTTCATTTTTCATCTTTCAACCCTCAACACACCTTAGTTGTTCGCACCCCGGCTGTGCCGGAAGACAGTGCGCTGTACACGTACTTGCGTGAGCAGAACTACGACATCCGCAAGCGTGCGGAGGTGTTGGGCTTGGTGACGCGCCAGATGAAAGCACTCTGCGTAGCCGGTACGCACGGTAAGACGACGACCAGCACGATGCTGGCCCACCTGTTGTATCAGTCGGAGATCGGCACGAACGCGTTCTTGGGCGGTATTAGCGTCAACTACGGCACGAACCTGCTGTTGCAGAAAGACAGCAACGTCGTGGTGATTGAAGCGGACGAATACGACCGCTCGTTCCATCACCTGACCCCGTACATGTCCATTGTGACGGCGGTTGATCCTGACCATCTGGATATTTACGGCACCCCGGAAGCGTACCGCGAAGCGTTTGCACACTACACGAGCCTCATCACCGGAGCACTGGTGATGAAACACGGCATCGATCTGCAGCCGCGCCTTAAGAAAGGGGTCCAGTGCTACACCTATGGTGTAGAGGCGAATGGCGAAAGGGTAGAGGCTAATGCTCCCGATTTCTATGCGGACAATATTCAGGTGACGAAGGGGCAGATCTACTTTGATTTTCACACCCCGACTGAGGTGCTCAAAGAGTTGAAATTGGGTGTGCCGGTGTGGGTGAACATCGAGAACGCGGTGGCAGCGATGTCGGTGGCATGGTTGAACGGCGTGAAAGCCGATGAACTGCGTCGGGGAATCGCTTCGTTCAAAGGGGTGCATAGGCGCTTCAATATCCATATCAACACGCCCAAGTTGGCGTACATAGACGACTATGCGCATCATCCGCAGGAGATAGCGACAGCGATTGATTCGATCCGTAAACTCTATCCCGAACGGCGTCTGATTGGTGTGTTCCAACCGCACTTGTATACTCGTACGCGTGATTTCGCACCCGAGTTCGCCCAGGTGCTGGGTACGTTGGACGAGTGTGTGCTGCTGCCGATCTATCCGGCACGCGAACTGCCCATCCCGGGTGTGACAAGCCAGATGCTTATAACGGCGAATGGCGAAGGGAAAGAGGCTAAAGTGGTGGAGAAGCAAGACCTGATTGATGAACTCAAGAGACGGATTGCGAACAGTCCGACTCCGGTAGTGATCCTGACGGTAGGAGCCGGTGATATAGATCGGCTCGTGCCGCAAATAACAAAAGCATTGAAGAAATGAGTAGAACAGCGGTCATCGTATGGAAATCCATTGGCGTTAGCGTGGTGGCTATTCTGCTGATCGGAGCGGTGGTGTGGGGTTATGTGATGTCCCCGGCTGCCGAGCCCTGCCGGTCCATGCACTATGAGATCCAGAATGCCTCGGACCGCTTGTACCTGACGGAAGAAGAACTGAACAAGATGCTGCAGACGGAGGATATCTATCCCGTCGGTCGGCCGCAGAACCGTATCTCGTTGTACCGCATCGAGTCCGCTGTGGCGCATCACCCGATGGTTCGTACGGCGGAGTGTTACATCACCCCGCGATTTGAGGTCAAGGTGCGTCTGACGCAGCGCGTACCGCTGTTGCATGTGCAGACAGTCGGGGAGAACTATTTCATAGATACCGACCGTAAGGTGTTGCCGTACCGCTCGTCGATACAGGACAACGTGCTCAGAGTGACCGGCACGGTCGGCACACAGTTCGCGTCCGAGCAGTTGGGAGATTTTGCCGAATGGCTTCAGTCCAACCGCTACTGGCGCAAACGGATTCATCATCTCCAGGTGCAGTCTCCGCATATGATCTATATCCACCTCAATGATCCGGAGCAGCCGCGTATTGTGCTGGGTGACATGCAGGGACATGAACAGAAACTGGCGAAGCTGCGCACGTTCCTGGAGAACAACGAGGAGGCGACACAAGACAAACATTATACCGAATATGACATCCGTTTTGAGGGACAAGTCATCGGTCGAAATCTATAAACCTAAACATTAACAATTACAACAATGACAAGAAGACAAACACGAACAGCAGACTCACTTCCCTTGGTCGCAATCGACATGGGCAGTGACAGCGTACGCGCGATGGCTGCCCGACGAATCGCGCCGGACCTGTTTCAGGTGCTCGGTGTGGAGGAGCGTCCGCAGAAGTATGGAAACGTGTGCGTAGAGCAAGGTATCATCACGCAATCGAGTAATGCCGGATACGTCATAGCCGAGGTGCTCAAACTGCTCGCGAACCGAATCGGAGAAGACGAACTGCCGACGGCCTTTCTGTCCATCGGCGGACAGTCGATGCAGATCGTAGCCGTGCATTCACGTCGCGACCAGGCGCGTAAGAAAGAGATCAGTCAGGCCTTACTGGACGAGATGGAACAGGAGTGCAAGGAGAAGATCGAGCTGCGCAATCCCGAAGTGGCAGTCCTCGGACTCGTTCCTTCCTTCTTCAAACTGGACGGAGTGGAGCAGGATGATATCCCGTCTCCGGAGCAACGTGCTGCGCTGGTAGAGGCACATTACATTGCTTTCTACGGCCGTAAGGCGATTGATCAGCAGCTGCAGAAATCGTTCTCGCAGGCAGGTCGTAGTATCGAGCACGCGTTTGTGCGTCCCGAGTGTCTGCTATCGGCTTTTGCTACCTCAGACGGCAATCATGTGCTGATGAACGGCTGTGCCGTGATTGACTTTGGCGCGCAGACAACGAGCCTCACGGTGTACAAAGGCGGACAATATCTGATCAACAAAGTGGTGCCTAAAGGCGGCTATCACATCACCCGCATGTTAGAGCAGCAGGGGATGACCTTTGCGACGGCGGAGGTGCTGAAGAAGAAGTTCGGCTTCGCATCTCCCGACTTGATTTCCAAACCCGTGCGTCTGCGTGTACCGGCAGCCCCGGAGATAGGCGGTGACATGGTGATAACGACCACGGAACTGGCAGAGGCGATTGAACTCAAACTCCAAGAGATACTCGCACCGCTGCTCGAAGAACTGAAGAAAGTGGAAGCACGGGTGCCGACTCTGTACATCACCGGAGGCGGTAGTATGTTGCAAGGAATGGCGGAGTACATTCAATCGCAGACCTCGCTCAATGTGCAGTACGGTTCGCACAACCTGCTGCTGCACCGCGATACGGACGATGCGTATCTATCGCCTAAGTACACCTCCCTCGTCGGTACGATTCTACTCGGACAGGACTACCGCGACAATCATAAGAACCAACTGGTGCGCAAGCCCGGGTTCTTCGACAGAGTCAAAGAGAGTACGCTCGATATGTTTATCGATCAACAATAAACCATTAAACTAAACTTCAAACAAAACAACACAATTATGGAAGACGAATTATTAACCCTGCCTTTGGAAGGCTTGACAGAAGATAGTATTATCAAAGTGATCGGTGTCGGCGGCGGTGGCTGCAACGCGGTCAACTACATGCACCGTCAGGGACTGAAGGATGTCTCTTTCCTCGTTTGTAACACCGACCGCCAGGTACTCGTCAAATCGTCCGTACCGAGTAAGTTGCAGTTAGGCCCGGGCTTGGGTGCCGGTGGCAATCCTGAGACCGCACGTCAGTACGCAGAGGAGAGCCGTGAGCATATCCGCGAAGCACTCAACGACGGCACGCAGATGCTGTTCCTGGCAGCAGGCATGGGCGGTGGTACCGGTACCGGTGCTTCCTCGGTAGTTGCCGAAGTGGCGCAGGAGATGGGTATTCTGACCGTAGGTATCGTGACCATTCCGTTCGCGTTTGAGGGTAAGAAGAAGATTGAGAAAGCAATGACCGGTGTGGCTCGTCTGGCGAAGCATGTGGATGCACTGCTCATCATCAACAACGAGAAACTCAAACAGATCTATCCGGAGCTCAACCTGCTCAATGCGTTCAGTAAGTCGGACGACGTGGTAGCGAACGCTGCCCGTGCGATTGCAGAGATCATCACCGTACCGGGTTACATTAACACCGATTTCGCGGACGTGCGCAACACGCTCCGTAAGGGTGGTGTGGCCATCATGAACATCGGTCGCGCTTCCGGTGAGCACCGAATCACCAACGCCATCAACGATGCCCTCAATTCACCGCTCGTGAACACCAACGATGTGCACGGCGCTGAGCGTATCCTGCTGCAGTTCTACTGCTCGACCGAGCACGCGATCGTGATGGAGGAGATTGATCAGATCAATGATTTCGTGCAAGAGGTAGGCGATGATATCGAGGTACAGTGGGGTGCGTCCATCGACGAGACACTCGGTGAGGAAGTGCGCGTCACCGTCATTGCGACCGGGTACAAAGTGGACGGTCTGCCTTCGGAGGATGAAGAAGAAGGTAAGAAAACGATCTCTGAGGCGATTGAGGCCAATTATCCGCAGCAACAACCCAAACCCATGGAGGATGAAAAAGCGACGCTCATTGACCTGAGCGACACCCTGCGTGAGGAAGGTGTACCGACTCCTGTTCAACCGCGTGAGCGTGCCGCTTCGACCGATGTGGACGAGGTGACCATCACTGTGGAGGAAGAGACGCAGCCGGTGGAGACTCCGAAAGAGGAGCACCACAGCCCGTTTGCATGGATTCGTAGAAAATAATGAATAAACTTATGGATAGGGAAATGAATTTTTGGGACCTTTGCGTGGCATTGAGCCGTGCATTGTGTCGTGGCTGTCAGTGGTTTTGGCAAGTGTTGCTGCATATGGTGCGGCTCACACTCCGATACTGGTGGCTGGTGATCACCTTGGTCGTGTTGGCGCTGGGCGCTGCGTTCTATATCGCACGATTTGAGAATCTGACGTACAAAGTGAATGCGGTGGTCATGCTCAACGGTGCGACGATTCCGCAGTTTGAGCAGGCATTTGCGCCGCTTCGCTCCGGTATTCTGCTGCCGGACGATGCCGAGATATCGCAGTACGTACACAAGCGGATTGCCGGTGGTTTTAGTACCTACCGTGTGATTGACTGCAAGAATGACGGCACTGCGGATATGATTGATTTCAAAGGAAGCATCTCTCCTACCGACACACTCCGTGTGCCGATGCAGGACCGTCTGTGTCTGCAGTTCCGCGTCAAAGTGCGTGATATGCGCTTTGTGCCGCATATCGAGCAGGCGCTGATGGACTACCTGAATAGTAATATCGCTTTGCAGCAGGCTTATCCGTCGTATGTGGAGGACTTGCGTGAAGAGGTAGCGTTCCATCACCGTCAAGCGGTCAAACTGGATAGCCTGACCAGCAGCTATTACTTCGCCGCAGGCCAGCCGGCTGTATCGATGCAGAACGGACTGAACGTAACCGGAGAACGTCGTATTCGCCTGTTCCTGAATGAGATCTACAAGCAGCAGGAACATACGCGCCAAGCAGACTACCGCATACAGTTAGCGACTGCACCGGTGGTGTTGGAGAATCACTTTGCTGTTGATCCCAAACCCTTGTACAGTCGCCGTCAGTGTATGATGGTCTTTGGTTTGTTCGCTTGGGTGATTGGCTGTGCAATCGCACAACTGATCGAGAAACGTAAAGCTATTTGCGCTTGGTTGAAGAAATAATTCGCTTCACAATAAAATATACGGCTACCAAGCCGACCAGAATCAGTATAGCCACGCTCAGCTCGTGGCTATATTCTTTGATGCGGTCCATCTGACCGTGTGCCACGTAACCTAAAGCAGCCAGGATACAGTTCCAAATGAATGCGCCTAAGAATGTCCACCACAGGAACGCACCGAAATGCATCTTGCTCAATCCTGCCGGAATAGAGATGAGTTGGCGAATACCGGGAATGAAACGACCGATGAACGTAGATACGTTTCCTTTCTCACGGAAATACTCCTCGGCCCGTTGTATCTTCTCGCTCGACAGCAGACACAGGTGTCCCACTCTCGAGTCCGCAAACTTATAAATTATCGGCCTGCCGAGCCAAGCTGCCAGACCGTAATTGATGATGGCACCGATCATCGCGCCCAGCGTACCGGCCAAGACGATAAACAGCACATCAATCGGGTAAGTGCCCGTCACATAGAGTGTGCTCTCCGGCTGACCCGCTACGAACGCAGCAGGTGGGATGACTACCTCACTCGGAAAAGGAATGAACGAAGACTCGACCGCCATCAACGCAGTAATCGACGCATAGTTCATATGCGCCGAATACCACGTGATCAGTTCGTCAATGAGTGTCATTTAGATGAATAACAATTGAACGATGATGTAAACCGGCAAGAGGACGATCAAGCTGAACTTAATCATGTAGCCGAAGAACGACGGCATCGAGATACCTTCTTGCTCTGCAATCGCTTTGACCATGAAGTTAGGTCCATTACCGATATAGGTCAGGGCACCAAAGAACACAGCACCCATCGAGATGGCTTTCATGAACTCCGGAGCGATTCCTGCTATAGCAGTCACACCGTCAGCAACCGGCAGGGTAGTAGCCGTTGCATGGAACACCATAGCGGTAGGCGCGTTGTCCAGGAATGCACTCAGCGCACCGGTGCAGTAAACGAATTGCCAAGCCTTGTGAACCGGCAGCGGGTTCTGCTGAAGGAACATAAGAGCCGGGGTCATGGTAGCGAAGATACCGAGGAACACACAAGCGACCTCCATGATAGGTACCCAGGAGTAGTTGTTGCTTACACGCACCACTTTCTTGGTTGTCAACCACGAACCGGCGATGATAAGAATGAATACCCACTCACGGATGAGCTTGACATAGAACGGCATATGGTGCGTTGCTTCTTCGATAGCCTCAGGCGAAGCACCTTTCTCTACGAAGCCGAACCATTGCGCGAAATTAGCCTGGGTGAGGAACATGGTGCTTGCGATCACGCACAGCAGCCAGAAGATGTTGACCAGACCGGTGATACGCATCTTACGCTCCTCACGGATATCGGCACGGATGTTCTGCAGCGGCTCTTTCTTGTAGAAATAGAGATCTACCAGGTAGTAGATACCCAGCAACAGGAGACCGGTAGCGGCCCATTCGGGCAGCATGTTCTGCATCCACCACGTGAACGGAGTGCCCTTCTGGAACAGCAGGAACAAAGGAGGATCACCCAGCGGAGAGAGCAGACCGCCGCAGTTAGCGACGATCGCAATGAAGAAGAGCACCGTGTGCACTTTGTACTTACGCTGCGAGACGGTCGAGAGCAACAGACGAATCAGCAACATCGCTGCACCTGTTGTTCCCATGAACGATGCCAGCACCCAGCCGATAGCCATGATGATGGTGTTGGTCAACGGAGTGGCTTTCAAGTCACCTCGAATACAAATACCGCCGGTCGTTACGAACAACGCCATCAGCAGTAAAATAAACGGTACGTAGTCGTACACCATCTGGTGAATCAGGTCATGGCTCAAGCCGTGCAGACACAGCCAAATACCTACCGGAACACCGAGAAGGAGCGAAACGTACAACTTGTGTGTGTTATGCTCCCACCACTCACCTACGTGCGGGATAAGCGGCAGTACTGCGATACACAGCAGCATCACCACAAAGGGAATGAGCATCCACCAATTGTTGAAGTTTTCAAACATACTATTGTTAATTTAAAATAGGGTTAGTCCAGTTTGAGCACGGCAAGGAACGCTTTCTGCGGCACTTCGACATTACCGATCTGCTTCATACGTTTCTTACCGCGTTTCTGCTTCTCGAGCAGTTTGCGCTTACGGCTCACGTCACCGCCGTAGCACTTGGCGAGCACGTCCTTACGCACTTGCTTGACCGTCTCACGGGCAATGATCTTGGCGCCGATAGCCGCCTGAATAGCGATATCGAACTGTTGACGCGGCAGGAGTTCTTTGAGCTTCTCACACATACGTCGTCCGAAATCGACCGCGTTGTCGCGGTGGGTGAGGGTAGAGAGCGCATCGACCTGTTCGCCGTTGAGCAGAATATCCAACTTGACCAGATTGGACGGACGGAAACCGTTCATGTGCCAATCAAACGAAGCGTAGCCTTTGGAGATGGATTTGAGCTTGTCGTAGAAATCGATCACGATCTCGCCCAGCGGCATGTCAAACAACAACTCCATGCGGTTTCCGGATATATACTCCTGCTTAACCAGTTCGCCGCGTTTGCCGAGGCACAGGGTCATGATCGGGCCGATATAGTCCGCTGTGGTGATGACCGAAGCGCGGATATACGGCTCCTCGATGCGGTCGATCTCTGTCAGGTCCGGCATGCCGGCGGGGTTGTGCACCTCTACCATGCCACCGTCCTTGGTATAGACGTTGTAACTCACGTTCGGTACGGTCGTGATCACGTCCATATCGAATTCGCGGTCCAGACGTTCCTGTATGATCTCCATGTGCAGCAGTCCCAAGAATCCGCAGCGGAAGCCGAAGCCCAAGGCCATCGAACTCTCCGGTTGGAAGGTGAGACTCGCATCGTTCAACTGCAGTTTCTCCAGACTCGCACGCAAGTCCTCATAGTCCTCACTTTCAATCGGATAGACACCGGCAAACACCATTGGCTTGGCTTCCTCAAATCCGTCAATCGCCTTGTCACACGGCCGCGCTACATGGGTGATCGTATCACCGACCTTGACCTCGGTTGAGGTCTTGATACCCGAGATGATGTATCCCACATTCCCTGCACTGATCTCCTTACGGGGACTCATGTCCAGTTTAAGAATACCTATCTCGTCCGCGTCGTACTCCTTGCCGGTGTTCACGAACCGCACCTGGTCACCCGTGTGCATGGTACCGTTCACCACTTTGAAATAAGCGATGATACCACGGAAGGAATTGAAAACAGAGTCAAAAACAAGACACTGGAGCGGTGCGTTCGGATCGCCTACCGGCGCAGGAACACGCTCGATGATGGCATCTAAGATCTCCGGCACCCCTTCACCCGTCTTGGCCGAACAGCGTAATATCTCTTCACGCTTGCAGCCGAGCAGATCAATGATCTCATCCTCCACGCGGTCGGGCATTGCATTGTCCATATCGCACTTGTTGAGCACAGGGATGATCTCCAGATCGTGCTCGATAGCCAGATAGAGGTTCGAGATAGTCTGTGCCTGCACACCCTGCGTGGCATCGACTACCAGTACGGCGCCTTCACAGGCGGCAATCGACCGGCTCACTTCGTACGAGAAGTCTACGTGCCCCGGAGTGTCTATCAGGTTAAGGGTATAACCCTTATGCGCCATCTGAATAGCATGACTCTTGATGGTAATACCGCGCTCTTTCTCCAACTCCATGTCGTCCAACACCTGGTTCTCCATCTGCCGAACATCCACCGTCCCGGTGAGTTCCAACATACGATCCGCCAAGGTACTTTTACCATGGTCTATATGCGCGATAATACAGAAATTACGTATCTTATTCATATTCGGCTGCAAAGTTACTGCTTTTTTTTGATATATGCAAATAATTTTCTATTTTTGGCTGAACTCACAGCCGCAATAAAGCTGATTGTAGAAATTGTACTCCTTGAGCAGTTCGTTTCGTCGCTCCTGCAGTCCCTCTTTGCGCCAGTTCTGCGCCCAGAACTGCACCCCGTTGACGGCATCGGCAGCTTTGCTGCCTGCGGCATTGATCTGCTCCAGGTTCTTCCATCGGGACGAGGCTAACGTGGTGGCAAAAAACGGGATGCCGAGTTCTTGCGCTTTCTTCGCTGTCGCCAGCAGACGCACATAGAAACACTGCTCACACCGTCTGCCCCGTTCGGGCTCGTTCTCCAGTCCGCAAACGGCTTGTCGCCATTCATCATGTGCTTGCCCGTAACCCGTAACCCCTAACCGGTCCCTATCTATCCATCGGATGCCCAGACTCTCGGCATGACGTTTGGATTCGTTCTTACGAATCTCGTATTCCTCAAGCGGATAGATATTGGGATTAAAGTAATAGATGACGGGTTCGATCTCATGCGCCAGCAACCACTCGACGATCGCACTGGAGCACGGTGCGCAGCACGCGTGAAGCAACACGCGTGTGCATCCTTCGGGCACTATAATAGCAGGTTGTTTGGCCATTTGGCTGCAAAGGTACAAAAAAATTTGCACATGTGAAAATTTTTTTGTAATTTTGTGCCCTGTTATGGAAGAAAAACAACATATAGGGCAATTATTTGACCGAATAGCGGGTACCTACGACGGGTTGAACCATGGTCTGTCACTCAATATTGACAAACGCTGGCGTCGTAAGACCGTGCAGCAAATGCCATCGGTGAACCATGTGCTGGATGTTGCTATCGGTACTGCCGATCTGACCATCGAGATGTTACGTCGCGGCAAGGCACAGCAAGTCACCGGACTCGATCTGTCCAAGCAGATGATGGCGATCGGAAAACAGAAAGTGGAGCAGTTCTTGGCGGCGAAAGGCGAAAGGGTAGAGGCAAAGGAAGTGGAGTTCGTCTATGGAAACGCGCAACACATGCCGTTTGACGATGCCTCTTTTGATGCAGTCACCTGTGCGTACGGATGTCGTAATTTTCAGAACCTGGACGAAGGGCTGCAGGAGATGTTCCGAGTGCTCAAACCCGGCGGACAGGTGACCATCCTGGAGTTCAGTTATCCGTCCAATGCGCTCGTGCGCGCGTTATACGATATATATTTTACGCATATACTGCCGACGGTAGGGCGCATCGTCAGCCGGGACAAAACGGCGTACACCTATCTGAACAAAAGTGTCAAGTCGTTCTGCTGGGGCGAGGCGTTTGCACAACACATGCATGATGCCGGTTTTGCGGACACCCGTTTCATTCCCCTCACGTTCGGAATCACAACAATCTATACTGCAAAAAAATAAATCGTAAATAAATCGTACATCGTACATTGTAATTCGTACATTGTTTTTATGGTAAAGCACATTATTCTTTGGAAACTGCGTTCGGAACTGAGCGCAGAAGAGAAACGCGAGAAAGCACTCGCCATCAAGCAAGGACTCGAAGGACTGAAAGGTCAGGTACCCGGTCTGTTGGATATCCACGTGCAGATAGACGGTCGTTTGGAGACCAGCAACGCGGACATCATGTTAGACAGCACGCTGGATTCGTTTGAGTCGCTCAAAGGTTACGCCGTTCATCCGGCACACGTGGCAGTAGCGAACGGAGTAGTCCGTCCGAACACCGAATTGCGTACGTGTTTGGATTTTGAGTGCTGATCTTATCTGCGGCGCATCTTCACGCGGTTATACGTATTCAAGCGGCAACTCTCGCAGTTGCGCCAATGGTAGGTGAGTGTCAGACCGAGTTGGAACCATCCGTCGTTCCAGTGCAGTTTCTGGTTGCCGTGCCGATCCTCATAGGTCAGGCCGGTACCGCCTAATGCAACACCGTCACTGTTCTGTCCCGGTGCCATTGGCCAACCGTCCAGATTCAGGTAATGCATATCGATCAGACCTTCCTGAACCAAGAGCTCTACACCCAGCGACCAAGATGAACCAAGACGCCAACTGTAGCCTAAACCTAACTGAACCATCGGCAAAATACCGAAGGTCTTACCTTGCAGCAAGGTGCGCACTTTGTCGCTCCCTACGCGCTTATAGTAGTAGAACTGGTAGTCTGTGATGATGCTGGCAGCAATAGCTACACCGCCGTATAAGTAAAGTCCGGCATTCGAGAAGGGGTAGTACTGTACTCCGAATGCGGGTTGTGCGACAACAGCATTAAACCGTCTGTAGTCATCACGCGGCTCGGCCAAACTGTTGAACTTTAGTTCATTATTGCCACGCAGCGTACCGCATAAGGCCGAGAAACGCAAGTTACAATGATTTCCTGCCGGCATTTGGTAGCAGAATTGGAGACCTCCGCCCATACTGAGGTTGTTCATGTTAAAACCTCCGTTGAATGCAAGTCCCTCATTATCTACATCACCGAAATAATACATTCCGAAAGCGGAAATGCTCACACCATGGGACACGAAATAATTCTGGGTCGTGTACAAACCTGTTCGGGAACTCCGGTTTTTGGTCCACACAATATTACTGCGCCCTTGCCTTGCTTCGGCATAGGGAACAAATACCCACCAAACACTCAACAGAATTGTTATCAGAAACCGGTATCTCATGGTTACAAATGTGCGCTTTTCATTTCCGACTGCAAAATTAGTAATAATTTTTGATATATGCAAATAATTTGAACATTTTTTTTTATATGAAGCAAAAAAAAGAACCTCGGAAGGTTCTTTTCAGTAGTGCTACCCGGACTCGAGAATTGCTCGTTGGAGCAATAATCGACAGAACGAAGTGGCGGAGAACCCCCGGTTTCGAGCGGCTGTAGCACAAAAAAGCCTGCGATTTGCAGGCTTTTTCAGTAGTGCTACCCGGACTCGAACCGGGGTTTACGGCGTGAGAGGCCGTTGTCCTAGGCCACTAGACGATAGCACCCGGAAGTGTCCCCGTCAATCGGGGAAACTGGCCTCCGCCGGAAGGGGCATTAATACCGTCTTCGAACGAAAGCGGGTGCAAAGGTACTGCTTTTTTTTGACATGACCAAATTTTTTTGCAAAAAAATGCACTTTACCCCTCATTTTTTTACTTTTCCTCTATTTTATGGGGTCTCATGAACCCTGCAGGCTGCTCTGATTGGTCCGCTTCGGTGCCTTGGATGGCAAAATGAATCTGGTTGCTGCCGAACCGTTTATTGATGCCGTCGATCGCCTGCATGAGTCGTTTCTGTTTGGCTTGCTCGCTTACTTGGTCAGCAGCGAACAGATCCAACTGAACACCCTTGTTGTCTTGTAACTGCCCTAAGATGACCCCGGCCTGTTTGTACTGATAACTCTCTTTGTAGAGGCGGTCCAGCAGTACTGTTACCGCCTGAATGACTTGCGCCGAGTCGTCTGTTGCGGTACTCAGCCGAATCGTATCGTCTGCATAGTACTGCGGCAGATCAGTGCGGTGACGGTTGGTCGCAAGGAAGAGGGTGACCGTTTGGCAGAGCGAACCCTGTTCACGCAAACGCCGTGTAGCAGCCGACGCATAATTGCTCAGTTCACGCATCAGAATCGTCTTGCTGCTCGTCATGTGCGCGAACGTGCGGCTGTACATAATGGACTTCTGCCGCTCGTGGCTGGCAAGGGTGATTGCGGGTACACCTTTTAATTCTTTCCACGTGCGCACGCCCGTGACCCCGAACTGGCGGTTGACCCATGCTTCCGGCTGCCGAGTGTAGTCGAGTGCGGTCTTGATACCCCGTGCCTCAATCTTCTTGATGCTGCGTCGTCCGATACCCCACACATCCTTTACCGGCACTTTGGTCAATGCCTGCTCACGTTTGTCTGCCGGCATGATACAGATACCCTGATACGCCGGATAATGCTTGGCGAACCAGGTCGCTGTCTTGGCCAGCGTGTAACTGAGACCTGCACCGCAACTAACGGGAATGCCGGTTTTGTCTAAGATGAGATCCTTGAGTTGCTGCAAGTACCCGCGAAGTCGGGTAGGGTCATCGTCCGGCATAAAACCGAAGAACTCGTCCACGCTGTACTGCACAAAATCGAGTACCATCTCTGTTTGCCGCACCTCGTCCATAATGTGACGCGACACATCGTGATACAGATGATGATGCACGTCAATGACCGTCACCTGCTTTTTCTCTAGGATCTCCGTCACCTGGAACAGCGGATTGCCGCGCTTGAGTCCGACGGCTTTTGCCTCCGCATTGAGTGCAAGGATGATCCCCCCGTTGTTGCCATTGTCATTGGCTACCACAACGGGTGTCCCCTTCAATTCCGGCCGTGAGACTAACTCACAACTGACGAAGAAATTATTGCAATCCAGGTGAATATACATTGCTTTTCCAAATCCGCTGCAAAATTACAAAAAAAGCCACAAATACGCAAGAATTTTCCCCAAATATTTGCATATGTTGTAAAAAAGCAGTACCTTTGCACAACTTTTTTGAATGACATACACAATAAGGATTATTCCTTTACACTTCCATTGTGCATCCATTTACGGTCCAATCCCGACGGTGAGCCGACGGTGAGCCGACAGTCAAGGCTTACGTATAGCCTCTGTGACGCCCCAAAACAACCCGTTTTTTGGCAATATTTACTATATTATATATTATATATATAATATACATTTTAACAAGCATAAGACACAAAATAAAGACGCGTCTCCACAGGGAAACGCGTCTTTAAATTATCGATTAGACGAATTACTTCTCGTCTTCCACAGCAGCCTGAGCGGCAGCGAGACGTGCAATAGGTACGCGGAACGGTGAGCAGGAAGCGTAGTTCATGCCTACACGTGCGCAGAACTTAACGGAGCTCGGTTCTCCACCATGCTCGCCGCAGATACCGGTACGCAATCCCGGACGAACGGCACGACCTTTCTCTACTGCCATCTTGATCAGTTGACCAACACCATTCTGATCGAGAACTTGGAACGGATCTACTTTAAGGATCTTCTTCTCGAGGTAAGCCGGCAAGAAGGAAGCGATATCGTCACGGCTGTAACCGAAGGTCATCTGGGTGAGGTCGTTGGTACCGAAGCTGAAGTACTGAGCCTCTGTAGCGATGCGGTCTGCGGTCAACGCAGCACGCGGGATCTCGATCATTGTACCGATCTCGAACTCTACCTCAACTCCATACTCAGCGAATACTTCCTTAGCTACTTTTTGGATGATCTCTTTCTGTTGCTTGAGCTCATAGAGGATACCGATCAGCGGAACCATGATCTCCGGCATCGGGTTCTTGCCCTCCTTCTTCAGTTCGCAAGCGGCGGAGAGGATAGCGCGGGTCTGCATCGCGGTGATCTCCGGGAAGGTGATACCCAGACGGCAGCCGCGGTGACCGAGCATCGGGTTATTCTCTGCCAACTGAGCGACACGGGTCTGGATCTCCTCAACGGAAACGCCCATCTCTTTCGCCATCTGCTCCTGACCTTTCAGATCATGGGGAACGAACTCATGCAAAGGCGGATCGAGCAGACGGATGTTCACAGGCAGTCCGTCCATAGCGTCCAAGATACCTTTGAAGTCAGCCTTTTGGTACGGCAGCAGTTTAGCCAGTGCTTTCTCGCGGCCCTTGCTGTCCTTAGCCAGAATCATCTCACGCATAGCAATGATCTTCTGGTCGTCGAAGAACATATGCTCGGTACGGGTCAGACCGATACCCTTAGCTCCGAAGGCGCGTGCAACAGCAGCGTCGTGCGGCGTATCAGCGTTCGTACGAACTTGCAGTTTGGTATATTTGTCGCAGAGGTCCATCAATGCCTTGAAGTCACCGCTGAGCTCAGCAGCCTTCGTCGGGATCTCACCTGCATATACCTGACCGGTCGTACCGTTCAGCGAGATATAGTCACCCTCTTTGTAGGTAACACCTTCGATCTTAACGGTCTTAGCCTTGTAGTCTACTTGGATAGCACCTGCACCCGAAACGCAGCATTTACCCATACCGCGAGCTACTACGGCAGCGTGCGAAGTCATACCGCCGCGTGCGGTGAGGATACCTTCGGCGGCGCTCATACCTGCGAGGTCTTCAGGGCTGGTCTCAATACGAACCATGACTACTTTGTGGCCATTTGCGTGCCATTCCTGTGCGTCATCGGCATGGAAGACGATCTGACCGCAAGCAGCGCCCGGAGAAGCCGGCAGACCTTGGGTGATGACCTTGGCTTTCTTCAGCGCCTCTTTGTCGAAGACAGGGTGGAGCAGTTCATCGAGTTTCTGCGGCTCGCAGCGGAGGATTGCCTCTTTCTCGGAGATCTTACCTTCACGAACCATATCCATAGCGATCTTCACCATTGCGGTACCGGTACGCTTACCATTACGAGTCTGGAGGAACCAGAGTTTGCCTTCCTGAACGGTGAACTCCATATCCTGCATATCGCGGTAGTGGTCCTCGAGTTTCTGCTGGATAGCATTCAACTCAGCGTACATCTCCGGCATAGCCTCTTCCATGGACGGATACTTAGCCAGACGCTCCGCTTCGCTGATACCTGCGCGCTCAGCCCAGCGTTGTGAACCGATCTTGGTGATCTGTTGCGGCGTACGGATACCTGCTACAACATCCTCACCCTGTGCGTTAACCAGGTACTCACCGTTGAACAGGTTCTCACCATTACCGGCGTCACGGCTGAAGCAAACACCTGTTGCGGAGGTGTCACCCATGTTACCGAATACCATCGCCATAACCGAAACAGCCGTTCCCCACTCATCAGGAATTCCTTCCATCTTACGGTACAAAATCGCACGCTCGTTCATCCAGCTGCGGAATACAGCGCAGATAGCTCCCCACAGTTGCTCCATCGGATCATCCGGGAAGTCCTTACCGGTACGCTCTTTGATAGCGGTCTTGAAACGAGCTACAAGGAGCTTGAGTTCCTCTACGTTGAGGTCCTTGTCCAACTTCACGCCACGGATCTCTTTTACCTCGTCGATGATGGCCTCGAACGGATCGATGTCGGTTTTGTTCACCGGCTTCATACCCAGCACGACGTCACCGTACATCTGTACGAAACGACGATAGGAGTCGTAAACGAAGTGCGGGTTGTTGGTCTTAGCGACCATTCCTTCTGCTACTACATCGTTCAAACCAAGGTTGAGGATCGTATCCATCATACCCGGCATCGAAGCGCGCGCACCCGAACGAACGGATACCAACAGCGGGTTCTTCGGATCACCGAACTTGCAGTTCATCAGACCCTCTACGTGAGCAACCGCAGCGTTCACCTCTTCGGTCAACTCAGCTACGATCTTCTCCTGACCAACCTGGTAGTACTCGTTACAAACCTCGGTGGTGATGGTGAATCCCGGAGGAACGGGAACACCAACCAAGTTCATCTCAGCACAGTTAGCGCCCTTACCGCCCAGCAGTTCACGCATTTGTGCATTACCTTCAGCCTTACCATTACCGAAGGTGTAAACTCTTTTTTTCTTTTCCATTGTTTGTTAAAATATAAGTATTAGTGTTTGTTATTTCTCGGTTAAAATTGGTTCTGACACACTACACGCCGAAAACCGGCTGCAAAGTTACGAAAAAAAAATCATATACGCAAATAAATTAAGAAAAAAAACGCGCGCGCTTGCGTATTTCAAAAAAATGTTGTATCTTTGCAGCGATTTATTATATTGGCTAAATATGAGCAAAATCAAACCGTATCTGGATAATGAGGGCAGAGCACTGCCTTATCCGTGGTTGATCAACACGATGTTGATGATAGTCGGCGGCATGCAGACCGTGCGTCTGCGTTTCTGGAGTCGCAAGCCGCGGCACACGGCGGAGAAGACGCTGCGCGATATATTGACCATCTCCAAGGACACTGTTTATGGCAAGGAACACCATTTTGACCGTATCCTGTCTGCCACGACGGCGGAGGACCTGTTTCGTCTGTACCGTTTGTATGTGCCGGTGAACAATTCGTTCGAGACCCTGCGTCCGTACGTGGAGCGCCACAAGAACGGAGAGGAGAATGTCCTGTTCCCTGGCAAGCCGGACATGTACGCCACCACTTCCGGTACGACGAGCGAACCCAAATGGATTCCGATGACGCACAAGTATCTCAAGGATGTGTACGGTAAGATGTCACATATCTGGACCTGGAACTTTGTTAAGCACCGTAGCCGTATCTTCGGCGGACATATCTTCACGACGGTCGGCAAGGAGTGCGAAGGCTACGCGCCCGACGGCACTTTATACGGAGCTGTGAGCGGAGTGCTGGTGCGCGATATTCCACCGATCATCAAGAAGCACTATACAGGCCCTGCCGCTGTGATGTCCATCCCTGACTACGGTGCTCGTAACTACACACTCATGCGTTTGGCGCTTCAACACCGCGATGTGACGCTGTGGGCGACAGCGAACCCGTCCACTATTCTGGAACTGCTGCGCGTGCTCAATGAGAACACGGAGGAGATGATACACGATATCGAGACCGGTGGCATCAGCGAGAACTTCGATATTCCGTTTGAGATCCGTTCGGAGCTGGATGCGTATATATCTCCCAAACCCGAGCGTGCCGCAGAGCTTCGTAAGATATTGGCGGAAAAGGGCCATCTGTATCCGAAAGATTTCTGGCCGTGGCTGCAGTACCTCAGTACCTGGAAGTGCGGTAACACGAAGATCTACATGGACAAGTACATGGATCAGTTCAACTGGGACAAGACCTTCTACCAGGAGTTGGGCTATATTGCTACCGAGTGCCGCTTCGGTTTCTCGTTGGACGATACGAACGAGTCCGTGCTCTTCCCGCAGTTCCACTACTACGAGTTCGTGGAGGAGAGCGAGTTGGATAGTCCGGTTAAGCACTATATGCAGATCGACGAGTTGGAGATGGGTAAGCGTTATTGCGCGTATGTGACGACCTATTCGGGCTTGTACCGCTATAACATGAACGACCTCGTGGAAGTAGGCGGTAAGTTTGTGAACACCCCGACCGTTCATATGATCTCCAAGGTAAACGGCATTGTGTCCATGACCGGTGAGAAACTGTACGAACCGCAGTTCATGAACGCTGTGCATCAGGCGGAGGACGAGACGGGAATCAAGACCAAGTTCTTCGTCGGCTTTGCGGATGTGGAGGGTTCCAAGTACCACTTCTACTACGAGTTCGCGGACGAGAAGATGACGCAGGAGCAGGCGGAGGCGTTCACCAAAGTGGTGGACGAGAAACTGCAGCATATCAACCTGGAGTATGAGTCCAAGCGTCAGTCCTTCCGTTTGCACGACCCCGAGACCCATATCCTATTGTCAAACGCGTACGCGCGATTTAAGGCGGCGTGCCTCAAAGACGGCTTCCGCGACGGACAGTTCAAGTTCAACCTACTGATGCAGGACGAGAAGCGCCGTAGTAAGTTCAACCTCATCCAACGTTGGGAGAACCGCTTCGAGAAATTCAGTGATAATGTCATTAACAGAGCAGACCGAATCGATGAGAGACGAAAAGCAAGAGGTGAGAGACGCCAAGCCCGAGCAAGAAAACGTACTAAACGGGATTAAGACCGTCATCTTTGACATGGACGGCACCCTGTACGACAAGACCGGCCTGGCGCGGCGTATGGTGCGCAGTCTGTGGTGGTGTCTGCCGGTGCTGATGTCCGAGCGTCTGGCCCGGCGTGATATGCATAAAGTGCAGTACCCCTCCGGCGAGGAGTTCTTTGCCCGTTTCTTCGCCATCATGGCGCACGGTCACTGGTGGGGACCTAAGATTGCCCAGAAGTGGTACAACCATGTCTATATGCCGACGATGGTGCGTCTGATTGCCAAGTACCATCATCCGCGTGAGGAGGTGATGGACCTGGTCCGGGAGTGCAAGAAGCGCAACTTAGCTGTCGCTATCTATTCCGACTACGGGTTCGTGCTGCAGAAACTGGAGGCTTTGCATATCGATGCGTCGCAGTTTGACCTGATTGTTGATGCACCTGAGTTAGGCGCTCTCAAGCCCAGCCTGGCCTGTGCCGGCAAAGTGCTGCAACTCATGGGTGCGAAACCCGAGACGACCCTTTTTGTCGGAGATAGGGATGATAAGGACGGTGCGTCTGCACGGAGTGTCGGGGCGAAGTTCCTGCTGGTGGGAGAGTAAAAGATGAAGGATGAAAAATGAAAGAGAATAAACGATATAAAGATTTGAAGGTGACTCCCGGGACCTATGTACCGCCGGTGACGTTGGATTATCCCGAGGACGAACCGTACGTGGGTTTGTATAAACCGGTCTATGACCGCGAATTCCCGGCTATCGATGCCAATTACCCGTATATAGATGACTCGTTCCGTTCGCGGCTGCGTATGGGGTGGGGATATCTCTTTGTGCTGCGGCTGATGAGTGTGGTGCTGCGTATCAAGTACGGTCTGCGCTGGAAAATGGAAGGGGACAAACACTGGTCCCGTTGCTCTTGGCGTATGCGTTGGCGACTCCGTAAGTACCATCTGGACCGCGGAGCCATCACGATCGCTAACCACTGCTACCGTCACGACGCGGCCTCGGTGCTGAGTGCCATTCACGCATTCCGTAACACACGCATCCCGATGTTCGCGCCTAACTTCCGCACCAAGGACCAACGATATCTGCTGATGGTAGGCGGAATACCTATTCCCGAAGCGGAGGGTGGACTGAGTGCGATGAAAGCGTTCAATGCGGCGTTCGACGAATATGACAAACGCGGCTATTGGTTCCATATCTTCCCCGAGGCCAAACGGTGGGATTGGTACAAACCGCTGCGGCCGTTCCAGAAAGGGGCGTTCACCATGTCGTATAAGTACAACAAACCGATCTTGCCTTGCGCGGTGAGTTACCGTGAGCGTACGGGTATCTGGCGTTTGTTCGGTCCTAAGAACGAACCGCTGACCCAGGTCACGATCGGTGCGCCTATCTATCCGGATACGACCCAACCGCGTGCTGCGGAAACGGAGCGCTTGCTCAACGAGACGCATCAGACAATCTGCCGTTTGGCGGGTATAACGCATAACACCTGGCCCGGTTCCCTGTAAGATGAAAAAACAGTTACCTGTTATAGCGTTGGTCATTTCCATGATCATCTGGTCGGTGAGCGGCATTGCCATCAAGCATGCCTTGGCCGTGTTGCCGCCTTTTACGATGATCGTAATGCGGTTTGTGCCGGCTGTGCTGCTGATGCTCATCATCGGTATTGTGCGTCGTAAGCACAGCCTGTTCTGCTTGCAGAGAATGGACCTCAAGGACCTGCCGCTGTTCCTTATTGCCGGCACGTGCCAGCCGTTCCTGTACTATTTGCTGGAGACGTTCACGTACGATGCACTCAACAGCCCGACGATCGCAGAGACGCTGCTCTCTACCAGTCCGCTGCTCAGCCCGCTTTTTGCGGCTATTATTCTGCGCGAGCGGGTGACGAAATACAACATTATCGGTATCCTCATTTCGACGGGTGGCGTGTTCGCCTTGACACTCATCGGTGCGACCGACTATTCAATAGGTAACAGTTGGGGTATCCTGCTGGCTTTTGCTGCGGTGTCGGCCGCTGTGGTGGACTCCATCATGATGCGCAAAGCACCGCTCAAGTACAGCGCCTTGTCGTTCGTGTTCTACACCCAGCTCATCAGCCTGATGTATTTCATTCCTATCTGGCTGTGGCGGGAAGGACCCTCTGTCTTTGACAACGCACAATGGACAATGGACAACGGACAATTCACGACGGCGCTTTGGTGCGTCGCGTATTTGAGCGTGTTTGCCAGTGTGGTGGCATTTATCCTGTTCTGCTACGCGCTGCGTAAGATCGGTGTGACGCAGGCCAATGCGTTTAACAATATCCGCCCGGCATTTACCGCACTGTGGATGTTTCTGTTCTTCGGCGAACATCTGCCGGCAGGAAAATGGATAGGCATGATTTTAATTATTTTCGGACTATTTGTATGCCAAAAGCAAGAAAAAGTTTCCGATTGTTAAGATTGTTTGCATATACGAAATAAATTTCGTACCTTTGTACGATTTTTCGTTCCGGCCTTTTATGCCGGATAAGAAATAAGCAATGTAAATTGCGCTTTTTTGTGAATTGCGCTTTTTGAGAAAATATAGATATAATGGAAAGTATATACACGAATGAATTCTTTTACGATTTGCTCTACATCATGTTTTTGGTGGGGTTTGTTGTATTTGTATCCTTGTATTTTGTAGATGCCGGCTACGGTAAGATGCGTTCTGAGAAATGGGGTCCGGCGATTAACAACAAAGTGGGCTGGCTGCTGATGGAGTGTCCGGTGTTCTTTGTGATGCTGTACTTGTATTTCAAGTCTTTCCCGCTTTACGGAGGTATCACCAAACAGGCTCCGTACTGGCTGTTCTTCCTCATTTTTGAGTTCCACTATTTCCAGCGTTCGTTCATCTTCCCGTTCCTGCTGAAGGGCAAAAGCAAGATGCCGATCGTCATCATGCTGCTGTCGGTGGCGTGGAACCTGATCAACGGCTATATCCAGGGCTATTGGCTGTTCCACTTGGCTCCGAAGTATTATCCGGAGATGTACACTACGGATTGGATTCTGTCCCCACAGTTCATCATCGGTACGATCATCTTCTTCATCGGCTGGGGTATTAACATGCACTCGGACTACGTGATTCGCCATTTGCGTAAGCCGGGTGACACCAACCACTATCTGCCGAAAAAAGGTATGTATAAATATGTGACGAGTGCCAATTATCTGGGCGAGATTACCGAATGGCTCGGTTTCGCTATTCTCACCTGGTCGCTCGCCGGTCTGTTGTTCTTCTGGTTCAGCTGCTGTAACCTTGTGCCGCGTGCTAACTCGATTTACAAGAAGTACGAGGAGGAGTTCCCGGACGAATTTGACCGAAAGAAACTGAAACGCATTATACCGTTTATTTATTGATGGAAAATAAACTTTTTACGCCCTTCCAATTAGGGCCTATAACGCTGCGGAATCGAATTATCCGCAGCGCTGCTTTTGAGAATATGGCGCGTGCGAATGCACCGACGCAGGAGTTGCAGGACTACCACGTGTCGGTAGCGCGCGGTGGAGTGGGTATGACGACAGTAGCGTACTGCGCGGTCGATCTGAGCGGTGTGTCGTTTGACGGACAGTTATATGTAAAGGATGATATCATTCCGGACATGAAACGCATGACCGATGCGATCCATGCCGAAGGCGCCAAAGCGTCTATTCAGCTCGGACACTGCGGAAACATGACGCACTTCTACACCTGTCATTGTATGCCGGTCAGTGCCGATACCTGGTTCAACCTCTACTCGCCGACCATTCACCGTCGCCTCAAGGTGTCGGAGATCAAGCACCTCGTTAAGAAATTCGGCGAGGCAGTCGATTGGTCGCGTAAGTGCGGTTTTGACTGCGTGGAGATTCATGCGGGTCACGCCTACCTCATCTCGCAGTTCATTGCTCGCCGCACCAACCACCGTCATGACCAATACGGCGGCAGTTTTGAGAACCGCGTACGGTTCATGAACGAGGTGCTGGATGAAGTGATGCTCCATGCCAAAGACGATATGGCAGTGGTCGTCAAGACGAACATGTGGGATGACTGCTGGAAGGGTGTGTCGATTGAAGAGGGAATCAAGGTTGCCAAAGAGATTGCCAAGCACAAGGTGCACGGTATCGTGCTCTCCGGTGGTACGGTGAGCCGTTCACCGATGACGATCCTCGGCGGTGCTATGCCGTATAAGACGCTGGCACACTACATGCCGACCAAATCGTTCTGGTGGCTGAAAGCAGCGCTCAATATACCCGGTGTGCACCAGATCATGTTGCCTACCTCGCCGTTCAAGGAGCTCTATTTCATGGACAAAGCTAAACAGTTCCAAGAGGCCCTGAAAGAAACAATCACCAATAACCAATCACCAATCACCCTTATTTATGTCGGCGGTGTGCAGAGCGGAGATAACTGTCAGCAGATCATGGACGAAGGGTTCGAACTGTTCCAGATCGCGCACGTGCTCATCAAAGATCCGGAGTTCGTGCACCATGTGCAGCAGGATCCGCATTACCATGCCGGTTGTGGCCGTTCGAACTACTGCGTAGGACGTATGTACACCAAGAACATGAAGTGCCACGAGTGCGTGCTGCGGGACGGTGAGAAGATCGCCCCGCGTATCCAACGCGAGATAGCCGAACTCGAAGCGAACGCTAAGAAATCCGTGGAACAACAGAAACATAATTCTTAATTTTTCATTTTTCATTTTTCATTTTGAATTATGTTAGCATTAGTAACAGGAGCCTCTTCCGGTATCGGTCTGCAGTACGCTACGCAGTTAGCGCGTGACTACCACTGTGACCTGCTGCTGGTGAGCAACCAGGAGAAGGAGTTGAACCGGGTGGCAGCCGATTTGGCAGCTACGTACGGGGTGAAGACCGTGCCGCATTTTGCAGACCTGAGTCTCAACGACGCAGCGGAGAACCTGCACGCGTGGTGTCACGAGAACGGCTATGTGGTGGATATCCTCATCAACAACGCCGGTGTGTTCTTCTTCAACCCCTACTGCGAGACCAACATGCGCCGCATCGAACTGATGCTGCAGCTGCATGTGATGACCGTAGCCAAGCTCACGCGTCTGTTCGCCGAGGACATGATCAAACGCGAACTGACCCCTGAAGAGGCGGCTCAACGCATATGCGGGCGTAAGCGCAAGCGCGGGTATATATTGAATATGAGCAGCATGTCCGCCTGGATGGCCATGCCGGGTATTCAGACCTACAATGCCTCCAAAGCGTTCATTTACAACTTCTCCAAATCGCTCTGGTACGAACTCCAACCGCATAATGTCGGCATCACGGTCATGGCCCCGGGCGCGGTGGATACGGCGCTCTTCGGCTTGGCACCCAACCTGCGCAAGCTGGCTGTCAACCTCACGGTGTCGATCCCGCCGGAGCGGCTGGTCAAACGGGCACTAAAGAAAATGTTCCGCGGCAAGAAAGCCGACACACCGGGATTCATCAACTGGCTGAGCACACCGATGCTCAAACATACCCCTGACTGGATATTGTTCCTGGCGCAGAAGAAATTGGCGCAGTTTATGCACTAATCGTAATATAAAGAGCGTTTTTGAACGCGTTAAAGGTGCGTTGTTATTAAGAATCTTAATAATAGTGCACTTTTTCTTATGTGCATCTATAGGCTATATCAAAAAAAAGCAGTAACTTTGCACGCTATTTCAAATTGCTTATGAAGAAAATTTACGTATTAGTCTTTTTAATGGGCTTGACTCCGTATCTGTTTGCGGAGAAATTAGAGGGTACGGTTATGGACGGGTTCACGCGTGAGCCCTTGATCGGTGTATCTATCTTGGACAAAGAAACGGGTAATGGAACCATTACCGATTTTGACGGACATTTTGAGATCAATGTCACCACTTTGCCGCTTCGTCTTCAGTTCTCGTACGTAGGCTATCAGACCGAGGAGAAAGTGTTTAAGACCATTCCTGCCAAGTTTGAATTGCTGCTGCAGGCCAACAACGAGGTGCTGGACGAGGTCGTAGTGACAGCCGGTCGTTTTGAGCAGCGTATGACCGATGTGACGGTTAGTATGGAGTTGCTCAAACCGGATGCAATGCGCAATCAGGCTCCGACAGACCTGTCGGCTACGCTGCAGACCCTGCCGGGTGTGGAGATCGTTGATAAACAGCCGAGTATCCGTGGCGGTGGCGGATGGACCTACAGTGTGGGTTCGCGTTGTCAGGTGCTGATGGACGAGATGACGATCCTCAATCCGAAGACGGGTGAGATCAACTGGAACAACGTGCCGCTGGAGAACGTGGCACAGGTCGAGGTGATCAAAGGTGCATCGTCGGTGCTGTACGGTTCGTCGGCGCTGAACGGTGTGATCAATGTCCGTACCCAGCGCCCGGGAACGGAACCGCAGACCAAACTGTCCGCATATGTCGGCATCTACGACAACTACACCAACTACAAGTACACCGGTGCGCGCCTGCCGCTCTACTACGGTGCCGAGGCTTCGCACTCGCGTCGGGTAGGCGATTTTGACATATCGGCTGCCATCAGCGGATTCAAAGATGAGGGCTATCGTGAGCAGGCGTTCAATGACCGTGTGCGTTTGGGCGGTAACATGACGTATCATGTGCCGATGGAGGCAAATAAATACATGACGGTGGGTGCGAACCTCAATTATGTGGCGAACCGCTACGGTGATTTCTTTATCTGGCGCAGTCCCAAGCAGCCGGTACGCACTTCGCCGCTGTCTAACTTAGGGCGTATAGAGCATAACTTCAACATCGACCCGTTCCTTAACTACGACGACACCGAGCGGGGTATCTCGCATAAACTGCGTACGCGTTTCTTTATGACGTCGGATAACTTGATCAAACCGACTGCGACGATGAGCACGGAGGATGTGGTCAAGTGGGGTCTGACCAGTTTTGATTTGGACAAAGTGCAGGGCTATGTGGATGAGATCAAAGGATACATGGACGGCGGAATGGAGCTGACGGATGCCTTGCTCGTGACGTTCAAGGACGTTGCTGTGCCGATCATGAGTGAGGATTGGTTGGGCGCTGTCCAGGCCGGCATCGACTTGATGCAAAACGGTTTGGGGTATACAGGCTCGGTGGCGGAATTGCAAGATGTGACGGCATATGCGCTCAATCTGTTGGCGGATAATGAACCGACACGTCCGGAGTTGACCTACAACGGCTATATCGATTACCAGTTCGCCAAGGCCTGGGACAACGGCGTTCGTCTGACGACGGGTGTTAACTGGAACCACCTCACCAACACCGCCAACGTGACCGGTACGCACCAAACGGACAACGTAGCGGCTTATCTGCAGTACGACCACCGCATCGCGAACCGCCTGTCACTCAGTGCCGGTATGCGTCTGGAGTACTACCGCATGGACAATATGTATAAAGAGGCGAACATCCAATTGGGCAAATGGCTCTGCCCGGTACGTCCTGTGTTCCGTGCCGGTCTGAACTGGGAGATCTACAAAGCCGGCTTCTTGCGTGCCAGCTTCGGTCAGGGTTACCGCAACCCGACAATCACGGAGAAGTTCGCCCGTAAGGACATCGGTGGTATCGGTGTCTATCCGAACCATGACATCAAGCCGGAGCGTGGCTTCAACGCCGAGTTGGGTTATAAGCAACTCTATAAGTTCGGTCCTGTGTCCGGAATGATGGATGTGGCCTTGTTCTACACCGAGTACCGCGATATGATTGAGTATCAGTTCGGTCTGTTCCGTAACTCCGACTACTCGATGATCAACTCCATGTACGACGTGATCGACGAGGCGCAGAACATGATCGACGGCATCATGCAGACCAAGTCCTTGTCCAATGCCGGTATCGGTATCGGTGCCCGCTTTGTGAATGTGGGGCACGCCCGTATCTACGGTGTAGAGGTAAGCACGGCCGGTATGGTGGATATCAAAAAAGATATGTCGCTCCGTTACTCCATCGGATACACGTTCACGGAGCCGGAGGATATGGATAATGCAGCCCGTATCGAGCAGGAGAAGACCTACACGGATCCGCTGCAGATGAAGAACAAGTCCAATGACTCCAAGTACCTCAAGTACCGCAACAAACACTCGTTCAAGACGACCATTGACTATAACTACAAATGGTTCTCGCTGGGTGTCAACATGTCGTACCGCAGCAAGGTGCTGGCGGTGGACTACCTCATGGTGGACGAGCGCGTGAAAGAACAACAGGATCTGATGGACTACGTGCGCACATTCATGTTCGGCTACGAAGACGGCCTGACCTTGCATGACTATTGGATGACGCATAACACCGGTATCTTCACGATGGATCTGCGTTGCTCCGTTCGCTTCCAAGAGAAGGTGGAGATGCAGTTCCTGATTAACAACTTGCTGAACACGGAGTACAGTTACCGCCCGATGGCGTTGGCTCCGCCTCGTACGTTTGTTTGCCGAATGAATATTACGTTTTAAAGGGTAAAGTTTTAGATGAAATGAAGAAGATCTATACGATATTTTGTTTGGCTTGCACCGTAGTGGCGCAGGCTTGGAGTGCCGCGGAGCCGGGTGTCTATAACGGCACGCTGACCATCGACGGCACGGCTTATACGAATGAACTCATTTACCTCCTGCCGGGAACGGAACCCAACACCGTGACTTGTGTGGCGGGAGAGCAGGTGTGGGTCAATCTCCCGCAGTCTGCGTTCTCCCTCTCGGCACAACCGACGAACAAGAACTATGATTTTGTCAACGGCGGTTTTGAGGGCAACTGGTCCAATAACGAACCGTCCGGATGGCACTCGTTCGGCACGGCGACCGGTACGTTCGCTTCGTTTGTGAAAGGCAACACCCATCAGTTCACTCAGAGCACGGATGTTCGTCCGGGTTCGACCGGTTCGAACAGCGCCCTCTTGAAGTCGAACATCGTGCTGGGTACCAAGGCGAACGGTAACTGTACCAACGGACAGATCAATGCCGGTTCCACCTCGGCTTCCGACGGATCCAAGAACTATAACTTCTCCGACCCGTCCAATAGCGGCTACAACACCGCTTTTGCGGGTCAACCCGATTCGCTGGTGTTCTGGGCGAAGTATATCCCGGCAGACCAAAACCCGTCCAACGCGTCCAACAAAGCGCGTGCACATGCCGTCATCACGACCAACGCCCGCTACCAGGACCCGGAGTCGAGTGACTACTCGTCGGTTAAGATAGGCGATGCACAGATCAATTACGCGGCTACTTCGTCGATGGGATGGCAGCGTCTGTCGGCACCGTTCACCTATTATTCGGTCTCGCCGGATCAGGCGGCCTACATGCTGATGACCTTCACTACGAATGTTACGCCGGGTGGCGGAACAACGTCCAGCAGTTCGGTGGATAACATCTACCTGGACGATGTGCAGATGATCTATAACTACGGCCTGAAGGGTGCCACACTCGAGGGGCAGGCGCTCTCTTTTAGCAACGGCCAAGCCTCTGTGGCACTGCCGTTTAGCACCGGCTACAACTGGGACGTGACGACCGATGCGAAGGGTGCGCACGTGTTCATCGGATACGATGCCGCATCGTACAAGGCCTATCTCTATGTGGTAGCAGGAAACTACGCGCAAGCGCATAACTACACCGTCTATACGGTGCAGATGACGGAGTCGGCGGGTGAGAACGATACCTATTACCAATACGCGGTGACTGTCTGTGGCGGTCAACCGTACTCGGACGACTTGTTCCAAGACCTGACCGAAACCGGTAGCTACACGACTCGTATTCCGAATACGCAGGGTGGGGACTCGGTCATCACGCTGGAATTGACCGTCAACCCGTCCTATCTGTTCGAAGAGCAACTCTATATATCGGACGAGGAGATCGATTGGCGAGGACATCATATCGCCGGTCTCGCGTACGCGGACGAGCCGTATATCTATGCGGACAGCCTGCTCACAACAGCCGGTTGTGACTCGATCTATCGTCTGCTGCTGTACGTCTCCGCAGTGCCTCACACCTTTGGTGTGTACACCGCCAAGGCCTGTGCCGGTGACTCGGTGGAGTTCGAAGGAGTGTATTATGCCGAACCGTTTGAGGGCGATATACTGCTTGCACAACCCAACCAGTACGGCGGAGACTCGATCGTGCACCTGACCGTGCAGATCCTGCCGAACTACAGTATCGAGGACTATATGACTATCCGTCAGGGGGAGAGTAGAACCTGGGAAGGCATTCAACTGAGCAGTCTGCCGGCCGGTACGGTGACGATGAACGCATCGTACTTCAGCATCGATGACTGCGACTCGATACGGATACTGCACCTGACTGTGCTCTCGACCTCCAAGCCTTGGACCGGCACCGACACCATGTCGGTGAACCGTGTCTTAGGACGCTACGATGGTGAACTCAACATAGGCGGTACGGCGTATGCCGACAAGTCGGTGTTCGTACTTCCGGGTACGGTGGACAGCACCATCACCTTCGTGCTGCCGGACTTCACGTTCAATGGAGGCAAACTGGGTCACATCGTGCTGCCGAACATACCGATGAGTGTGTACGGTCAGCTGATGCTGGAGGACCGCACGCTCTACCTGGACACCATCAGCGAACGGGCGACTATCACGCTCATCAACGGCTACCGGGAGGGTACCAAGACCCATTACTCGGTGCTGGCGAACGACCAAGCAGAGGTGATGCTCTATATCGAAGCCCCGTCGCTGCCGCAAGCTATCCTCGTGACTTTCCAAGGGGATGCGGTGCGTCATAACAACTACGCGGTGAACAACGGCGGGTTCGAAGGCAACTGGTCCAATAACGAGCCTGCCGGCTGGCACTCGTTCGGTTCGGCTACCGGTGAGATGGCGGATTTCGTGTCGTCTAACGTGCATCAGTTCGTTTATTCGAACGACGTGCGCCCGGGTTCGAACGGCACGCAGAGCGCGATGATCAGTTCGAACATCATCCTCAGTGTCAAGGCGAACGGAAACTGCACCAACGGACAGATCCATGCTGCCTCGATGACCGCGGATAATGCGGAGAGCAACTATAACTTCTCCGACCCGGCCAACACCGGTTTCAACACACCGTTCCACGGCCGACCGGACTCCATCGTGTTCTGGACCAAGTACCTGCCTGCCGATCGCAATGCGGCAAACGAGCTCAACAAAGCGCGCATGAGCACCGTCATCACGACCGATGCCCGCTACCAGGATCCGGAGACGGGTGACTACGCGGCAGCGAGGATCGGTGCGGCGACCATCAACTACAGCGCGGCCGACATGAACTGGCAGCGCATCGCTGTGCCGTTCACCTATACGGCGACGGATAACCAACCGGCGTATATCCTCACTACTTTCACCACCAATGAGCAGCCGGGTGGCGGTACGTCGTACACCACGACCGGCTCGAACCGCGTCAATGTGCTGGATACCGTTTGGCTGGATGATGTGGAGGTGGTCTATAACAAAAGCCTGCGCGCGTTCTACCACGGTGCGGATGAATTGAGTTTCGACCAATACGTAGCGCAGGTGAACGATACCTATTGTGATGACTGTGCATCGTACGAGGCGTACGGCAACGGCGTGTCCGCGCAGACCTTCATCGCCTTCGATGCCGAGCACCGCTGCATCACGGTCTATGTGATCGCAGACGACTACGCACAGACGCTGGACTACATGCTCTACCGCATCGAGTTTGCGGACAGTCAAACGGCAGACCTGCAACCGATCGACCCGTCGCAGGACATCGAGACCATTCGCACGCAGCAGGGTGGATACGAGAAAGTGCTGTATAACGGACAATTGTTCATTCGTCAAGGGGACAACTGGTACACCATTTCAGGAATTAAAATCAAATAAGATATGAAACGAATAGTAGGATTCATTTTTCTGTGCGCGCTTGCAATGACCGCGACGGCGCAGACCTATAACAACGGCGTGTGGTACTCGTTGTTTGATGAGACAGCGCACACGATGAACACGCAAGGCGACTACGAGACCGGCAATGTCTTTGCGCCGACTGCCGGCACACTCAACGTGCGGTGGAAATACGAGTGGATTGATTGGTTAGGTATCGCAAAAAAGATTGACACCGAAGTGCTGGAATCCTCCAACGGTGGCAGCTCGACCAACAAGATAGGTTCGTTGGCAGAGAACACGGACAAGAACAGCCAGACGACCGAGAGTTTCAACCTCAGCCGTAACATCAACTGGGTCAAGTTCAACCGTACCGGTCTGCCGACCCACAAAGTGATCTTGCAGCACCTGGATATTCCCTTGGCCAAGCATATTTTGCTCGCTTCGGGAGATTACGGAGCAAGCAGTGCAACGCATGCGTTCGAGACCATCGAGGCGTACGCTGTCTCCGAGGCGTATCATGTCAACTTGCGTTCGTTCCTCACGGCAGGCGATATCACAATCACCAGTTCGCTGCCGAACATCTTCCGTGTCGGTGCAGCGAATAACACGACCGGCCTGACGTATGCGGTCGGTGCCAATGCCTGCGCTTCGGCGAACGGAACAGCGGCTACGGCAGGGGGTGCGAGTCTGGGTAAGATCGCCAACTACGGTTTCGATATCTACTTCACACCGACGGAGGCGAAGAGTTACGAGGCCGTCATCACCATCACAGACGGTGTCTCGACGGCTACCGTGACGGTCAGCGGAACGGCTACGGCACCGCTGCAACCGATTGATGTGTATTACAACTACGAGCACGCGATGTGCGCAGGAGAAGAATATACGGATGAGAACTTTGCTCAACTCACCGAATCGGGACAGTACACGGATACGCTGCCGAACCAGTTCGGCGGTGACTCGATTATCACGCTCACGCTGACCGTCAACCCGGTCTATCATTTCGAAGACAGCCTGACGATGCGGATAGGTGAAGAGGGTCTGTGGCAGTCCGTGGACCTTAGTCTGTTGCCTGCCGGTGATACCGTGCTCCTGGCACCGTACCTGACCGTAACCGGTTGTGACTCAACCTATGTGCTGTACCTTACTGTCAAGCCGCGTATCACGACCTACGGCACCGACACTGTGCACCTCTGTGCAGGGGAGAGTTATGGGTTCGAGGGCAAGACCTATCGCCGCACGACGACCGATTCCGTGCTGCTGGCCGAGCCGAATGTGTACGGCGGGGACTCGATTATCGAACTGGTCGTGTATGTCTATCCGGTGCTCTCTATTGAGGCTTCCGCTACCATCATCGAAGGGGAACAGGAGACCTGGCAGGACTACGACCTGAGCGAGATGCCGGTCGGTGACACGACGCTTGTGGCAACTTACGTCTCCGAGCACGGCTGTGACTCGACCTACGTGCTGTACCTCACGGTGGAGCAGAACACGGAAGGCTTGAACGACCTGCCGACCGACAACGCCCGCGTACGTAAAGTGGTACGCAACGGACAGGTGCTGATCCGAAAAGGAGATGCCTGGTATGACCTGATGGGTCGCAAGCAAGAATAAGCTGCCGGCATATAAAAAAACAGAGCCTCGCAATGAGGCTCTGTTTTTCTCTAATCCCTAAACCCTAATCGCTAAACGATCACTTCAGTTCTTGCAGCGCGCGTTTCAGTTCTTTATCGAACCGCAGGTTGTAGGTTGCTTGCCCTTTCTGGTAGTAGTAGCGCAGCACGATCTCGCGTCCCATCAACTGCTTGACTTCCTCTTTGTTGCGCTCAATCGCTTCCTTGTAATCCGGTTTGAGGATCGGAGCCAACGCTTTCAGTTGCTCAATGGTAGCCGAGTCCAGATCTTCATGTTGCGCCATCTTGATCATGTCGTCGTAGTACTTACCGGTCTCGGTGTTGTATTCGAACTTACGCTCGTCGAGGAACGTGCAGAATGCTGCTACCTCTTCGTCGCTCACGGTAAACACATCGGGTGTAGCGATGCTGTCGTGCATCCGACGATAGCGGGTCGCGTAGTCGAAGAAACAGTGGTCAATATACAGCTGGTAGCTCACATCCAACTTGGCGGAGTCGTCCAGCACGATGTCGGGCAGGATACCTCCGGCCGTGTCACGCTTGAGTTCATGTCCTTTCTGCCGCTCGCTGTAGTCGATTGCCTGGATGCATCGTCCGGAGGGTAGGTAGTACTTACTGGTGGTCACTTTGATATGCCCGCCGTACGCTACGGAGCGCAGACTCTGCACCAGTCCTTTACCGAACGTGCGCTGACCAATCAGTTTGGCTCTGCCCAGGTCCTGCAACGAGCCGGACACGATCTCACTGGCCGAGGCGGAGTTCTTATCCACCATCACGATGAGCGGCAACTCTTTGTACCGCGGCGTGTTACAGGTCTTGTAGGTGGTGTTGCTGTTGGCGCTCTTACCGCGGGTCTCCACGATCGTCACGTCACGGTCCACGAACAGGTTCACGATCTGCACCGCTTCGCTGACCAGACCGCCTCCGTTGCCGCGCAGGTCCAGAATCAGCTTACGCGCACCTTGGTTGTAGTACATATCGTCCAGTGCATTGGCAAATGCCAATGATGAACCTTCGGTGAACTCCGACAACGCCAGGTAACCGACCGGTTCGCTCAGGCTGTCCGCACGGAACACCGTGTAGTAACTCACGGCATCCATATGGATGTCCTCGCGTACGACCTCTACGGTGAAAGGCTCGTTGACTCCGTCCCGCTCCAACTCGAGCACGACGGTCGTGCCCGGCACACCGCGCAGGTTGTTACTCACCTCGCTCACCGTCAGGCCCTTGGTGCTCGTTCCGTTCACCGACAGAATACGGTCACCGGCCAGAATACCGGCTTTTTGAGCCGGTTTGCCTTCATACGGATCGGCGATATACACCTTGTCCTCACGCTGCTGAATGATACTGCCGATGCCGCCGTATTTACCGGTGGTCATCATGCGTAATTCCCGCTCTTTCTTCTGCGGATAATAGACCGTGTAGGGGTCAATCTTGTACAGCATCGCATTGATGGCGGTCTCGAGCAGGTCCTCATAATTGAGCGTGTCCACATAGTTGACATCGACCTGTCGCAGCACGTCATTGAAGATCGTGATGCACTCATCCGCACGCACTGTCTTCTGCCGCTCCTGTGCCTGTAATGGCGAAAGGCGAAGGGTGAATGGCGAAAGTAACAATACCATCACCATGAACCTGTAACCCGTAACCCGTAACCCGTAACCCATAACCTTTAACCTGTAACCCATAACCTTTAACGCAATGTATTTGGCACAAAATCGCTCACGTCTTTGCCGTACGCATACAGGTCACGCACGAGCGTGGACGATATATGGGCGTACTCGGGACGGGTGTACAGGATCACGGTCTCAATGCCGGTCAACTGTTTGTTGGCCTCCGCCATGTTACGCTCGTATTCGAAGTCACCGATGCAGCGCATGCCGCGCAGAATGAACTGTGCGTCCTGCTCCTTGGCAAAATCCACGGTTAGGCAGTCGTAGATGGCTACGCGCACACGGGGTTCGTCTGCAAAAATCTTACGAATCGCCTCTTCACGCTCGCGAATGGGGAAGGTCTCTTTTTTGGTACTGTTACGGCCAATGCCGATGATGATCTCATCAAATAACTCCAGACCACGCTTCACAATGTCATAGTGGCCTACGGTAAACGGGTCAAAACTGCCCGGAAATATTGCTTTCTTCATAACTTTCATCTTTCAACTTTAAACTTTCAACTTTCATCTTTCATCTTTCATCTTTAATCTTTCAACTGCACTCTGGTGATTCTTCACCGGATTGCTATACATCTCGTATAGTTTCTCACGTAAAAACGCTTCATCCTTGTTGGGGATTTCGATCTTGGCCAACCGGCTTTCTATGTACGCATCAAAATCCGTGCCACGCTCGAATATCTCGTAGCCCAAATGGATATGTCGGTCGATGATGTCGCACACGGCCTGCAGTTGGTCGTGGTTCGATGCGGTGCGCAGTTCGGGATGAGCCGCTAACAGCGCATCCACCTCGGGGTTGATGCTCGGGGTCAGCCGATAGACCACGCGCCCTTTGTAACCGCGAATGCCGGTCGTCATGGACTCCACATCATCTTTCGCGCGCTTACGCCATTTCGGATTATCGCGTTTGAGTTGCATCTCGCGCGCTTTGAGGTAGTCGCACGGGTCGTACTCGTAGGTGATGCTCACGGGGCAGATATTGAGGGCTTTGACGTTGGCAAAGAAATCGTCGTCACCCAAGGTCAGCATATGCAGCACGCTGGCTTGGGTCAGGTCGTTGCTGTCCTTGGCACGTCCTTCCCGCTGGGCGAGCCAGATCGATTTGCCTTGCTCACGCAGCATGCGGATATAAGCGCTCAACTGCTTGGCGTTCTCCAATTGGGCATGTGCCCCGGCACCGCGTTTGACCACGAAGCAGCGGTTGAAACGAACCAGCAACTCGATCCATTTCTTGGCGAACAGGTTGTTACCGATGCCCATGAACGGACGAATGAAATACTTGATGCGCAGCAGCAGCGACAGCCACGATGCATCGAGAATGATGTCGCGGTGGTTGGTCATGAAAAACGCACCGTGTTTGATATCGTCCTCGATCTTCTTTTGGTCACCTAAGTAGTCCAACCGAATGCCGTCGGTCGTCTTTCTCTTCCACGTGGTCAGAAGAGGGTAGGCAAACAGAAAATCGCACACCGTCAGCAGTGCGCCCACGCGGTACGCGCGTATGTCCTTAAACTGATATTCGTTCTTATCCATTCCCTTAAACGTTCAAAATTTGACTTGTCAAATAATCGTGCCCTTCAGGGCTAAGAACTTTCAACTTTCAACTTTCAACTTTCAACTTTATACTTATCCAGCGCATCCTTGGATGCTTCGCGGTAGGCGACCATCAGTCCGCCGGTACCGAGCAGCGTGCCGCCGAAATAACGCACGACCACCACGAGGATATTGTCCAGATTGCGGGCATCGATGGAGCGCAGGATCGGAGCCCCGGCGGTGCCGTGCGGTTCACCGTCATCCTTCGTGCGCCACAGGTTCGGACCCAAGCGGTAGGCGTAGCACACATGCCGTGCGTCGTGGTACTTCTTCTTGTACCACGCTACGCGTGCTTTCGCTTCGTCCTCATCTTGGATCGGCTCGGCGAATGCCAGGAACTTACTTCCCCGGTCCTTATAGATCCCTTCTGCTACCAAAATCTTAAATCTTAAATCATAAATTTGAAATTTGAAATCCTAAATCATAAATCCTAAAGACCAAGTTTCTTGCGCAGGTCTTTAGGAAGAGCGTCTTTGTGCACCAGCACGTCGTTGGTCTTGTACTGCATGAACGCCTCGCTCACGTACCAGATGCCTTTGTAGTCCGAGCGCATGGTGCCCCAACTGTTCTTGATCATGTAGTACTTCTTGCCGTTCTGGTCGGTGGCGGTACCGAAGATCTGCATGCCGTGGTCGTCGGTCGTCTCCCAGTTGTCGTACGCGTCTTGGCGCATCTGCTGGGTGATGGTCTTCTCCGGCAGCGGTTTCTTGGTCAACTCCTCTTTCTTCTTGTCCGCACTCATGCCGACCCATTTGGCCATGTCACTTCCGGTGATGTCCGCTCCGTTGTCATCGTCCGGCACCACACCGATTCCTTTGCGGGTGAAACCGATCTCGCTCACGTCCGCACCCCAAGCGAGGGTGTAGCCGTTGGAGATGGCGTTGTCAATGATCCGCATCATGTCCTCCATCGGCACGTTGTACATCTGATCCATACGCCAGTTGTCCGGTACCTCGAGGGCAAAACGGGTGTAGAACGGATGGTGGGTGTAGCTGGTGATGGATACGTAGTCGTCGGGGTTGAGACCGAGCGACTCAACGAACGACTGCGGGGTGTAACTCTTGCCCTCGTACTCAAAGCTCTCCGGGCACGGGCCCAGGTAGGTGTCGTAGATGGCTTGCAGGCCTTCCCGCCACACGGGACTGATGCGTTTGAGTCCGCTCAGACCCTTCAGGTAACCGCCTGCCACATGATCCAGTTCGCTGTGAACGGGTAGGGTATCGTTCTTCGTCCAGCCGTAGCGGATACCCGGCATCGCTTGTTGCGGCACAAGGCCGTAGTGACCCATGCAGTAGATGACATCGTATGCACTACCGCCCGGCGCAAAACGCGGTTCGTTGTACAGACGTACGCAGTACGTCGCACGGTCCATCATCGTCTTGCTCACCACGAACATCTCGCTGAAATCGACCTCTTTGCCTTTGATACGCAGCACCTCCGACTCCAGGAATCCCAGGGTCGAGAATGCCCAGCAGGTCGAACTGCGGTTCTGGTCCTTCACCGGCGTGATTGCCACACTGTCCACGGTCGTGAATTTCCAACCTTCTTCCACTTTCGCGGTATCCACCGCTGCACTATCCAGCATCAATGCTGCTATAATACTCAAAAACATCATTCTTAATTCTTAATTTGAAATCATAAATTTGAAATCATAAATTGGAATTTCCGATTATTCCGGAAATTCCATCAAATACGCTTTTATAAAAGCGTCTATATCTCCATCCATGACAGCATTGACGTTGCTCGTCTGGTAGTTGGTGCGGTGATCCTTGACGCGGCGGTCGTCGAACACGTACGAGCGGATCTGCGAACCCCATTCGATCTTCTTCTTACCGGCTTCCACTTGTGCCTGTGCCTGACGGCGTTTCTCCATCTCCAACTCATAGAGCTGACTCCGCAAATGCCGTAAGGCATTCTCGCGGTTCTTCGGCTGGTCGCGCGTCTCGGTGTTCTCGATCACGATCTCGTCCGGCTGACCGGTCAGCGGGTTGACGAACTTATAGTGCAGACGCACACCGGACTCCACTTTGTTGACGTTCTGTCCTCCGGCTCCGGAGCTGCGGAACGTGTCCCAACTGATGCCGGCAGGGTTGACCTCGACTTCGATCGTGTCGTCGATCAACGGTACCACGAACACGGATGCAAACGAGGTCATACGCTTGCCCTGGGCGTTGTACGGGCTCACGCGCACCAGACGGTGTACGCCGTTCTCCGACTTGAGATAACCGTACGCCATGTCGCCTTCGATATTGAACGTCACGGTCTTGATGCCCGCTTCATCCCCTTCCTGCAGGTTCTCGATGGTCACTTTATAGTCATGCTTCTCGCAATACCGCATGTACATACGCATCAGCTGCTCGGCCCAGTCTTGCGCTTCCGTTCCGCCGGCACCCGACACGATCTTGAGCACGGCAGGCATCTGGTCTTCCTCATGCGACAGCATGTTCTTCATCTCCAGATCCTCCACCTCGCTCAGCGCGTGTGCGTAAGCGGCATCCACTTCCTCTTCGGTGACTAACTCCTCTTTGTAATACTCAAAACTGAGCGTCAGCTCTTCCACGGCAGCGCGCACACCTTCGTATCCCTCGATCCAGCGTTTGATGCCCTTCACCTTACGCATCTGCGCCTCGGCAGCCTTGGCATCGTCCCAGAATCCCGGGGCTTGGGTGTGCAGCTCTTCTTCCTCCAGCTGAATGCGCTTCTCGTCAATCTGCAAGTACGCTTTCAGCTTATCTGCTCGTTGTTGTACGTCTTTTAATTGTTCGATTGTTATCATAGTGATTTGATATATTCGATATTGGCTTTAATCAGTTCGTCATTCGGGTTCAGCTTGAGTGCTTTTTGGAAGTACTTCATGGCTTTCTTCTTGTCGTTCTTCCACATTGCGACGGCACCCATGTTATTCCAGTATTCGGCACGGGTGGGGTAGTACTTAACCGCCATCTGCGCCACATGTTCGGTGCGCTCCAGATCCTCTGCGGTCCAGAAGCGTGCAAAATCTTCCTGCACTCGCTCGTACATATAATCGATGCTATCCGGCACCTGCTCGTCTCCCGTCCAAAGCCACATGCTTTTGTTCTTTTTGCTCTGCTTCATCGCCATTTCGACGATATTGATCATCTGATCCGGTTGGTCGATATAGAGGTACGTCGTTGCCAAGCCGAAGTACAAGTCCAGACGGTTCGGGTGCTGCCGGATGCCCTCTTTGAGAATCATCGTTGCCGAATCCACTTGCGCAGAATCCGTGATCATGTATCCGTTGTAGACGTATCCCGCCGGACCACCGGTCACGGTGTCTGTTAGCGTGAACACTTGGGTGTTGACCGCATAAAGCGGTAAGTCCACCGTCATCGTGATGCTTGACTGTAGTCCGGCATTCAGATGTTCGTTGAACAAATTCGCATATTCATCAGCCGTTTTCTGTGCCCAAGCGCACATCGCGCACGACCATAAAACAAGGATTGTAAATAGGTATTTTCGCATAATAAGCCAATTTGGGTGCAAAGGTACAAATTTTTTTGCACATACGCAAATTTTTTAATAAAATTATTAAAATTTAACACTTTGGGGCTTTAACAAATTAAGTAGCCTCGGGGTTGGAGGACGAGGCTGGTGTGTTTTTCTTCGTGTTATGTGTTTAGAATAACCCAGAAACTACACACTAACAACCCACTAATCACCCACTCGAAATAAGGAATGATTCCGACAAAAAACCATATCTTCTTCAATGTGATATGGAGCGAATAGAGTGGAAAGGATGGCTGAATGCCATTTAAAAGACATTACTCATTTTGATCTCATATCGATACGGCCCTGTTTCCGAAGATGCTCTATGCAATAAGATAGTTATTTTCTTTTTGCCATATTCATATTCTCGATATGGATACCCGGCACCGCTATGTGAAAATAATCTTTCATCCAGCATTTTGGATTTATACTCATCAAATGCAAAGCCATATTTATTGCATAAGCTTTTTTCCGTGATGGTGACATCTTTGATCAGCGTTCTATAATCATAGGTAGGTTCACTGCTAATAGTAAATTCGCGAACGGTCTCATCATCATGTGTTTTGTAGCCAACTAGAGCATGAATAAACTTGAAATGCAGTGAGTCAATATTAACATCGAAGCCTTGATTGTTCTCTAATACCATACCATTCCAATTATCCGGTTTACGTAAGCTTCCTCTGAAAAATTGCGAATTAAGTACTTCTTCCTTGCTCATACCCAGATACAGATCACCGAAGAGTTCCTTTTCTTTCAAGGTGCGCTCTGCGTTGGCGATACTATCTCTAACAAAATTCTCTCTTTCTTGACTATTTGGGGTATTACCACAAGAGCACAGCATAACTGCCATTACAAGAATCGGAATTAATAAACGAGCACATTTCATAACTTACTATTTTTAATAATTTGCGGTTGCAAAGATCCTACAAATATTTTACAGGGACTTATTTGTTCCTGATTACAAGTCGTTCGGGCACGTGTTTTAAGAATTCTTGATACGATGCTAAAATAAGGTCATGCATCGGATGATCATGACGCATCAAAAGACCTGTATAGTATTTGACATTCTTAAACGTGACGGAATCGCTAAATAAGGTCATTTCGTGATTTCGCGCGTAGTCATAGAACCAAAGATGGTACAATCGGTCGCGTGCAGCCTGACGTTTATCTGTCGGGTCGCAGATATAAAGCATGACCGTAGGTTCTTGACTGAAAAACTCCTCCAAAATCAGCGTCACAACATCCAATATCTTCGGATCATATGAGCCGTGCTCCTTTTGCGGGTTGTCAATAAAGAAATGGTACGCACCTTCGCCCATAAAAAACCTGTCCGGATAGAAGCCGACATCATAGTGCACTTGTTGGTCGGTTACAAAGTGGAACGCCATATCATTGATTTGTGTCAAATGATATGGAGAGTGCTGATTGAGTTTGTCTGCAGAAAGCTTCATAATGCCATCTGTGCGGTTTGTTGGCGAATCTCCTCACGCCATTTTTCGCGGGCATTGATCATATTCTGGAACGCTTCTGCATATTGCTCAGGAGTGTCGTAATGAATGAAGATGTCTTTCATACTTTAGGCCCTTTCTTAAAAATTCGCTGCAAAGGTACAAAAAAAATTGCACATACGCAAATTTTTTAATAAAATTATTAAAATTTAATACTTTGGGGCTTTAACAAATTAAGTAGCCTCGGGGTTGGAGGACGAGGTTGGTGTCGGGCTCTTGGTAGTGTAAAAGGGCCGTTAGGGGGTATGCTCGGCGGGTATGAAGAGTGGGACGAAGGGGGCGAACGACAGGTTCGAAAGAGATGTCGTTTGCGCTGATTTCGTCTATGTTGATTTCGGGCTCTTGAGCGGCTTTTCGGGCTGCTTGAAGTTCACGATAGATAGCAACGTAGGTATATTGGTAGAAACGGGAGTAGCGTTTCATACCCGGTTCGGGATCGGCTCCGCCTCTAACCACGCGGAAATAATGGGTGAAGAAACGAAGACGCCATTCAAGGGCTTCGGGTGAGTAGTCGTGCTCGAGTGCATGGGCCTTGCGCTGTGCGAGTTTGATGAGTTCGCGGTTTTCTACACAGGCGGCTGACCAGTGTTTCGGGAAATGGTAGGTATAGAGTTCAAACAGGCCGCGACGGAAACGTGAGGGGCGGGCAATGATGTGTTTACGGCGTTTACGACCTTCTTCCATGGTGTTCATCGCTCCCCATAGACATTTGATGTCCTCAACGGCACAAAAATACCGTACACCTTTGGTGTGAGGTGTGGCGTTGGCAGGTAAATCGACAAATGTAGCGACAGAGTCCTGCAAACGGGAAATAATGATATTTTTCAAATGCCGAGACATGTGTATTAATGTGTTGTATATGTGTTGTTTATACGTTTATGAATTTAATAAAGTCTAGGATTCGTCCGAGAAGCGTCCGTTCCGCGGCCGATCCTACTCCTGTTTTTCTCCGATTTTGGGTGCAAACCGGTTTAGAACCGGAGCAAAATATTTACCAAATCGAGTGCAAAAGTACTGCTTTTTTTTGACATGCGCAAATAAATCGCTATTAAATCACTATTTTCTATATCATTTCATCATTGAACACATGCATCGTCTGCGTTGGACGGTAGTCTGGCCGGGCCAAAGAGAGATCGCTACTTTTACCCCTGCTGACCAAGGCCGGACAGCACTGGTCTTATCCGTTCCGACCAAGCCTTGATATTCGCTCATGAAGGTATAGTGATTGCGCTCGGTAGCAAAACCGATAGGAATATGTTTGCCGGATTTCATCGCTGCAAAATCCATCGGCATCCATTGTACGTATGCTGCCACCACCAGCTGTGCCCTCTCTCCTAAACGCATGACCATACCTGCTTCCCCGTACGCCGATAAACCCAACGGTCGGATCCTGGAACCGAACGAAGCCTCATGGCGGGGATAGCTCTCTGTCTCGAACCGTCCGGGCAGGTCATGGAGCAGCAGTCTCCATTGTTCATACCATCCCGTATGGGTTACTTCGCCTGAGAGGAGGGTATAGGAGGATCGCAGCGGGACAGAGAGCAAAGCTCCTACTGCCGCATGTAGCCCGTAGCGGGCGTCCGTACTGGCGAAATGGCGGAAACGCAGACCTATCGGTACCTGCAACAACCACATCTGCTCACGCTCCTTCCATTCGTTGAAGGATGCCCAGTGGGTGTATTCTTCGCCCATGTAGTCTCGCAGTCGCCCGTCATCGGCACCGGTACGCCATTCCATCGGTTCGGTCAGCATGGCGGTGGTGGCGATACGCGTGAGCCGGACTCCTGTCTGCAGACCCGCTATCGGAAGGAAGAACCACGTATAGCCTGCGCCGACAGAGAACGAAGGAGAGACAAACGTCCTTCCGCCGTCTAACTCATAACCCAGGCCGCCTATGCCGCCACCGATCTCTATGTCGATATAATGACTCGGAGAGAACGCGTTTTGCGACCAGCTCATGCCTCCTCCGGTTCCTAACAACCAGAGAACCAGCGCCCATACCCTATGACTTGCACGAATTTTCATCGGTTATACTTATTGTATCTTTTGCCCCGTTGCCGTATATCGTTGATCGCCTACCACCAGCACTAATTGCCCGTTCTCGATGATTTTTCTACATGGCCGTTGGTCGCTTAGCACCTCTTCTTCCTCTTGCGTGGGGTACATCGCGTAAAGACAACTGCGATATACCGTGCCGTCCGGTGTCGTCATCTCCACCTGATAGATCCCGTCCAACGAAGGGTTCTCATGGAGAAACTGGTCGGTTTCACCACTTAGCATCACCCCGTCGCGGTACCACTGATATGCCACAAAAGTGAGTTCACCCTCGGTGTGCATGCCGCTGTTATCTACATAGACCACGTCCTCTCCTTTGCGCCGTACGTAGCCGTCCAGGTTAATCGTAAAGGTCATCTTCTGCGGCGCAGCCTGCTTGCATTTCTCCGGCACGTCTTCATCGGTATAAAAGCGGATTGTCACCTCCTGCGGTCCCAGGGGCACACGCTTGGGCAGAGGTACTTCTATGACATCCTCTTCCGGCAGAAAACCACCGATGGAATCGCGAAAACCTGCTTCTTTGGAGGCTTGTGGGAAATAGAGATCGAAGCGTTCCGGCGTACCGCTGATGACCGTATAGGCAATCTTCAGATGGTTCTCCGTCTCGCATACCGACACTTTCGGTACGACCTCCACTGCCGGCACCGGCAGTACCTCACTCACCAGCGTCACGTCCATCGGGCAGCCTTCGTGGGTCTCATCTGCGGCTACAAACCGGTTGTTCTCACCTGTAAAACGGAAGGTCTGCGTATGTTCGTCTGCAAACGTATAGGTGTACTCGTACGGCAGATCGCCTGCGCAGATGACAATACGCTCGGTCTTCTTCTCGGCTCTGCCGAAACGCCACGAGGCTTTGCCCTCCGAGACTTGCCATTCGCCCTCGCAGAGGATGTTCTTCACTGCTCTTTGCAAGAAGATACTCATCGGCGCCGTCAGGTGGTATTTTTCTAACGGGATAGCGGTGTTCAGTATGGGCGCGTCTATATGGAGTGTGTCAAACGGCTTCGTGTCCGTACTGCCGCGATAGAGCAGCCAGCAATAGGTGAACACACTGCCCGCGCTGCCCTTCGCCGGCTCCTCTTCGCGGATGAGGACGGTTATCTCGTCCGGTACGCCGGCATCTGAGCAAACCTGCAAATCAAACGGCTCAATACTGCCGGCGTTATATCCGCCGTAAACGGTGATAGTAACACTGCCCTTTGAGTTCAGCCAGTCCATCAGACCCGTATCGTCCTTCACTTGGCGCGTGAAGACATACGTATTGCCAGCCTCCATCGGTATGTTTTCCAAGGGCAGGGAGGTAGTGTCGCTATGAGGAATCTCCTCTCCGTTACAGAGCCATCGGTAGGAGTAAATCCCGTTTCCGCCGGAGACGGTGTCTGTCTCATGAATCGTTTCCAGACATTCCTCAGAGCACAGGTTTCGGTTGAAACTATCGATGGAACCGGGGTTTATTGCTTCAAACACCACCACTACATGCGGGTTTCGGGACTCGGTCATACTGGCCTTGCACGCCTCTTCCCGGACGCTTCGCGTGAAAGTATATGAGCCCGGTTTGTCGAAGCTATACGTCATCGAAGGTGTCTCCACTTGTTCTCCGTTGATATACAAGGGGTTTCGGGTGTCCTCCGGCACGGGTTTCCACGTTCTTTCTTTTATAATCCATTCGCTCCTTTTGAGCACCCATTTATAGTGGAACACCTCTCCTCCTCCTGAGGCGTCTTGAATACTCTGTATAGTGGTCGTCATCGGCAGTATGCCGTAGAGCGTGTCGGGTTGCTCTTTTAGTTCTCCCGGGTCGAACTCTTTTCTCACGGTCAGGTACAACCGCCCTTGCGAGCGGGTCCACTCGGTCTTGCATTGTACGTCATGTACATCGCGGTGAAAGGCATACGTACCCGGCACGTCGGTCGGCATGGTCCATGCGTTATAATCCTCCTGACAAAGCCATACGGTGTCCATCGGCAGATAGGTCTTTGTGCCGTCTTCTGCAATGATCACTGTGTCGCGGATGAGACGATATTGGTAACTGCTCTGCGGGTTCTTCTGCTCGTCGTCTTTACCGCCGGTGGCCTCCTTGCCGTTGTTGTTCTTCTCTTTAAACTTTACCTCCTCCTCGTTCCAGCAGGCTGTATAAGCCCCGCTCAAGATGCCGGCATCGAAGGCTTCGTAGCCCTTCACGATAGTATATACCTGCTTCAGAGCCGGACCGCAGGTGATAGTCAGGATCACCTCTTGGTTGCCGCAAGGGCGTTTCACCAAAGCTGATGCCCCTTTTGGGTTGGAGATATAAATAACATCCGGACTCGGTGAGTACCATTCTCCGGAACCAAAAGCACTGCTGTTCTGTCTCTCCAACCCGATACCGGTACGGGGGGAGTTTCCGTCAGTCGGAGCGCCAACGCCCTCGGCACGCATGATTGGTACGCTCTCTGCATCCAGTATAACGGTCTTGACGGAAAGCTCCGAGGCGATGTGGTTGCCAAAACAAACCAACTGCGGGTGGCTGTCATAACCTCCTGCGGTGCATCGCCATTCGTTTTCAGGATTCTCGTAATAGGGGCTGTTACTCCCAATGAAATCGGACGATTTGGCAATTGCGTATCGGGTGTTATCCGTGATGATCGAGTCCGAACCTCCGTAACCTGTAGCGTACATACGCGTCAGCTGTTGGTCGAAATACACCATCGTCAGATTCTCCTCCGGCGCTTCGTTCTTGCCGAATAACGCGCCTACGTGGTCGGTGCCCTTGCAGTACCCTGTATTATAGCAGTTGTTCAGGACCGCAGAGGGTTTGTTATAGCCCACTAATCCGCCTACATGATTATTGCCGTCGGTGATGATTCCAGCGTTGTACGAATAACTTATAGCGCCGTAATTAGTACCCACCAGACCACCGATATTATTGCCGTTGTGCGCGATGATCTGCGTCATGTTAAAACAGTGGTGTATCTGCCCGCGGTTCGTTCCGACCAGACATCCTACGTTACTCGCTCCATCCGTCATGATCTGCCCTTGCGCGATGCCTACATGGTGAACGACCGCCGCGTTTCCGCTTTCGGCTATCAGCCCTGCGCCGGAGGGGAGGAGCGAAGATAGTATATATAGGTTATAAATTACATGGTTGGCTCCGTCCAACTCGCCCTGAAACGGTTTGACAGCGCTGCCTATCGGTTCCCAACTCGGCGGAGTCGCGCTAGTGCCGCCTAAATCAAGGTCTGCAGCCAGACGAACGGTTTTCCCCGCAAAGTCATCCGTGCGGCTCGCTGCGGCTATCCAAGCTAACTCTTCTGCCGTCCGGACAGTGTATGTTTCTCCGTTAAAATCGGGCATTTGTGTACCTCCGCTCCAGGGTGTCAGACTCTGCGCAAAGGTATGGGGCGCCCCTAATACCATGCTTATCAGCACAGTATTGATCCACATAAATACGCGTGTCATAAAATCTTACTTACTCGATGCGTTTTCCGGTTATATCATAGGTACCTTGCGGTGTAATAAAGAGAAGTCGTCCTTCAATAATGGTCTTTTTCTCTGCCCCCTCCGAACCGATTATTTCGGTGCCGGTAATGACACTCTGTGCATCCGGGTCGCCTGGGATGATCGGAGGTGTTGGGATGAGTTCGTTTCCGTTGTACTTCAACTCGCCATCGTATCCCAAGGTGGCGAAATCGCCGATATAAACGTGCAGCGGAGCATCGTTCTCATCCAAAACGGATAGTACATACGTGTATCGTGAGGCCTCATCCAGACCTGTGACCTTGAAGGAGAGGGTGTAAGGCTGAGAATCATTTACCATTTGGTCATTTACCATTTGTTCATTTTTGCGCTTCGGCGCAGAGAAGGAGATTCCTAACAACTGTCCTCTGTTGCCTAACGTCAGTTTGCAGAAGACTGCGCCGTCCTTGTATATATCTATCTGATACGCGTGTGCGGCAGAGTCGGTAGGCCATGTGAAATCTGCTGTCGTTTCCGCAGCATCCACAGTCACGGTACGTTGGATGATTTCTTCCTCGTCCAAAGCCACGATACGGAACCGTGACCAGTACTGCGCTGCGCGGTAAGCGGCTATGCTGCTTGACAACACATGTACCTTCGCTGAATCCGGTACGCCGCTAAAAGTACCATCGTAGATCAGCGGCGGTTGGGCGGCATAACAAGTGATGTCCGTTACGAGCGAGTCTCCAAAGAAACAGTCCTGCCCCAAGATAGCCACATTCTTGCCGATAACAATGGTCTGCAACTCGCTCCAGTTGGCAAAAGTACTCATACCGGTGGCTACCAACTTGTCGTTCAGAACCAGGTGTTTCGGGCTGGTGGTCAAGTTCAGCTGGTTAAAAACAGCATCGCCTAACACGTTGAGCGAAGTAGGCAAAACCACCGTATCTAACGGACAACCGGAAAAGGCGCTATTGCCAATATTCGTCACCGAGTTAGGTATTTTTATCGATCGTAAGGATGAACAACCGGTAAATGCTTTTTGGGGAATAACCGTAAGCCCTGCGGGCAATTTGACGGAGTCCAAAGCTTCGCAAAGGTTGCATAATTGCTCCGGTATCTCCTCTAATCCGGATGGTAGAACCAGTTGTTTCAACTTCTTGCATCCCGCAAAAGCACTCGCTCCGATAGTCGTTACACCTTCAGGAATATTGATTTTCTGCAAACGGCTGCAGTTGGTAAAAGCACTCGCGCCGATCTCTTTGACCGTCTCGGGTAGGGTAATGGAATCGTTGTACATAAACTTGCACAACATATTTGGGATATATTCCACCGAGTCGCCGAAAATGACATAACTGAAATGGCACTCTCCCGGGACATCCGACTCATATCGAACGAAATCATTTGCGTGTATCGCTTCCCACACCATCACTTTGGAGTCGCTGTTGTAATTCTCCGATCCGAAAGCTCCCCATCCCATCGTTTTGAAAGTCTTCGGGAAGAAAACAGTGTCGCCTATATTCGTGCAATTGTAGAAAGCCATATCCCCGATGGATTCGAGACAATCGGACCATCTTACCTTCCGCAGGTTTGAGCAGAAAATGAAAGCCTGACTGTTTATGGTCTTGATGCCTTTTCCCAAATCGGCGCTGGTCATTTTTGTACATTCCTGAAAAGCGTACGCACCTATACTGACCACGCTGTCCGGCAGTACGATCGATTGCAGGTTATAACACCCGTGGAAAGCGTTCGCGCAGATAGAAGTGAGTCCTTCCGGGAAGGAAACGGTCTTCACATACTCCCTTTTCGGATAGTTACTCAAATCGTCCGACGTCATCGCTCCGCGACCTTCGATCACTACATGCCCCGTGCCCGAGTCCAGCGTGTAAGTCAACTCCGGTCCCAAACTGCCGGTATATACCGTCGCATAGGCGCTGCTTGCCATCATCGTCAGGTAAACAAGAATAATAGATACTTTCGTTTTCATGATCGTATATTATTTCAGTTGATTTCCTTGTATATCGTACATCCGTCCTTCGTACATCAGATAAATCTGTCCGTCGCGCAACACCTTTGTACATTGTGCATCATCCCTTTGTACATCGTCTATGCCGGTCGGCATGTTTGCACCGAGCGTAGCAAAGGATCCAGAGGCGTAGAAGAGTTCCGTATCATTGGCATCGGAAGCGGTCATCGTGAACCAATAATCGGTGCCCTCACTCAAACCGTTGTAACGGAATGAGAAGGTACTGGTGGCATTCTTCGCACGACGAGCAGGAGCGTGCTTGGAGAAGTCGATTTCGACGAGCTGTCCCATGGAGTTGAACGTCAGTGTACAAATCTTCTCTGTGCGCTCCTCGTTCGCCCAGATGATGAGCGTGTAGTAACTGGCTCCTTCCACGGCCGGCCATGTGAACTGCACGCTGTGGTCGTCGGGTTGTGTCTCTACCTCCGGCTCTTTTTCCGGCAGCTCCAGAAGTGTACTGTCCACTTGGATGTTAAAGCCGTTCCAGATGCTATTAGCACGATAGATCTCCGCAAGCGAGTCACAAGGTACTAAAAGGACGGTTTGGGCTTGATTGAGCAGATTGAACGGATTGCCTTGCGTTGCAGGTACGGCCATCATAGGCGCTACGATCGTGTCAAGAACAGGTGTCACATCATTGCCCCAGAAATAACCGCCGAAAACCTCCGTCTCAAACAACGCTGTTTGCCTAGAAAGCACCAGCTTGTCCTTTTCTATTCCTCGCAACGAACCGGAACGTAAGGTCGTCGTCTGCTCCGGTAAAACTATTATATTCCCGTCATGCTTAGGCGGATAAAGTGCCAAAGCCGTCGTGTCTGCCGAAAAGAGCACACCGTCTATCGTACGGAAATAATCATTGGCTTGAGGCATGCGGACGTACCAGAGTTTTTGGCATTGCTGAAAAGCATACGCGCGTATCTCACGCAGGTTCGTGCCTATTTCAATGGTCTCTAACCCCGTCGCTCCGATGATGGCATTGTTGATCACCGCCTTGTTCAACTTGCGTGAATAACTGAACACTTCTTCACCGATGTTTGTCACCGACGCAGGGATGGTCACGCTGGTCAGATCGAACGATTCGGAGAAAGCCTCATTTCCGATTTCTTCCAAGCATGCCGGCAAGGTAAGGCTTTCCAGATTGTTTTCCGCAAAAGCATTTTCACCGATAGTCTTCACGTTTGGCATCTCTAACTTATACAGATTGGACGCTACGTAGAATGCGTAGGGAGCGATATGTTCGATGGATTCTGGCAATGTGGTGTTCACATATTTGCGGTCAGGACAATAAACCAGCGTCTTCATATCTTTGGTGCAGACTAACCCGTTCCAAGTCGTATAGTGCTGATTGTCAGCCGCTACCGTCACCGTCTCCAGTCTTCCGCTGCATATGGCATTCGGACCGATATAGTTTACTGTCGATGGAATATGTAGTGTCTTTACCGAACTGTTCAAACTAAAGAAAAGCGACAGACTCTCTATCCGTTCCACGCCTTCAGGGATAGTAAGGCTCGTGACCTTTGTACAGCCGTAGAAGGCCATGTTGCAAATCACTTTGATGCTTGACGGTATTGTGTAAGCACCTTGGTAACTATCCGGCATCAGCACAAACAGACTGTCGTTGTAAATGGGATCTTGAAGTGCGGGCAGGTTGTAGAACGACCACGATGTCAGCGACTTCACCGAATTAGCAAGGTGTACGCGCAGCAAGTTGGGCATCTGTTCAAACGAACGCTGCTCGATATATGTCACGCCTTCCGGCACGCGGAACTCAATGAGTCCTGCTTTCAAGAACGCCTCAAACGGAATCTAATTCGCGCCCTCGTACATCACTGTGTCATTAATAACGATGTCACCAACGGCGGTACTACTACTCTGTACCGCTATTTGTGCCGTCATAGCAGTAGTGTCCAGCGTATAATAAACGCTGTCAATAAAAACCCTTTGCGCGTAGGCGCATGCTCCTTTTAATAGTAAAAAGGCTACAAAAAGCAGACAAATTTGATTTTTCTTTTCCATAATTTGCATATGTCAAAAAGTTTTACTAATTTTGCATCGTGAATCGTGTTTCAAAATCCGGTGCAAAGGTACTGCTTTTTTTTGACATGACCAAATTTTGCAGTTGTACGAGCCCTATTTTATGCATTTTATAAAACACTATATATCAATAAGTTATAAATTATGACTAAAAATAAAGTTGTACGCGTTGCTGGATGGGGCATTTTTTGCTTGATTTTTTTGTGGCAAGGATGCCGAAATGGAGCCTCAAATGCTCAAAAACAGCTCCAAAAGGCAGAAGAACTGTATGCTTTGGGAACGTCCTCCAATCAGCATAGTAACTACGAAGAATCGACCGTTTATCTAAAGCAAGCGGAAGAGATCTTGGAGAGTATTCAGCCGTCAGCCGTCAGCCATCAGCAGTTGGCACAGCGGGATCAGTTGTTGGGTCTTACCCGCTTTCATTTAGGCAACACTTCCGAGAGTGAGATGCTCTATGAGATAGCCGGTAGCTACTACCGCAAAGCCATTCCGTTATTGGAGCAAGGTGAGAATGCCGTCTATCTGGCGTGCGCCTATCGTGACATAGCGCGTACGATGGCGTTAACCGGCGGTGAGCAAGATAGTGTGTTATGGTATTTTGCGCAAGCAAAACAATACGCACAAACCGCGCAAAGCGATGTGCTGCTCTTGGATATAGATGCCTATCGTTACCAACTCTGTTATCCGGACAGCGTGACGCAGCGTTTGGCGGTTTGTAAGGAACTGGCAGAGAAGCACGGAGCGCACGCGCGTTACTCAGAGATCGTCGAACTACTCTTGGCGCAACATGCCACAGACTCTGCTGCCTTTTACTTGGAGCGCCTGCAACCCAAAGACTCCTCGTACGCCTATTGGTTCGAACAGAGTTACGCCTATCTGCAAAGCAAAGTACTCCGACAACGAGGCAAGTCCGACAAAGCTTATGAGGTGTTGTTAGATCTATATGACCGCAAGATAGAAGAACTTCAACGCGACGCGGGTGCACGCACGTTCGCGCTATCCTTACATTATGACGTCGCGCGCGAACAACAACTGGCGCAAGAAGCACAACGCGAGCGACAGTGGCAACGCAAGATCTCCTTGGTATTAGTGCTGCTTTTGGTGTTGGTGGTAGCCCTTTCCCTCATTCTCTGGCGTTACTGGCAACAGCGTCGGCGTGAACAAGCTGCTGCACTGCAAGCCTTGCAAGATAAATACGCCCAACAACTCCAATTGGCACTGGAACGGCTCAAACAGAAAGTGAACCTGACGCGTGAGATGGAGTTGCAACGATTGCGCGGCAACGAACCCGAGTTCCCGAAATGGTTGCAGACCTATCGTGACGAACAACTGACATTGAGCAAGGAGAGTATAGACGAACTGATTGCTTCCGTGGACACCGCATTGGATGGCGCGATCAGCAGACTGCGCAAAGATTATCCGGACTTAACGGAGTCCGACATGCAGTTTGCTATTTTATCTATCATCGGCGCTTCGGACAGCGACATGGGAATCCTCCTCAATGTCCAGAAACAAACGATCTATCATAGACGGCAGATTGTCCGCAAGCACGTCAATCCGGAGATAGAAGATATCGATGCGTGGCTAAGGAAGTACGTGCTAAGCGGATTCGGGAGTAATTGACCCGATTGGCAATCGGGAGAAATGAAGAAGAAAATACCCGAGAAAAAGCGAAAGCGAAGAAAAAATGCCTAAATCCTTGCATGTTTGCAAAATTTTTTGTATCTTTGCAGGCTGAAATGATGAGTGGAGAAGAAAGAGCGAATACATGGACGCATTTAGTTGCGTTAATTGCCACATTGTGTGTGGCGTGGCCGTTGATCCGTTTGTCGCTGCATCCGGCGGCAGGGCCCGTTGATCCGGTTAACGTGATCGGCACGGCGCTGTTCATCGTCGGCATGACGATGATGTATCTGTCGTCTACGCTGTACCACGCTGCTACGACGCCGAAGATCAAACACCGTCTGCGGGTGATGGACCATATATCGATCTACGTGATGATCGCCGGTTCGTACTCGCTGGTGTGCATGTCGGTCGTCGGAGGATGGGTCGGCTGGTCGCTGTTCGGGTTCCTGTGGGCGTGTGTGCTGGTGGGCTCGATCAGTAAGTTTTTTGTGCTGGGTCGGCATCCGCATATGTCGCTGGCCTTGTACCTGATGATGGGGTGGGTGGCGATCCTGGTCATCTGGCCGATGTGGAAGAACATGCCGCATAGCGCGTTCCTGTGGATCGTGGCGGAAGGAGTGCTGTACTCCATCGGTGCGTACTTCTTCAGCAAGGACGAGGACCACGCGTACTACCACGCCATCTGGCACGTGTTCATCATGCTCGGTTCGCTGAGCCATACAATAGCAACTATTTACATACTTAACAATATCGGATTATGAAAAAATCAGTCTTATTGGCCTTGGCCCTGACGTGCGGTCTGTTCGCACAGGCACAGTTGTTGAACCCCTCTTATCTGCGCTATATCAACCAGTGGAAGGGTGTGGCCGTGCAGCAACAGCAGGAGTACGGCATCCCGGCATCGATCACGATGGCGCAGGCGCTGCTGGAGTCGGGAGCCGGTCAGAGTGAGTTGGCGGTCAATGCCCGCAATCACTTCGGCATCAAGTGCACCAACGATTGGTTCGGCGGTGTGTATTACTACGACGATGATAGCAAAGGTGAGTGTTTCCGCACCTATCCGGATGCGGCCGAGAGTTTCCGGGACCACTCGCTGTTCCTGCAACGTCCGCGCTATACGACCTGTTTTGAGATAGCGATTGAAGATTATGAGGGTTGGGCATATCGTCTCAAAGAGTGCGGCTATGCAACCGACAAACTGTATGCGCAGAAACTGATTAAGATCATTCAGGACTACCGTCTGGACACCTTGACGCTGAGCAAGGCGGTGGTGCCTTCCACACAAGCCGCTGTGGCAACGGAGGATACGGTAGCCGCTGCACCGGCCCGTCGTCCGCTCAAGGCTGCGGTCGTACGTCGTGCGGAGCCGATCATGGTGATCAACAACGATCCCGAACCGCCGTATGTGGCTCCGCTCACAGCCCGTCAGGAGCGCGACAGCTTCCTGCTGATGCACCCCAAAAAGAAATTCAACGGCGTGTCGTATGTGATTGCGCGTGAGGGGGATACGTACGCGAACGTGGCGTTCCGTCTCAATGTGCGCGAGCGTGACCTGCGTGAGTGGAACGATGCGCTGGGACGTGACTTGGCTGTCGGTGACCGTATCTACATGGCCGCCAAGAAAACGGTCGGTGCCAACGAGTACGTGTGGACGCACGCCGGGCAGTCCTTGTGGCAACTGAGTCAGGAGGAGTGCGTGCAGATTCAAATCATTCAGAAACTGAACGAACTGGATTCGTCGATTCGCGTGTTCCGTACCCGTCAGAAACTGTATCTGAAGAAAGTGAAGGATGAAAATAAGTGATGCCTTGGTGGATTTTCTCCGCGAGAGCGGTCTGGAGCAGTCGGTGCTCGCCGTGCAAGTGGAGGAAGCGTGGCCTCGCGTGATGGGAGAGACGGTGACGCACCTGACCCGCAGCGTGGAGGTCAAAGACGGCATGCTCATCGTGCGTGTCTCGTCTGCCGCGCTCAAGGCACAACTGTTTGAGAACCGGTTCGAACTCGTGCGCAAGCTCAACGAAGCCGTCGGCGCCGAGGCCATCCGAGATTGTAGAATATTGGGATAATTGACGATTGGACGATTGACGAGGTACGATTGATTGTTCAATTGAAATAATTGACGATTGGACGATTGACGAGGTACGATTGATTGTTCAATTGAAATAATTGACGATTGTTCGTAAATCGTAAATCTCTAAAAATCGTAAATAAATCGTAAATCGTAAATTTGTAAATTTGTAAATCGAAAATCCGTTGTTTTATCCGAATAACATAGAGCAGAAGATTGACTTCACGGTGATCCGTGATGAGTTACATCGTCGTTGTTCGTCTCCGTTAGGACGCGAACGGGTCGATGCAATGCAGATGGAGACGGATTTTGAGACGGTGCAGCACCTGCTGCTGCTCACCGACCAGATGCGTCTGGCGGAAGCGGACCCGATGCTCACTTTTCCCCGTGGCGACATCCACGACATGCGCGAAGCGATCTCCCGTATCCGCATCGAAGGCTTGTTCCTGGACGAGGCGGAACTGGATGACCTGCGCAAGAGCCTTAGTTATGCGGTCGAACTGGAGCGGTTCTTCGGTTCGCTGGACGAGCAGCGGTATGCGCTATTGAAGGAGTTAGGACGGCCTTACGGCCTACAGGACGGCGCAGAAGCGCCTACAGGGAACCTGGGGATCTTAGGGAACCTGGTTCAGGAGATCGACCGCATCTTAGATCGGTACGGCCGTTTGGCCGATCATGCTTCGCCTGAACTGGCGCGTATCCGCAAAGAGTTGGTGAACCTGCAGGGCAGTGTCGGCCGCACCTTAGCTTCGATCCTACGGCAAGCCAAAGCGGACGGGTTGGTGGATGCCGATGCGGCGCCGACCTTGCGCGAAGGGCGTCTGGTGATTCCGGTCCCGCCCGGCTACAAACGGAAGATTGGCGGTATCGTGCATGACGAATCGGCAACCGGTAAGACGGTCTATATCGAACCCCAACAAGTGGTGGATGCTAACAACCATATCCGTGAACTGGAAGGAGCCGAACGCCGGGAGCGCGTGCGTATCCTGCAGGCCGTGACGGAGCAGTTACGCCCGAACACGGATGCCATCTTGCACAGCCAGCAACTGCTCTCGGAAGTGGATTTTATTCGCGCGAAAGTATCGTTAGCACGGACACTCCAGGCTATTCGCCCTGAATTGGTCAACGAACCAATGCTGGAGTGGAGCGATGCCAAGCACCCGGTGCTGCTGTTGCACTACCTGCCGCAAGGCAAGACGGTCGTGCCGCTCTCGATTAAGTTGAACCGCCAAACGAACCATGTGCTCGTCATCTCCGGACCGAATGCCGGCGGTAAGTCGGTGTGCCTCAAGACGGTGGCGCTGCTGCAGTACATGCTCCAATGCGGTCTGCTGGTGCCGGTAGCGGAACAGAGTCGAGCTGGGTTCTTCGAGCAACTGATGATCGACATCGGTGACGAGCAGTCCATCCAAGACGAACTGTCCACGTACTCGAGTCATCTGCGTAACATGAAGCAGTTCCTGCGTCAGGCGGATGAGCACACGCTGATCCTCATCGACGAGATGGGCACGGGTACCGAACCGCTCATCGGCGGAGCGATTGCCGAAGCGATCCTGCGCGAACTGGTGAACCGACAGGTGTTCGGCGTCATCACCACCCACTATACCAACCTCAAGCATTTTGCGGAACAGACCCCGGGTGTGGTCAACGGCGCGATGCTGTACGACCGCGGTGCCATGCGGCCGCTGTTCCAGTTGTCCATCGGTCAGGCCGGCAGTTCGTTCGCAATCGAGATAGCCCGTCAGACCGGCTTGGGCGAACCCATCATTCAGTACGCTACCGACCTGGTCGGCGAAGAGCATATCGATTATGACAAGCAACTGCAGGACATCGCCCGCGACAAACGCTATTGGGAGAACAAACGGCAGGCGATTCGGCAGAAAGAGAAAGTGCTCGAAGAGCGCATCGCCCAGTACGAGGAGCAGATGAGCGGGATCAAGGCGAAAAAGAAGGAGGTGCTTGAGCAGGCGCGACAGGAAGCCGAGGCGCTGCTGCAGCAGTCCAATGCCACGATCGAACGCACCATCCGTGAGATCAAAGAAGCGAAGGCGGATAAGCAGAAGACCAAAGCAGCCCGCGAGAAAGTGGAAAGTTTAAAGCAGAAAGTGGAGAAGATGGGGGCGAAAGGCGAAGGGAAAAAGGCGAATGGCGAAAGGGTAGAGGCGAATGGAGATAAGAAAGTATTCCGGGATTTCCGAGACCTGAGAGCGCTGGCGAAGAACGTACCCTCCGCTACTCCCACTACCCGGAAATCGCATACCAGTGCCGTGGTACACAGCCGTACCCTCAAGTTCGAGCGCACATTAGACCTGCGCGGCTACCGGGCAGACGAGGCGCTGGAGAAACTGATCGCGTACATGGACGACGCGCTGATGGTCGGTGCGGGCGAGGTGACGATCCTGCACGGCACCGGTACGGGCGCACTCAAACAGCTCACCCGCGATTATCTGAACGACCTTAACCGCCAACGCCGTAAACGCGGGCAGGTGGCGATCGAGTTCGGTGACGGAGATGTCAACCACGGAGGAGCAGGGCTCACCATAGTGTATTTATGAAAAATGCAAAATGAAAAATGAAGAATTAAAAATTTTTAAATGCGTAGATATTTTATAATAGGTGTGATGCTGCTGGTGGCAGTTGTGGCGACGGCAGCCAATCCGGGATTCGGGGAACGAAAGTACTCCCTGACGACGATGGCGGAGTACAGTTACAACGTGAGCTGGGGGCATCACGCGAACCTGGATGTGAAGGCCCTGATGCCGATTAATCCGCATTTTGAGATGGAGGCGAAGCTCCAACTCTCGACCGCGAATGTCTATACCGGGGTGGTGCAACTCCGTCCTAAGTTCGAATTGCCCGTAGGTGAGTTGTTCATTGAGACCGACGTGCTCTACCGTGCGATTGCCCGCAACCGGATGGGCGACATGACAGCCGCTCTGGGAATCGGTTACCGAATGGATTATGTGTCGGTGACCCTGGGTATGTACGGGCGTGTGATGGCCGATTGGGACCGCAGTTGGCACTCGACAGATACGTATGTGGTGGAGCCGTTCAATCTGCTGTACCGCGTCGAGGCGTTCTGCCGGCCGCAGAACAACCCCTGGAATATATCGTTTCTCATCAGCAACGTGGATGATTATCAGATGGAGCGCTCGTGGCAACCGCTGTTCGGCATCGGTGCGTACTACGACGTGAAGGAACATTGGCGACTCGAGTTCGGTGCACAATGCAAACCGACCGGCATGTTCCATTTGGATGCTACGTTCTACGGCGCTACGCTCCGAACAGGGTTTGCGTATCGGTTTTAATGAAAAATGAAAAATGAAAAATGAAAAATTAAGAATGATGAGACGCTCCTATATATTTGTACTTGCAGCTTTGTTGATGCTGTCGTCGTGCAGCGAGGATTTTCCGTATGATGTAGCCGGTCTGTTCTCACCGAACGGGGAGACGGTGGCTACCCGTTTTCAGCAGTCGCAGGCGTACAACGACAGTGTGGGTGTGCAGCACCTGGACATGGGTTCGGACGATTACATCGCATATGTGTGTTCGGACAGTCATATCACGCGTACCACGCATGCGAATCTCGATACGTTTGTCGCGGTGTACAATGCCGAGACCCATCCGAAGATCGCGTTTCACTTAGGCGACCTCATTGATGCGCAGAACAACTTTGCCTGTGCCGACAGCGTGCTCGGTTTGGCGAACGGCCCGATGATGGTCACGCTGGGTAACCACGATATCTACTTCAAGCAGTGGACGATCTTCCGCTCGTATTTCCATACCTCCGCCTATTGGTTCGACACGTACAACGGCCCTAAGAAACTGGACCTGTTCATTTGTCTGGACAGCGCAGAAGGTACCTTGGGTACGGAGCAGACGCAGTGGTTGAAGCAACTGTTGGCGGCTAAGTCGCAAGAAGGCTATCGTCATATCATCGTCTATACGCATACCCATTTCTGGAAACTGGACAACTCGCAAGAGTACACCTCTAACTTCGCGTTGGAGGAGACCTACGATCTGGCAACGCTCTTCGCTCAGTACGGCGTGGAAGCGGTGTGGTCGGGGCATCAGCATGCCCGTCAAACGGTCTTGTTCAAAGGGGTGCAGTACATGGTGACGGATGCCACCAAAGACCAAGAAAAAGGGCAGTCGTATATGACCGCCCAAATAGGAGATGAGGTGCACTATCAGTACATCTCGTTCTAACGTTTCTCTTTACAACCCTTAAACGCATTCTTGCCTACCGTGATACTCGGGTCCACGATGATCGGAGTAGGCAGGTTTTTGCAGTCGAAGAACGCTTCCGTTCCGATGGATTGGATGGCATCGTTCCACACTACCTCGCGCAGACTGCGGCATTGACAGAACGCGCCGTCGCCGATATGCTGCAGCGAGTCGTTGAGAATCACTTTCTGCAGGCTGATGCATTGTGCAAACGCACCCAGATCCAGGGACTTGAGGTTGAGCGGCAGCTTGACCTCTTCCAGCATCTTACACTCCATGAACGCGCACTCTTCAATGATGTGGATATGGTCCACGAGGGCAATGCGGTTCAGTTGCTGGCAGTTATGGAACGCGCGTGCACCGATGCGGAATGTGCTGGCGGGGAGGTTGATTTTCTCCAGCGCTACACATCCGTCCAACGCCTCTTCACCGATGGCATAGATCCCTTCGGGCAGGTCCACACGGTAGAGTCGGGTACAACCCTGGAACGCCTGCTTGGGCAGTTCGGGCACACCTTGCGGAATCGTCACACGACGCAGGGTGATACAGCCGGCGAAAGCCTGGTCACCAAGGAACGTGAGGGTGGTCGGCAGTTCAATCTCTTCCAGTGCCGAACAACCGGCAAAAGCACCGGCTTCCAACCGACGCAAGTGTGACGGTAAGGAGATATGTTTGATGTTCCGGCAGAGGTGGAACGTAGCTTCCCGAATCACCTCCAGTTTCTCGCTCAGCACCTGCTCGGACAGACTGCCACAACCGTAGAAAACCGCCATTCCCAGTTTCTCCAGATCGGTCGGCAGCGTAGCTTTCTTGAGCGCAGGGCAGTTGTAGAAGGCGAAGTTGCCCACTTCTTTGACCGTAGCCGGAATCGTGACCGTTGACAGGTTCTCGCAGTTGTAGAACGCAGCAGCCGGGATCGCCGTGACCGTGGCGGGGATATCTACCGACTTGAGGTTCTTACGGTTCGCAAACGCCCGTTCGGCAATGAGACGAATGGGGATCTTGTTCTTGAACACGTACTGTGCCGGCAGGTCGTTGTTGGTGGCAATCAGGCAGTCGTCCAGAATGAGCGCCCCTTTCTTCCACTTCTTGTCGTTGTTGTAGATACCGCTTCCGGTGAACGCATCCTCGCCGATGGAGGTGATGGTGGTCGGGATCACCACTTTCTGCAGGTTCTTGCAGTCGCGGAAGGTCTCGTGGTCGATGCGTGTGATGCATGTCGGCAGTTCGACCCGTTGGATCGTCTTGTTGCCCTGGAACGCTCCGGCTGCAATCAGTCGGGTCCCTTCGGGTACGATGAACTTGGGTTTGATGGCCTTGTCGGTGGCAATGAGCACGCTGTCAATCCACAGACAACCCTCGTTCCAGTTCGCTTTGTTGGACATGATTCCCGTTCCGTCAAACGCGGAGCGATAGACGCGCTGCAGGGTGGGCGGCAACACAATGGCCGTCAGGGTCTTACAACCCCTGAACGCCTTGTCCCCGATTGCGATCACGGTGTAGGTGTGTTGGCCTACGATGATCTGCTCCGGCAGGAACAGTTCGCCCGAGGCTTTGGGAGTCGCAATCACTTCCGCGGTGAGCGTGAACTCATCCAGGCTGTAGTTGACATCCTGGTACTGCGCGTTGTTCGCAGCTACGGTACTAATCGTGCATACGGCGGCCAGCAGCATCATATACCTGCCCGCCTGCTTGAATAAACAGTTTACCATCTTTTAAATATTTGTGATTTGTTATTTCGGATTTGTGATTGTCGAACCCCTGCGGCATACGAATGCCGAGTTGGTACAGGATCGCGTTCTCAATCAGTTGCTTGCCGTCTTGGGTCAGGGCTGCGGTGGAGTACTCGCTCACGCCGATCATCACCATGCGTTGCTGCAACACGGTGCCGTTGCAGTCCGTACCGGCCGGCAGTTCAGCGATTGCGGTCGCACCTGTCTGCGAGACCGGTGAGGCCAAGGCGGTGACCGCCGGTTGGACGTTGGACCACTCGGAGATCGCCGTGACGGCATTGGTGTTACACTGCGAGAAGAGTTGCAGTTCGCCATCGGTGAGGGTCAGTCCTTCAAAGAGCGGGTGCGTCGCATCGGTGACCGAGACACTCAGGTCTTGTGTGTTGATAGCGGTGCCCCAACTCCATACACCTTGCTTGAGCAGCCAAGGCTTAAGCAGCACCATCGGTTTGTCATAGCCTTTGAGCGGTGTGAAACCGGCTGCTGAAGAAGAGGGTTTGCTGCCCAGCACAATCACCTCGTACTCGCTGTAATCGACGGAGGGGTCCGTCGCATCTGTCTCCACGATCCACAGACTGTCGTTGGTACGCAGGTGCTTGAGCAGCGCTTTATCTTCCGCCGCGCCGACAATGGTCACGAACGCGATTGCGTGACTGCCTTCCGGTCGCACGGCAGGGATGGTGTCCTCGGGTTCCGGCTCATGACGCTCCCCGTCTGCTTCGTAACAACCCAGATCGGGTGCCTGACCGTTGTACCATAGATTAACATCGATACCGGCATCAATGAGTGCCGAACTCGTTTTGAGACGCATGAACGCCACGTCGGGCAACGAACCGTCCGCCTGACGCGGTGCCAGGATCAGGGTCGTGTCGAGTGATTGAAAATCGTTGGCCGAAACCGAATAGCCGTTGTTCCAAGAGTTATGGTCGATGGTGACGACGTTTTGCGATTTGTACGAATCGGCATTCTGGCCGGCCAGACTGATGCAGTTCTGGATGGTATTGGTGCCGTAGGCCGTGGTAAAACCGTAGTTATACGCGTTTTGGTACGCTGAGCAGTTATACACCCACATCGTGCCGCCGTTGTTGTTCTGGTCAAAACCGCGGGCGTAGTTACCGACAGCCAGACAGTGGTGAATGAGAATCTTATGGTCCGTGCCTTGACCTCCCATCTTGAACCCGTTGCCGTTGCCCTGACAGGGATAGCGGTCGAGCGTGATGGTGATGGTCTGACCGTAGCGGTCTGTCATCTGCGTGCCGACCTTGGAGTCAAACCACGACTTGTCTACGCCTGTTGCACGCGGGTTCTGACTCATGTCGTAGTACGGGCATCCATTCATGAAGCAGATGCAATCCTCGATGATGGTGTTCGAGTTGCTCACACGTTGGAAGAAATCCCAGCCGTCATCGGAGTTGTTCCATGCACGGCAGCCGATGTAATGGTTGCCCGGACCGGTGAACTGCTTGTCTGCAAAACCGTCTGCGTTGCCGCCGAAGTTAGCCGTGTTACCGGACATGGTCTCGTAGTCGAAGTTATCGTGGGAATCGACATTGCGGATGACGTTGTTACCACCTTTCTTCATCTGGCATCCGGTGTCTGCAGAGCCGTAGATGTCCAGACGCTCGAACAGACAGTACGAACCCTCACAGTAGAGGTTGTTCTTGCCCGACCAGGCAATCGCCAGGTCCTTGATGTGGACGTACACCGAATTGGCATGAATCGTGATGCCTCGTGTGCCGTACGGCACTTTGTGGAAATCCAAAGTCACCGCATCGCCCGGGTAACCGGCAATCACGATGTTCTTCGAAGCCGAACCCTGTTTGTTGATGCTGAACTTGTCCGTGAACTCATACGTTCCTTCGGTCAGGTACAAGGTATCACCGGGGTTGGTGAGCATCGCCACACCGGCCGCAAACGTAGTCGGCGAGAAATACGAACTGCCGTCCCCCATGCCTTTCGGCGCAGCGTAGTACGTGGCAGCGTTTACTGTACAAAGTGACAATGCACAAAGGACCAAAGAGCAAATAGTTTTTTTCATTGTTTTAAGAAATGAAGTTTAAGACGTATGATGGTGTATTCGATAATCATTCTGCCGCGCAGCGAGGCGTTCTTCTGCCGTGCCCGCAGTTGGGCGATCACGCGCTTCTCGTCCTCGGGACGGCGACGCGAAGTGGTGCTGTTCGGATTGATGGTGTAGTGATAGCCGTAATAGCGGATACGACGGCAACTTGAACCGCGTCTCCACAGATCAACCGACCAGATCACGTCTTCGTAGATCATCCCTTCGATGAAGCGCATTCCGTCGATGGCTTGGCGGCGATAGAGTCGCATACAAGGCGAGGTGAATTGGTGATTGGTGGCAGGTGCCAGGTGACGGCCTGAGCGCGTATAGCCCGATTGCACATAATCGACACCGCTGATGGCATCCAGATGTTTTTGACACCAATCGGGATCAATCGTATCATCCGCATCCACGAAGGCGATATAGTCCCCTTGGGCATGACTCAGCCCCAGATTGCGCGCAGCAGACTGTCCTGCGTGCTGCTGATGGTAGTACTCAACGCGCGTGTCTTGGCGGGCATACTCCTGTGCGATAGCCGCACTCCCATCCGTGCTGCCGTCATCCACCAGCACCACCTGTACATCCCGCTCCGTCTGAGCCAGCACACTGTCCAAACAGTCCTTCAAATACGCTTTGGTATTGTATATGGGAATCACCAAACTAATCATACAAATCCACTTAACGGCGCAAAGTTACACTTTTTTTCTCGAATACGCAAACATTTTGCCATTTTATGCATTTTTTTTATGTTCTATTTGTGTATTTGATTTTTTTTTATTACCTTTGCAGCCGAAAGAATACTTTCCTGATCGATGAGCGAACTGAAAAAAATATTGCTGACCGGAGTAGGTGCTCCGGGTGTACAAGGAACGATCTATGCCTTGCGCAGCCTCGGAGCTACAATCGTTGGCACCGATGCCGATTCGATGGCGGTAGGACAATACCTGTGTGATGCTTTTCATACGTTGCCGTTAGCCAAAGACGAGCACGCCTATTTGTCCGCCTTGCAGTCGTTGTGCCGCCAGGAGCAGATCGATGTGGTTGTGCCGCAGAACACGGCAGAACTGTTGTTGCTCGCTACACACAAAGCGGATTTTGAAGCGACAGGTACGCGTATTTTAGTCTCGGACAAGGATAGTATAGAGCGGGCCAACAATAAGTATCATCTGTTACAGACCGCGCGCTCGTTAGGTATCCAAACGACCGATTATGCGCTATGTGATACGTTTGCCGAATTGGAGCAACAAGTGCTCTCACGCAGGAACAAAGGACAACTGACAGTCGTCAAACCGCCTTGCGGAAACGGTTCGCGAGGCGTGCGGATCATCATCGATGCGCATGCGCGCGACAGGAAACACGACTTCTACCATCAGAAACCCTCTGCCTTGTATTGTACATTGGAGGAACTGCATACCATCTTAGGAGACTCTTTCCCCGAACTGCTGGTCATGGATTATCTGGAAGGCGACGAATACACGGTCGATGTGCTGCGTACAGAGGATGCGTTTGTTGCGTTGCCCAGAAAACGCGAAGTGATGCGGAGCGGTATCACTTTCCGCGCCTCGTTGGAGTGCAACGAAGCCATTATTGATGCCAGCCGTCAATTGGCGGAAGCGCTGGATCTGCGGTATTGTTTCGGTTTTCAGTTTAAGAAAGACCATAATGGCGTTCCGCAGTTATTAGAGTGTAACCCGCGCGTGCAGGGGACGATGGTCATGTCGGCTTTCGCCGGTGCTAATATCATTGCTCAGTCTGTTCGCTCGCTCATGGGTGAACCGGTGGATGCGATGTCGATTGACTGGAATACGCGTCTGGTACGGTACTGGGGAGCTGTAGGTGTGAATGAATCCGGAGTCGTTAAAATATAAGTTATACGTCTTCGACTTGGACGATACATTGTATCGGGAGACGGACTATTTGTTTGCTGCCTATCGCCGGATAGCCGAATTTGTGGCGAACGGCGACGCACAACGCGCGGAGGCATACTATCGTTTCTTGTGTGATACGTTTGTCAACGAAGGTCGCACGCAGCTCTTTGAGAAGTTCCAAGCGCAGTTCGGTCTTGCGGTAGAGACAGCACAACTACTGGACATACTACGCCATACGGGCTGCCCGCTGCAGCTATACGAGGCGATGCGCCAACAGATACACACATTGCTGCAGCAGGGCAAACGGGTAGCTGTACTGACCAACGGAAACGTGGAGCAACAGCGGCAGAAAGTGCATAATCTGCGTTTGGAGTCTGTCTTCCCGGAAGTGCAGATCTGCTACGCAGCGCTGATAGAAAGCAAACCTTCTCCCAAGGCCCTTCAGTATCTGATGCAGCAAAACGGAGTGGACGCATCGCAAACACTGCTCATAGGCGACAGCGATACGGACCGGCAGACCGCCCGGAATGCCGGAGTGGATTTTAGAAATATCAAATGAAATAGGCTATATGTTATTCAACGATGTAAACCGAGTGCTGGTATTGGCACCTCATACCGATGATGGTGAATTAGGGATGGGTGGAACTATCCATAAACTGCTTAGCATGGGTAAGCAAGTTATTTACGTGGCTTTCTCCACAGCAGGCAAATCCTTGCCCGCCGGCATGGCGAACGATACGCTGAAAGTGGAAGTCAAACATGCCACCGGCAAATTGGGCATCGAAGAACAGAACCTCATCATCTACGACTACGAGGTGCGCGAACTGAATTATGCTCGTCAGCAGATATTGGAGGCATTGATAGCCTTGCGTGCCCAACTGCATCCGGACATCGTGTTTGTGCCCAGCTTGCATGATGTACATCAGGATCATCAAACGATCGCGCAAGAAGCCGTGCGCGCGTTTAAGAATACCACCTTACTCGGGTATGAACTGATTTGGAACAATCTGACCTTTAATACACAGTGTTTCGTGGAACTGTCCGAAGACGACCTACGTGCCAAACAGGAAGCGCTGCATGAGTACCATTCTCAACATGGCAGGATGTACATGTCCGATGAGTTTGTGCGCTCGTTGGCGGTGACACGCGGCGTGCAAGCCGGTGTGCCTTTGGCAGAAGTGTTTGAAGTTATTCGGCTATTTCTCTGAAAATCTGTATCCACTGCATTGCTTGCGCTTGACGGGAGAAGAGCGCCTTCTGCTGTAGATCCACCGCTTGGCGGGTAAATCCTTTCTGTTGCCACTCCGTGTATTTGGCTTGCAGGAAGTCGGCTACTTCTTGCGCATTGGTAGCAGAGAGACCTGCATGCGTGTTTCGTATCACGGACGCCAAACATTCTTCATCACTCTCTACGCACAGTACCGGCTTTTCCACTCCTAAGGCTTCAAAGAACTTAGTGGTCATCTTTCCGTGCCCGTTGGTGTCATTGGCACGGCTGGTAAGAACCAGACACACCGATGCCTCGTGTAGTTTGGTGACGATCTCGGACTGCGGAATCTGTCCGTGGTAGTTCATCCATGCTTCTACATTCGCCTCTTTGGCCTGTTGCCGGATCAGCGCTTCGCTGGTCGCATCTATATACCAGTCCACAGATAGTTGTTTCGGCGAAATGTTCAGCTGCTTGAGAGCAGCGAAGAGCAGACCCGGCTCCTGTTGCGGAGAAGGGAAGACCTTACCGGTATAAACGATACTGAAACGGGTGGAAGGTGTGTCTCGCGGTTTGAAACACTGCGCATCGTATCCGTTATAGATAGTGGTCACATGGGTTTGCCCCGTAAGACGACGAATCAGGTCGTTGTGCCAGGGTGAGACGGTCGTAACGGCTGTCGCGCGGGCTAACTCTTTATTGCGACGACGGAGGTTTTGTGCCAGGTAGAGTTCTGCGAACGGACGAAGCCACGAGGCGTGGTGACTCAGATAAAGGAATCTGTTTGCCGGTGCTTGCTCCGTCATGTCCCGTATATCCAACACAACAGGGAGATGCAACTTGGCACCGATACGATTTGCGCTACGAAGCGGGAAGGTATGAAACGAAGTGCAGAAAATGAGATCATACGTCTTCCCCTTTATACGCTTCTCCACTGCGCGTTGGAACGCACGTTCTTTCCAGTTAAAGAGCATCGTACCTATGTTCTTCACCGTCCAGTCTGCCATTCCGCCTTTGTAAAGCGCGATCTCATCAATAGGGTAGTTGTGCGCAAAAGACAACTCATCCGCTTTCTCGCATAGGACATGCACATGATGTCCCTGCTGCTGCAACCACTCGCACAGGATACGCAGACGTGGTTTGTAGGCGGGTTGGGAGAAACCGTCCGATAGCACTAATATACGCAGTCGTTTGTCGCTCATTTCAACAGGTTGAGCACCTTGGTATATAGCGATTTATGGTAGGTGTCGTCCGTGAGGTTGCTGTTATGCCAGAGCAGACAGAGGTCACCGTGGTGCATCTTGACGTGTGCAATAAGACGTTCGCACAGGAAATACGCCTCATCTTCCGTGAGGTTCATGTAGTTCTTGTTACTCAGCGTCGTGTCCATCACCATCAGCGGATGCAGGGTAAGGTTGGTCAGTCGCATCGTCTTGGGGTTAATCCAGCGTACGGCACGGGTGGTCTGTAAGCGGAATCCGGCTTCATCGGCAAAGCCCATCGTGAAATCGTCGGTGTAACCCGCCTTGATCAGTCGCTCCATCTGTCCGATGGATTCCCGCAGGTAATGGGCCCGGTACATCTTACTGTACTTGATGGGGGGCAGGGCCCCGTAGTAACTGCCGTGAATGGCCAGGTATGCATTGCTGTACCGCAGCAGTTTCTTCAGCCGTTTGTAATCGCGTCCGCGCAGGCAGTACTGCGGGTAATCATAACCGCGGCCCTGGGTGTGCTTGATGAAGTAGATCGTCTCCGCACCCGGCACACGTGCATCCTGCTCAATCAGCCACGGGAAGGTGTAGAGCGGGTCATTATGAATATCGCGCAATGCTGCCCAAACCTGTTTGCTTTCCCCGCGCCGGATGCCGCCTAATGCGCCGCGAATGGAACGGTACTGCGAGATGGCATCTGCATCGTGTGTCAAGTAGATATGCTCGAACCCGGGGGAGGGAAGCGGGCAATTGAGCAGTTTGAGCAACAGTCGGGCGTGCTCGTCCAAGGTCGGCATCTGCATGCGGTTGCTGTGACCCAGAACCGAATATCGCGCCATGAACCGGTCGTGCTCATCACGCTCGGTGTTGAACGTCTCTTCCGCACGGGAGATGAAGAAGAACGCTTTGTACACAATATCCGTGCGGATGATCGCCTTTCCTTTGGCGGGCTGTTCCACTTTGACCGCGCCCATGTCCGGCAACACGATACCGAGTCCTAACTCTCCGTTAGGCACGATGATCACGTCGTGGTCCTCCAGCGCGCTTTCGTCCGCTGTGTAAGCCACGCGCGCTGCGGCTTCTTCGTCTCCGTAACATAACCAAGTGAGGATGTAATGGATGATCTCTTGTAATTTTTCCTGCTTCATAGTTTTACTCTTCGCTTAGAAGCTCCCATTCGTACATTTTTTGTTCTATCTGATGTTTGATGTTTTCGTATTTCTGAAAACGTTCCTGCGTCTGGTTCTCGGGCAGCGCCAACTCCTGTTCCATCTGTTGCTGCAGCGCCTCCAGTGCCGCTATCTCCTCTTCTGTCTGCGCGATTGCCCGCTCTTTCTTACGCTTCTCCGCTGCTACCGCTTTCTGTGCTGCGTAGTCGAGTTTTGCGGAGCTGATTTCTGATGGCTGACTGCTGACAGCTGACGGCTTCGACTTCTCCAGTTCCTGTAGCGAGTCTATTTTCTTTGCCCGTAGGAAATCGTAGATACCGCCGAGGTGCTCTTTGACGCGGCCGCCGCCGAACTCATAGACCTTGCTCACTAATCCGTTGAGGAAATCACGGTCATGGCTCACGCAGATGAGGGTGCCGTTGAACTCCTGCAGAGCGGCCTTGAGCACATCTTTGGACTGCATGTCGAGGTGGTTGGTCGGCTCATCGAGGATCAGCAGGTTACAGGGCTCGAGCAGCAATCGGATCATTGCCAAACGGCTTCGTTCACCTCCGCTGAGCACTTTCACTTTCTTTTCGGAGGCCTCACCGCCGAACATGAACGCGCCCAGTATATCACGAATCTTGGTGCGGATATCGCCTACCGCCACATAATCGATGGTATCGAACACCGTCAGGTTCTCATCCAGCAGAGCGGCCTGATTCTGTGCAAAATAGCCAATCTTCACATTGTGCCCGATCTTGAGCGTACCCATATAATCGAGTTGCCCCATGATGCACTTGACGAGGGTCGATTTACCTTCTCCGTTCTTACCCACAAACGCTACTTTCTCGCCTCGGCGAATGGTAAACGTCACGTCGTGGAAGACATTGTGTGCGCCAAAGTCCTTGCGCAGGTCTTCGACTATCAGCGGAAAATCACCGCTTCGGGGAGCAGGCGGGAATCGCAGGTTGAGCCGGCTGGTGTCCTCTAAATCGACCTCTAACCGCTCCAGTTTCTCCAACTGCTTGATGCGGCTCTGTACCTGGACCGCCTTGGTCGCTTTGTAGCGGAAGCGCTCAATGAACTCCTCCGTGTCCGCAATCATCTTCTGCTGGTTCTGGTACGCCCTTACCTGTTGCTCGTGCCGCTCCTTGCGCAGTTCAACGAACTTACTGTAGTTGACGTTATAGTCGTAGATACGGCCGAGTGTGATCTCAATCGTACGTCCGCACACGTTGTCAATGAACGCACGGTCGTGGCTGACCATCAGCACGGCACTCTGGCTGTTCTTAAGGAAGTCTTCGAGCCATTGGATGGACTCGATGTCGAGGTGGTTGGTCGGCTCGTCCAACAGCAGCAGATCCGGGTGGCGCAGCAGGATCTTGGCCAACTCAATACGCATACGCCATCCGCCGGAGAACTCCGAACACGGACGCTCAAAATCCTTGCGCTCAAAACCCAGACCGATGATCGTCCGGTCCATCTCGGCAATGAAACGCGCATCCTCCCCTTCACCCGTAACCTGTAACCCCTCATCCTTCACTCGCATCACCTCGTCCCGCAAGGTCCGGTCGTCGTGGAAGAGCATCATCTGCGGCAGGTAACCGATGGTCATATCGGCATCCCTGGCGATTCGTCCGGCGGTGGGTTGGTACTCACCGGCAATCAGGCGCAGCAAGGTCGTCTTGCCCGCTCCGTTCTTACCCACCAGCGCAATGCGCTCCTTGCGGTTGATAAGGAACGTGATGTCATCCAGCACCGGGCGGGATGAGAACTCCATGCTGATATGATCAATCGTTAGCATTGTTGCCGTACAGTTTCTTGTTAATCACCCGCCATAGGATCAGCGTCATCACCGTGGCCAGTGCAAAATCAGCGAAGAGCAGGAGCCACATGTTCCAGTTACGTCCCAGGATCGCCAGCCCGATAAAGACGACGCTCACGCTGAGCAGCACACAGGTCGTCTGGATATGGTTCAATCCCGTGCGTAACAACAGATGGTGAATATGGTTCTTGTCCGGTTTGAACGGGCTGCAGTGATGTTTGATGCGAGTCAGACTGACGCGGATGGTGTCGAAGACAGGCACCGTCAGTACACAGATGGCTACCGCCGGAGCGGCACTCATATGGTAGATCTCAGGCACGACATGGTACGCGTTCTGCTCGCAGAAACGGAACACAAACGCCGTTAGCAGATACCCCAATAGCAGACTGCCGCTGTCGCCCATGAAGATCTTCTCGCGGCGACCGAACACATTGAAAATGAAGAACACAGCCAACGCACCGATCATACAGATGGCTAAGATAGACCAACTGGTTGAACCCACAAGGTGAAAATAGATGGCGAAGAAAAGGCAGTAGAGGATACCTAAACCGCTGGCCAGGCCGTCGATGCCGTCAATGAGGTTAATGGCATTGATGATGGCGACGAGAATGAACAGCGAGAGCAGATAACTGGGGATGACACCGATCTGCTCGATGCCGAACAGACCGTGCAGATGGGTGATACGCAGATCGCTGAATCCGATCAACGCTACGCCTGCCAAGGTCTCGCCTAACAACTTAGACAGCGGCGTCAGCACCAGCACGTCGTCCACAAAACCGACCGCCATGATGGCAGCGATACCAATCATAAAAAACTGGTTGTGTGCAATCTGACTATAATCAAACAGCAAGTACGACAGCATCACACTGAAGTAGATATTCAGCCCGCCTATATTAGGCACCTCACCTGTGTGACTCATTCGTTTGTTCGGTCTCACCACAAAACCTTTCGCCTTCGCGATACGAATAACGACAGGCATTCCAATCCATCCCAGCGCAAAACTGACCAAGCCGATCAAATAACTATGTTCGATAAAAAATGTATGCATTATTGCGGGTCTAATTGTTCATAAACGGAATTGTTACTGATGTATTCGGGCACGAGCTGTTTCATCATCTTGACGGTCGTGAACGGCTTGCCTTGCCGGCTGATGGAGATCAATCGGTCCACCTTACCGCTGATCTGGTCAAAATCAAACTCACGTACCCGTGCCACCATGATCTTCTCGTTCGTGGTCGGCATGGTGGTCTCTTTCTGGTTGAGCAACTCCTCGTACAGTTTCTCTCCCGGACGCAGACCGGTGAACACGATCGGGATATCTTTCTCCGGTATATAACCGGCCAGACGAATCATGTTCCGTGCCAGATCCAGTATCTTCACCGGCTTACCCATGTCGAACACGAAGATCTCTCCTCCTTCACCCAGCGTGCTGGCTTCCATCACCAGGCAGCATGCCTCGGGAATGGTCATGAAGTAACGAATGATATCCGGGTGCGTCACGGTCACCGGACCGCCGGATGCAATCTGTTTGCGGAAGTACGGAATGACCGAACCGTTGCTGCCCAGCACGTTGCCGAATCGGGTAGTGATGAACTTGGTGCAGTCCTTGTTCTGGGCATGCAGTTTGCGGAACAGCGACTGCACGTATATCTCCGCAATACGCTTGCTGGCACCCATGATGTTAGTCGGGTTGACGGCCTTGTCTGTTGAGATCATCACGAATCGCTTCACACCATATTGCACCGCCATATCGGCCATGTTCTTGGTGCCCAGCACGTTAGCCTGAATTGCTTCGTTGGGATAACTCTCCATGAGCGGCACGTGCTTGTATGCCGCGGCATGATAGACTACGTCCGGTCGCATCTCGTTGAAGATCTGCTCGATGCGGTTGCGGTTACGTACGTCGGCAATCACCGGAATGAATCGCGACTCGCGGTACTGGTTCTGCAATTCCAAGGTCAGGTCATGCAGCGGCGACTCCGCGATGTCCACCAGAATAGTAGCTTGCGGTTGGTAGCACTGGATCTGACGCACCAGCTCACTACCGATGCTGCCGGCAGCACCGCTGACCAGCACCACTTGGTTATGCAGAATCTGACGCACGTTCTCCGTGTTGATGTCAATCTTAGGCCGCTCCAGTAAGTCCTCGATATGCACTGAGTCGATGCGGCCGATGCGCTGTGCATCGATATCGTCTGTGTTGTCAAACTGGGTGAAATATGGGGTGGTCAGCACACGGATGTTGTGGTCAATGAAGATCTGTAACTCTTTGGCTGAATCGATCTCGCGCATCTTGATCGGCGACACGATGACATGATGAATGCCGTTCTTCTCCATCCAGTTGAACAGTTCATCGTTGAGCGGGCGTACGTGCAGACCCGCCAGATCGTAGTTATGCCGTTCGTTGGCTCCGGCGATGAAACCCATCGGACGATACGGCGTGTTACCTGCCGAACGCAACATCTTGGCAATCGCCAAGCCTGCCGTCTGCGTACCGTAGATCATCACACGCGGGTCACCTTGGTTCTGCTCCATGGTCTCGCTCAGCGTCTTCACACTCACTCGCAATGCAAACAGCAACACAAACGATGTCGGCACATAAATAGCCATCACCGTGTTCAGAATCGGGTGCTGCCCGGTGACCTTGTCCATGATCAGATTGAATACGAAGATAGCCAAACCGGTGGCGATATTGGACAGTAGCACCTTGGAAGTGTCAATAAACGTTGAGTACCGCAGGATGCCCGAATAGGTATGCAACGCCCAGAAAGCGATTAATTGGATGCCGATAACAATCAGAAACTGCACACTGATAGGAACAGCCTGCTGGCTCAGATCCAGGTAATGGAAGAAGCCGCTTCCAATCCACACACTCAGCCAGAAAGCGATGCTGCACAGCGCCAAATCCATCAGTAGAACACCCCATCGTGGCACATAACTGTTATTTGTTTTCATTTTGTTCAATGATTTGGGCAAGGTACTTGCCGGTATAACTCTCTTTGCATTGTGCCACCTGTTCCGGCGTACCGGTGCACACAATGTCTCCTCCTTCTTTTCCTCCCTCCGGACCCAGGTCAATCACATGGTCCGCAGCCAATATAACAGCCGGATTATGTTCAATGATAATGACCGTATGACCTTTGCTGATCAATCGGTTCAGTGCCTTGAGCAGCACTTCGATATCGCGGTGATGCAGACCCGTTGTCGGTTCGTCGAAGATGAAGATCGTCGGGTTGCTCTCCTCTTGGGCAATGAACGATGCTAACTTGACACGTTGGCTCTCACCGCCGGACAAGGTGCTGCTGCTCTGACCCAACTGGATGTAGCCGATTCCCACATCCTGCAACGGTTTGAGCCGCTTCACGATCTTGGCACACGCCGGGTCTTCCGAGAAGAACTCCACCGCCTGGTTCACGGTCATGCACAGCACGTCGTAGATCGATTTGCCGCGGTAGTGTACATCCAGAATATCCTGTTTGAACCGTCTGCCGTGACACTGTTCGCACTCCAGTACCAGGTCCGCCATGAACTGCATCTCAATCGTGATGGTTCCTTCGCCCTGACAGGTCTCGCAACGGCCGCCCGGGGTGTTGAAACTGAAGTGTGCCGGCGTCAGACCCAGTTGCTTGCTCAGCGGCTGCTCGGCATACAGACGACGGATCTCATCATACGCCTTGAGGTACGTCACGGGGTTACTGCGGCTGCTCCGGCTCAACGGGTTCTGGTCCACAAACTCAATATCTTTCATCAGGTGCGTGCTGCCGTGCAGATGGCCGAAATCACCCGTGTGCTCGGCAAATGTGCCGCCGTAGTGTTTCTTGAGGGCAGGGTAGAGCACCTTGCTCACCAGACTCGACTTACCGCTACCGCTCACGCCCGTGACGACGGTCATCACATGCAGCGGGAAGCGTACCGTGATGTTCTTCAGGTTGTTCTCACATGCCCCTTCTATCTCGATGTAGTTATTCCAATGCCGGCGTTGCTCCGGGATGGTAAAGTGCACCAACTCCGGTCGCGGCCGTCCTTCATACACCACCTCGCCTCCATGACGACCCGCATCCGGGCCGATCTCAATGATATGATCCGCTGCCGCGATGATATCCTCATCGTGCTCCACCACCACAATCGTGTTGCCCAGGTCGCGTAACTCACGCAGCACATGAATCAGCCGCTCCGTGTCCCGCGGATGCAAACCGATAGACGGCTCGTCCAACACATACAGACTGCCGACCAGACTGCTGCCTAACGACTTAGCTAAGTTGATTCGTTGACTCTCTCCGCCTGACAGGGTATTACTCTGCCGGTTCAGCGTCAGGTAACTCAGACCCACATCCTGCATGAACTGCAGTCGGCTGTTGATCTCCACCAGCAGCATCTCGGCTGTCTGACGTTCGATATCGCTCAACTCAATATGCCGGAACCATTCCTGCAAATCCGAGATAGGCATCGAGCACAACTGTTGGATGCTCTTACCGCTAACCTGCACGTACTCTGCTTCTTGGCGCAGGTGTAAACCGTGGCACACCGGACAAGTGGTCTTGCCTTTGTACCGTGCCAACATCACGCGGTACTGGATCTTGTTGTACTGCTGCTCCTCCAGTTCGTGGAAGAACGCATTCAGTCCTCTAAACCACTTATTACCGGTCCAGATCAGGTGTTTCTGTTCCGGTGTCAGCGCGTAGAACGGGGTGTGAATCGGGAAATCGAATTTCGATGCGTTATAAACCAACTCGTCGTTCCAGGCCTGCATCTGCGGACTCTGCCAACATGCAATCGCCTGCTCGTAGATGGACTTCGACTTATCCGGTACGACCAGGTCCGCATCGATACCCATCACGATTCCCACACCTCGGCACTCGGGGCAGGCTCCGATCGGGTTGTTGAAATCGAACAAGTGCTCGCTCGGCTCAATGAACTGAATGCCATCCGCTTCAAACCGCTCCGAGAATACTTTGATCCTCGGCACATTGTTCGTCGTATATTGGACCTGACATTCGCCTTTGCCCTCAAAGAACGCCGTCTGCACACTGTCCGCAAAGCGGTTGCTCGTGGCCTGCTCATGGTCCACCACAATACGGTCGACCAGCAGATAAGCCTCGTGCCCTTCCGCTTTCTGCCACGTGCTGTCGTCGAGCCGCACCGCGTCACCGTCAATCATCAACCGGCTGAAACCCTGACTCTGCCATAATGCCAACTGCTCTTGCAACGTCCGGTTCTCCGGCAGTAGGATAGGGCTCAGCAGGTACAACCGGGTGCCGACAGGCAACTGCTCCATGTACGCCACCACATCGCGAATGGTGTTCTTCTTCACTTCTTCTCCGCTCACGGGCGAGTACGTGTGGCCTATGCGCGCGTACAATAATTTCAAATAGTCGTAAATCTCCGTCACCGTACCAACGGTTGAACGGGGATTACGACTACTCACTTTCTGTTGGATAGCAATAGCCGGAGGTATACCTTCTATCTTCTCTACCTCCGGTTTTTGCATGCGGCCCATGAACTGACGCGCATAAGCGCTCAGACTCTCCACATAGCGGCGTTGACCTTCAGCATACAAGGTATCAAACGCCAGCGAACTCTTGCCGCTGCCGCTCACACCTGTGATGACCACCAACTGTCCGCGAGGTATCGATACCGATACATGCTTCAAGTTGTGCGTGTCCGCACCTTCTATCCGAATAAAATCATCCAACGATGAATTCCTTAATTCTTAATTTTTAATTTTTAATTTTTCACTTTTCCGTACGCCTCTTCGCGCAACTGAATAAACTGTGCACTCGTTGTATCACGCTGAGCTGCAGTCAGTTTCGGAACGCGAATAGGTGTGCCGATAACAATATTGCTCGGATTGGTGATATGATCCCGGTTCGCATCGTACAGGTACGGCCAGTACACTTTGTTGCCGTAGTACTTCTTTGCAATCCATGCCAGACGGCTGCCTTCCGTGATGTACTCCGTCGTGATCCAGTTGTTGTACTGACCCGGGGTGTACACGGTCTCGGTCGGCTCTACAACCGGCTCAACCGCTACCTCTTCCACCACTTCTACGGCTACTTCTTCTGCGGGCTCTTCTTTTTCCGAAATGAACTCCTCTTCGTCCAACTCAATGATCTCCTCTGTCGTCATTTCGGCCGGCTCGAAATAGCCCATGATCCATCTCTCAACCTCACGATACAGATTTTCGCACCACTCCCCTACAGCATAGAACTGATCTTCCAACCACTCCATGCAATCATTGTAAATGGATTTGGCACTCTGCGTCAAGTCCGTATCTTTCATGTTAGCAAGTTCATCTTCCACGGCAGCGAACTCTTCCTCAAGGTCAGCAAACTCTTCCTTAGTTGCCTCGACTTCATCCGTGAATACCTCCACAGCTTCCGCCTCTTCTTGCTGAACTTCTGCGACTACTTCCGTTTGTTCCGGACTGCCATTGATCAGACCGTCCATCCAACTGCTCAACTTATGGCGCAGGAAGAAGAATCCGCCCAGCAGCAGGAACAGCAGAATAACGACGCAGATCAGCACGTCACGCAAGAAATGGAATTTCTTCTTCGGCTTCTCCGGTTCAGGTTCGGGTTCCGGTTCCGGCTTTGGAGTAACCGGCGGGATAGGCGGAATCGGCGGAATAACCACTGGCTCCGGCATTTTTATCGGTTCGGGTTCTTTCACGGGTTCGGGCTCCTTAACCTCTTCTTTGGCTGGTTCGGGCTCCTTTACGGGTTCTTTTGCTGGCTCCGGTTCCTTAACCGGCGGCTCCTTAACCTCTTCCGTTTCCTTCACCGGCTGACCCAACTCACCCAATATATCTACGATCTCATTGGCCTGTGCACCCAATTTCTGCAACGGGTCGATCTCTGAAGGAGCAACGGCAGACGGCTGAACGCTTTCTACCAACTCTTTCACACCTGCTTCCGGAACGAAAGCGATCTTGTTGTATCCCTCTATCGTAATCTCCTCGCCGGTCTTCACATTGACACTCTTGCGCGGTGCTACGGCTTGTAACTTGAACGTGCCTAATCCGTTCACTTTCACCTGTTTGTCGGTCTTTAACGCTTCAATCAGTTGCGTTTGGAAAGCGTTCAGAAAAGCGGTTGCTTCCTTCTCGCTCACTCCTGCACGAGCCGCTAAAGCACGGCGTAACTCGGTCCAACTCAATTTATTCTCTGCCATAACTTAGATCTTTTTGAGTTCGTCTTTCATGTTTGCCACCGGTCTGAATACCAGTTGGTTCTTACGAGGCACAACCGTCTTCTCACCCGTCTTCGGATGAACAATCGTACGCTCCTGTTTCTCTTTGATTTCCAGAGCACCTAAACCCTGCAACTGAATCGCCTTTCCGGCCATCAGGTTCTCACGCATGATAGCGCCCGTTGTTGCAAGCAACTGCTCTACGTTCTTTTTACTCTGACCCGATTCATTCGCAATCAGACCAATCAATTCTTTTGTTAGCATGGTATATATATCTTCATTTAATCCTTCAACTTTACACCTTACACCTTACACCTTACACCTTACACAATCTCCCCGTACAAATCAAACTCTTCGGCCTTCGTGATTCTCACATCAACGAAGTCCCCATTTTTAATTTTTAATTTTTCATTTTTAATTTCAATCAGCACCTCGCAGTCCACCTCCGGGCTATCAAATTGAGTCCGACCGACCCAATAGTCACCGTCCTGTCGGTCAATGATCACGCGCTGTACGGTACCCACTTTCTGCGCCATCAGTTCGCCGCTGATCTCCTGTTGAATAGCCATCAACTCCTCCACACGGCGTTCCTTCACCTCTTGCGGCACATCGTCCTTATAATGTTTGTTCGCGTACGTCCCTTCTTCGTCCGAGTAGGCAAAACAACCCATTCGGTCAAAACGCATCTCGCGTATCCACTGTTTCAACTCCTCAAAATCCTCTTCTGTCTCGCCCGGGTGGCCGACCAACAAGGTCGTTCTGATACAGATACCCGGCACTTGTTCCCGAATCTTCCGAATCAGCGCATCCTGTTCCGCTCTCGTGATATGCCGCCGCATCAGACTCAACATATGGTCCGTGCAATGCTGCAGCGCGATATCCAGGTACTTGCACACATTCGCATGCTTTGCCATCACCTCCAACAGTTCCTCCGGAAAATCAGTCGGGTAGGCATAGTGCAACCGAATCCATTCCACACCTTCTATCTGCGCCATCTCATCAATCAGTTCCGGCAACAAGTGTACCTTTGTACATTGTACATTGTCCCTTTGTACATGCAAGTCGAGTCCATAACTGCTCAGATCCTGCGCTATCACATTGAACTCCTTTACGCCTTGGCTCACCAGCCAGCGTACTTCTTCCAAAATCTCCTCCTTCGGTCGGCTCGTGTGTCTGCCCGTAATCAGTGGAATGGCACAATACGAACACATCCGGTTACATCCCTCCGATATCTTCAAATACGCATAATGGGCTGGGGTAGTCAAGTGCCGCTCGAAGAACTTACAACTTTCAACTCTCCGACTTCTTTCAACTTTCAACTTTAAACTCTCAACTAATTCGAGGAAGTCGAACTTTCCGTAGTACTCATCGACTTCCGGCAACTCCTCCTCTAACTCAGCACGGTATCGCTCGCTTAGGCATCCCATCACAATCAGTTTCCGAAGTTTGCCCTTTTTCTTCCGCTCCGCCATCTGCAGAATCATATTGATGCTCTCTTCTTTGGCATCCCCGATGAACCCGCAGGTGTTGATCACACATACCTCACCCTTCGGTTCCTCCGGATCATGTACACAGCGCCATCCTGCCGCCTCTAACTGCCGCATCACCCGCTCCGCATCGACTAAGTTCTTCGAGCACCCCAGCGTTATAAAATCAACTACACCCCGCCTCACAAGAATTAATTTTTAATTCTTAATTTTTAATTTTTAATTACCTAAATCGCAGTGGAACTTCAAGCGTACCAACCGCACATGAATCTCATCGTAATAGTCCTCGCCGAGTTCTTCCAACGCCTTCTTGATATTATCGTCATCTGCCTCTTTGAAGTACTGGTAGATCTCCGCCTCTTCGTCCGGGTCAACCACCTCTTTGATGAAGTAATTGATGTTGATCTTCGTGCCGCTGAACACAATCGCCTCCAGCTCGTCCAACATCTCCTCCATCGACATACCGTTACTCTCGGCCAGATCGTCCAGATCCACACGACGGTCAATTGCCTGAATGATCTGTTTCTTACGGGTGCTCTTCTTGGCGACCGTGCGAATACGCAAATCCTCCGGACGAATGATCTCATTCTCCTCTACGTACTCCTTGATAACACGCAGGAACTCCTCACCGTACCGTTTCGCTTTTGCCACGCCCACACCGGGAATAGTCAGCAACTCTTCCATCGTAATGGGGTAGGTGGTGGCCATAGCTTCGAGACTCGGATCTTGGAAAATAACGAACGGCGGAACATCGTTCTTTTTAGCCGTTTTACGACGGATATCCTTCAGAATAGCAAACAGCACTTCATCGGCCGCGGCACACGTAGCCGCTGCACCGTCCATGATATCGTCATCGTCATTGTGCACCTCAATCGGTACTTCGAACTTACTCGGCTTGCGAATGAACTTCAGACCGTCTTTGGTCAACTTCAAGTCACCGTACGAATCCACATCCTTCGTGATCATACCCACCAGCAACGCCTGACGCAGGATAGCATGCAACGTGCTCTCTTCCTCATCACTCGCCGCACCGAAGTTCTCCAGCTCGTCGTGGTGATAACTCATCACCTCTGCCGTCTGGTTGCCATGCAGGATATCCACGATATGTTCCGCACGGTGTTTCTCGTTCACCTGCTGGATGGTCTCCAGCGCAATCTGCAGTAACTCGCGCGCGTCCACTTGCTTATAGGTCTTACGACAGTTATCGCAGTTACCGCACTTGTCCTCGTTGTACTCCTCGCCGAAATAGTGCAGCAGCAACTTACGTCGGCAAATCGTGCTCTCCGCATAACTCTGCGTCTCAAACAGCAACTGGTTGCCGATACCGATCTCTTTCGGGGTCTTGTCTTTTTGGAAACGGCGCAGACGCTCTATATCGTCCGGACTATAGAAACACAAGCAGATACCCTCACCGCCGTCACGACCGGCACGACCGGTCTCTTGATAGTATCCTTCCAGCGATTTAGGGATGTCATAGTGCACCACAAAACGTACGTCCGGCTTGTCAATTCCCATACCGAACGCAATTGTAGCTACAATCACTTGCACCTCTTCCATTAGGAACGCGTCTTGGTTAGCGCTACGGGTCTGTGCGTCCATTCCGGCGTGATAAGCACGCGCCGAGATGCCGTTCACCTGCAGCACTTGTGCCAGATCCTCCACTTCCTTGCGCGCCAGGCAATACACAATACCGCTCTTGCCTTCCATGCCGCGAATGAATCGAACCAGGTCCTTATCTACGTTCTCCGTCTTCGGTCGTACTTCGTAATACAGGTTCGGACGGTTGAAACTGCTCTTGAACACCGTTGCATCCGGCATACCCAGGTTCTTCTGAATATCCTTCTGCACCTTCGGCGTAGCCGTCGCGGTCAACGCAATGATCGGCGCCTTGCCGATGCGCTGTACCATACTGCGGATCTGGCTGTACTCCGGACGGAAATCATGTCCCCATTCCGAGATACAATGCGCCTCGTCTACAGCGTAAAACGAAATCTTCACTCCCTTCAGGAAATCTACGTTCTCTGTCTTCTGCAAACTCTCCGGTGCCAGATACAGCAACTTCGTCTTGCCGGTCACCACATCGTCGCGCACAGCGTTGATCTCGCCGCGGCTTAGACTCGAGTTGATGAAGTGCGCTACACCTTCCTCCTCCGAGTAGTTGCGCATCGCATCCACCTGATTCTTCATCAGCGCAATCAGCGGTGAGATGACAATCGCTACACCGTCCATAATCAACGACGGCAACTGGTAACACAAACTCTTACCACCGCCTGTCGGCATCAGCACAAACGTGTCATTGCCCTCAATCACGTTCCGGATGATGGCTTCCTGATTTCCCTTGAACGTGTCAAAACCAAAATAGGTCTGCAACGCGTTCACTAATTCCTCATGTGTAATATCCATATAGTGTTTTCTGAATTCTTAAATTCCAAATCGGGCGCAAAGATACAAATATTATTTGATATACGCAATACTTGCTCTAATTTTTTTGATTTTTTTTTGTTCCTTGCTTAAGTTACTCTCGGTTCGTCTCCGGTTCGTCTCCGGTCCGTTCTCGGTCCGTTTACGGGAGATAATCGGAGGTGTTTTAAAACATTTCGGTATATTTCGAAAAAAATATAAAAAATTTGAAAAAAAATTGCAAAACTCTTGCGTATTCCAAAAAAATGTTGTAATTTTGTGCCCGATTTTGTAAATTACATATTACAATATGCAATTATCAACGACAAATAATTAACAAGTAGATACCATGCAGAAACGAAATTTGTCTTTTGCGCAACTCTTCAATCTGAGTTTTGGATTCTTCGGAGTACAGATTGCGTACGCGCTGCAGAGCGCTAACATTTCCCGTATTTTTGCTACACTCGGCGCTGACCCGCACCAACTCTCCCTGTTCTGGCTCTTACCGCCTCTTATGGGAATGGTCGTGCAACCGTTGATCGGTAAGTTCTCCGACAAGACATGGAACAAACTGGGGCGCCGTAAGCCATACCTCTTAATCGGTGCTATCATCGCAGTTGCGGTGATGATTATGCTTCCGATGGCGGGTGACTTCTTCCCGGGCGAAACGGGCAGAAAAATGTTCATCGGTTTTACTGCGGTCATCTGGTTTGGTATATTCTCGCTTATTTTCCTCGATACCTCGATTAACATCGCCATGCAACCGTTTAAGATGATGGTAGGCGATATGGTCAACGAGGAACAGAAGGGATTGGCTTATTCGATTCAGTCTTTCCTTTGCAATGCCGGTTCGCTGGTCGGCTATCTCTTGCCGTTCTGTCTCACTGCATGGTTCTTTAACAACGTCACCACCGAGCCCGGACACGTAGCTCCCTCTGTCCAATGGTCATTCTATATAGGTGCTGCCGTCCTCATTCTCTGCGTGTTATACACTTTCTTTGCGGTCAAAGAGATGCCGCCGAAGGAGTATGCTGAGTTCCACGGCATTGATCCGAACAAGAAAGAAGAGAAGAGCCCGAACTTCCTCGTGCTTCTCAAGAAAGCACCGAAGACCTTCTGGACGGTTGGACTCGTACAGTTCTTCTGCTGGTCCGCTTTCCTCTATATGTGGACCTATAGCACGGGAGCGGTCGCACAGCATGCAATCGGTGCTAAGAATGCACAGGCTATCGACGTTTATACAGACGCTGAAGGAAATGATATCACGCACACGTACGTGCAATATAATAATGAGATTATTGTGGCGAGCGGTGTCCTCAAATCGGATTCCGCACAAATCATCCTCACTACGCCGGGTAATGTGCTGCAGGTCGCTTCCGTCAAGGACGGCGATGTGCTCTCGCACCCCGAGGAATACACGGTGGCAGAGGGCGCAGTGCTCAAAACGAAAACCGACATCGATGTCAGCAGTCCTGAGTATGGTAGAGCAGGTGACTGGGTAGGTGTTCTCTTCGCCATCCAGGCGATCGGTTCTGTCCTCTGGGCCATGGTCATTCCTTTGTTCAAGCGTCGTCGCAAACTGGCATACTCGCTCAGTTTGCTCATCGGTGCTATCGGTTTCATCCTCACCTTCTTCTGCACGGATACAACGCAGACCAGTGTGGTGATTATGAAGATCCCGACAACTGTCGCACAGCTCGAACTCTGTGGTTGCTACCTGCTGATCGGCTGCGCATGGGCGGCTATGCTTGCTATTCCGTTCACCATCGTCACTAACTCCATCAAGGAGCACATGGGTTCGTACCTCGGACTCTTCAACTGCTCGATCTGCCTCCCGCAGATTGTGGCAGCCGCTGTCGGTGGTATCATCCTTGGTTGGTTCCCGGAGGTTGACGGTGTCGCTCAACAGCCTTACATGCTCGTTGTAGCCGGCGCACTCCTTATTGTAGGTGCCCTTTCGGTATTCATTATTAAGGAAGGAAAAGAGTAAAATAACTAATTAACAAATATAATCTATTATGAGAAACAAATCTACAATTCTAATCATGGCCTTGGCCATCCTAACGGCCTTTGTGGGCTGTAGAAAGAATGAGATTGACATTGAGGACGAACTGAGAGATCTCTCCAATGAGACTTTCCAGAGTCTTGAGTATTGCAGCCATGTAGATGTAAATGGTTACAATATGGATGTCATCCAATTCCATTTTAATCATGCCGATAATACGGTAGAGAAAGCTACCTTCTCCTTCGGCGACGGCGTTCCTGCAGTGTCTGAGAAGAAGACCTATTCGTTTGAGTGGGAGGACTTTACCACCTCTATGATGGGCCGCAAGGCACGTCTCGTAGCGGGGGATGATGTGCTGAATTTGATCTATCTGAATAATACCTTTACGCTGTCGGATACCATTAAGATGACGGAGAAAGAGCCGATCGCTGATATCGCTTCGTCCGCTTCTTCGAATATTGCTAACTCCGATTGGGCTGCTTATGATCCGATTTATGTGATGCAGGATCGTTGGACCATGGATACCACTTGGTATGAGACTCATCGTGAGGGTAAGAAGATTATCGTGGATACCATTACCGGTCGTTTCAAACATGCTGAGCAGATCCCTGTAGGTGTTGCTTCGCAGAAGATTGCGTATATCCGCTTCTATGACGATGCCGCTTCGCACAGAAAGACCATGGCTTGGTCCACAGGTAACCAGGTCAATGTAGTTACCCCGGATACGGCTATTTTACCGCAAATGCAGGATCCGACTAAGAATGATACGATCATCACGTTCGCTATCACCGAAATGCCGGCATCCCGTGTTTTTGCGGACTCGGCGGATCATTGGAGTTTCGCAGCAGTTAAAGATGGCGCATTGGACGTGATCTGCAAACATGTCGATGCTCCCGCAGATGAAATGCTGCAAATTTCCGCTTATACGGATAGTACTTTCACGCTGAATAGCGCGATTTATCATAACCTGAAAAAATAATAGAGTATGAAAAACAATAGATTCAATCTTCGCGCGTTGCTGATCTCGTGTTTCCTGGTTGTAGGACTGTCAGCATTCGCTCAAATGTCGGTACAGGGAACTGTTGTTGACGCCGCAAACGGCGAACCGATCATCGGTGCTTCTATCCTCGAAATGGGGACTACGAATGGTACCATTACCGATTTTGACGGTAACTTTACGCTTACCGTGAAATCCGGTGCGAAACTGGCTATCTCCTATATGGGTTATAAAACGCAGGAGTTGGAGGCTAAACCGATCATGTCTGTTAAGATGGGCGAAGACTCCGAGCTCCTTGACGAAGTCGTTGTCGTTGGCTACGGTGTGGTTAAGAAAGGTGACGCAACCGGTTCTGTTACCGCTATTAAGCCGGATGACATGAACAAAGGTCTCACCACTTCGGCGCAAGACATGCTCCAAGGTAAGATCGCCGGTGTGAACGTGGTCGCAGCTGATGGTACCCCGGGTGGTGCCGGTTCGATCACAATCCGTGGTGGTGCTTCGCTGAACGCATCCAACAACCCGTTGATCGTCATCGATGGTCTGGCTATGGATGATAACGGTATCCAAGGTGTGGCTAACCCGTTGTCCATGGTGAACCCGAATGATATCGAGAGCTTTACCGTCCTCAAGGATGCATCGGCAACGGCCATCTACGGTAGCCGTGCTTCGAACGGTGTCATCCTCATCACAACCAAGAAAGGTTCGAAAGGCAGCAAGCCTAAAGTAAGTTACGCCGGTAACATGTCTATCGGTACGCTCACCAATCGTACCCAAGTGCTGACGGCAGACCAACTTCGCGGATATGCTACCGCTTTAGGTCACGGGGAAGATAAAACGAATACCTTAGGTACGGCCAGCACGGATTGGCAGGATCAGATCTATCGTACTACCGTTTCTACCGACCATAACGTTTCGATCATGGGCGGTGTAAAGAACAAAGTAGTCGATATGCCGTATCGTGCTTCGGTTGGTTATACGCTCCAAAACGGTGCCATCAAAACATCGCAAATGCAGCGTGTTACCGCTTCGCTCAACCTCAGCCCGTCCTTCTTGGATAACCACTTGAATTTCAATATCAATACCAAGGGTATGTATATCTACAACCACTATCCTGCAGGGGTGGTTGGCGCGGCCCTTTCGATGGATCCGACGATGCCCGTTAGAGGCGAGGCAGTGAATGCCAATGGTGACGTGCTCGTTCCGCAAAACGTGTTGGATAATTGGTTCGACGGATACTACCAGCGCGTAGTGACTCCCTCCGGATATAATGATAACGCTTGGCCTTATACGACCAACGCACAGACCACAGGAAACCCTGCTGCTGCTTTAGCGCATAAGAACGATCGCGCGCATGCTGGTTCGTTCGTAGGTAATATTGAAGCGGACTACGCAATCCATGGACTCGAAGATCTGCATCTCCATGCTAACTTCGGTGCTGACTATTCTTATGGTAAGCAGCTCACCACCATTATGGACCGTAGCTATGAGAATCACTACTTCGGTTGGAACGGATGGAGCGATTCGAGAAAGTACAACCTCCAGTTCTCGGCTTATGTACAATACGGACATGACTGGACAGAAGCTAATCAGCATTTTGATGCGATGATCGGTTATGAGAACCAGTATTTCTATCGTCATACCGAAAGCGACGGTTCTGGTTTCTATCAGTCTACCAATAATGACCCCGCATTGGCAGGCCAGCCCTATAACCGATATACTTCCATCTATATCACAGACAATGCACTGCAGTCTGTCTATGGTCGTATCAACTGGAATGGTTGGGATCAACTCCTCGTTACGGCTACCTTCCGTGCAGATGCTTCTTCTCGCTTCGCGAAATATAATTCGAAAGGCCAGAACGCTCGTTGGGGCTTGTTCCCGTCGCTCGCTATCGGATGGAAGATTAAAGAGACGTTCATGAAGGATGTACACTGGATCAATGACTTCAAACTCCGTCTCGGCTACGGTATCACGGGTCAGCAAAACATCGGTCTCGACTATTATTACATGCCTACTTACACGACTTCTCAGGATCACGCGTACTATCCCGTTTTGGATGGTGGCACAGCCAACCCGTTGTACGCAGGTACCGATGCGAACGGCAACGCGGTGTACTACACCAGCCGTCCGGGCGTATATAATACGGACTTGACTTGGGAGAAGACCTATACTAGCAATATCGGTATTGACTTCGCGTTCCTGAACAACCGTATCAACGGTAATATCGACTACTACCATCGTCGTACCAAAGACCTGTTAAGTGATGTCAATGTTTCGGCAGGTTCGAACTTCAAGAACCAGATGAAGGGTAACATCGGTAGCCTTTATAACCAAGGTATTGAGTTCGCTATCAACGGAGTACTCGTGGATAAGAAGAACTTTAAGTGGGACTTGGGCTACAATGTTTCTTGGAACCAGAACAAGATCACCCAACTGCTCTCCGACGATCCGGACTACTTCGTGCCGGTAGGTGGTATCAGCTCGGGTACGGGTAACTCCATCCAGGCGCATAAAGTAGGCGAGGCAGCATACTCCTTCCTCGTGTATGAGACGAAAGCGATGACCGATGATAACGGTGTGGTACATCATTACTTCATCGACCGAAACCAGGATGGTCAGATCAACGATAAAGATAAATACATTTATCATAACCCCGCAGCGCCTGTTACGATGGGTCTCCAAACTAAGTTCCAATTCTACGGATTTGACTTGGGCATAACGCTCCGTGCTAACATCGGTAACTATGTGTACAACGATGTCTTGGCAGGCAACTTGCAATGGGTTGAGGCTGATAAGGTTTACCAGAACCAGAACGGCGGTTATCACTCTGTCTTGACTTCTGCTTTCAATTGTTACTACGGCGACAATATGCGTAGCGATGATATTCTTACTTATGTTTGGAACAGCACCACGCAAGCTTACGAAGTGGGTGTAGATCCTAAGGATGGAAAAGTGATCAAGAACTCTAACTGGTATGCTTCGGACTTCTTCGTAGAGCGCGCATCGTTCTTGCGTATCGATAACATCACCCTCGGTTATAGCTTCAATAAGAAAGTACAAGGCCGTGCGTATGTTACCGTATCCAACCCCTGCGTATTCTCGAAATATAAAGGACTTGACCCGGAGGTCGGCGGTGGTATTGACAACAATATCTATCCCCGTAGCATGACTACCGTAATGGGTATCAGCCTCCAATTCTAATGAGTAAGCAATGAGTAGAATTATGTAACTTAAAAATTAATTAGCGTTATGAAATACACAAAAATAGTTTTAGCTACCTTATTAGGTATAGGTATGACAGCGTGTTCGTTGGATAGAACTCCGCTGGATCCTAATACGGACACTAATTTCAATAAAGATGCCGTGTTCGCTAAGTGCTACGCTACGTTCGGTACTACCGGACAAAAAGGTCCGGATGGTAACGGAGATGTGGATGGTATTGATGAGGGTACATCGTCCTTCTATCGTATGTTCTGGGAACTCAATGAGTTCTGTACCGACGAAGGTTGGTGGATCTGGAACGATGTAGGATTGGCGGATATCCGTACTCAGACTTGGAGTGCAAGCAACGACTTGGTTTACGGCTTGTATTCGCGTCTGAACTTCGATATCACGCTGTGCAATTCGTTCCTCGATAAGACGGCCGAATATACCGATGCCGAGACTATGGCGCAACGCGCAGAAGTGCGCATGTTACGTGCGATTAACTTCTACTATCTGTTGGATATGTTCTATCGCGTGCCGTTCTCGCTGTCCGTATCTCCGGAAAAACCGATGCCGACTACGCGTCCCGACTTGTTCGCTTGGTTGGAGACGGAGTGTCTGGATCTGGAGAAAGATCCGTATATCATCCAAGCCGGACAACGTACCAATAAATACCGTGTTGATCAGGCCTGCGCATGGTTCCTGCTGATGCGTCTTTACCTCAACTCGGAGGTATATAACGAGTCCTCTCTCGGTGCTCGTGACGGTCAGGCACGTTATGCAGATGCGAAGCTGTATGCGAAGAAATTGATGGATAGCCCGTACGGCCTCCATGGCTTTGATAAATCCTCGAAGACAGCCGTTGACTTGGCTGCAGAGCGTACCGCAGACCATGTGTACTTCTCTGCTTACCAGCAGTTGTTTATGGGCGATAACGATAATAACGGTGCGCAAGACGAGGCGATCTTCCTCATCTACCAAGATGCTATCCACTGCCTAAACTGGGGTGGTTCACGCTTCCTGGTCAGCGCTGTTCGCGATGCCAACTATGTTCCGTTCGGATCGACCGATACTTGGTCGTGCTTCCGTTCTTCGCCTGAGTTCGTATTCTACTGGGTGGACCAAAGCAAAGCTTCCACTATTCTTAAGAATGAGTACCAAATGCCGGTTGCTTTAGGTGACGACCGTGCGATCATGGCATCGAAGACCACGGCAGGAAAGAAGATGTCGTTGACCGGTAATGAGGCGGCTGATTTCTATGCTTCTTGGTCGGTGCTTAAGTTTACGGGTATTTACTCTACCGCCAAAACAACCACGCTCAAGGATATCGCGGGGAATGACTCGATCGTAGAGGCTCCGTGGATTTGGGCTTCGCCTGTTGGTGAGCCGAAATGGCCGGATACCGATATCCCCTTGTTCCGTTTGGCAGAGGCTTATCTGACCTACGCAGAGGCTTGCTATCGTACGGGCGAAACGGCTCCGGGCTTGGAGGCACTTAACTGCTTGCGTCGCCGTGCCAATGCTGCGGATCTTACTACGCTGGACGAAGAGACCTTATTGACCGAGTGGGCAAAAGAGTTCTGGTGCGAAGGTCGTCGTCGTACCGACTTGATCCGTTTCGGACAATTTGCCGGCGCATCGTCTACCAAAGTATGGGAAGGACATAAGGCCGGTAAGGATGCAAAATACAATGTGTATCCGATTCCTGAGAAGGATGTTACCGCAAATGAGAACTTGAAAGGTATTAACGAAGAAATAGGCTACTAATAATAAGGTAACTTATTAATTAAATTTATTAACTAATTTTATTAACTAAATTCATTAAGCATTATGAAAAAATTTTATGCATTTGTAGCAGCTGCTTTGGTTAGCGTTGCTATGTTCGCAAGTCGTGAAGTGGTTCCGTCTGATGCCGACCTGGCTGCGTATGCAACCGGAACTTACACGATGTGTATCTACAATGACGGCGCGTGCAACGGTATCGTTCTGAATGGTACGTATGCAGGTTGGCCTAATGCTGCTGACCACGCTACTCTGCTTGACTTCGTAGCAGTAGAAGGTTTCGAAGGCTGGTATGTAGTTACTTGGGAAGATGCAACTGATCCTTCAGCTGACGGTGGTGTACAGGCTAAACCGATTCAATTGGACGGTAGCGGTCTGTTCAACTGGGATTACCAACTTGGTCCGGATGCAGAGTTGATTCGCGGTACTGCAGACTTGCTTCCCGGTAACAATGGTACTGAGGTTGATATCAAGAATATCGGAGCAGGTATCGTTGTAATTGATGTAAAGAGCTGGAAGAATAATCCTTGTACAGCTGTATATCACACTTACAAAGTATCACTTGTTTCGCCGGATTGCAACGACGAGGACTATGTCGTTCCTGCTATCTCCGGTGGTTTCAATGGTTGGGCACAAGAGGCTATGACCATGAATGAGTTGAAGACTGCTGAGCGTCAGCAAGCCGAACTCCCGGGTGCTGTATTCGAAATCAGTTTCAGGGCTGCTGAGGGTTCAGAGTTCAAATTCCGTTCTGCTGCAGAGTGGGGCGCTGACTGGAGCAACGAGCTCAAAGCGTACAACGCAGAGGATGATGCATGGGGCGCATTCAACGGTGGTGCAAACCTTGTACTTGGCGAAGAAACCGATATTATGTATGACCTTGGCGATCCGGACTTGTATTCTTGGAACAACTGCGAGAAACCTCAGCCGGTTGACTCAACAGTTTATTATACGGTTATCGGCGTAAAGGTACCGGCAGGTGCTCCTGAAGCAGGTGTTGAGATTATCGGTACGTTCGATAACTGGGCTGGTACTGCAATGGAACTCCTTAATACCGGTTGGTACTTTGCTGAACTTAATGTTATGGGATTCCAAGAGTTCAAGTTCCGTGAGGCTGGTACATGGAATAATGAGATCGTTTATGCTGAAAACGGTGCGGGCCTCGCAAATATGAAATTCGAGCAACTCTGGCTGGATGACAGCTACCATGGCACTCCTTGCAAGTGGATCGAGTTGGATCTCAGTGGCGAAGACTATGTATGGAAAGCTAACTGGGTTGCACCGGAGGAAGGTATCGAGAACGTAGTTCTGACCGAGAAGGCTCAGAAAGTAGTTGTTGACGGTGTTCTCTACATCATCCGTGACAACAAGATGTTCAACGTACAAGGTACTCAAGTTCGTTAATCCGAACAACGCATCAGCCATCACGGCTGAGCAAAACAATAGCCCGGGCATCTGCTCGGGCTATTTCTTTGTTAGCACTCTGTACGTATCCTGTCGATACTATGTCGGAATCGCATCGGGGGAATATCGTATCCCACCAATACCTATAATATACGTAGTATATTATTCCGTGATTTTGAATTCTCCCTTATTCCCCTTCTTTATAATGAACGTACATTGTCCGGCAAAAGCGTGCATCTGTGGCTCTACAAACGAATCCAAACAAGCGGCATCTCCATTAGCAGCAGCTACAAAGCCATTTCCTTCATACCGAATCAGGTTATTAGCCTTCGGGCAGATGTTTCCGTCTTTGTCAACTACCTTTATTGTATAATAGCACAACTCTTCAGGTTTCTCATCCTTATTGGCCCAAACAACTTCCAAATGATCCGGTTCGCCGGCAGTCTTAATACATTCTCGCGCTGCTTCCTTTCCATTCTCGTCATAGGCCACCACTTCTATTTGCCCTGCCTCATAAGGCACGTCAAACCACATCAGACGATAGCGCGGTAATAACTCCGGTCTCGGCGCAGAACCCCATATCGGCGGAACAAAATCACCCACTTTCGGCATCTCACTAACATTAGCCTCTAACCCTTCGCCTTTAGCCTCTATCCTTTCGCCTTTCGCCATTAACTCTGTCTCTTCTTTCGTCGCAAAGCGTAACTTGCCGTAACTCTTACCGTTCACAAACAACTCCGCACTCGGATACGTCGTGTAACAGAATACAGGCACTAAATCCCCTTCGCTCCAATTCCAGTGTGGCAGCACATGCAAAGTCGCGTCCTCTTTGTTCCACTGACTCCGATACAGCCAATACCTGTCTTTCGGAAGCGAAGCCAAGTCAATAATGCCGAAATAACTGCTGTGACTTGGCCATGCGTCTGTATCGTACGGAGAAGGTTCTCCTAAGTAGTCAAATCCCGTCCACACAAACTGTCCCAAAGTCCAGTTATAGTCGTCCTGTAACTGAAAATCCTGTTCCGGTAGTCCTGCCCATGGACAGTATTCCACATCATATCCGCTGCTCTGATAATCCTCATACATCGCGAAATCTTTCAATATAGCAGGAATCTTATACACGCCGCGGCTGGATACCGTACTGGCTGTCTCCGAACCCAATATCATCTTCTGTGGCAGGTTCTCATAGCCCTCTTCGTACCGACTCGTACGATAATTGAATCCCGGCAATTCTACCGCTGCGCCAAAACCGTTATGAATCACATGCATCGCTTGGTCCATGCCGTTCGTCACCGGTCGGGTAGGATCTAACTGGTGGAAGAGATCTTGCAGCATCGTTACAATCTCAATACCATCCGGCAGCACTTGGTTCCACACCTCGTTTCCGCTGCTCCACAACATCACACATGGGTCATTGCGGTAGTGCTTCACCATATTCGTGACATCCGCACGCCACCACTCATTAAACTCCTTGCTGTAGTCATTCTCCGTCTTCCCACAGTTCCATACATCAAACGGCTCGATCATCATCATCAGACCCATCTCATTGCACAACTGCACTAACTGCGGATCCGGCATGTTATGACTCGTCCGAATCGCATCACACCCCATGTCTTTAAGCATCGTCAATTGGTGCCGCAACGCATCCTTATGTACAGCCGCACCTAACGGACCCAAATCATGATGCAGGCATACGCCCTTGAATTTCCTTGTCTCACCGTTCAACTGAAAACCGTGCTCCGGTGTATAACTCAGACTCCGAATACCAAACACCGTCTCTTTCTCGTCAATGAGTTCTGAAGGCTGATGGCTGACTTCTGACTGCTTATAAACTCTCGTACGCGCGGTATACAGATACGGTGTCTCCGGACTCCACAAATGCGGATTCTTCACCTCCGCTACCGCTTGCTGTCCTTCCGCACTTGCTACTACTTTGCCGTTAAACAAGATATCGGTCTTAATTTTTAATTCTTCATTTTTAATTTTTAATTCTTCAACACCGTTCTGCAACTCAACCTCTATGGTGATCTGTGCAAACTCTTTGCTGATCTTCGGTGTACGAACCAGCACACCAAATGTCGGGATATGAATCGGGTGGGTTTCTACCAAGTGTACATTCCTATACAAGCCTGCACCGGGATACCAACGGCTCTGTTGGGGCTTGTTCTCCAGATACACATCAATATCCACACTGTCACCGGTCATTAACTCAGGCAGAATATAACAGTCAAACGTGTTGTACCCGTAGGGCCAATACACCATCTCTTCTCCGTTGACATACACGTCTGCATGACTCATCGCACCGTCAAACACCAGTGTGTAGAATTTTTCCTTATCCACTGCTACGCGCGTATGATAATGACCCTTACCCATCCAGGGGAGTCCACCACTACGGCCTGTTTTCCAGGTCGGCTCTTTCTCTCCGTTCTGCACAACGATCACTTCCTGTAAGTCGTTTGCACGGTCAAAAGGACCGCTGATGGCCCAATCGTGCGGAACAGTAACATCTTCCCATACGGGATTCTCTGTCGTGTCATGCGTAAACTGCCATTGTCGCAACAAGGTGTCTGTGCGTACAGGCTGCTTCGTGGAACATGAATACAACACCATGCTACTAATCAGCAGCATGGTGTACATGATATTGAGTGGAACTTTCATCTTTCAACTTTCAACTATAAAACTTCTTTCAACTTTAAACTTTCAACTTTAAACTTTACAAGAACCTGTATTCTGTTGTTTCGTCTAATTTCTCTCCGGGTCGCAGAACTACATTCGGGAAATCGTCATGATGCACACCGTCAGGCCAATTCTGCGCTTCCAGGCACACCGCGTGTTGTATGTCGTACATGGTGCCGCTCTTGCCTTCGTGTTGCTCAATGAAATTGCCGGTATAGACTTGCAGACCCTTCAGCGTCGTCCAGCACTCCATCGTTCTGCCGTCTGCTTCCAACGTAGCGGCATGACGCAATTCTTTCGGTGCATCGTGCAGGCACAGACACCAGTTATTGTCAATGCCTCGCCAAGGAGCAAAGAACGGATCGTTCATTCGATCACCTAAGCGAATAGGCTTACGGAAGTCCATTACCGTGCCCTCTACCGGCTTGATCTCACCCGTCGGGCAGGTCCATTCGTCAAACGGAGTGTAGTAGTCTGCATTCACTTGCAGTACATGCTCATCCACTCGTCCGCTTGACTCGCCGGCCAAGTTGAAGTACGCGTGGTTGGTAAACGCAGCCAGGGTAGGCGCGTCTGTCTTGGCTTCATAATGAATACGCAGCACATTGTCTTTCGTAGCCGTGTATGTCACCCACACGTCCAAGTTACCGGGAAATCCTTCCTCTCCGTCCTTACTGCGGTAGTGCAACTTAATCTCAAATAGACTTTGCTCCACTACCTCCCAAATCTTGGCATTGAATCCCTCCAAGCCGCCGTGCAGACAGTTCGGACCGTTGTTGACGGGCAGCGAATAACTATGACCGTCCAATGTAAACGTTCCTCCGCCGATACGGTTAGCTACACGTCCGCAGATGGCATTGAAATACGTCTCCTGCGTTTGCCATTCGTTTGCGGTCTTGAAGCCCAACACCACATCTTTCACTTCGCCTTTGCGATTCGCTACCAGTAACTTCGTGATCTTAGCTCCCAAGTTACTGATCTCCACTTTCAGTCCACTGCTGCTCTTTATCGTATAAAACCGTACAAAACTCATATTGTCCTTTGTACATTGTACATTGTAAATTGTAAATTATGCAAGGCGCATAACGCCGTCTCCAATCTCGGCAACATAGAAGTCCGCCTTCAGTCCTGTCTTCTCTTCGTATTCCTTGCCGACAAAAGCTTTGAACTCTTCAATTGCTTCATCCTTTACCAGGCTGACTGTGCAACCACCGAAACCACCACCGGTCATACGACTACCGAGCACACCTTCTACTTGCCATGCAGCTTCAGCTAAAGTATCCAACTCTTTTCCGGTTACTTCGTAGTCATCACGCAACGACACATGGCTTGCAGTCATCAACTCACCAAAGTAAGCAATCTCTCCTTTCTTAAGTGCCTCTACCGCAGCTGCGGTACGTGCAACTTCACCTACCACGTGGCGAGCTCTTTTCTTCGCGATTGGATCAGTAATAGCACCTTCCACTTCTTTCCAATCTTCCGGTGTCAGTTCTGCCAAGCACTTAATCGGTTTCACTTTGCTGATCTGCTCAACAGCCGTCTTACATTGACGAACGCGGTCATTATACGCACCGCTGTCCAAGTGATGCGGGCTGTGTGTGTTGGTAATCACCACTTTGATGCCTTCTAACTTCACCGGTACATGCTCAAACTCCATCGTGTCGCAGTTCAGATAAATAGCATGGTCTTTCTTACCTTGCGCACTCGCAAACTGATCCATAATACCGCACATCACACCTGCGTACTCATGCTCGCAAGCCTGACCAATCAATGCCAACTCCGTGCGGTAGGCCTTTTCGTCTGTGTAGCCGCATGGATATCCGCCTCGGTCGCTGACCGCCATTTCCTCGGTAAAGGCTCTTGCCGTCACTACCTCCATGGCTGCACTGCTGCTCAAACCGGCTCCTGCAGGTACATTGCCGTAATACATAAGGTCATAACCACTCTCCAACTTAGCTTCCGGATGGCGGCGTGCGATGATCTCAATACATCCCAACGAATAGTTACACCACGCTCTGTCCGGCTGAGGTGCGATTGCATCAATAGCAATCTCATACACTTGCGGCATATTGAGCGAGCGGAAACGAAGCACGTTGTCTTCGTTCTTAGCGATCAGTAACCATGCACCGAAACTCAGTGCGCACGGGAATACACATCCGCCGTTGTAATCGGTGTGCTCACCAATTAAGTTTACGCGACCCGGGGAAAAAAATACTTTTTCGGCCTTGTGACCATACGCTTGCTCAAAAGCAGCTTGCATCTCTTGTGTTGTCATAGTGATATATTTTAATAAATGATTATCAAATTTTGTGCAAAGATACAAAATATTTTGCATTTATGCAAAAAAAACTGCATTTTATGCTGTAAAACATATCAAAATAGTTGCATAATTCATAAAAAATGTGTATCTTTGCAGCGAGTTTTTAAAATAGGCATATTGATAACCTTTTAAATTTAATACGCATATGAGAGAACTTTTACTTTACGCATTTCTTTTCGTCATCATCGGATTAACGTTCGTTTCGTTCTTCCTCGTGTGGCAGTGGTTTGATGCCAAGGACCGCTTAAAAGTTGTTCGTGAGGTGACGCGCGAACAGACATTACACGCTATTCGTCATTCGCACAACAAGTGCCGTATTTTGCTCTATATCGGTATCCTGCTGGCGCTGGCGTATATCCCTGTCCCGTTCTTAATCAGCGGTTCGTATTATTCCACCTTGATTTACCCGGGAGTGGCGATTTTGGTCGATATACTCATTCTAATCGGCTTGTTGATCAAGGCGCGTGAGTACCGTGCAGCGATTGATGACTATGTGAATGAAAATGAGGAGCATGTCCGCGAGGCAGCAGCACAGCGGGAGCAGCAGCGTGAACAATGGCGCAAAGAGGCTGCGGATCTGAATCCCAAAGCACAAGCTGTGATCAAAGAGGCGCTGGGAGATGACTACGAAACTTGGTATCAGCATGACATCCTCGTCGGTCGTAATGTGCTTGTGAATCGCGAATTAGGCAAGATGTATGTGCAAGGAATCGTTATTCCTATATCCGAGATCATGGAGGTACGTCAGGGACGCAAGGACCTTAAACTTGTTACTTCCAACAGTACCTATCCGTTCATCACCATTGACTTTGGTGCGCTGCCGATTAACCCCGAGACGGGCAACCGTTACAAGGATGAGATCGCGCAGAAGATAGAAGCTTTGATGGCATAAAAAAGTATCGTATATCACTATGGAGAATAATTCAATTGAGATGTCGCTCATGGAGCCGGAAGAGCGTGAGTTAGTGCAGTTTATCTTCGATGCCATTCCTGCGGAGGACCGCAAGGATCTGACCCCTGATGATATATTGCTGGTATTGGACCTGATGGATGATTATCTGGAGGAGCAGGGCTTGCTTCGTGAGGACCCGGAGACCGGAGAGATGGAGTATCTGGACGGTGAGGTGGATGAGACGGAGCAACTGAACTACGTGCTCTCTGCCATGAAGGAAGAAGGTCGTACCGTCACCGGTGTTCAGATTCAACTCATTCAAGATGCCGAACTCCAATACGGCATCGAGCACGGCTACTACGAAGAGGAATAGTGCTGTTACGGTGCAAGGCTAGAGAATAATGGAGGAGCAATCCTCCATTATTTGTTTTTGGAGGGCATCGAGGGAATCTATTTGTTTCTCGTCCCGAATGAAACGCATAAAACGGATCTCCATCGACTGGTCATATAAATCTCCTTGGAAAGAGGGAATATGGACTTCAATGATGCCGTTGGCATCAATATTGAGCATGGCGGGTGTCCATTCTAACGCAACTGTGCGTACCTGTACGGCATACACACCCGTTTTCGGAATAATAAGATGCGGGTCAGCAGGTTGTATGTTCGCCGTCGGGAAACCAATGGTGCGCCCAAGCCCCTTACCATGTACCACAGTGCCGCGAAGCGAGTAGGGACGGCCTAACAGATCGTTGGCCACAGCTATATTACCATTCTCCAATGCCGAACGAATCTCTGTGGAGGATACATGCCACTCACCTTCGGTGAACTCACTCATTGTCAGCACTTCGATGCCCATCTGTTCGCCTATGCGGCGGTAGTCCTGCGGACGTTTCAGACGGTCTGAACCGAAACGGTGATCATAACCCATGAGTAGTACGGTCACATCATACTGCGTGTGCAGTTGTTCCATGAACTGCGCAGCTGTAAGCGCCTGAATAGATTCAAAAGGAAGCATCTGTACATGACCAAATGCACTGAGCAGGGCGCGTCGTTCATCCGCCGTGTTCAGCAAACGGGGCATGTAATCACTCTGCAACACCTCACGCGGATGGTGCTCAAACGTGATGATGAGCGGCTCCAAACCACGCTCAGCGGCTAACTTGTCCAACTGCTTGAATAAGTACCGGTGCCCTTTGTGTACACCGTCAAAAAATCCTATGGTGGCAATGCGTTTCAAATCTTAATTATGCTGATAACACCCGGCGTCGGGCATGACATTCGCGCGGCTCACACCGTTTCTATCCAAAGGATAGGGCAGGGCGGTAATACTATCACCGATACCGATGGCCGGGCTCAATGAATCAAGCCGGAAGTCATAATAGATATACTCCTTGTACTTATAGAAATCATTGACGAACACATCCGCCGTGTCTGTTTTCTGCCAATACACATTGTCTGCCGCATGCGGTAACTGCAAACTGTCCGTCTTGAGATAATTGCCGATAAACGTCCCCGGATAGTACTGATCAAAGGGCGTAGCAACGACCAATTGGTTGGATAAGAACCCGGTGATGATACTGTTGTAAAACGAGGTCTCTGTCTTCGGTTCGGTCTTGCTCAAGTTATCAATATAAACTGCTGCCGCATCTTCTTTGACAACAGATTGAATGCGAATAGAGGTGTAATTAAAATACGATGCTATCGTCGTATGTACAAACTGGTGAGCTCCTCCTGCACAATAGACACAGTACGATGCGCAGTTGCTGATCTCGGTGTTGGTCACCAGCGCATCGGTATTAAGCAGCACCAGACCGTACAATGTGTGGTTATGAATGCGACATCCATCCATGCGTAGCATAGGCAGGGAAGAGGTGCAACTACTATAACAGTACAGGCCGATATTGCCGGAAAGGATATCCACATACTTCAAATCATAAGTCTGCGGTTGTTCGGCCAACAAGTACAATCCGTTCCAACTGCCGCCTGCGTAGAGGTAGGGCACCGAGTCGAACAAGTTATCCAATCGGTCTCCGCGAATCAATATAGGCGCATCCACTGTACCTTGTGCCGTTACGTCTCCCAAAGCATATACACAAGCGCCCTTGTGCATATACAGCGTGGCACCGGCTTGCAGAGTCAAAGTGCCGTTCACCACTAAGGTGTCATAAAGGAGGTAAGGCTTGTCCGATGTGAAAGTGATGGATGCTACATCTTTGCGTCCGATTCCCGGACGTCCGATGCGTACCACATCTTGTCCATATGCTTCCAACTCAATCTGTTGGGTAGCACCGTTCGCCAAATGAAAACGCAGTTGGTCGGTGACTAATATGGGGTTGTTGTCACCCGTCGGATCTATCTCCACACGGATGAAGACAAACACACTGTCACCGCCGTTGATCTGCAGATGTGTCAAACGGTCTAACTGCGGTTCTCCGTCCACATTGACTTGAAACGCCGTACCGTTCTCTAACCAAACGCAGTCTACTATGACAGCTGACACATTGCGGTTATACACCAATACCTGCGCCGTTGCACTGCCCTGAGCCGTGAACACGGTGTCGAAACAGAGCGTGTCGGTCGAGAACTCCAGACGCAGCGTCGGGTCGTCGCTCACTTGATACTCGCGACAACCAATCATCGCGCACGCGCACACTATGAGGAAAAGCCACTTACGCATCATTCAAAATTGAAAGTCAGACACACGCAGTGGTTGGTCAGACGGGTTAGGGACTCGGTGTAGAAGAACTCTTGCGGAGCCAATTCCATTCGCCCGTCCGTCGGTGCTAACTGGTTAGCAAAACCGATGCGGTAGGTGATCTCAGGGCAGAACTTGAACCAACGGAAATAGAGGTCACAACCAAAGCCTACCTCGCAGAAATAGTCCATCGTATTGAGCAACACGGGTTTCTCTCGGTCACGGCTCACATTGAAACTCACACCTCCACCACCGATGACATAGGGTCGGTAGTTGCCTTCTCGTGCAGCTGACCACTTGAGGTACAGCGGCAAATTGACAGGCATCGCCAGCACATCGACATTAGCTCCCGACTTACCGGGCAAGCCCACTACCGCAGCGCCCGATTCGGTCTTGTAACTGAGCGTGCGGCTGGTGAACTGCATACCCGGACAGAAACGCAGGTTGAGGTATTCGCATAGACGCAAATCCGTTACGAAACCCACATGGAATCCCGGCAAAATACTGCTGACGCGCGCATGGTAAATCTCCGTCACTCCCGTTACAGGATTGACGATAGGCAACTCTGAATCGGTCACACCGAAACTGGCGAAATTGACACCCAACTGAAAACCGAAGTGGAACAGTTTGTCGTCAATATATGGCCTGTTCTGTGCGCGCTGTGCCCTTATGGGAATAAGGACAAAGGACAGAAGGCAAAGGACTAATATGGATCGTCTATACTGCGTAATTCTTAATTTTTAATTCTTAATTTTTAATTTCGATCAATAATCGCTGTTGCTGTTTCCGCTGTCATCGAAATCATCACTGCCTCCCATATCTCCGTCCGAACGACCGCGTTTACGGCCTTGCTGGTTGCCGAAGTTATAGGTGAGCGTCAAACTGATGGAACGACTGTGCCAACGGTTCTCGCTGAACTGCCAGAATCCGTCACCCCAGGTGTTATTACGGCGTGCACGGCTGTCCAACAGGTCACGTACGTTAAGTGCCAAAGCCAACTGTTTGTTGAGGAAGGTGTGTCTCAAACCGAGGTCAATCGAGTAGGAGTGACTCGTTGTACCTTGCGCAACAACGCGCGGGGAACGGTAGTTGGCACTGATCTGTCCGCTGAAGTTCTTGGTGAACAGGAACTGTGCATTGACGCGTACCGAACCGGCGAAGATGTTCTGTGCCGCCAGGTTAACAGGAATAGGCTTACCTTGATACATGATCGTTTCGTGTACCTCTGAGATATTATTCCAGTAGAAATTGGCACTGGTCGTCAGTTGCAGCAACTCACCGAACAGACGGTTCTTTGCTACGACCTCTACCCCCAACTCTTGACGTGTTGCCACGTTGAGGTAGGTATTTTTCATTACGGTGCCGTCCATGTACTTGACGTTCTGCACGGCTCCTTCGTTGTATTTCCAGAACACCCCTGCGCTCAGCGTGTGACGCTCCCAGGTCTTGAGGTAGTTCAACTCAAGGTTGTTCGAGTACGAGGGCAACAGATCTACATTACCGTAACTGATGTTCGTACTATCGCTGAAGTCCATGCGCGGATTGATCTGGTGTCCCCACGGACGACGTACACGGCGTGTGTAGTTCAACTGCAACTCGTGTCCATTACCGAAATCATATCCGATATATGCACTCGGGAAAACTTGGAAATATGCGGTGTCCTTCTTGTTCGGGAATGCCGCATAGGAGTCCTGCTCTGCACCCAAACCGTCCTTGTAGGTGGACTCCAAATGGCGCATGTAGTACTCACCGCGCAAGCCGACTTGGATAGACAGTTTGTCCCAGAAACGGTTGCCGTAGGTGATATAAAGAGCATGGTTTTGGGTTAGTCCTTCCACTTTGGAATAGTACGGATACAATTCCGTCTCAGTGCCGTCTTTGGCGATGTTATGTGCGTTGGACAAACTGTTGTCCCAATTGCGTGTGTAGTCATAACCCGCTTCCAAACGGCTCTGCGGTGTCGGTTTCCATTCGTAGTCCGCTTTGATCTCAATTCCCTGGCTCAGGTTCTTATTGTCCTGATCCTGATAGGTGGTATCGGCGTTCTCAATCTGCGTGTAATAGGTGTATTGGTTCCATCCGAAGTTATTGTACGTACCGCTGATATACAACTTATGGTTGTCCATCTCGAAGGTATAATCCAATGTTGCGTTTCCGCCCGGGTGACTGCCGTTTCCGGCTTGGTCACGCGTGTAGTCGCGTAGTACTGTTCCGTCGGGTTGGGTCAGCAAATAGGAACGGTGGTTGCTGTTGTTGTTATTGAACACCTTCGGGTCGCTGATCATACCAAAACCGGATACACCGAGAGTAGAGTGCTCTGCCAAACGGAAGTTCAAACCGCCGCGAGCAAACATACCACCACCACGGTGACTTTGCAGACCTTCTTGCAGCAAATGACTCTGTATCAGACTCGAATCCAATACCTGTGAACCCATTCCGCTCAGGTTGTACCGGTCCGTTGTACTACCACCATTACTGGTATGGTAGCGGTAGCCGACATTGAAATAACCATCCACCGGACCGGCATTGAAATTGATATTAAAGCCCACATTGGCTCCCGGAGGAGTGGTCCATGGTTTGGCTAACGCATAGTCCAGACCGGCTTGTATCGAACCGTAGTAACCGGCAGAACGGTCTTTTTTCATAACAAGGTTAATAATACCGGTCGTTCCTTCCGGCGAGTATTTGGCACTCGGGTTAGTGATCAACTCGATCTTCTCTATCGTACCGGCAGGCATCTGTTGCAGCACCTGTCCGCGGTTCTCGGAGTTGAGTCCTGCCGGTTTACCGTTGATCCAAATCTCCACATCTTCGGAGTTGCGCAGGCTGATGTTACCTTCCTGGTCCACATCCACAGAAGGGATGTTCTCCAACACTTCGCTCACACTGGCCCCGGCAGATGCGATGTTTTGGTCCACCGTGAACACTTTCTTGTCCAACTCAAAGCGCATCGCGCTTCCTTGACCAACCACTTCCACTTCGCTCAGCGTTTGTGTATCTTCTTTGAGTGCGATTCGTCCGACGTTTAGCGGTTTGCCGGATATGGCAATCTCTTTGCGTTGCTCCGTGTAACCCATGAACGAGACAACGAGCACGTACTGACCGTCTTCCACTTCGATGCTGAATTCGCCTTTCGCATCGGTAATAGCGCCGGTGACCAACTTTTCGCCATTTGCCTCATCGCCATTCGCCTTTACCACGCTGACGTTGGCGAAATCAATCGGCTGCTTGGTGCCAAAATCAACCACCTTTCCCGTCACAGGGTAGGCCGCCAATAATGTGAGTGCGGCACTCAATAGCATCATAACTGTAAATAACCGTTTCATACTAATACCTTGTTTATAATCCATTCTACGGCTTGTTCGTAGCCGTCTGTGCCGTGACCTATTATACTATGCACGCACACGTCCGTGAGAAGACTGATCTGTCGGAACGGTTCACGCTTGCTGATGTCACTGATATGCACCTCCACTACCGGTACTTCACACTCTTCCACAGCGTCTCTTAATGCCACGCTGGTATGCGTATACCCGCCTGCATTGAGCACAATACCGTCTCCCTCGAAGGCTTGTATCTGATCAATCAGGTCACCTTCGTGATTCGACTGAAAGTACGTCAAATAGACCTCTGGCCGGATTCGTTGGATATCCAACAAAATCTGTGCCATACTCTTTGAACCGTAGATCTCGGGCTTCCGCAACCCGAGTCGGTTCAAGTTCGGTCCGTTGAGAATAAGTATCTGCATAGCGAAGTGGGTGTCGAACCGTTCGACTCATCGTGCGCCGTTGACGGCTAATAAAAATTCGTCATTATCTTCGGTTCTTTCCATATAGGCCTTGAGTTTCTCAATAGCCTCTTGTCCGTTCATGTCGCTTAACTGCTTACGAATCTGCCACATACGACTAATAACATCGGGCGGTAACAGCAGGTCATCACGACGAGTGCTGGATGCCGGTATATCAACAGCCGGGAAGATACGACGGTTAGCCAGCTTACGGTCGAGCTGCAACTCCATATTACCTGTACCCTTGAACTCCTCAAAGATCAGGTCATCCATTTTCGAACCGGTCTCGGTCAGTGCGGTAGCGATGATCGTGAGCGAACCGCCGTTCTCGATGTTACGTGCCGCACCGAAGAAACGTTTCGGTTTATGCAGTGCCTGTGCTTCCACACCACCGCTCAGCACTTTACCGCTGGACGGAGCTACCGTGTTGTACGCACGCGCCAGACGAGTGATGGAGTCGAGCAAGATCACTACATCGTGACCGCTCTCTACCAATCGTTTAGCTTTCTCATGCACGATATTGGCTACGCGTACGTGGTTATCTGCCGGCTCGTCAAAGGTCGACGCAATCACTTCCGCATTCACGCTGCGACTCATGTCGGTTACCTCTTCCGGACGCTCGTCAATGAGTAGCACAATCATGTACACTTCGGGATTGTTCTTCAGAATAGCGTTTGCTAACTCCTTGAGTAACACCGTCTTACCGGTCTTCGGTTGGGCGACAATCAATCCGCGCTGACCTTTGCCGATAGGCGCGAACAGATCAATCATACGTACGCTCAACGGATCGCCATGACCGGTGCAGAGCTTGAATTTCTCATCGGGGAAGAGCGGTGTGAGGTTCTCAAACGCCACCCGTTTCTTCGCCAACTCCGGTGCCAGACCGTTGATGCGAATCACCTTATCCATCGGGAAGAACTTATCCGGCTGCGGATTGACGCGAATAGAGCATTCCACCGTGTCACCCGGTTTGAGTCCGTACGTGCGCACCTGATCTTTGCTTACATAAATATCATCCGGAGAGGGCAGGTAGTTATAATCCGCAGAGCGAAGGAAACCGTAACCATCCGGTGCGCACTCCAGCGTACCCATGCCGATCACGTTTTCACCCAAGTCCGGCAAGATATAATCCGGTGCCTCCTCTTTCTCTTCCTGCGCTTCTTCCGCTACCGGCTCTTGAGCAACCGGTTGAGCGGGTTGTTCAAAGACCAGTTCCGTCTGTGCTTTGTCTTGCGCTGCCTGTTTGTCTTCTACCTTTGCTGCAACCTCTTTTTTCGGTCTTCCGCGTTTCTTCTTTTGGGGCTGTACCGGCTCTTCTGCTACCGGCTCAATGCTTTCTTTTTGAACCTCATTCGGTACCTCGCCGAGGATACCTCCGGCTTGCTGTACGGTGCGGTTAGGACGATGGTTGTCCGACTCCAACTGCTCTTGTATTTGTGCCATCTGCTCTTTCTCGGAGCCCACAGTCGCCAAGATAGGCTTGTCGGCCACCTTCACCTTGGTGGCTGATCGCTTCACGCCGCGCGTACGTTCACGCTTAGCAGGTAAGCCTGCTGCGACACGCTCGTCCTCCTTAGCTTGCACCACTGCCGCACGGTTGTCCGCCTGCGCATCTAAAATAGCGTAACTGATTTCGCGAATCGATTGACTGCGACGCGGCTTCAAACCCATACGCTCAGCAATCTCACGCACATCTTCGAGCGACATACGCTCGAGTTTTTGTAATTCGTATTGCATAGTCTAAATAAAATATATTCTTGGAAAAATTCAAGAAAAAGAGAGCCTTCTTCTCAAATCCGATGCAAAGATACAACATTTTTTGGATATATGCAAATTTTGGACATGATTTTTGAAAAAAAACTTAAAAAAATCAATTACTATTTGCATATATGCAAAAAAAGCAGTACCTTTGCATCCCAATTGTAGAAAAATACACCATTAATACTAATACAAACAAAACACATTTTCTATGACTGATTTAACGATCTTAATGTATGCCGTATTGGCGGCTTCGGTCTTAGCACTCGGTTTTGCCTATTATTTCTATCGTTCCATGCTGCGGAAAGAGGAGGGGACAGAGTTGATGAAGACGATTGCTTCGCACGTCCGTAAGGGTGCGTTGGCTTATTTGAAACAGCAGTACAAAGTAGTGACGATTGTATTCGTCCTGCTGGCTGCTATTTTTGCTGTAATGGCTTATTTTAACTTACAGAACGGTATCGTGTGGTTCGCGTTCCTAACCGGTGGTTTCTTCTCCGGTTTGGCAGGCTTCTTCGGCATGAAGACAGCAACCTATGCTTCTGCTCGTACGGCCAATGCGGCGCGGCAGAGCCTGAATGCAGGTCTGCAAGTGGCTTTCCGTTCGGGTGCCGTAATGGGTCTCACGGTGGTTGGTCTGGCACTGCTGGATATCTCCGGTTGGTTCCTGGTGCTGCAAAAAACAGGCCTCTTGGAACTCGTGGGAGCCAAAGCGGACTTGATCACCATCACGACCACGATGTTGACCTTCGGAATGGGTGCTTCTACCCAAGCACTCTTTGCCCGTGTCGGAGGTGGTATCTATACGAAAGCAGCTGACGTGGGAGCCGACTTGGTGGGTAAGACGGAGTACAACATCCCGGAGGACGATCCGCGTAACCCTGCCACAATCGCCGATAATGTAGGTGACAACGTAGGTGACGTAGCCGGAATGGGTGCCGACTTGTATGAGAGTTACGCAGGATCAATACTCGCCACAATGGCGTTGGGTGCATCTGCATTTGCCGGTTCGGCTGTCGAAGGCTTGCAGATGAAAGCCGTACTGGCTCCTTCGCTGATTGCTGCATGTGGTGTGCTGCTTTCTATCATCGGTATTTATATGGTAAAAACCAAAGAGGGTGCAGGCATGAAAGAACTGCTTCGCGCACTCGCTATCGGAACCAACACGGCAGCGTTCTTGATTGCCGGTGTGACTTTCGGTATCTTCTATTGGCTGTTGGGTGACAACCCTGCAGCACCGAACCAATGGTGGCAGGTGAGCCTGTCGGTTGTAGTCGGTCTGGCTGCCGGTGTGATCATCGGCAAATCGACCGAGTACTACACCTCGCAGAGTTACAAACCGACACAGAAAGTGAGTGAGAGTTCGCAAACCGGTCCGGCTACGGTGATTATCAGCGGTTTGGGTCTTGGTATGCTCTCAACTGCTATCCCGGTAGTAACTGTTGGCGTAGCCATCATCCTGGCGTACCTCTGTGCCAACGGATTTGCGATTGAGTTCAATGCCGCTAACTTATCCATGGGTCTCTACGGCATCGGTATCGCCGCTGTCGGAATGCTCTCCACTTTGGGTATCACGTTGGCAACCGATGCGTATGGTCCGATCGCTGATAATGCCGGAGGTAATGCCGAGATGTCAGGACTGCCGGAAGAGGTTCGTCAGCGTACCGATGCCTTGGATGCGCTGGGTAACACAACCGCTGCTACCGGTAAAGGTTTTGCGATCGGTTCGGCAGCATTGACCGCTTTGGCTCTGCTCGCATCCTATGTAGAGGAGATCAAGATAGCCCTTATCCGCACAGGCGAGGCACTGCCGAACGGTGTGGAGGCTGCTAAAGCTTCACTGGTTGATTTTATGGAGGCATATAATGTGAACCTCATGAACCCGATTGTACTCGTGGGTATCTTCATCGGTTCGATGATGGCCTTCCTGTTCTGCGGTCTGACGATGAATGCCGTTGGCCGTGCAGCACAGAAGATGGTAGAAGAAGTACGTCGTCAGTTCCAAACGATTAAAGGAATCTTGGAAGGCAAAGCGGAACCCGATTACGCACGTTGTGTGGCTATTTCCACCAAGGGTGCACAGCACGAGATGTTGTTACCCTCCATTCTGGCGATCATCGTGCCGATTGGAACCGGTCTTCTGTTAGGTGTTGCCGGTGTGCTTGGTCTGCTCATCGGAGGTCTGGCTACCGGATTCGTATTGGCTGTCTTCATGGCCAATGCCGGTGGCGCATGGGATAATGCGAAGAAGTATGTGGAAGAAGGCCACTTCGGCGGCAAAGGCTCTGATTGTCACAAAGCTACCGTTGTAGGTGACACCGTAGGTGATCCGTTCAAAGACACATCGGGTCCGTCGCTCAACATCCTCATCAAACTGATGTCAATGGTGTCCATCGTGATGGCCGGTCTGACGGTGGCTTACCACCTGTTGTAATACAAAAAAGCGGAGCCCAAAAGCTCCGCTTTTTCTATAACCTATAACTTTTACTTATAGAGGAATCGTTTAATAGACCGCTTCGGTGTTTTCTCAAACGGTTTGTCCTGAACCTCGATATTGGCCACCTTGCTATAAGATGGAATGAGCTTGTTCAGCTTCTCAAGATTGGATTTCATGATGGTCTGTATCTCCTCCAGACTCATACGCTTGGTCAGTGTCTCATCGGGGAAGACGAGGGCCACCAGTTTGCCTTCACGCTCTACAATCAGCGACTCGCCGACCGCCTCTTGGTTATTGAGCTTGTCTTCAATCTCCTCGGGGTAGATGTTCTGTCCCGAGGCGCCAAGGAACATGGTCTTGCAGCGACCTTTGATGTAGATATTCTTCTTTCGATCCAACCTTCCAAGGTCTCCGGTACGCATCCATCCGTCTTCAGTGAACACGGCATTGGTGGCATCGGGATTCTTGTAATAACCGAGCATCACGTTCTCGCCTTTGACCAATATCTCTCCAATACCGGCCTCGTTCGGCATGTCAATCTTGACATCCATATTGAGTACCGGCACACCGCCTGTACGCGCTTTGAAGTATTTAGGCGGGTTGCCTCCGATGAGCGGTCCGCATTCGGTCATTCCGTATCCGATAGAGAGCGGGAAATGGATATCCATTAGACATTTCTCCACAATCGGGTTCATGGCCGCTCCTCCGCAGATGAAATAGCGTAACTTGCCGCCGAATGCATTCCTTAGACCTTTCTTGACACGTCCTTTGATGATGTTGCCGATGATGGGCACGTGCCAGAACGAACGGATAGCCCATTTACTAAGCATCGGGTCAAGGTTCTTCTTGTAGATCTTTTCAATCACAAGTGGCACAGTTACAACCAGATAAGGCTGCACCTCTTTCATCGCCTTGAGCAGAATAGACGGGGTGGGTGACTTGGTTAGGAAATAGATATGTGTACCGCAGCAGAGCGGGTAGAGCAGTTCGCATACTTGTCCGAACATATGTGCCAACGGCAGCATGGAAACTAACCGCTGACCTGGCTCCACGGGCAAAATCTTCATGCCCACTTCGATGTTGTTACTGATTGAACGGCTGTTGAGCATTACGCCTTTCGGACTGCCGGTAGAGCCGGACGTGTAGTTAATGAGCGAGAGTGCGTTCTCATCTGCGGCAAAATGAATATCCTCCGGTTCTACGCCGCGCGGGAACTTGGTCTGAAAAGCCGTGTGCCACTCTTTCTCGTTCGGAACGATTCCTTTTTCTGATTCGTACAACACGTGCCAGTCTTCCAAAGACAATGCTGCTTTCAGTTTGGCAGGCATGGTCTGGTGCTGCAGATCTTTCCAAACATAGGGGCCGACAAACAGCAATTCGCTATCCGAATGCTCCAGCAGATGCGAGATGTCTTCTGCCGTAAAGTCCTGTAAAATAGATACTACCACACCTTCGTAAGACGTGATGGCGAGGTATGCTACCGCCCAATTGGCGCAGTTACGACCGGCGAGTGCGATCTTGTCGCCACGCTTGATACCCAATTGCTCAAACAACACATGCAAGCGAAGCATCTCCACCGCCAACTCACCAAAGGTGTACTCGTGATTCTCTCCGTAGTCGGTTAATGCCGCATCATTCCACTGGTGCGACATGACGTCTGTCAAATAATGTAAGTAATGTTTTGTCATATACTAATACCTTTGCGGTGCAAAGGTACTGCTTTTTTTTGACATACGCAAGCACTAATTGCATTTTGTCAACTATGATGCACAAAATCAGGCTCTTTCTGCACTATAAAAAAAAACAAGCGGGTGGTTTCACAATCACCCGCAAGCTTTGACTCCCGAAGGAGTCCATCTACTTACTCACTTAATTATTTACAGAACGTTGTGGTTACTCACGCCACAACGTGGGATGCGATACATTACTTATATAAGTACCGCTTGATCGAGCGCTTGGGAGTTTTTTCAAACTCGGAAGCAACTAATTCTATTGCACTGATTTGGCTATAAGCCGGCAGATTCTTGTTAACGGCAACACGGTTCTCTTCCATTACTTGGGTAAGGGTCTTGGTGCCCATCAGTTTCTTGCCTTCATTGGAAGTGTCCGGGAAGACGAGTGCCACCAGTTTGTGATCGCGGTCCACTACGATGGACTCAATCACGCACGGCATCGAGTTCAGTTTGTCCTCCAACTCCTCGGGATAGATATTCTGACCCGAAGGACCGAGAATCATGTTCTTCGAACGGCCGTGGATATAGATGTTGCCTTTTTTGTCCAGTACGCCGAGGTCACCGGTGCGCATCCAACCGTCTTCGGTGAATACCGCCTTGGTGGCTTCTTCGTTCTTATAATAACCCTTCATCACGTTGATACCCTTTACTTGGATCTCACCGTCTTTGGAGGTCGGGTCTTCCGAATCAATACGGACGTGACATTGCGGCAGTTCCTTACCACAGCTGTGGAATGCGTACGCCCACCAATCTTCGTAACTGATCAGCGGACCGCACTCGGTCATGCCGTAACCTACGCAGTATTGGAACTTGATGTCATGGAGCACTTGCTCTACTTCGCCGTTGAGCGCTGCACCTCCGATGATCAAATAGCGGAGTTGGCCACCGAAGGTCTTATCCAAGCCTTCTTTCACCTTACCGCGGATGATCTTATTCAGAAGCGGAGTCTTCCACATGATCTTCGCCAAAGGACTGCTGATCTTCGGCAGCACACCTTTCTTGATGATCTTCTCAACAACCAAAGGTACGGTCAAGATCATGAACGGTCTTACTTGTGCAAATGCCTTCATCAAAACCGTCGGAGTCGGTGCTTGGGTGAGGAAATAAACCTCTGCACCGTCACATACCTGATACAGGAACTCGAACATCAAACCGAACATATGTGCGACCGGCAGCATGGAGAGCACCTTGTCACCCGGTTTGTGAGGAATACGCTGACAAGCGAACTCTACATTACCGCTCAAGTTCATGTGCGTCAGCATAACACCCTTCGGGTTGCCGGTAGAACCGGACGTGTAGTTGATAACAGCCAGTTCGTCGTAGTTATCGGTCGGGTAGTGGACATCGCTTACTTTAACACCGTTCGGATAAGCTTTTGCGAACGCTGCGTCCACACCTTCAAATGCCTTGCGTACTTTGTCATCAGCGTCCACAATCGTCATGTCGTCCATGAACAAGGTCGCTTTCAGACCTTTCATTTGCGTGGTGTCAATCTTCTTCTTTACGTTCGGGCCTACATAGAGCAAAATAGCCTCTGAGTGGTCCACCAACGAGTAGATACCTTCTGCGGTGAAGTCCGGAAGAATACTAACAACTACTGCTTTATACGTCTCAACCGCCAAAAATAACAAACCCCAGTTCGCGCAGTTACGACCGCAGAGAGCAATCTTATCGCCCTCTTTGATGCCTAACTCACGCCATGTAACATGTAGTTTTTCAATCTCCGAAGCTAATTCGGCATACGTATATGAATTGACGCCGTCAAGATCTTTCATTGCAAGACGATCCCAATGGGTATTCATCGTTTCTTGCAAAAAAGACAAGTAGTGTTTTGTTGCCATAAATTACCTTTGTTTTCAAATCCAACTGCAAAGATACAGCTTTTATTTCGAATACTCGTTCGAAAAGTGTATTTTTTTTTATTTTTTTAGCAATTTGTGAAATTCTGAATATGTTTTTTCTAATAATGAAAAGTCCATCTGCGTTTGACCGAGTCCGTTGTCGTATGTATCCTTGATATGCGTGCACATGAGCGCTATCTGATCTCGGTCTATATCCCGACGTATCTTATCGGCACGCTGGTCGTTATAAATCGCCTTGCGCCATAACTCCAGTTCCTTGAGCGCCAGACGTTGTGCTTTGCGGTGCAGGGAAGGGAACTTACTATAGGCGGTGAACATGAGGTTATTGACATTGCTGGTGTTGATGGCTTTGTTGTCAAAGGTCAGCAACGCTTCTTCCAGACTGCGCAGATACGTCATCATGGTAGCAATCATTTCGTCCACTCCGCCGTTCTCCGGCATGGTGTTGAGAGCACGTTGTTTGGGCTCCAGAAAATAGCGCTCCATGCAGGTAAGAAAGATCTCGTCCTGATCCTTGAAATAGTAATAGAGCGTCCCGCGTCCCATGTCCAACGCGAACTGCAGATCGGTGATGCTCACGTTCTGATAGCCCTTGGTGGCATACAACTCCATGGATTTGCGGATGATATATTCTTTCCTGTCTTTCATTTCAAACCTGAATTAGAAACGGGCGGTGAGGCCGATTCTTCCTTGTGCACCGGGCATGAGGACCGCTCCGTAGTCATAATAATGACGGTTGGTCATGTTGGTGCACTCAGCGCTTACGCGTACATGCGCAAGTTCTATATATATACTGCCGTCCAGCAACAGCACCGGTTCAAATACATTACCGGCTGTGCCGTGTATATCGACATACGTTCCCATGCGATCTTGCCATCTCAGGCTCCAGTTGGCCCCGACACGTCCTTTGGACCATACATAGATTCCGTGGTCGATGTGCAGCGTCACTTTGTGACGCAGGTAGTCCAGATAATTGCTCTTGGCGGTGACCACGTCCAACGACAGGTTCGTGTAAGCATAACTCACAGCCACCTCTCTCAACCACTCATTGTAGTGATACTGTACGTCCGCTTCTACGCCGAACGTGTTCACTTTGTTGCGGTTGGTGGCATGGAACAGGCTGTCGGTCTCATTGTATGTCCAATCAATGATGTTTTCTCCCCATCGGTAATACACATCACCGCGGATACGCAGACTGCCTGCTTGCTCCCACTTCCATTCGTATTGGGCACCCGCTGTCACTTGCCACGCTTTCTCTGCCTGGAGGTCCGAGCTGCCGCGTTGCACACCTGCCTTGTAATACATATCCGTCCAAGTCGGCATACGCAGCGAACGGTTCGCACTCACATAGACCATTCCTCTCTTGGGAAAATGATACCCGATATGAGCGGCTCCCGAACCGTACCAGCCACACCAACTATTGTAATGACCGGCTGCGCTGATGGAGGCATCCAAGGCCGGCAATGCTTGCCAATGGAACTGCTGTTTCGCGCGTAGCGTCACTTGCCAGCGGTTGTGCTCTCCCATGTTCGTGGACCGAATGAACTCATCCCTGAACTCCGCTCCCAACGAGGTGGTGCCTATCTTGTTTGAGTGATACGTCGCCTCCACGGTTGCTTGTGTGTTATGCGTCCAGTGACGGTTGCTTACTGTTCCCCGATGCCACTCGTAGCGGTCGTACTGACCGCGGTAGGCTACTGTTGTATGGAGGCACCACTGTCCGAGCGGTATAGAAGCCCGAATGCCGGCAAACATCGTTCGAGTGGCATCGAACTGGTCCGTACTCGCATAGCCGTAACCCGTTCCGAGACCTGCATCTTTGTATTGGGCACCCGCCTGGGCATCGATCAACCCTCTCCAGTTGGTCCGCACGTATAGGGTCGCCAACTGATAATCGGTGTGTCGCAGCGCTTCTTGTTCCTTGGTATCATTCGTCGGGGCGTAGTACCCGTCACTTCGTGCATACTCTGCCGAACAATGCACGTTGGTGGCACCTCTGTGCCAACTGCCGGCAAACACAGGATTTGCTTCTCCGTTCGTTCCGGCGTTCATCTGCAGCGTGTATTCGTCCTGTGCTACATCGCGCTTGGTGACGATATTAATTGCACCGGTCAGTGCTCCCGTCCTATCCGCTTCCGCTCCTTGCAGAACCTCAATCCGCTCAATCAGTGCTATCGAGACGGGGATGTTCATTGCGTAGTGACCTGTCTGCGCGTCCGCTAACGGTACGCCGTTCAGCAACACTACTACCTGGTCAAACGTACCGCCGCGTAGACTGATATCGTTCTGCGCGTTGCTCGCACCGCGTGATCGCACATCGATGCTCGGCAAATAGGCCAGCACCTCTGCTACATTGGTCACCGGCAAGGCGGCGATCTGCTCGTGGTTCAGTTCGGCTACTTTGGTGTAGGAACGTCCGAAATCGTCACTGAGAACCACTATTTCTTCTATCTCAAACGGTGATTGAGCATGCGTCCAAGGAACACAAACTGCGGTACACAGCACACAACTCAGTACAAACCGCTTAATGCTCACTTTTTGCCTCATACGCGTCCAGCGCTTCGTTCATGATTCGTTTTCCGTCCGCAATGATCTCTTCCGCCTTGTCAAAATCGAAGGTGTTATAGGCATATTGCCGCATCACGGCGTGCACGTCGGGTGGGGTGAGACGCAGCGAAAGTATGGTGTTCTGCTGAATCTGCATATCGCTCATACGATCCAGCATGCTGATGAAACTGACTTTGCGCTGCAGGTCGTTCGCCCGGTCTTCCCGTGCTTTATTAATCCGCTTGGTCAACTGTCTTATTTGTGTCTCCAGGGTCTTCGGTACCGGAATACCGCGCGCCACCAGGTCCGCCAGACGGGTCTCCACATCAATCGGTTCCGGATGTTCCTCCGTGGTCGGCATACTATCCTTGCCGCTGATGTTCATCGCCACCAGCAGATCCCCTTCCGTCCGTTGTATGGCGTGCAACGGCAGCGGGTTAAGAATACCGCCGTCAATGAGCAGACGGTGTTCCAATTGCACCGGTTGGAAAAAGAGCGGAATAGAGATAGAAGCACGCACAGCCTCGAACAAGCTGCCCGAACGGAAAATCACCTCTTCGGTGTTCATCATGTCCGATGCTACGATCGAGCAGGGGATATTGAGTTCTTCGATGGGCCGGTCCGGCACGATCTTCTGCAACTCGTCAATGATCCGTTTGCCTTTGACCAATGAATTGACACTCAGCAGGTTAATATCCATCATTCGCCAAATGAGCTGCATGTCCACTTGCAGAAACCACTCTTTGGCCTCTTTCAACTGTCCTGCGGCATACATACCTGCGATGATCGACCCCATAGAGCAACCGGCTATACTGGTAATCGTATAGCCGCGTTCCTCCAAGGCCTCTATCGCTCCGATGTGCGCCAAACCGCGTGCGCCGCCTGAACCCAAGACTAACGCTACATTCTTTCCCATTATACCTCCTTCGCAGGAATGAGTTTCTCGCGAATCTTAATGTAAATGATAGTTTCCTTTTTAGCAAACTCAGTCTTTACATAACCCATGCCGATACCCACCTTGGTGTTGGGCAGCATGATGCCGGATGTCACATTACCGATGACGTTTCCCTCTGCATCGCAGATCTCATAGCCATTACGCGGGATCGCACGCTCCAGACACTCGAAATGTACCAGTTTGCGCTTCACGCCTTCTGCTTTCTGCTGTTTGAGGAAGTCACGGTCAATGAAATCTTTGGCATCCAGTTTGGTGATCCATCCCAGACCGGCCTCCAGGGGCGAAGTGGTGTCGTCAATATCGTGACCGTACAGGCAGTACCATTTCTCCAGACGCAGGCTGTCACGGGCACCCAAACCAATCGGTGCCAGACCGAACGGCTTGCCTACTTCGAACAGCGCATCCCAGATCTGTTTGCCTTTCTCTGCCGGGAAATAGAGTTCGAATCCGCCTGCTCCGGTGTAACCGGTGTTACTGAGGATCACACCCGGTACGCCTGCAAAACTCCACTCGCGGAAGGCATAGTAGTCAATCGACTTCAGATCCGCATCGGTCAGCAGTTGCAGCATTTCGGTTGCTTTCGGACCTTGTACCGCCAATTGACCGTACCGTTCACTCGCGTTCTCCAACTTGAGGTCGGCGTCCGCGAACTTCTCATCCTTTACCTGATTGACCCAATTCCAATCCTTGTCAATATTGCCTGCATTGACAACCATCAAGTATTTTGTCGTCGAGTACTTGTAGATGATCAAATCGTCCACAATGCCGCCTTTGCCGTTCGGCATGCAGGTGTACTGTGCTTTGCCTGCCGGAATAACACTGAGGTCGTTCGTTGTGATATACTGCAGAAAATCCAGCGCCTTCTCGCCTTTAACCCAGAACTCGCCCATGTGACTGACGTCGAATACGCCCACGCCTTCACGTACGATCATGTGTTCCTGATTGATGCCGGTGGGATATTGAATCGGCATATTAAAACCTGCAAACTCAGCCATCTTTGCGCCTAACGCAATGTGGATGTCTGTAAACGGAGTTGTTTTTAACATAATATGTTTAATTCTTAATTCTTAATTTTTAATTTTCACAATCTCGAGAATGACGTCTCGTGCGGCTTCGAGAGATTTGATGGGCAGATACTCGTACCGGCTGTGGAAGTTCTCGCCGCCTGCGAAGATATTGGGACACGGCAGTCCCTCAAAACTCAGCCGTGCACCGTCCGTACCGCCGCGAATAGGCTTCACTACCGGCGTCACACCGACTGCCGTCATGGCCTCTTTGGCCAGATCAATGATGTGCATGACCGGTTCGATCTGCTCGCGCATGTTGTAATACTGATCGCGTATCTCAATCTCGGCCGTTCCTTCACCGAACTCCGTGTTGATCTTACGTACCAGATGCTCCATCTCGCGTTTGCGGTACTCGAACTGCGTGCGGTCGTGGTCACGGATGATATAATTGAGGGTCGTCTCTTCCACCGTGCCGTTCATGCCGATCAGGTGATAGAACCCTTCGTAACCTTGCGTATGCTCCGGGGTCTGGAACCGCGGCAGCATAACTGCCAACTGGTACGCGATGCGCATCGAGTTACGCATCTTGTGGTACGCCGTGCCCGGATGCACATTCAGACCGTGCACTTTGATTTTGCAATAAGCGGCGTTGAAGTTCTCATACTCCAACTCACCAATCGCACCGCCGTCCATCGTATACGCCCAATTGGCACCGAACGCTTGCACGTCAAAATGATCCGCTCCCTGACCGATCTCCTCGTCCGGCGTGAAACCGATACGCACCTTGCCGTGTCGGATCTCCGGATGAGCTATCAGGTACTCACAAGCTGTTACGATCTCAGCGATACCGGCTTTGTCATCGGCACCCAGCAAGGTCGTTGTGTCCGTCACGATCACATCCTGCCCGGCGTAGCGCGCATCGATATAATCGCGCTCTTCTGCCTTCACAATGCTCGCCTTCACATGTCTCCCGCTCGCGTCCGGACTCGTGTCCATGTGCGCAATGAATCCGATAACAGGGTGACCCTCTTCTGTCGCCGGAAGAGTAGCCATAATATACCCGTTCTCATCCAGCGTCACCTCGCTTAACCCGATCTGTTTCAACTCGTCCGCCAGATAGCGGGCAAACTCCATCTGCCCGGGCGTGGACGGGGTCATGCCGGTGTTCTCATCGCTCGTCGTGCAGAACGAAACGTATTTCAAAAAACGATCTACGATATTCATCTTATTTGTTTCCGAAAAGGCTCAGCAAGTTACTGATTGAACCGGCGTATTGGGACGCAGTGTTCAGATAGCCGGCTGTCGTGTTAGCCGCATTCTGCGTCTGCGTGGTGGCAGCTTGTACGTTCTCGTTGTTCTTAACCATATCCACCAGACTGTTGGTTACGGTCTGTACGTTGTTCTGGTTCACCAGACCCAGCGAGGAAGCAATCATGCCCTTACCGAAATCTTTGAGATACGTTGTGTTCTTGTAGTTCTCCTTCAGACCCTGACAGCTGGAGAGCAGCGAAATGGTGTTCATCGCGTTCTGCATGTTCGTGTAGTCGTACTTGCCGTCTGCTTTGTACTGCGCGTACAAGGCCTGCAAAGCCGTGCCGGCACCTTGACCGGAAGTCAAAGCGCTGTTGGTCGTTGTTGTCGTGGTGGTTGTGGTAGTTGCAGGAGCGCTGGCTCCGTTTTTCATGAATCCGCAGCCGGTCAACATAGCAACCGCAACTGCTAAAAGAATGCTTTTTTTCATAATACTATATTCATTTTGTTATTATCATTTGCTTCAAAGGCCAAAATATTGTCCGTCACACACTCACACATAGCGATGCGTCCTTCCCAAGTACCGGTTCCGGTATGCGGACTGAGCACCACATTCGGCAGTGTGAGCAACTCTTGACTGATCTGCGGCTCGTGCTCATACACATCGAGTGCCGCACCGGCAATGATGCCGTTCTGGAGCGCTTCGACCAACGCCTGCTCATCCACATGCGCGCCGCGGGCGGTATTGACCAGGAACGCTGTCCGTTTCATCATGCCGAACTCCGGCTTGCCGATGATATGATGCACTTCCGGGGTGTAGGGTAGGTTCAGACTCAAGAAATCACTGTCTTGCAGCAAGGTCTGAAAATCCACGTACCGTGCCTCCACTCCTTCACTCTTTAACTCCTTCATTCGTTCACTCGTTAACTCGTGCCGGTTGTGATAAAGAATCCGCATTCCGGATGCTTTGGCTCGGCGCGCCAGCGCCTGACCGATGCGTCCCATGCCCAATATACCGAGTGTCTTGCCGTACAACGAATGACTGAGGTTGTTCATGACGGCCATCGGTTGACCGGTCCCGTTTCGTAGCGCACGGTCGAACTCACTCACCCGTCTGGCTACATCAATCAGCAGCGCAAAAGCCAACTCTGCCGTCGGCTCAATCACCGGTTGGGGGGTGTTGGTTACCCGGATACCGCGTTCACGGCAGGCTTCCGGATCAATGTTGTTATACCCGGCACCGAAATTGGCAATCAACTTCAACTTCGGCATCGAATCCATCAGCTCACGCCCCACACGGTAATCGAACGTGCTCACCAGCACGTCCGCTTCGGAACAATCATCCCGATCCAGCAACCGAAAATCGTGCCCGGCCAGCCGTTTGAAACCTTTGGCAGGAAGCGCTGTGGTAAATGCAATGATCATACCTGCACTTATTCAATAGCGTTCAGCAGACGGCGTGCGTTCTCTTCACGGGCAGCGGCCATGATCAGGAACAGGTCCACTATAGCCCAAATTCCGAAACCGCCGCAGGTCAGCAGTTTAATCACGCCCAACGATGTTTGACCTACATAGAAACGGTCAATACCCAACTCGCCTACGAACAACGAAAGGAGCAGCGCAATCAGCGGATCTTTGTACGAGATCGAATACGCTTCACTCCATTTGTTCTCGTCAATATACAGGAGCTGCTCACGGATAGCGGTAATCTGATCCTCCGGGAACTTGTCATTGTGACTGAGGAAGAACATGTTTACCTTGCTGGCATTGTAACTCTCATACGTGCGGTAGAACGGGGTGCCGCAGTTCGAACAAAACTTACTGTCATCGGCCATGATTTGACCGCAATTCGGACATTTCATAGGAGTATAATTTAAAAATTTGCGCAAAGTTACTAAAAATTTTTCATATACGCAAGCGCGCACGCAAAAATCTTTCTTTTTTTAGAAAAGAACGGCAAAAATTTGCACATGTGCAAAAAAAGCAGTACTTTTGCAGCGCAAAAGAGTCAGACGACATGACCGTATTATACGAAGACAACCATATTATAGCCGTCAACAAAACCTGCAACGAGATCGTACAGGGCGACAAAACAGGCGATACACCCTTGAGCGAAATCGTCAAGGAGTATATCAAAGACAAATATAACAAACCCGGGGAAGTGTTCCTCGGTGTGACCCATCGTCTGGACCGTCCAACTAGCGGAGTGGTGCTCTTTGCCCGTACCTCCAAAGCCCTCACCCGTCTCAACGAGATGTTCAAGGAAAAATCACAAATTACCAATCACCAATCACCAATCACTAAGACGTATTGGGCCATCGTGCAAGGTGCTCCCAAACAAGCCGAAGCACGGCTGGAGAACTGGTTGGTTCGCAACGAGGCGCAGAACAAATCCTATATAACAAAACCGAATGCAAAGGATGCGAAGCAGGCTATTCTGACTTATCGTACACTTGTTCGCGGAGAAAACTACACCTTGTTAGAAATCAATCTGGAGACCGGAAGACACCATCAGATACGCTGTCAATTGGCGGCTATCGGGTGCCCGATCAAAGGGGATTTGAAGTACGGTGCCAAGCGCTCCAATCCTGACGGAGGCATCTGTCTGCATGCCCGCAAAATTGAATTTATTCACCCTGTAAAAAAAGAACCCATATGTATCACAGCTCCCGTTCCCAACGACTCCTTGTGGCAGCAGCTCTCTGCATCTGTTCGCTAATCCCTAACACCCTAATCGCTAATCCCTTACCCGCCTTTCCGGGTGCGGAAGGATTTGGCAAGTACGCTTCCGGTGGTCGGGGTGGTCAGGTAGTCTATGTGACCAGCCTCGCCGATGATTCCGACGGCACCACCGAAGGGACGCTCCGTTGGGCCATGAAGCAATATCCGAACGAGCCGATCACCGTTTGTTTTGCGGTGTCGGGTGAGATACGACTCGTCAAGGACCTGCGTATCAACCGCAAGAACTACACCATCGCCGGACAGACTGCTCCGGGCATGGGAATCATCATCACGCACAACAAAGTGAACTGCGGCGGGTCGGAGAATTTCATCATCCGGAACATCCGTTTTCGTATCGGTCGCAATGATGTGAACGGGAACATCATTACCCAGAACGCCTTCGGTGCGGAGAACTGCAGTAACTACATCATCGACCACTGCGAGTTCGGCTGGTCTACCGAGGAGAACATGAACACCTACGACAGCCATTTCATCACTGTGCAGTACTGCATTGTGCACGAAGGACTCAATAAGTCCGGTCACCCGAAAGGGGAACGTGGATACGGTTGCCAATGGGGCGGTTCTCCCGCTACCTATCACCATAACCTGCTGGTAAACAACAACAAACGTTCGTGCCGTTTCAACGGTGCGCAGAGCAATGACTATGTCGTCTACCTCGATTATATCAACAATGTGAACTATAATTTCGAGGGAGGCTCCAACGGCTGTTACGGCGGCGAGAACACCGCCAAGCTGGCAGAAGGGGAGTACAACGGACTCAACTCGGCACACGAGTGCAATTTCGTGAACAATTACTACAAAGCCGGACCCAATACGACCAATACGAAATATTTCGTGTCGGTGGAGAAAGCGCGTAGCGGTGCTACCAGTTGGGGACCGAGTAAGTGGTATCTGAGCGGAAACATTTTCGACGGTGTACCCGCTGCGACCGAAGATAACTGGTCAGCGGTCAATGTAAAGGGTTATGCCAAAGAAGAGAGTCGTGTCGATACGCTCATTCGTCCGGCTACGCCTTGGTGGCGCTGGACACAAGACTCCATCTACGGACGCTATGACTTCGATACCTATGCCTATGCGGCAAGCAACTACGAGAGCGCGGAAGAGGCATACGAGACCGTGCTGGACACGGCCGGTGTGTTCCCGCGTGACCATGTGGGCTTGCGTCTTATCGCGGACACGCGCGCGGGTTCCTATACCTATACAGGCAGCCAAACCAAGAAGAAAGGGATCATCGACACCGAAACCGATGCCGAAGGCTTCTACGATTATCCGGAAGCGGACGCATTAAGCGATTTGGATGCAGACGGCATGCCTGATTTCTGGGAAGCCTTGAACGGCACCGATCCGCTCAACCCGGACAATAACACCCTGCACGAGAGCGGATACACGATGCTCGAGATGTACCTCGATTACGCCATGACCCATCGCGAGCCGATGAATGACGGATATACCCCTTCAGAAGAAGGCATTCAGAACACAGCGCATGGCACACAGGCACAAAAAATAATCCGCGAAGGACAGATCTATATCCAACGCGGATCCAAAACATACACCCTCGAAGGGCAAGTTATAGAGGTAAATAAATAACTTGTTTACCAACAAACCACTCACCGCGGAAGTAATTGCTGCAAGGCATTGCTTCCGCTTCTTTAAACGGCTTCAGTTCGTCTTGCAGATCTCCGCCTTTGAGTACGATCAGCCCGTTCGGCACGGCGTTGATGGGTTTGGTGGCGATGTTCTTACGTACCAGTTTGACCAGGTCGGGTAGGGGCATGACCGCGCGGGAGACCACGAAATCGAATTTCTGTTTCTCTTCCTCCGCACGTTCTTGCTTGCATACCACGTTCGTCAACCCGAGCGCCTGTGCCACTTCGGATGCGACCTTGATCTTCTTACCGATTGAATCAATGAGCACGAAACGGCATTCGGGAAACAGAATCGCCAACGGGATACCCGGAAAACCGCCGCCTGTACCGACATCCAATATGGATGTGCCCGGTTGGAATGGCAGTAACTTGGCAATCGCCAATGAATGGAGCACATGGTGCTCGTACAGGTTGTCAATGTCCTTGCGGGAGATGACGTTGATCTTGCTGTTCCAATCGCGATACAAGGCATCAAGCTGAGCAAACTGCTCAGCCTGACGCTCTGTTAGTTTAAAATAATCGGAGATGATCATGCCATATTGGTGAAGACATTCTGCACGTCTTCGTCCTCTTCGATCTTGTCAATCAGTTTCTGAACGGACTCCCGTTGCTCGTCGGTCAGTTCCTTGGTGTCGTTCGGGATACGAACGAACTCCATCGACTGAATCTCAAAACCGTTGTCCTCGAGGTACTTCTGCATGTTGACAGCCTCGTTGAAATCCGAGTAGATGACGATCGTGTTCTCCTCTTCGTCCACACCCAGTTCCTCTACACCGAAGTCAATGAGCTCGAGCTCCAGCTCGTCCAGATCAATGCCGTCCTTCATGGTTACGGTGAAGCAAGCTTTGCGGTCGAACAGGAACTGCAACGAACCCTGTGTACCCAGCGTGCCGCCGAACTTGGTGAAGTACGAACGGATGTTCGCTACCGTACGCATGTGGTTGTCGGTCGCGGTCTCTACGAAGATTGCGATACCATGCGGTCCGTATCCTTCGTAATTGATCTCCTTGTAACCCTCCGACGATTTATCGGTCGCTTTCTTGATAGCGCGGTCGATGTTATCCTTCGGCATGTTCTCGCGTTTGCACTGTTGGATCAGTGCACGCAGACGCGGGTTGGAGTCCGGATCCGGTCCACCCTCACGGGCAGCAATCGTGATTTCTTTTCCTAATTTGGTGAATGTGCGGGACATGTGTCCCCATCTTTTCAGTTTGGTTGCTTTGCGATATTCAAATGCGCGTCCCATATATATAATTTTTTTAAATGTTAATTACTCTTGCGGAGTGGGGTCAGCATGGTCGAGGATGGTCTCGATATGTACTTCCTCGAACGTGATCTTGAACTCTACACGGCGGTTCTTCTGACGACCAGCCGCCGTCTTGTTGTCTGCGATCGGCACGTCCGGACCGTAACCCATAGCGCTCAGACGCTCTGCCGGTACCCCCTTGTTGATCAGGTACTGCATCACAGCGTTCGCACGTTGGTTAGACAGTTTCTTGTTCAGCTCTGCCTTACCGGTGTTATCGGTGTGACCTTGTACTTCGATGATATAGGTCTCGTTGTCAATGAAGGTCTGTGCGATCTGGTCGAGCAGCGGATAGGACTTCTTCTTGATGGTTGCCTTACCGGTCTCGAACTCAATTCCCTGCATAGCTTTCTCCAGCAGTTTACGAACCTCCCGTTTGATCTCCGGACAGCCCTTGTTCGCCTTGATACCGACTACGTTCGGACACTCGTCCTGGTAATCGGGTATACCGTCGCCGTCGCTATCCAACTCACAACCGCGTGCATCGACAAAACCGATGGCTGCAGCCGGTGTATTCGGACACTCGTCCAGATAATCGGGTACACTATCGTGGTCACTATCGATCGGACAACCCTTCTCGTCCACCTTGCCGTAAGCGGCTGCCGGCGTGTTCGGACACTCGTCCAGATAATCGGCTACACCGTCGCCGTCGCTATCGATCGGACAACCCTTGGCATCAATCTTGCCGTAAGCCTCTTTCGGCGTCTCCGGACACTCGTCCTTCCAATCAGGTACACCGTCACCGTCCGTATCGAGTTCACAACCGACGCTGTCTACCTTGCCCCATGCTTCCTTCGGGGTGTGCGGGCAGCGGTCTTTGTAGTCCTCTACACCGTCACCGTCGCTATCCATCATACAGCCTACCGAGTCTACGAAACCGATTGCTTCCTTCGGCGTGCCGGGGCAGTGATCCAGGTAATCGGGTACACCGTCATGGTCGCTGTCAATCGGACAACCTACGCTGTCCACTTCGACGCCACGCGGGGTATCCGGACACATATCCAGTTTGTCCCATACACCGTCTTTGTCTTTGTCACGACGGTTCGTGCCCCAACAGATGGAGAAACCGAGTGCGACATTGACGGTCTTGGCTTTATACGGCAGGATATACTTCGGAGTGCCGTTCACGTCCATCGACGCATACGAGGTCGGGATATAATCCATCGCCAGTGTCATGTTGATTCCGTCGTACGGCATGATGCTCAGACCGGCACCGATGTTACTGTACTTACCGTTGCTCAGCAGCGAGTAGGAGGCCGCCAGACTGAGCCAGTTGAACGGACGGAAAGCCACACCTAACGTGATCTCCTCGTACAGACGGGCGTTATACAGACGGGTAGCCGACACGAGGCCTACGCCTACGCGATTGTCCCAGAAATTAGCATCTACACCTACGTTCAGTCGAGCCGAGGTCATGCGGGCAAAACCGCTGCCTGCCTGGCGCATGTACACACCGTCGAGCAGACCCATCATTCGGCTCTTGACCGTATCCATGACGATGGCGGTAGAGAAATTACCGTCCGCATCGCGGTACGCCGGGTCGCCGTAGTCAATCGTTCCGGCTCCTTCAAACACCGTATCCACGGTGCAGGTGAAGCGGTTGCTTCTGCTCCAGTAGATGAAACCGAAGTCCGTCAACGCTGCGGTGATCTGCAGGTTCTCAATCGGCTTGAACGTGAAACCGAAGTCAATCGCTGCACCGTAACCCGCCGGGTTGAGTACACTCTTGACCAACGCTTTCGGATCATCGGTGTCGATCAGTTTCTTGGTGTCGAATGTGCCGTCCTCGAAACTCTTGATGACCTGGTTCATGTTCTTACCGTCGATATACGAAGCGAGGTAAGCGGCATCTACCGGTGCTGCGATATCCATCGAAGCGGTGCCGTAGATGTTCCACTGCTCGGTGCTGGCATCAATCGTCAGGTTCTTGGTGTTCGCGCCCATGTAGGCTTGGCCCAACAGGATCTTCAACTTACCACCGATCGTCCACCGCTCATCCAACCGATGGCTGTAACCACCGCTGATCTCGGTGTACAGCGTAGCGCCTGCACCCAAACCGGCCAGGCTGAAACGGTTGTACCCGCCGGTCAGATCGGTCATACCACCGCCGAGTGCGAAGTTGAAGATCGACTGCGGAACGGTCGTACCGGCCGTCATACGCTCGTTGATACCGATCGTCACGTATCCGACCTCATTGACGCGGAATCCGAAGTTGACCAGACCCAGCGTTGCTTCACCGTTGACCAGGGTCATGGCGCGCATCTGACGCAGGAAAGCGTTCTTGTCTGCGTTCGGGTGGAGCGGGGTAATGGTCTTACCCGTCGTCGGGTCCACAAAGAAGATATCGCTCATTGTCAGCGAGTTGTTACCCACCGAGTACGACATCCATCCTAACGGAGTGAAGTTCACATAACCCTGACTAACCGGCTGGAATGCAGGGTTGATCGTATGACGCATCGGAGCATTCTCCAAGAAGTAAAGCGTGTTCACCTGTTGAGCGCTCACACTCAGCGTCAGCATTGCCACGAGGGCTACGAGAATAGATTTCTTGTTTGTCATCGTTCAGCCCTCCTTATTGATTGTCCTTGTTATCCAGATCAAAGACCGCATCCACCTTGGCAGCCAGGCCGATCTTAAGGGTCAGACCCTGGTCCTTGGTGATACGGATATTGCTCATGTCGTTCTTGTACGCTTCTGCCAACGACTCATCGTCAATCGTAGCATCGTATTCGATCTTGCTAATCGAGGGGAGCAGGTCCATCTCGGCCTTGGTCAGGCTGGCATAGATGATGGTCTCACCCGGCTCTTTCTGAGCCCACGAACCGTGCTCCTGTACGTACTTCGGCGCCTTAAGCGTAATCGTGTCTTGCTTGAACAGCAGCAGCGGTTTGCTCGGATCGGCCGGATCGGCAATCACGTTGCCGTATTCGTCCAGACAACGCATCGCGGCCTTGATATCCAGCGGAATGGTGTTCTTGGCGTGCAGCACTACCTTCACATCCGCATCCTTGATCTCCGCGTTGGTCAGCAGCGAGTCAATCTTGAACTGGCTGAGGTTAACGCTGTCCATCGTATCTTTGTAATTGATGTACAGACCTTGGTTGAAAATGAACGGCAGTCGGCAGATGGCATCAATCCGGATGCTGGTGTTGTCCGTCACACGGATCTGCGGGGTGAGCGTGTAGTTGAAGTCCACACGGAACTTATAACCCAACTTCTGCGGCATGTTTTGGAACAGCTTGTCGATATGTCCCTCTTTCGGATCTTTGCTGAAGAAGATGATCATGTTGGTCGTCGAGTCACCGATCGCGCTCTTCACCGGATCCAGGTACTCACCTTCCTCGAACTGCTTCGGGAAATTCTGATAGACGTTCGCTCCACGGGTGAACTCCGCGTAGCGTTTAACGCCGTTCTTGTCCTCTGCGAACAGATAATCGCCGTCCATCTTCATCGCACCGGCTACGTGGGTTACGACGTGCATGTCAATGCGCGGATCGGCAAACGGTACGTTCGAGCGGGAGATGAAATCCAACTCACCCCATGATTCGCTCAGGTCCACTACCGCCTCGTCGCTCATGTCCGACGACGGTTTGAAGTAACCCCAGATAGCGCGGTAGTCAATGAACTGCACGGTCAGTTTGTACTCAAATCCGCTACCTGCCGGAACAACCACTTGGGTGCCTGCCGGAACGGTGAACTTGAAGTGTACCATGAACTGGCACGAGTCGATGATGTTGGTGGACGACGGGAGCATGTCGCGGAATTTCATCAGGTGAATGGTGAACTTGTCCACTTCCGTCGGGATGGTCTGACCGTAACCGTAGTTATCGCGGTTCTTGTCATACACCAGCATTCTGTTACCGGCCGGACGATCGATCTGATCACCCAGATCCAAAGTCACCTCGTCAATCCATTCCCAAGCCAACGGCAGACCGTTCTTGGTCTTGATCTCCGAAGCGAAACTGGCCAAATCAATGTACGCACTGTCCAGACGCTCGTCCAGGTTTCCGGCTGCGTCGGGTTGGTTGATACCTTTGAGCTTGAGGGTCAGCGGGAAATCCAGTTGGGTCTGAATACCCATTCCGGTGATCTTACCGTCCGAGCCGATCAAACCCTTGGCCTGAGCCTGGTCGTACACATTCAGGTTCAATGTGGTAGAGGAGATGTTCTTCGTCAAATCCACTTTGTGGAAGTTACGGGCAATCTGGAACGTGTCTTTCCACGTCAGCACGCCTTTGTTGTCCAGCGAGTCTACGTAGATCTTGCCGATGCCGTCGCCTAAGAAATCAGCGATCGTGGCATGGATACTGCCGACCGGCAGCGCGATGCCCAGATCCAACTCCGCTTTCGGGTCAATGTTGTTCAGGTCCACATCCGAGTGGCAGCTCGACAACAGACACCCGATCAGGAGTGCAGGCAAAGCCAAAAAATGATTAAACTTTCTCATATATCCAATAGATTTTGTTTGTTATTCCCATTTGGGCGCAAAATTACAAAAAATATTTGATATATGCAAATTTATCTAATAAATTTTATCGAAGAAGGTATATTTTTTCGGTAGCACGGGTCAAAGCGGTGTATAACCAGCGCAAGTATTCGTGTTTTTCCGCGTCCGCTAATTCGTTCGTCCATTCGTCCGTTAAGCCCGAATCAATGTACACATGCCGCCATTGTCCGCCTTGTGCTTTGTGGCAGGTTACGGCGTACGCGTACCGGATCTGCAACGCGTTGTAGTACGGCGATTCGAAGATGGTCTTCACCAACTCTTTCTTGTTCCGAATCTCCGGATAGTCCTCCGCGATGCGGGCAAAGAGCTCTTTTTGCAGCATATAATTGGCCTCCGGACTGTCCGTCGTGAGCGTGTCCAGCCACACGAGCGCCTCGATCTCCCAGTTGTAATCCACCGACCGCAGCGAGGCTTTGGCGAAATGAAAACCGTACAGCTCGTGATGATTGCTAAGTCGCTCAATCTCAAACATATCGCCATTGGCGATGAACTCCAGATCCTCGTACTCCTCAGCCCAGAAATAGTTGTTCTTGGTCACCATGATCCGGTCGCCGTTGGACAGCTCGTCCTCTTTCCACAGCACGTTCGCCCGGACCGATCCGTTGTAGAGGTTGGTCAACTTGTTACTGCGGGTGATGATGAGCGTCTCTTCCGCGCCTACGGTTCGCCAACTGTCCTCCAGCGTCTCAATCGCGTTCTCGCCGGACAACTTGACGATATCTTTCCCGTTCGGCTGAACGGATAAATCTCCAATCTCCAATCTGAAATCTGAAATCTGAAATCTGAAATCTGAAATCTTTTCTCTTATCCTCGTCGCTTCGCTCAGAATCCCGCTGTCCAGCGCCTGTCGCGCCACGTCGGTTAACCCGTAACCCGTAACCTGTAACCCGTAACCCCTCATGTAATCCGCCTCCAGCGCAGGGCTGTTGGTACTGCCCACGGGCGGTAACTGCGCATCGTCGCCGACTAACAGCAGGCTGCAGCCCGGACCGTTGTACACGAACCGCACCAGGTCGTCCAGCAAACAGCCGCTGCCGAAGGTCGTGTTATCACGGTTGCCGGACAGCATGGACGCTTCATCGACGATAAAAAGGGTGTTGCGGTGCAGGTTATCCGTCAGCGAGAACGCTTCTTGGCCCAGTTGGTTCTGACGATAAATCTTTTTATGGATTGTATACGCCTGCGCGCCCGAGTAGCGACTCAGCACCTTGGCGGCGCGGCCGGTAGGGGCGAGTAGGACACAGGGTTGTTTGAGTTCCGCGAGTGCCCGCACCAACGCACTCATCACGCTCGTCTTACCCGTACCCGCATAACCGCGCAGAATGAACGCCTTGCGCGGGTCACGGCTGATGATGAACTGACCCAGCGCCGTGAACAAACCCTCTTTCTCTTCGTTCGGTTCAAACGGCAGCTGTGCCTTGATACGTCCTATGATAAAGTCCTGAAGCATGTTAGTGCGAGGAGGAGAAGAAATAGTCGGTTACCCACTGCGGTAACTTGCTCTTTTTGGTCGGTTCAGCCGGTCCGAACGGGGTTTCCGGTTCGCCTAATACCTGAACGGCCCGTTTCTTGCCGGCACCGATCCGCACACCGATATTAAGGTGTGCCTGCCAATGCCAGTTGCTGATGTTCAGCGAAGTCAGATCGCCTGCTTTGGAGCGGAAACTCAGGTTGTTGGCTTGTGCCCACAGCGAGAGGTGCGCCCAACGACAGATCTCCCAACTCACGGCGGCACGCATGCTGCCCGACACATGAACCGGCGAAGACGGACGAAGCACATAATGCGGCTCGCCCGGCAGATAGACTCCTTTAGGAGTCATGTACGACACATGGTTGATCGAGTAGCACACCACCTGCATGTTCGCCGAGGCGTGCAGCAGCACTTTGCCGTGATTCGGCGTGTAGTTGATGCCGTAACCCAGACCCAGCGCCACCTGACGCGTGATCATACCCGTCACTCCGTCCATGAGCGTGGACATGTCCTCGTCCTTGATATACTTGAGCGTGTCCAATATCTGCATCTGAGACGACAGGTACGACACCGACAGAATGAGCGAACCCGCAGTCCGTTTCTGGATATACGACTGTTTGGTGGCTGCTTCGTGCGAGTAGTGAGCTGCGTTCATCACGTACCGGGCAGTCAGCGAAGTGTTCGAGATTCGGAACTCCCCTTTGTTGAGCATCGGTGTGTTGGCGGCCAACTGGTCCGCTACATAGAACTGACCCGTCAGGTTCGTGCTCACATTTCGCAGGAACTCGATGCCCAGGCTCTTGTTACCGAACGACAGGTTCCAGTTGGTCGTGTACGCATTGAGCACATCCCATGAGTATCCGCCTCCGAGACCGCGGTAACCGGCGTTGAAACCCAACTCCACACTCGGCGTCGTCTGGGCACGGAGCGTCATTGGCGTGGAGGGATCGGCCCAGGTCGTGTAGTTCGCACGGATACCCACTTCGCCGTTGTTGAGCGTTATGCGCCACCGATGTTCCGGCAGCGTGATGTAGTTCGTATCCAATCCGCTCAGCTCGAACCGGTCTATCCACTGCCCGGCACGGTGAAAGAACACCGCCGCCTTGTTCGGCTGCTTGGTCGATTGCTTTGCTGCCTTGCCCGGCTCCTCTGCTCGGATTCCGGTCGCTATACTGCTGAATAGCAGTACCCACAGGAGTATATGAAACTGCCCTCTTTTCATAAAATCGTGCAAAGGTACAACAAATTTTTCAAATTTGCAAGATTTTTAGTAAAAAAATAATCGATTTGCAAGCAAAGAGAAGATTCCTTAGAATCGTCTGTGCTTGCACAAGCGTAGTTTTATACTAAAAAGATTGTAGTTTGCACGATAGTGCGAACGTACCTTCGAGGGGCCCCTTTAGGGTAGTTGGTCGAAGTACAACAAATTTTTGACATACGCAAATTTTAAGGATTTTTTTATATGTTTCAGGGGCATTTCTGTTTTGGCATAGTCTTTGTTTTTTTTTCCTTCCTTTGTTGATTAGCCCCGCATTGAATGCGGGTTCTTACCTTTCTTTTAGCGGTTAAACCCGCGACCATTTCGCGACCATTACGGACATGTACGTCACGTCTCTGTCCGGCTGCCTTCGTCTGTTAGCTCCGCGGGTTCTCTTCTTCTGTTGTGCCGGATGCCATCCGGCGTTTGACAGGATGCCGCTCGACGCCCTTAGTACGTACGCATACTCCCCCTAATAGGGGGACGTATGCAGTACTAACGGGCTCAGGTATCCTCGTCAAAAAGTTGCTGCTGACGTTGTAACAGGTATTCCCTGCGACCGTTGATGAGTAGCGTTTGTATCAGTCCGCTGTCGCGGGCCTCTTGCATGAGCGTCTCCGCAAAATGGGCACTACGTATATGTGCTGTTTGCATCAATTGAGCGCGTAGATCGTTCTATAATGTTCCATTTTTCTCATCGGTATTACATCGGTATCACATCGGAGGCAATACGGAGGCAATACGGAGGTAATACCTATGCACTAATGTTCTATTTTCCTTTCTTATAATTTGCATTTTGGCGACATTTTTGTCGCCATTAGTAGCGTCAGTTTTTGCGGGATATTATCCCGCTTTTACGTAGATCACTTTCTGTTCTGTCGGGTTCGCCATTTTTGATATTGGGGTCCCCGAGGATTTTAATCCTTGGGGAGAGCGGAGCACATCCGAGTATTTACTACTAAAACGGAGTTTTG
>CACZZL010000006.1 GCA_902785605.1 uncultured Bacteroidales bacterium
CGTGAGACAATGGAGAAACGGCTGGGACGATCGGTGGTGTCGAAAGAACGTGCATCGGATTATATCCTGCCGGAGCAGCCGAAGAAAGATGTGGAGGAATTGCCGTTTGAGGATGTGACTGATAATGGCGAAAAGTAACCGTGTGCAAATCGATGCGGTTAGCGGATAATGCGGTATCTGGACGGAGCGAAGAGTGGGGAAGCAAGCATGGCGCAGAGTATTGCTATGCAAGCGGAGATCTTTGGAAAACTATCCCCAATCGGTAGAAGAAACAAAGAATGCTAACGAAGAGTTTTGGAAACGGTTTAAGTAGGTGGTTATATGATGGAAGAGAAGAGAATAGGGAATCATAATGGCGACTACTATACAATGGATGAGACGATGGATTCTTTGTATGTGGCTACATTAAAAGATTCTCAATTGATGCAAGATCTTCTACGTTTTCAGGATTTCTATAAGAACGTGGCATATAATTGCTTCTTATTTCTACCAAAAGGAACCAAAGGCGTATGTAATTACGACTCATATCTATATGAATCATTAGCAGGGACAATATCTTCGATTCACACTATGGTGGAGAAGGGACATTTAAACGATGCTTGCGTTTTATTACGTTTGTATTTCGATAACATATTAACACAGACATATATCCATCTTCTGGCCGAGCAAAAATTTGACGTGTTTACAAATTTCTACGTTAATGAGATTTGCGAATGGTTGCAAAAAAAGAATAGAATACCGTCGATAAAAAAAGTATTGGCAATGATAGAAACAAGCGACAAAACAAAGACTATCTATTCGCTAGTTAATAAAAATGATAGACTAAAAACAGATAGGGAATTTTTAGATGATTGTGTTCATGGAAATAGGTATCAATATTTTTTATACAATTGCAGTGCTATATATTTAAAGCATCGGGATGTGTTCTTATCAAAAATTCAAACCGTATTGAATACACTATTTGTGTTACATTTGTCGTTCATATTTTCTTTGACTTCGCATTATCTAACATCATCAGATTATAGAGATTGTCTGGAAATGGGAATGACTCCTCCAGAGGGAAGCGAATATTGGATAGCGCCCTTTGCACAAGAAATATTTGATACTTATATCAAACCTAATAGCGAACTAGCTAATTATCTTTGCTCAATATGTAGTCTTAAGATAACGAGATGAAAATTATATAACGTGTAATTACAAGAAATGTGATATTTAATACTATGTTCAATAATGATGACTGATTTTTCGCTGCTACACGTGGTTTATATCTTTACGTATTAATAATGTGTATAAACTTTGTGCATTACTGAATTTCGGAATGCTGCGGTTGAATTTTGAGAAATATTTTAAGTAAAGGTTCACTTATAATACTGAAAATGATAGCTATGAAAGAATATCCGTCATGGAATCTGTTTGCCTATAGATATCCTTCAGAAGAATTGCAGAGAGCGAGGTTTGAAGACCTTGCTCGATGTCTTTTTTGTAAGAGGTATGATATCCAATATGGACTATACCAGTGCATCAACCATGCTGGAAATGAAACGGATGTTATTGAAAGGGATGGGGACATTATCGGTTTTCAGGCGAAATATTTTAAGAAACAAATAGATAAAGCCCAAATTATCACATCGCTAAAAACGGCTAAAGAGAATAATCCGAATCAAACAAAAGTAATCATCTATACTAACCTTTCTTTTGGCAACTCCACTAAAAACGGTGCTACTAAAACAGCCAAACAATCAGCAATAGAGAATGATGCGGCAACAATAGGTTTGAGCATAGAATGGGCGACTGATAAGATGATTTTAGATCAGGCTGCTCAATGCGATTGGATTCGTGATATCTTCTTTTCGGTAGATTCGGACTATGAATTGTTGTATGAATTCGAAAAGAAAAATACGGAACATATTCTCAATCCCATCGGTACAGTAATTACATTTCGCGACAAGGAGATTAAAATAAGTAGGGACAAAGTTTTATCGCAGTTATATGATGGCATTATCAATAACTCTCATTTTGTTTTGCATGGAGAAGGTGGCTGTGGCAAAACCGCCATCATAAAGGATCTGACAGATATAATGCGAGCAAACAATATTCCTGTTTGTATTCGAAAGGCACAATCGCTGAATGTTACCAAAGTTGATGATATCTTTCATGCGCAGAAGAATTATACTCTGGAGCAGTTTAATACGCTATATAGCAGCGCATCTCATAAGGTGTTTGTAATTGATTCTGCCGAGCGATTACAGGAAATTGATGATCAGGAACCTGTATTCAATCTGCTAAAGAGTTTGTCGAATGATGGTTGGAGTATCCTGTTTACAGTAAGGGATGTGTACTATCAGGATTTGTGCGATGATCTACTATCCGTCTATCACATTGCACATAATGCGATTGCGATTGATATCATAGGCGAAGATGAGTTAAAACAGTATGAACAGGAACTAAACTTCAGTTTGCCCAAGAATGCAGATTTCAGATTACGGCTTTGCAATTTGTTTTACCTCAAATATTATCTACAATACTATGAGAAAACATCTCAAGAGGATTCTTATCCGGCTTTTGTCAACTATATCTGGAGAGAAAAAATCTCAGGTAAATCTACTTGTAATGGCATAAATATTGAACGGAACAAATGCTTTCTTCAGATCGTTAATGACAGGATGAACCATAATGAGTTCTTTTTAGACGAATCCAATTATGATGCAAGAGCTCTACAGGCATTGTTAGCAGACGAAATTGTCGGAAGAACGGAAAATGGGATATTTATTACCCACGATATCTATGAGGAGTGGGGAGCCTGTCGGATTATCGAAAGAGAATGGAATAGAAGGAAAGGCATTCAAACATTTTTTCAAAACATAGGCAGTTCTTATGTGGTGAGACGTACATTCCGGCAATGGCTGGTTGAGAAACTGAATGGAAATCCTGTACATGAGTCGCAGGAAATACTTGATGCTGTATCTAATAATTCGATTTTACCTGTTTGGAGGGACGAAATAATCGTCTCCATTTTGCTGTCATCATATAGTGAAACTTTTTTCAATCAATCATCAGAACAACTACTCAAGGATGAGGCTCAGATGCTAACGCGGGTGGCATATCTATTATTGATAGCGTGTAAACGAATCACCCGAGTGGTGAAATTGCAAGAATATGACTATCCGTTGTATGCTCCTGAAGGACCTGGATGGGAGTACATGATTCGCTTCATTTATGCGCATAGAGAGGAAACTTTGAAATGTCCATATCGGGTGCGAATCTTGAAGGAATGGTGTCAATACAATCAAAAAGGAGAGACAACCAGATATGCTGGATTATTGGTCCTCGAAATGATGAAGGAGATAGAAAATGATTTGCATCATTTGTATTTAAGCAATCATGACCAAGAAGAGTTGTATCAGATTTTATCGAACGCAGCATCTGAAGTGCAAACGGAATTGTCATCGTTGCTTGAGACGATAACAGAAAACCAATGGCGTGATTCAGATGATCCGTATTATGATTTTTCCACTTATCTGCTTACGCAGAGTCATAATGTTGCGAAAATAATCTGTTTGTTTCCTCATGCGATCCTGGACATAGCTTCGATGATTTGGATAAATGAAGCAGATAGTTATGATGAGTATGAAGAGCATTATGGACTAGAGTGTGAACCTAGATTCGGAATCCGAGAACAATATAGTAATAAAAATTATTCTCCGGAAGGGGCAATGCAGACGCCAATCTATCTGCTCTTATGTGCCGATCCGGTAGAAGCGATTCGGTATGTTGTCCGGTTTGTTAATCATTGCGTTGATTTTTATGCCAAGCACCCGTATTCGGATTCGGCTGATGAAGTGAAACAGATAGAATTACATCTTCAAGATGGCACTACTATACAACAATGGGGTTCTATATGCTTATGGGGAATGTATCGTGGAGCCATTCATTACACCATGCCGGACTTGCTGCAATCTGTACATATGGCACTTGAGAAATTTCTGCTGGATGCCGTAACGGATCAACCGACATGGGTTGAACCCATGATGGATTATATCTTGCGGGATAGCAGAACGGTGTCACTAACGGCTGTGGTATCAAGTGTGGTGATGGCTTATCCGGAGCGATACTATAAATACGCTTTGGTGTTGTTTGATACATTGGAGCTCTTTCATTATGATTCCGTTCGTTTGCAAGATGAGTCTCACCATCGATGGCACATCAATATGGGAGCGATGATGAATAAAGAGGTGGCTGAGGAACGGCTTAAATCAGGTGAGTTAGCGCATCGAAAAGAATCATTAGAAAGCATATGTGTCCGTTATCAATATGTGCGGACGCAAGAGTTGTCGGAAGAGGATAGCGAAGAACTTGTCAACCAGATTCACCGAATTTTGGATAAGCATTGGGATACTGTCAAGAAAAGCACGAACGTATATAAAGATACCAAAGAGATTCTACTTTATAGACTTGATCGAAGGACACATAAGCCTAAAATTGTTGAGGGTGGCGCAGAGAATCAAGTAATGTTTGAATTGTGTCCGCAGATGCCGGATGATTTGAAACAGAGGAGTGAAGATCGCATAGCAAGGGTGAGCGCGTCTATGCGTTTCTCGTCGCTTCATGTGTGGGCGTTTAAAAAGTTACGTCATGAGGATGTGGCCCAATATCCGCAGTATGAAAATGCGGCGAATGTAATGGATTCACTTCGAGACTTGTTGAACGCATTGCAAATCGGTGAGGAGTTAATGCCGATGGATGAATGGATTCCGTTTTCCGTAGCAGGTATGTTAATCCGTGATTTTTATGAGCAACTGGCCGATGAGGATAAGGATTTGTGTATTCAACTTATTAATGAAAAATTATCAGAAGGTGTTTCTGCATCATACCATCCTCAGATTGACGATGGGGTAGAGTGTTGCGTTCATGCGCTACCGCAGTTGATTTTGCACGACAATGAACAGGCTGATGCCTATTGGCAAGTATTATTGAGCATGTTGTTCAACAAGATTCCGTTAGGAGAATACAAACGAATGTGTGATTATGCGTTAGAAGCCATTTATGAAGGCCAATTATGGCAGCTCGCAAATGAGCAAATGCATCGGCTGCTCGATGATTACATCGCGCATTTCGGGACAATTGATAAAATCGCAAATTTAGAAGACGCCGAGATATTGTTGGAGCTGATTCCGTTCGATACGAATGATTCACGTCTTGAAGATGTCGTATCGCAGTTAATACCATTTGTGGGGAAGGCTCTTTTGGACGAATGGAATAAACAATACTATAGATCAAATCATTTGTACGATGCTTATGCTCAATTTGTGTTGCATCGTCCTTTAGAAAAGATAGACGATTTTATTAATCCTCTATTGCCCTCTATACAGTCCCATAAGGAATTGCAATATTTTCTGTTCTCCTTTATTCATACTGAAGACAAATATGAGCAAAAAGATGCCTTCTGGCGTATCTGGAAACTGTTGTATCCCAAAGTTACATCGCGTTCGTTTGGCTATGCTGATGAAGTAATAACGGTATATCTGCTTGTTCACCCGTGGGCTCTGTACGAACGGACAAACTGGCATAGTTTTGCGATGCAAAATGCATGGATATATGCGAATACGGCTCGCGATATAGGGCAAGTTCCGTGTGTGTTATACTCTATTGCAAAGGCGATGAATGGACTAGTTAAAAACAATCTTCGAGAAGCAACAGATTGGGTATATACAATTGTTAAAGCGCATGAGGACTTGAATATGGGGGAATTAAGATCCACTACTGTTTTTTATCTTGAACAAGCATTAAGCGGATATATTAAAACCAATAAGAAGTTCATTAGACAGCATAATCCTTTGCGGGAAAAACTATTGGCTATTTTGACATTTATGGCCGAACGCGAGTCTATCATGGCATATCGGCTTCGTGAAAGGTTGTGATTTTTGATAAAAGTAACCAAATTATTTGTTTATTCGCAAAAATTTCTGTACCTTTGCATACAATTTAAAGGTAGAAATATGAACTTGATTATATGACAACACCGACAAATAGCATACAAGGCATATTGATTTCGTGTAGGGATGTTCAGTACGTTGGCAAGCGTATTGATGAAATACGCGCATGGGAAAAATCGCATCATGCGTCTAACATGCAGGAGGAGATCAAGTTGACCAAAGCATACTGTCGAAAAATCATTGATATGCTGGATGATTGTTTTGAAAAGAGAGAATAAGCGATATGGTTAACAACGAGAGCAATATCATCATTTATAACACAATCGACGGAAAGGCGAGTGTGGTGCTATATGCGCGGGATGGGAGCGTGTGGATGAACCAGAATCAACTTGCGGAACTTTTTGACACCTCTAAGCAAGGTATAGGTCAGCATATTGCTAACATGCTGAACGAGAGTGAATTAGATGCAAATTCAGTTGTAAAGGATTATTTGACAACTGCCGTGGATGGAAGAGGCATACGAATTGTAGCATAGAAGAAAACACGATATGGAACAGGAATTGCAGTTTTTGTTGTATGATCTGCCGGACGATAGTGCGAAAGTACAAGTAGTCGTTCGGGATGAGACTGTATGGATGACCCAAAAAGCCATGGGTGTGCTGTTTGGGGTTCAGGCTCCGGCAATCAGTAAGCATCTGAAGAATATCTTCGAAAGCGGAGAACTGAATCCAGAAGTGGTTATTTCCAAAATGGAAACTACCACTCAACATGGCGCTATAGCAGGGAAAACGCAGACAAGTGAGACAAACTTTTACAACTTGGATGCCATTATATCCGTGGGTTATCGTGTGAACTCGACCAAAGCGACGCGGTTCCGGCAATGGGCAGCGTTTGCAAACTCCTCGATACACGAACTCAAGCACAGCTTGGTTAAAGGTACTCGGAGTTGCTACGCTTTCCCCACTGCAAACAGCCAAAGGCTTAGTTTACATTGGGGGCCCCAGGTGATAGAGTATTGTACGGCTAAAGCAGCTTAGGAATAGGCAACAGATAACGGACATATACGCGGAGTGCAGTATCGACTACGATCCGAAAGCGTTGACGACCAAGGAGTTCTACGCGATGGTGCAGAACAAGTTCCACTACGCGATAACGGGACGTACGGCAGCCGAGATCATCTATCACAGCGCTGACCATACGCAGGAACATATGGGGTTGACGACATGGAAGAACTCACCGGAGGGACGGAGCAACTATCCGAAATTTTCGAATAGTTCAAATGGAAGGTGTCGGCACGTGGCGCGTGAGGTGAAGTTTGATAAGATAAGTTTGCAGCAAGATTGAGAAATGTCGATTGCCAATTGACAGAATGCGAAGAAGAATGTTTGAATTAGAGAAACTGCGTTTAGATGACAAAAAATGAAAATATGCAAGCAAATTTAATTTTTTTCATCAAAAACTTGCATATATAAAAAAAATATACTACTTTTGCGGCGGATTTGCAATTTATAATTGATGCGTGAGAAATAGCAAAATGGATGTTAACGTACAAAATATCAGTAATTACATCGAGAAGATGGTAGGTGCAGAAGTGCAGATTGAGCCTTTAGATAAGGCTAAAAAGCAAGCACTACCGGTTCTGATTACGAATGCCTATCAGTTGCTGCAATGTCAGTTGCTGGGTGCGGAGGTGAGTCTGATGGTTTGCAAGGATGCCAATGCGACACCGATGCAACTGAAAAAGCATTGTGCGATAGTAGAAAGGGCATTGGAGATGCATGCTGCTGTGGTGCTGCCGGAAGTGAAGCCGTACAACATGAAGCGGTTGGTGGATGCACGAGTGAACACGATTGTTCCGGGACGTCAGTTGTTCCTGCCTTCGCTGCTGATGGATCTGCGCGTACAACGTAATCCGGTGGATATGGTAGGCAAACCGATGCCGGTGATGGCACAAGTGGTTGTGCTTTGCCATCTGCAGAAACAGAATCTGAACGGGATGTCGGCTCAGCCTATTGCGGAGTTGATGGGTGTATCCTATCCGAACATCAACCGCGCAGTGAAATGGTTGGCAGACAATCGGTTTGTAGAGTTGAGTCCAGGCCGTGAGAAGCAGATGCAGTTCATCCATGAAGGTAAGGAACTATGGGAGCAAGCGTTGTCGGTGCTGCAGAGTCCGATTGAGCGTGTGCTACGAACGGATCGAATGTTGGATGCGTATATTTGCGGAGAGGAGGCGTTGGCTGAGTTGACGATGTTGGCAGAACCGCAGGAACGGCATTGGGCCATTACGAAACAGGAAGCGCAACAGTTGGGTGCGGAGTTGCACAAGGAGTTTGGTGAGCATGTGGTGGAGGTTTGGCGCTATAATCCGAAGTTGATGGGAGAGAACGGGATGGTGGATAGGCTGTCGTTGTATTTGTCGCTACGGGACACAGAGGATGAGCGGGTAAGGAAAGAGGTAAAAGGATTGGTAATTGGTAAATGGTAATTAGTGATATGATAACGGGATTGGAATTGTTTAAGGAGCGGTTTGCGGCATATGCGGACAGTTATGTGCTAATCGGAGGTGCGGCATGTTATGTGCATGAAGAGGCGGGTGCTCAGATGCCACGTGCCACAAAGGATCTGGATGTAGTGCTGGTGGTAGAGGCGTTGTCAGCTGATTTTGTGCGTGAGTTTTGGCAGTTTGTGCGTGAAGGAGGCTATGAACGTCGTCAACGAAGCGCTGACAAACATGAGTGTTTCCGCTTCCTTAAACCGCAAGACAAGCGTTATCCGAAGCAAATTGAGTTGTTTGCACGTGCCATAGGGGTGCTGCATATCCCTGACGATGCTCATTTGGAGCCTATACCGGCAGAGGATGAGTTGTCAAGTCTGTCGGCAATATTGATGAACGAGAGTTATTATCGTTTTACGATAGCGCATAGTCGGTTGGAGGACGGATTGCATGTGGCAAATGCGGAGGCGCTGATATGTCTGAAGGCGAAGGCGTACAATGATTTGCGTGCACGGAAAGAGCAAGGAGGCGATGTGGATTCGGATGATATAGAGAAGCATAAGAAAGATGTGTTCCGGTTGGCACCGATGCTGACGGAAGGAGCACGATATGCGTTGCCGGAGGAGATGGAGGCTGATATGCGGGAGTTTGTGGCGAGAGTGGCTGAGGAGTTGCCGAATGAGGATTTTCTGCGTGCAGCCGGACTTGGTGCGCAACGTGTGGAAGGATTGCTAGATGTGCTGAAAAGAGCGTATTTGGAATGAAGCCGTGGGTGCTGACATATAAGGATGCGAAATCGCTGGTGATATGCGGGGACATACATGGGGAGTTTGTACCGTTGGTTTATGAGATGTGTGTGCGATACGGAATGCGGGATACGCTGGTGATTGTGGCCGGAGATTGCGGATTCGGGTTTGAAAAGCCGGGTGCGTATGATCAGGTGTTTCGGCGTATCGAGAAGCGTCTGACGCAGAACAACTGCTGGATAGCGATGGTGCGTGGTAATCATGACGACCCTGCGTATTTTGCGACGGATACGGCAGGACATACGGCTGTGGAGCACTTGCGTTGGAGGACAGTGCCGGACTATGCGGTGATTGAGGCTTGCGGACGAACGGTGCTGTGTGTCGGAGGTGCTGTGAGTGTGGATCGGCAGATTCGTTTGCAAGAGATGAGTCGGCATCCGGGGAAGGTGTATTACTGGCCGGATGAAGCAGTTCGGTATGATGCTCCGGCACTGGAGGCGATACGGGATGCCGGACTGAAAGTGGATATCGTGGTGAGTCATACGGCTCCGTCGTTCTGTGAGTTTCAGTCGAAAAGCGGATTGGCGAGTTGGGCAAAGGATGATCCGGGATTGATTGCGGAATGTGAGGCAGAACGGCAGACGATGGATGCGATTTTGGCACATCTGAAGCGAGATGGACATCCGTTGGAGCGGTGGTACTATGGACATTTTCATAACTCGTGGCATAGCGAGATAGATGGTGTGTGGTACAAGATGCTGGATATTATGGAGTTGCTGGAGGTGCCGAGGATAAAAGAAGAAAATTAAATAGAATATGAAAATAACATTGATTGCAGGTGCGCGACCCAATTTTATGAAGGTGGCACCGATTATTAAGGCGATTAAGGCGCATAACGAGGGGTTACCGGTTACGGGTGACGGGTTACGGGATGCAAACAAGCGGATCGAGTATCGCTTGGTGCATACAGGGCAGCACTATGACAAGAACATGAGTGACACGTTCTTTGAGGAGTTGGGCATTCCGGCTCCGAACGTGAACCTCGGTTGTGGTGGTGGTTCGCAAGCGGAACAAACGGCTGCTATCATGGTGGCGTTTGAGAAGGAACTCATGGCGCATCCGGCCGATGTGGTGCTGGTTGTGGGCGATGTGACAAGCACGATGGCTTGCTCGATTGTGGCGAAGAAACTGAACACGAAAGTGTGCCATGTGGAGGCAGGAATACGAAGCTGGGACTTGACGATGCCGGAGGAAATCAACCGCATGGTGACGGACAGTTTGGCGGATTATATGTTTACCACATCAGACGTTGCTAATCGAAATTTAATTCGGCAGGGAGCCGAATTGGTTACGGGTTACGGGTTACAGGTTACGGGAGAGCGCATTCTGCCCGAAGACAAGTATGCGAACCAGCGTGTGCAGCAACGGGTTTGGCATGTGGGGAATGTGATGATAGATACGCTGTTGGCGAACAGAGCACGGTTCAGGAAGCCTGATGTGTGGGACGAGTTGGGGCTAAAGCCTCAGGAGTTTGTGGTGATGACGATGCACCGTCCGGCTAATGTGGACGAGGAGAACCATCTGCGTGCCATGATGGAGCAAATCATTGATAATGTGCATAATTTGCCGGTGATCTTCCCGATACATCCCCGTACAGCCAAGTTGTTCTACGGACTCTGGGGCGATGAGGCTGAATTGGCAAAACGGCTGCCAAACCTCCATATCGTTGAGCCGATGGGATACTTAGAGTTCAATTATCTGGTGGAACGCGCGAAAGCAGTGGTGACTGACAGCGGTGGTATTACCGAAGAGACGACGGTGATGGGTGTACCGTGTATCACCTTGCGCGACAATACCGAACGTCCGGAGACGTGTACCGTAGGGACAAATGAACTCATCGGCACGAATCCTGCGGCTATCAAACCGGCATTGGACAAGCTGTTTGCCGGAGAGTGGAAGAAAGGTGCGATTCCGGAACTCTGGGATGGGCACACGGCTGAGCGAATCATCGCGATTCTCGCAGATCTGTGATATGTGTAAAAAAACCAACGTACCTTTTGGCACGTTGGTTTTTTTCATTTACCCATTCACTCACTCGTTTGTGTCCTCGAAGGAGTCACCGACGATTTTGCGGTAGAGTTCCTTCGGATCGGTAGCTTTGCGGATGATCTCGTGCAGGTCCTCGATCTTAACACGATCCTGGGTCATGGTGTCACGGTAACGAACAGTGACGCAACCATCTTTCTCGGTATCGTGGTCAACGGTGATACAGAACGGTGTTCCGACTGCGTCTTGACGACGGTAACGCTTACCGATGGAGTCTTTCTCGTCGTACGCTACCTTGAAGTCGAACTTGAGTTCGTTCATGATCTCGCGGGCTTTCTCCGGCAGTCCGTCTTTCTTAACGAGCGGCATGATACAAGCCTTCACCGGAGCCAGTACGGCCGGAAGGTGCAGAACGACACGCGTGTCGCCGCCTTCAAGTTGTTGCTCTTCGTATGCCGAACACATGACGGAGAGGAACATACGATCCACACCGATGGATGTCTCGATGACGTACGGGGTGTAGGATTGGTTGAGCTCCGGATCGAAGTACTCGATCTTCTTTCCGCTGTATTTAGCGTGGCTGCTCAGGTCGAAGTTGGTACGGCTGTGGATACCCTCCACCTCCTTGAAGCCAAACGGCATGAGGAACTCGATGTCGGTAGCGGCATTGGCATAGTGTGCCAATTTGTCATGATCGTGGAAACGATATTTCTCGTCACCGAGACCCAGCGCTTTGTGCCATTTGAGACGGAATTGCTTCCAGTGCTCAAACCACTTGAGTTCCTCACCCGGGCGAACGAAGAACTGCATCTCCATTTGTTCGAACTCACGCATACGGAAGATGAACTGACGCGCTACGATCTCGTTACGGAACGCCTTACCGATCTGTGCGATACCGAACGGAATCTTCATACGGCCGGTTTTCTGGACGTTAAGGAAGTTGACAAAGATACCCTGTGCGGTTTCCGGACGGAGGTAGATCTTCATCGCACCGTCAGCGGTGGAGCCCATTTCGGTGGAGAACATGAGGTTGAACTGACGTACGTCTGTCCAGTTACGTGTACCGCTGATGGGGCAAACGATCTCCTCGTCGAGGATGATCTGCTTGAGTTCGTCGAGGTTGTTATCGTTCATTGCCTTGGCAAAACGCTCGTGCAGCGCTTCGCGTTTAGCGATATGCTCTTTGACACGCTCGTTGGTGGCTTTGAACATCTCTTCGTCAAAGCTCTCGCCGAAACGTTTGCGTGCTTTCTCAACCTCTTTGGCGATTTTCTCGTCGTACTTGGCAATCTGATCTTCGATCAGTACATCTGCGCGGTAACGTTTCTTGGAGTCGCGGTTATCAATCAACGGATCGTTGAACGCGTCCACGTGACCGGATGCTTTCCAGGTCGTCGGGTGCATGAAAATAGCGGCATCGATACCGACGATGTTCTCATGCAGCAGCGTCATCGAATCCCACCAATAACGCTTGATGTTGTTCTTCAACTCGACACCGTTCTGACCATAGTCATACACAGCGCCCAGACCATCGTAGATCTCGCTGGACGGGAAAACAAATCCGTACTCCTTGCAATGCGCTACGATTTTTTTGAATGTTTCTTCTTGTGTTGCCATAAAAACTATTTACAATTTAATCATTTACCATGTACCATTTATTGAACCATTTAGTCATTGGGTCAATTTTGCCTGCAAAATTACTGCTTTTTTTTGATATATGCAAGAGTTTGGCATAATTATTGCACATATTTTTCTATAAATTGGAAGAATTATGCGAAAAATTGTCTCTGTATTAGTAGCATTGATGTGCATAGGAGCTGCAAGCGCATGTATGAAGAAAAGCGTTCCGTCAGTGGTTGGAGATCAGCCGCTCACCGTGATCGTGATGGATACGACGCAAGCATTGCTGCCGGAAGCGCAAGTGAAAATAGGTGAACAGAGTTTTACCACCTCTTTTGATGGCCGTATTGTGTTAGAACCCGAGCAAATCAAGGGTGTAAGCACGATTGTCATCAGTTGCGAAGGCTATGAGAGTCGCAAGGTGCGTCCGGAGGCATCTCCGCTGATTGTGCGTTTGACACCTAAACGTGTGAAGGAGAGTAGGGTTAGCGGCAGTGGCAAGGACCGGATGCTTACCGGTGGCCGTCCTGTACGCACCGAAGCGCTTTACTCCTATGCCAAGACATCGGCTGTTATGGTTGAGGACGAAGCGGTTTTGGCAGAAGCAGCTGATCATATAGTGGTTGGATACGGAGGAGTCGTCAATCAGGTCTCTGCCGGTAAACTGACAGCCGGAGAAGTGAACGATTTTACGAAGTGGTACTTCTGGCCGACGGTGCTTGATAGCACGCATAAGGCGTTTATCCAGACCTGGGGCATCGCGCCTCGTCATCGGTACACGGTGCAGGTGAAGAACCAAGCCGGTTATCCTGTTGTCAATTATCCGGTTAACCTGACGGACCAACAAGGTAATACCCTATTCCAAGCCATGACGGATAATACCGGTAAAGCGGAGCTGTGGAATGGGTTACGGGTTACCGGTTACGGGGTACAGGTTAACGGTGAATGGAAAGAGGGGTTGAATACGATGGTGGTGGATGAACCGTGTGACGCTCCGGAAGGAGTAGATGTGGTGTTCGTGTTCGACGCGACGGGTTCGATGGGTGATGAGTTGCACTATCTGCAAGCGGAGATGAAAGATGTGATCGCTCGTGCCAAAGATGCGACCGGAGGTTTGGCTATCCGTACCGGTGCTGTCGTTTATCGTGATCACGGAGATGAGTACCTCACCCGTATCTCGCGTTTGACGGATGACATCAGCATCACGCAGTCGTTTATCGACAAGCAGCAAGCGTCTGGTGGAGGTGATTTTCCGGAGGCTGTTCCCGAGGCATTGATGGCAGCTCTGAACAGCGTCGGATGGGATGCTGAGGCGCGTGCACGCATTGTGTTCCTTATCTTGGACGCGCCTTGTCATAGCGATTCGGCTACGGTTGCCCTGCTGCATGAGCAAGTGTTCAATGCCGCTGCGCAAGGAGTGCGTATTGTCCCCGTTGTCTGCAGCGGATTGGACAAGAGCGGCGAGTATCTGATGCGCGCTATCGCATTGGCTACCAACGGCACGTCCTTTTTCCTTACCGATGACTCGGGAATCGGACATGCGCATCTCAAACCGACAACCGACAGCCTTCAAGTGGAGCACCTGAACGATATGCTCGTGCGAACGATTGTAGAGTTCAGTACGATGCCCGGTTGTGAGAATGAAGAGATGAGCGAACTAGCGAATGAAGGGTTGAACGAGGATTTTATTCCGAATCCGTTTGACGCTAACGATCTGCAGAATGATCCTTCTATCCCGCATGGTCCCGGTGTGCACTACCTGTTGGATGTGTCCGGCAAACTGCTTGGGATCTACGAGGGGGAGATAGAGGATGTGCGGACAGATGGCCTGCCGAGAGGTATCTATTTCATCAAGACATATAGTAACGGACAGTGGTTTACTAAAAAGATATTGGTATGAGAAAATCCATATTCATTCTATCGTTATGCGCCTTGTGCTTGAGCCTTCCGCTTTCTGCGGAGGTGCTGGAGCGCGGGGTGTTGTATCGTTCGGTGGATCAGCACGGTGATTCGCTGACAGTCTCCGGACGACTGATGGTGCCACAGGACAGCACGCCCAAGGGCATTATGCTGATTCCGCATTACACTATTTTTTGCAATGACGAAGCTCCTTCGAACAACCCTACGCACGATGCGAAGGTGTTCCGGGATGATTACGTGGTCCTGCAACCGGATTACGTGGGTTACGGAGTGACGGTGGCTCGTACGCATCCGTACTTATACGGTGAACTGGCAGCACGTAACACCGTCGATCTGTATCTGGCAATGCTGCCGGTACTGGACAGTATGGCGCTGGGTATCCCGCTGGATAGTGTGTATATACTCGGTTACTCGCAAGGTGGTGCGACTGCGCTGTGGACGCTCAAACTGATTGAGGAGCAATACGCAGACCGGATTCATGTGAAACGCTGCTTTGCTGGAGGTGGGCCGTATGACGTAGCGGCAACCTTCGACGAGTCATCCCTCTCGCTCCAATACGCCATGCCGATGATTATTCCTATTCTGGTGATGGGTACTTCCGCTTCGTATGATCTGGATCTGGAGCAGGATTATTTCTTCACTCCTGCGCTGCAACGTGCGTATGCCAAGTGGATTGAACCGAAGAACACCAAGCCGCTGGATATCTATTTTCGGATGCCGGTTCATCTGCGCAGTCATTGGTTAACACCGCAAGCGATGGACAAGACGCTGCCGCAGACACAACGTTTTTACGCGGGGTTGTTGCGCTCCAGTCTGGTGCATTATCCGGTGTTGGAGAACGATACGGACAGTATCATCCCGACATGGAAACCCCAGGCACCGCTTTATATCTTCCATTCTACCAACGATGATGTCGTCACCGTCCGTTGCTCGCAACACCTGCAGCGCTGCTATGGAGACCAACCGAACATCATCTGGGATTTTGGCCGATATGGTCATCATATACAAGCTGTACGCGTGTATGTGGACCATGTAATGCAGCTTTTGGAAGAATAATTGCACATTTATTTGCACAATTCAAAATTTTTTCGTACCTTTGCAGCCGAAATGCAGTCGAAATAGTTTATGCGTATATCTGTGTGGATTATAATAGGGATTACAGTAGGGCTGTTGCTCCTGGCAATGGTGCTTCTTTGTGTGGGTGTTATCCTGCGCAAAGATCATTCGTTCCGCTCGCAGCATATCAGCGAAAACAAGCGGATGAAGGAGGATAAGATTCATTGCGCTAAGGCTCAGGACCGCGAAGCGCAACGAGCGAATACAAAGAAAATAGATGTAAAAAATATAGATTTATGAAAAAAGTAAATTATGCCATTATCGTTGAGTCGATTTTAGCTATCGCTATCGTAGTGTTGTATGTGTTCTATTTTGTAGGCAACCCGTTTGCAAAGAAAACCACCGTAGATGACATAGAGGCTACCGGTGAGAAGATTCCGGTTGCTGTAGTGAATACGGACTCGATCATCAAACATTACACCTTTGCTGTCGAAGCGCAGGATAAACTGATGAACCAATACGAGGAATCGACGCTCAAGTTGGATACCAAACTGAAAACGTTCCAGAAAGAGTACGAGACTTTCCAGCAGGATGTGATCAATTTCCAACGCAAACTGGAGGCAGGTGCATTCCTGAGCCGTGAGCGTGCTGAGAGCGAGCAGATGCGTCTGCAGAAGAAAGAGCAGCAACTGATGGCTAAACAGCAGGAGCTGGAGAATCTTCGTCAGCAGTTAACCAACGATTTCATGGAGCAGCAGGCTCAGTTGACCCAACAGTTAACAGACTCTGTTCAATCGTACTTGCGTGAGTACAACGCAGACGGACATATCCATCTCATTCTCAATGATGCTGTACTGATGGAGAAAGTAGCCGGTTACGATATCACCGACAAGGTGATCGAGGGACTGAACGCACGTTCGGCGAAGGCTGAAAAGTAAAGAATGAAAGATCGGTTAAAGGTTATAGGTTATGGGTTATGGGTGACGGTTTTTTTACTCTCACCTCTCACCTGCCACCTCTCACCTTTATATGCCCAGCGTATCCCCGAGGCGATTGAGTATACGGAGATATACGATTATTTGGAAGAGCTGACAACGGACGGAATCATTTCGTCCAATGCGGCTGTCAAACCCTATACGCGCGATGCCATCGCGCGTATGTTGGTTGAGGCGCAGTCCAAGGACTCGCTGCTCAATAGACGTCAGCGGGAGGACTTGCAGTTCTATCTGCAGGACTACGCGCTGGAGCTGGATACGCTACCGACGTATTACTCCTACGGCCATCGTCATGTGACGCAGTGGATTACTCCGGTGTCCAACCTCTCGTTGGCGGATCCGAGTCTGCATATCCTGACCAAGGATAAGATTTTCAAGATGCGTCTGCGTCCGATACTGGGCATGGACCTCAGTTATAATAATTCCGGGTTGCTCATGCACCGCGTCTATGGTGCGGAGCTGCAGATGGATATTGCCCACCACCTCTCTATCTGGGGTTCGATTCGGGATAACAGTTGGAGCGGACAAGGCGTGAACGGTTCGCGCGTGACGCAACCCGGCTACTTGAACAACTTGGCCGGTGTGCAGTACAAAGAGGCGAATTACGGTGGCGATTTCTCGGATTCACGAGGCGGAATATCGTTGTATGCCTGGTGGGGTTCGATTGGCGTGCAGCGCGAACGCATCACTTGGGGTGACGCACAGCATTGTTCGAACATCCTCTCCGCACATAATCCTGCTGTGCCGATGGTTACGCTCCAATTGACACCCTGCAAGTGGTTTCAGTTCGACTATTTCCATGCGTGGCTGCCGAGTAATGTGCTGGACAGTACCTATTATTATGTGGAGAACGACCGGGAAGGCGTGACGCAGCGTGAGTATAGGCCTGCCAATAAGTTCATGGCAGCGAATATGTTCACGTTCATGCCTTGCAAGTATGTGCAGTTCTCGTTCGGAAACTCGGTCGTGTATGCTGAGCGGAACGTGCAAGCTGCGTATTTCATTCCGATTGCGTTCTACAAATCGCTGGATCACTTGCTGACCAAGGGCTTGTCTTCGGAGAATCAGAACTCGCAGGTGTTTGGTACGATCACCGTTCGTCCGACGGACCATCTGCGGTTGTACGGATCGTTCTTCCTGGATGAGTTCAAGTTTGCCCGTCTGAAGAAGTCCAATCCGGAGCATAACCCTGTTTCGTACTTAGTGGGTTTCAACTGGAGCGGTTGGCCGGTACGCGGATTGGCGCTGCGCGGTGAGTTTATGCGTTCGTACATCGCTTGCTACACGCATTCGATAGCGGTGCTCGATTATACGTCCAACAGTTATAACATGGGGCATTACATGGGCGATAATGCGCAGAGTATCTTCTTGCAACTGGCTTATCGTCCGTCTCGCGGTTTGCGTCTGACACTTGATTATACCTGCGATACCAAGTACCGTGCCTATGCGTATCTGCGGCATAACATAGCCGGTTCCCGAGTGGAGAACCCTATCATTGCGCAGACCCCGTTTAGTGAGCCTATTTGGCGAAATGACGAGATCCGATTCCGTGCTGTGTATGAGGTGTTCAACAACTGCTATGCACATGTGGGATTCACCTATAGCAACACACGTGCGTTCGCACCGACGAGTGCACGAATAGAAGGAGAAGACCGGGGATGGAATGCCGACGGGACCTCACAGAACTTATCCGGAGACGAACTGGAGGCGTATTACTTGAACAAGTACACGCCGACGTATCTGCAGGGGAAGAAGTTTACCTTTACTTGCGGACTGAGTTTCGGATTCTAATACGCTTTGCGCATGCGTTTGTAATCGCGTCGCGCTTCGAACACAGCCTTGCAACTTTTGGGATGACCCTGCAGCAGATAGACACAGGCGGCAGCATAATCTAAGAAGAAACGTACGAACAGCACTCCATAGGGGTGTTGTTTGTTTTTGTAGATCATCAGCAGGTTGTTACGGTGGTTGAGATAAGCCTTCCGCGGATTGTCATAACTGAGCGAACCTCCGCCCAAATGGTACACCATGCTCTGTGGAACACAGGCCAGTTTCCATCCCTTATTGCGCATACGCCAGCACAAGTCAATCTCTTCCATATGCGCGAAGAACGACGCATCCAATCCGCCTAAATCCTTATATACTTGCGTGCGCACGCACATACATGCGCCGGTAGTCCAATCGATGTTCACGACTGTGTCGTATTGCCCTTTGTCCTGCTCCACGCCCCATACGCGGCGACCACGACAATAGGGATAACCGAGTGCGTTGAGGTAACCTCCTGCTGCACCGGCATGTTCGAAATAAGCTCTCTTGCGCCAACTGCGAATCTTGGGTTGTACGGCTGCTACTTTAGGGTGCGCGTCCATGTACTCGAGTAGGGGACGGAGCCATCCTTCCGGTGTCTCCACGTCCGAGTTGAGCAGAACGACGTATTCGCTGTCCACTTGGTCTATGGCGCGGTTGTATCCTTCGGCAAAACCGTAGTTGCGGTCCAGGAGGATGGTCTTGACGGTTGGGAACTCATGGGCCAGCACGTCCAGACTGTTGTCTGTGCTGCCGTTGTCTGCTACGATAACCTCCGCATCTGCCGTATTGGCTACTACCGACGGCAGATAGGTGCGCAGCATCTCTGCACCGTTCCAGTTTAATATGATGACACTACACTTCATTTCTTAATCATTTTGTTTTTTCCATTTGAACCGGTTGTGTGACCACAGCCATAACTCGGGTTGCGCGATGATGTTCTTCTCCAGATTCTGCGCATAAGCAGCTGTGATAGCACCCTGTTCCGTTGTCTTGGGCTCATTACTCAGCAACTCAAACCGACATTGGTAATAGCCTCTTTCAGATCGTTTGACTGTCAACGCAAAGACCGGATAGTTGAATCGCTTGGCCAATTCTTCTCCGCCATCTAAGAACCCCGTCTCTTGATGCAGGAAGTTTACCCAGGTGCGTGTTACTTCCGGACGCGGTTTCTGGTCTGCGATAAGGCCTAAGACGATGGGTTGTTTCTCTGCCCGATAGCGTACCATTTCGCGTAACAGGCGTTGTTTCTCCACGTATGCCCCGCCTCGTTTCTTGCGAATCTCCAGTAGCGCTTTGTCGGTGCTCTCTTTCTTGGCTTTGCGATAGACATTGAGTTCCAGTACCTCGGGCGAAAACCACTGCTGGCAGGACGACATCCACTCCCAGCAACCCATATGTGCCAGCATGACTACACATCCGCCGACCTGTTTGGCTGCTTGGTCCACTTCGTCGGCGTTGGCAAACACTACACGCTGTTTCATCTCGTCTGCGCTAATCCGATAGCCGTAGATGGTCTCGACGATCGTGTCGCAGAACTGATGGTAGAACGCTTTGGCGATTTGTGCCCGTTCCTTCTCCGTTTTGTTCGGGAAAGCAAGTCGCAGATTCTTGTCCACTACTTTTCTCCGGTAACGCACCAAATAGAACATTACCGGATACAGCAACTTATCCGCGAACGCATAATGAACGTTCAGCGGTAAACGGCTTAGAACAGAGGCACAAGAAAGTAGCATAACCACGAGAAGGATGCAATAATCGGCGCGGCTAATAAGATACTGTCAAAACGATCCAATACGCCTCCGTGCCCCGGAAGGAATTTACCGGAATCTTTTACGCCCAACGAACGTTTCATGACGCTCTCCATCAGGTCACCCATCGTGCCGAACGCGCTGACAATGAATGCAAAAATACAGGTGGTATAGATGCCGCGATCAGCTACGATGATGGAGTCGAACCAACCGAATGACCATAAGATGAACGCTGCACCCAAGGCGAACAGGAAGCCACCGATCAAACCTTCCCAACTCTTTTTCGGGCTGACATGCGGAGCCATCTTGTGATTGCCTTTCGGTAACTTGGCTGTCAGACTTCCTACGCAATATGCACCTGTGTCATTTGTCCAGATAAGAATGAACAACGCCAGCAGAATATGCCAGTCCAGATAACAAATCAGACATAACGATGCTAAAGGTGCGCCAATCATGATTTGCGAGATAAGCAGGTTACCCCAATTCTGCAGAGGATGATTGGAGTGATTCCATATCTCGTCCAGCAAAGCAAAAATAGTCAACAGCAGATACATGACTTCCAGTATGAAGACGAGCACCATGTGGAAATCTTCATTCGTTTTCGTGTGCAAGGAGAAGAAAAAGAACGCTGTGAACTGCACCACGGTAGTCAGGAAAGCGTACACACGCAACGCGCGTTCCGATTGTACCAACCGGTGAAACTCATCCACAGCCAAGACACTAATCAGCAGAAACAGACTGCAGAATGCGTATTCGTTCCACAAAATACTGCCCACTACGCAGGCTACAAAGACAATACCACTCAGGGTTCGTTTGATCAATTCTTTCATATTTGAACAATTTTGCGGTGCAAAATTACTGTTTTTTTTTGATATATGCAAATAAAATAAGCAAAAAAAATACGGCAAATAGTAAAATAAAACAAGTTTTATTTGCACATGTCAAAAAAATGTAGTATCTTTGTAGCCGATTTGAAAATTAACAAGTATTGCGAATATATAATCATTTAATTTATAAGGAGGAAAGCCCTTATGATGCATGAAGAACAATACAATTTTGTCAAGTACTTCGAGCGTTCCATTAAGGAGAATTGGGACAGACCGGCTGTGACGGACTACGGCACGAACGTTACATTGACCTATGGCCAGTTGGCTATTAACATTGAGAAGCTGCATATTCTGTTCAAAGAGTGCGGCATAAAGAAGAACGATAAGATTGCTGTGATGGGTAAGAACAACAGCAATTGGATTGCTGTTTATCTGGCTACGGTGACCTATGGCGCTGTTATTGTGCCGATTCTACAGGATTTCCGTGCTAACGATGCAATTCATATCGTCAATCACTCGGGTTCGAAATTGCTCTTTATCAGCGACATCAATTGGGAGGGCATTGATCTGGATCAGATTCCCAAGGTGTTGGCGGCGGTTAGTCTGAATGACTGGCATCCGATCTCGCTGGCATTGGATCCGACGAAGATTAATTATGAGTCGATTGCGCAGAGGTTCAAGCAGAAACACCCGGACGGTTATTGGGCTAAAGATGTGCATTTTGACGAGCGCTCTAACGAGGAAGTGGGCTCGATCAACTATACTTCCGGTACGACCGGATTCAGCAAGGGTGTGATCATGCCGCTCAACGGTTTGGCCGGTAATGTCCGCTATGCGATTGAACATAATCTGGTGTGTCCTCAGTCTCGTCAAGTCGCATTCCTTCCGATGGCGCATGCTTACGGTTGTGCGTTTGATTTTCTGGCTTGTCTGGCAGCAGGTGGTCATACCTATCTGATTGGACGAACTCCGTCTCCGAAGATTCTGCTCAAAGCGTTCGCGGAAACCAAACCTACTGTGATTCTGTCGGTTCCGCTGATTTTGGAGAAGATATACAAGAAGATGATTGTGCCGCAGATACAGAAGCCGCCTGTAAGTTGGGTGCTCAAAGTGCCATTCCTGGATGAGGTTGTTTGTGCGAAGATTCGTGAGGAGTTGATTCAGGCCTTTGGCGGTGAGTTCCAACAGATGATTATTGGTGGTGCTCCGTTGAACCCGGAAGTGGAAGCGTTCCTGTACCGTATCAAGTTTCCGATGTCTGTCGGGTATGGTATGACCGAGTGCGCTCCGCTGATTACGTTCACACCGTATGCAGAGGGTAGTAAACTATACTCGTGCGGACGTCCGTTACCGGGAATCATGGAGGTGAAGATCCTGAATCCGAACGAGCAAGGTATAGGTGAAGTGGTAGTACGTGGTGAGAATACCATGCTCGGTTATTACAAGAACCCGCAGGCAACCAAAGAAGCCTTTACCGAAGACGGATGGCTGCGTACCGGTGACTTGGGCTTGGTGGACGCAGACGGATTCCTCTTTATCAAAGGACGCTGTAAGACGATGCTGCTTGGTCCGAGCGGACAGAACATCTATCCGGAGGAGATTGAGGCGAAGATCAATAATATGCCGTACGTATTGGAGTCGCTTGTGCTGCAGCAGGAGGACAACCGTTTGGTGGCGCTGATCTGTCCGGATTACAACGAAGTGGATGCAGACGGTTTGACCCCGGAACAACTCGTGGAGCAGTTGGAGGAGACTCGTAAACAGGTGAATTCCGAACTGGCGGCTTATGAGCAGATATCGCTTGTCAAACTCTATCCGCATGAGTTTGAGAAGACGCCGAAGAAATCGATCAAACGATTCTTGTATTCGAATATGGCCTGATAGCTGACAGCTATGAACTTGTGCATTGACCAGGGAAACAGCCGTACAAAAGTGGCATTGATGACGGATGAAGGGAAGATAATGAATCACTTCATTTACAAGTCTTTCTCTTCCGCAGATATTGAGCGTTTGTTCGATCTGTATGATATCTCCGATTCAATCATTTCGTCCGTGGTCAATATTGAAGCGGCAGTGGTGAATACGTTACACCGTCGATCTCAGCATTTTGTGCTCTTTGATCATATGACGCCTGTGCCGATTATCAACCGATACGACACCCCTGCTACCTTGGGACAAGATCGTTTGGCAGCTGCGGTTGGAGCGAAGAGTTTGTGCCCGAACGAGAATCTGCTGATTATTGATGCCGGTTCTGCGATCACCTACGATTTTGTATCAGAAAAGGGAGAGTACATGGGCGGAAACATCGCACCGGGACTGAAGATGCGATTCACGATGCTTCAACGCATGACCAAGAAACTGCCGTTGGTAGAGGTGGAAGACAACGAGCTCATTCCGCTGTTCGGCAAGAACACCCGCGATGCGATTGCCGCCGGTGTGATTCGGGGGGTGGCCTATGAGGTGAAAGGGTACATGCGAACACTCAAAGAGAAGACGCAGCATTATCAGACCTTTATCACGGGAGGTAACGCACCCTATATACTAACGAACGTGCGTACTTCCCGTACGGAGAACAGACAATTGCAATACGAGAAGAATCTGGTGTTGATCGGATTGAATGAGATTTTGATTTATAACAAGGGATTACAATAAGGAGAAGGAACAGACAGAATAATGAAGATACGAACCAAAAACATACTATTGGTCGGTGCGCTGCTGTTGAGCGTGACGATGATGGGACAGAACATGACCAGTTCTCCGTATTCGCGTTACGCGTACGGAGACCTCAACGAGAACGTTCCGACAGGCTACCGCGCGATGGGCGGAGTTGGTTTCGGTATGCGTAACAACCGCGCCATCAACCCTTCTCAGCCGGCTTCTTATACGGCATGCGATACACTGACGTTCATGTTCGATTTGGCTGCGAGTGCCAACTGGAGCCGTTACCGCGATGCGGGAGGAATGAAAAACAAAGCGAACGGAAACTTGGAGTACGTCACCATGCAGTTCCCGCTGTATAAACGGTGGGTGGCCATGTCCCTTGGTCTGTTGCCTTACAGTTCTGTAGGATACGATATCCAATTGAGTGATTCGATCAATTCCGACTATCACTATACAACCTACTATGCCGGCGACGGAAACATCAGCCAGGTGTACGGTGGTTTGAGTTTTAATGTATGTAACTGGCTGGCGCTCGGTGCGAATGTCTATTATATGTGGGGTGAACTGAGCCACATGCGTATGCTGTCGTTCACGGAGTCCAATGTCAATTCGACCATTCAATATGAGAATCTGAGCGTGAGCAACGTGCGTTTCCGTGCGGGAGCACAATTGTTCCACACATGGGGAGATCACACCGTCAATCTGGGTGCTATCTATGAGCATCAGATGAAACTCCATAGCGACCTGCTCATCTTTGAGACCCAAGGCGACACGGTTTATACTATAACAGGTGGCTGGCAATTGCCGATGGTCTGGGGTGTCGGCGGTAGTTACAACTGGGCGAACCGACTGACGGTTGCGTTTGATTTTGAGCGGCAATGCATGGCATCCGCGATGTATGGCGGCGCCCCGGGCAGCATGAGCGGCTTACGCGACCGGAACCGCTACGCTTTCGGTGTCGAGTATCGACACAATCCCATGGGGCGCAATTATGCGGAGCGTATGTTATGGCGAGCCGGTATCAATGTACAGGATGAGTATCTGACCATGGTCGGAGCTAAGAAAATTACGGCCAGTGTAGGTATCGGATTCCCGCTCTATACGGTGGGCACGGTCATCAATACGACTATTGAGTATACGCACCGCGGCACGAGTGCGGGATTGGAGGAGAATGCATTGCGATTGACCATCGGTGCTTCGATTGCGGAGAACTGGTTCTTCAAACGTAAATTGTAGTTTGGCACGATATTTGAAACGAATAACTGCAAATGGACAACTGATAACATTTAAAAATATACAATTATGAAATTCAAAACTATCCTTGTTTTTGCGTTAGCAGCTGCTGTTCCGGCATTGGCATGCGCGAAGAAACCGAAAAAAGTTAGTGAAGAGACTCCCGTTCAGGCGGCTCCTGCTGTAGAAGAGGCTGAACCGGAAATCACGCAAGACTGTCTGAACGAGTTGAACTTGTTCAACGATGATGTTCGTACCAAATCGTACGAGAGTGCTTATGAGCATTGGCTCTATGTGTACACGAACTGTCCGAACGCCAACAAAGTGCTCTACAGCCAGGGTACGAAGATGATCAATGCGCTGTATCTGGCAGCTACTGATCCGGCCGAGAAAGAGCGTTTGGCAAACCTCGCATTGGAGATGCAGGATAAACGTATCCGTTTCTTCGGCGATGATGCGAAATACCCGGCAGCTTACATCATGGGTGAAAAGGGTTTGGCATATATTGATTTCTTCGGTGATGCAAAGATTGTAGAGGCACGTCAGTGCTTGCGCCAATCGGTAGAAGGAATGGGTGTTAAGAGCAAAATGGAAGTGTTAGAGACGCTGGTGGTTGTTTCTCGCAAACTATACAAGCAGAATCCGGATCAGTTGGTAGAGCAGTTCATCTCGGACTATGAGTTGGCTGCAACCCATCTGTCAACTCAAGCTTCGGATCAGAGCAACAAGAATGCTTCTTATGCAGCACAAAAACGTGACTATATCGATGACTTATTCGCAAGTTCGGGTGCGGCTGATTGCGCTAAACTGGACGAGATCTATGGTCCTATCGTTACGGCAAACAAAGAGAATCTGACCGTTCTTAACAATGTGGCTAAACTGTTCAAACGTATTCGTTGTACGGATTCGGATGTCTATTTCGCTGCATGCGAAGCTGCACACAAACTGCAGCCGACCCAAGAGTCTGCAGCCGGTTGTGCTTCGATGTCTGCCAAGAAGGGTGACTACGAGGCTGCGGTAGCATACTACGATCAGGCTATCAACCTGGCTATGGGTGAAGAGGATTACGAAGATGTGGCTGACTATCAGTACAATGCAGCCGTATATTGCTTTGCAAACCTGAAGAAATATCAAGAGGCTCGCAAATATGCATTGGCATCTATCTCGACCCTCAATAACTTGAACATCAGCAAAGGTCAGGGTCGTTGCTACATCATCATCGGTATGTGCTACGCTTCCAGCCGTCCGTACGGTAATGACGCAAAGGGTGCTATCTTGAACAAGACTGTTTATTGGGTAGCTGTAGATAAGTTTATCAAAGCAAAACAAGTTGATCCGTCCGTGGAAGCAACAGCTAATGAGTACATTCATTCTTATAGCCGTTATTTCCCGACACGCGAAGAGCGTTTCGACCTGCCGAATGAATTCTCTGGCTCGACCTTCTTCGTAGGAGGCTGGATAGGTGAAACGACTACTATCCGATAGTATTCTGATACTGCTCGCTATGCTTTGCTTCGCCTGTTCAAAGGGCGAAGTAGAGCAGAGCAACGAAACGCAAGAGCGTCAGGCAGTTGCCGTGCTGACCACTGATTCGGTCAGCACGCTTATTTCTGATTCCGGAATCACGCGCTATCGCATCGAAGCGCCACAGTGGTTGGTCTACGACAAAACAGAGCCGCCCTATCAGGAGTTTCCCAAAGGAGTGTATCTGGAGCAATTTGATGCCATGCTGGCCGTTCAGGCTTCCCTCAAAGCCGACTATGCGTACTACGACGAGACAACGCAGATATGGTTGCTCCGTGGTAATGTGCATGCGCTCAACCGCAAAGGGGAGGAGTTTGATACACCGGAACTGAACTGGAACCAGAAAACACACCGTGTTTATTCGGACTCGCTTATTCATATCAAGCGGGAGAAAAGTATTATCACAGGAGTCGGGTTTGACTCCAATGAGGAAATGAATCAATATACGATCTTGCATCCGACCGGTATGTTTCCGATTGATGAGAAGTAAAGGTTGTAGGTTATAGTTATGGGATTGTTAGATGGAAAAACAGCGCTCATCACGGGCGCAGCAAGAGGAATAGGTAAGCAGATAGCCCTTCTGTTTGCAAAGGAAGGATGTAATATCGCTTTCACGGATATAGAACGCAACGAAACGGTTGATGCGACTCAAAAAGAACTTGAAGCCTTGGGAGTCAAGGTGCGTGTTTATGCGTCCGATGCGGCTGACTACGATGCGGCACATGCCGTAGTGGAGGATGTGATCAAAGAGTTCGGACGCATTGATATTCTGGTTAATAACGCCGGTATTACGCGCGACACGTTGTTGATGCGCATGTCGGAAGAACTATGGGATGAGGTGATCCGTGTCAATCTCAAATCGGCCTTTAATTTCACGCATGCCGTAACACCTTATATGATGCGTCAGCGCAGCGGTTCAATCATGTCCCTCAGTTCCGTCGTAGGACTGAACGGGAATGCCGGACAAGCAAACTACGCCGCATCCAAAGCCGGCATCATTGCGCTGATGAAGACAACGGCTAAGGAGTTAGGACCACGAGGCATCCGCGCTAATGCGATCGCACCGGGATTCATTCTAACGGACATGACCAAGGCTCTGAACGAAGAGACACTCAAACAGTTTGTTTCTATGGTTCCGATGAGAAGGGGTGGGCAACCCGAAGAAGTAGCTAAGGTCGCCCTTTTCTTAGCGAGCGACCTTAGTTCGTATGTCTCCGGACAAGTGATTCAAGTCAACGGAGCGATGGCATAAATAAATCCCGCATTTCGCGGGATTTATTATTTGTGATAAATTATTTCTCTATGATCTCGTAGCCCCATGGCTTTAGTGTAAACGTCTCGCCGGTTTCCAACGTGACGTTTTGTTCTTTATCGGACATATTCATCACGGCGAGGATGGTGTTGGAATGTCTGTGTCCTTCCTTGGTGCGTTGGCACGCGAAGATAGCCTCGTTATCGCAAGCTATACGGGTCATCGGTGCACCTACCTCCGGGCTGAAGAGCGCTTTGTTACGTTCGCGTAGGGCATTCAACTCTTTGTACAACGCAGCTTGTGCGTACTCCTCATCTGTATCAATCAGGTCCTTCTCAAAGAATTCAAGACGGTGATGGTTACCGCTTAACTGACCGGTGTATATCATCGGCATGCCGGGTACGACATAGCAGAACGCAGCAAACAGGTTCACTGCCTCGCCCATGCGCTCTTGCTCGGTTCCGTTCCAACTGTTCTCGTCATGATTGGAGATGAAGTTCATACGAATCGCCTCCGGACGAATGGTTGTATCGGCCTTGGCAAAATAAGCCCACAGGTCTTCCACGTTCTGTTTGCCTTGTGCCACATCGTTCATGATATGATGCAGCGTCCATCCGTAGTACATATCGAATGCGGTTTCGGTCAGTTCGTCCGCTTTGTCCTCATCTTCAGCCAGCGTGAACATGTCCGGATGGGTTTGACGCAAGTCACCCATAGCCCAGTTCCAGAAGTCAGTCGGCACTTCACCGGCTACATCGCAGCGGAAACCGTCGATGCCGATTGAATCCATCCACCAATGCATGGCTTTGAGCATCTCATTGCGCATGTCTTGGTTCTCATAGTTCAGTTTGGAGATGTCAGTCCAATCGTATTGAACCATCAGATTACCCAGACTGTCCCGATAATGCCAGCCTTCGTTCTTGGTCCACTCACTATCCGGCGCAGTATGGTTGGCTACCCAGTCGAGGATTACCTTGAAGCCCATCTTGTGTGCCTCGCTCAGAAAATGTTCAAAGTCCGCGCGCGTACCGAACTCAGGGTTTATGGCGCAATAGTCAATGATGGAATAGTAACTGCCCAGCGTGCCCTTACGCGTAATGACACCAATCGGTTGACATGGCATCACCCAAATGATATCAATGCCGTTCTCTTTGAGGGTCGGCAACAGACTCTCTGCTGCAGCAAACGTGCCTTCCGGTGTGGCTTGACGGGTGTTCAACTCATAGATGGTCGCGTCATACGCCCATTTAGGGTGACGTAACTCGTTTTGCTCTTGCGGCGCACAGCTGATTAGTGCAACTGCCGCCCAAAGGAAGAAAAGTGTCTTTTTCATTCTACAGAAATATTATAGGTTAATTCTTTTCGATTAATAGTGACAACAACTGCTTGTCCTAAGTAGACACGCTTGTACGAAATAAGGTCTGCGCTGCTCTCCAGCGGAATCAGATCTCCGTAGAGCAACGGCATCGAATGACGACGCATTGCCATCAACTCGGCTACCTGTTTGCGCATTTGTATCTGTTCGTCGTTCAATCCCTCAAAGCGCATCATGTGACGATTGTCCGGATCATTTCCACCTACCTCTGCATACTCGTCACCTTGATAGATACAAGGAACACCCGGTAGTGTGCTGTTCAGCACCTCCAGTAGTAAGGCACGTTTGTAGGCCACATCCGCATCTCCGATGCCAATCTCTTGTGTCCAACCTTCTTCCTTCCCATAACTGTGAATGTCTATGGCACCGCCGGCAATCGAGGCAAAACGTATCTGGTCATGATTGCCGCTGATGTTACCCATCGTGTGGTGCGCACCATAGGTGGCGAGGGATGTCAGTTCGTTGCTCAGTACTTCGTCCATTCCCGTCAAACCACACAATGCCTCACGTGCTGTGAAATAAACGTTGAAATCGAATTGAGCATTCAGCATACCCGATTTGATGTAACTGCCAATCAATTCAGGGCTGCCATAGGTCTCTCCGATCATCCAAATCGGACGACCCGGCCAGCGGGTGGCAATCTTCTGTCCCAGCATGCGCCAGTATCCTTCCGGAATATGTTTGCAGGCATCGTGACGGAATCCGTCCAACTCGTAATTAGCCAACCAATACAGCGCACTGTCCGTCATCTGCTCACATACTTCCTCACGTTCCAGATCGAGGGTAGGAATGTGTTTGTCAAACCATGTGGTCAGGCGTGCATCGTCCCATAACTCAAAGTTACGGCGTCCGTCGGGCAGGATAGAGTCCGTGTGCCAGTCAGGATGCTCTTGCAGCGTTGGGGAATTGATGTGCATGTGGTTTGCTACATAGTCCAATACGACGTTTATCCCGTGCGCGTGCGCGCTATCCAATAAGGTGCGGAACTCTTCCGGTGTACCGAAACGGCTGTCTAACTGGGTGGCATAGATAGGCCAATAGCCGTGGTAACCGCTGAACTTGGTGTAGGTTTTTGCTGCGTCGTACTTATTGCCGTTTGTGAACGGGTAGTAGCCCCATGCATCCCATGGGTTCTGCGTGATTGGACTGATCCACAACGTGTTAACGCCAAGTGTGTCAAAATAACCATCTGCAATCTTGGCCGTAATGCCGGCCAGATCACCTCCCTGATAATCGACTATATCCAGCACTTCCGGAGAGTTCATCTTCCAGTCATTGGCGGCGTTACCGTTATAGAAACGGTCAATCATCAGCGAGTACAGCACTTGCGCCTGCTGGTCATGGCGATTCAGCTGCGAAGCATCGGTGATGATCTGTCCGTCCTGCATCGGCAGCAACAAATCATTATACAGATATTTCTCGTCCTCTGCATACACTCGCATATAGCTGCGACCGCTGAAAGCTGATAACGGAGGATTTATAGCTGACAAATCCAATACCCATGTTCCATCCTCTTCTTCCTGCCACAGATTGTGGTCAATCAGCCTATTCTGGATGTACGCTTCAAGGGTCGGATTAACCACATCGTCCGTAAATCCGACACGTAGTTGATTGTCTGCATAATGCAAGGATACCAGGCTCTGACGGACCGGTTTGTTAGGAAGGATAGGGATGGCGAAACTACCGTTCTTGTCCTGAAAAGCAATTGCATGGATAGAGTTGTCTCGATTGACGATGTCCATCTCACGAACGACTTGCGGTGTGCCGCTAATATTTTGACACTCAATTGCCTCTCCGGTAGTCCATTGTAAACCTTCCCACAGACTCGTATCACCGTATAAAACAGGCAGATAATCGGTCATGACCACATGCGTTGTATCGGAACTCATCCGAACCGGCATAATTGGATTACTGTTTGCAATTTGGGAAGCAATGTGACTGTGCTGTTGGCATCCCGCCAACACCAATGTCATAAGAACAAATAATAGCACTTTTTTCATGGTTACCATATTTAGCGCTGCAAAATTACAACTTTTTTTTGGAATATGCAAGAAAATGCGTTTTTTTTGTTAGGTAAACATGACAAAAAATAAATAAAACTTGCACATGTTAAAAAAAAATAGTAATTTTGTGGCAAATTTCGTAAACCATGCTAAAAGATCGTATAAATGACCTCCATGCGCAGGTCAATGAGATGAGCGCTTCCAGCGCAGAGGAGTTAGAGGCGCTCCGTATTAAGTATCTCAGCAAGAAAGGTGAGATTACGGCGCTTTTCAACGAGTTTCGTACTGTTCCAAATGAGGAAAAACGCGAGTTGGGACAACTGCTCAACGCGTTGCGTCAAGATGCTGAAGGACGTATCAATGCCTTGCGTGAGCAGTTTGAGGCGAAGCAGGCTGAAGCGGACAAGTTGGACCTTACCCGTACACCGGATCCGATTGCGTTAGGTACGCGTCATCCTTTGTCTTTGGTGCGCGAAGAGATAGAAGATATCTTCTCCCGTATTGGCTTCACGATTGCGCAAGGTCCTGAAGTGGAGGATGATAAACATGTCTATGGTATGCTTAATTTTGCGCCGGAACACCCGGCACGTGATATGCAGGATACGTTCTTTGTGGAAAAAGAGCAGGGCGTGCAGAAACCGACCGATGTATTATTGCGTTCGCACACTTCCTCTGTCCAAACACGTGTCATGACCAGCCAGAAACCGCCTATTCGTGTGCTCTGCCCGGGACGTGTTTATCGTAACGAAGCCATCTCTGCACGTGCTCACTGTTTCTTCCACCAGGTAGAGGGACTCTATATCGATAAGAATGTCAGCTTTGCCGACCTGCGCGAAGCGCTCTTGTATTTCTCCAAGGAGATGTTTGGCCCGGAGACCAAGATCCGTCTTCGTCCGTCGTATTTCCCGTTCACCGAACCGAGTGCCGAGATGGATATCAGTTGTAACATATGTGGCGGCACCGGTTGCTCGTTCTGTAAAGGGACCGGTTGGGTGGAGATCCTTGGTTGCGGTATGGTAGATCCGAACGTGTTGGAGGCGTGTGGCATTGATAGCAAAGAGTATAGCGGCTACGCCTTTGGTATGGGTGTTGAGCGAATCACCAACCTCAAGTACCGTGTGAAGGACCTGCGTCTCTTCTCCGAGAACGATGTGCGCTTCCTCCACCAATTTGAGGCGTGCTAAAAAAAATATTGCAAAATATTTGCATATATCAAAAAAAAGCAGTACCTTTGCACCCGATTTTGCGCCTATGAGCGAGCAGAACCACTATATAGTCAATCTTTCGCGCCTTCCGATAGGCACGCATTCGTTTGATATTCAGCTGGATGACGATTTCTTTGCTTCGTTAGAGAAGTCGGAAATACTGAGTGGAACAGTGGACTGCAAAGCGACGCTAAATCTCCGGGAGGAGGACTATCAGCTCAACATAGCGGTTCATGGAACGGTGTTTGTTGTGTGTGATAGGTGCCTCGACCCGATGCCCCTTGACATAGAAGACGAGCAGGAAATCTTCTCGGAAGACGAAAATCTCGAAAATCGAAAATCAATAATCGATAATCTTGATTTGACTTGGCTCGCTTATGAAATAGTAAGTATCAATATTCCGATCGTGCACAGTCACCAAGCGGGTGAGTGCAACAAGCAAATGGAACTTCTCCTCCATGATCACCTTTGTGCAGAGCCGGAACCCGAAAATTGATGGCTGATAGTTAACAGTTAAAAGTGAAATTTTAAAATTGTAAAACAATATGGCACATCCTAAAAGAAGACAATCGCACACCCGCCAAGCGAAACGTCGTACCCATGACGTAGTGAAGGCTCCTACATTGGCAACATGCCCGAATTGTGGTGCACTTCATATCTACCACACTGTTTGCCCGAGTTGTGGCTACTACCGTGGTAAATTGGCAATTGAGCAAGCTGAAGCTTAATGTAAACTAAAAGCAGAAGGCTAAAGGTTAATGGTTCATGTTTTTGACCGTTAGCCTTTGTCCTTATGTTATAAACGCGTGCGTGACGCACGTACGTAGCTCGTGAGAGTTACCCTGTACAACAATTAAACATTAAATCATTACATCATTTTATGTACAACAACAATTTGAACAATGAAGGAGAGCGTCGTCCAAGACCGCGCTTCCATAGAGAGGGAGAACCGGTATCGGCTCGTCCCGCGCGTCCCCGTTTTACGCGCGAAGGGGAAAACAGACCTAAACCTGCTGGATTTACCAATGAGCGTTCTTTTAACGGTGAGCGCCCGAGTCGTCCGTTCGGAGCTAAACCGAAACGCAATAACGGAATGTATTCACAACGCAAGCAGCAAGTTTATCGCGAGCAACATGAAGATATGACCAAACCGGTTCGTCTGAATAAGTACCTGGCTAATGCCGGTATCTGCTCTCGTCGTGAGGCTGATGATTTTATTCAAGCAGGTGTTATCACTGTCAATGGTGTTACGGTGGATAACCTCGGTGTAAAAGTGTTGCCGACGGATGACATCCGTTTCCATAATCAGCCGGTTCGTCGTGAGCGCAAGGTATATATCCTGCTCAACAAGCCCAAGAACACAGTGACTACTACCGATGACCCGCAAGAGCGTCATACGGTCATTGATATCGTTCGTAATGCGTGTGCAGAGCGCATCTATCCGGTCGGCCGTCTGGATCGTAATACGACCGGAGTCCTGCTGCTGACCAATGACGGTGATCTGGCAGCTAAATTGACCCATCCGAAGTTTAACAAGAAGAAGATCTATGCCGTTACGCTGGATCGTGACTTGGACGAGGTGGATGAGGCGATTGTTCGTGCCGGCGTAGTATTGGACGATGAGCGTATCGTACCGGACGCCCTCGAGTTCCCGAAGCCGGATCGTCGTCACATCGGTCTGGAGATTCACTCCGGTCAAAACCGTGTCGTGCGCCGTATCTTTGAGAAAGTAGGGTATAAAGTAGTCAACTTGGACCGCGTGTCCTTTGCCGGCTTGACCAAGAAGAATGTAGGTCGCGGCAAATGGCGTTTCCTCACCCCGAAAGAGGTAGCTTTCCTCCAAATGGGTAATTTCTAATCAATCTCGTAAATAGACTTGAAACGCAGTTTCCATTACATATTGTTCCTCATCACGGTGGTATTCGCCATCTTCAGCGGTGTGATGATGTTCCGCGTGAACGTCAACGCTGATATGACGAAGTACCTACCGGATGATTCGCAGATGAAGAGCGGACTCGAAATCATCACGACCGAGTTTACTTCCACTGCCCAGATGTCCGGAACGGATGTGCACGTCATGTTCGAAGGATTGCAGCCTAACGAGGTGCCGGGTATACGGACTTTGTTGGATGCCTATCCCGATGTGCATGGTGTATCGTACAGATATTCAGCGGATAGTGCTTACACGGTTTTTGACCTTGATGTGCCGAAGTCCGTGGACCAGAAAGCGCTGGGTAAGCAGATTAACACCCGTTTTGGTGGTAACTGTGTGGTAGAGACCAGTCAGGACGGTGCAACACCTCCTATCTCGGTGATGATTTTTGCCGCGGTGCTGATCATGGTGGTGCTGTTCGTGATGGCGCAGTCGTGGTTTGAGCCGGTCGTTATTCTCTTGACTGCCGGTTTGGCTATCCTGCTGAATATGGGTACGAACGCCTTCCTGCCTTCGGTATCAATCACTACCAATTTCATTGGTTCAATTCTACAAGCGGTACTATCGCTCGATTACTGTATCGTGCTGCTGAACCGCTATCGGCAAGAGCAGAATGAGAACACAGATCGTGATTCTGCCGTACTTGCAGCCAACCGGGCAATCAAACGCGCAGCGCCTTCTGTTCTATCTTCGGCTTTGACTACCGTAGTGGGACTGCTCATGCTCTGTTTCATGCGCCTGAAGATAGGTGCGGATATGGGTATCGTGTTGGCGAAAGGTGTCGTTTGTTCGCTTATCTGTACGTTCACCGCGATGCCGGCAATGATGCTGCTCTTCCGTCGCGTGATCAACAAAACCTCTAAAGCGGCATACGTACCGCCTACGGATGGTCTCGCTCGCTTTGTGGCACGGCACAAACTGCCGATGGCCGTCGGTGCCGTATTGCTATTCTTCGCTTCGTGGTATTTCTCTCGTCAGACCACTATCTTCTTCTCTGCGGAAGCGGAGTCGCAGATAGAGAAAGTGTTCCCGTCGCCAAACCCCTTTGTGTTGGTGTATGAGACACAGGATGAAGATTCAATCTACGCGTTGGCTGATCGGTTGATGGCCCAACCCGGTATCCAATCTGTCATCTCTTATCCGACCCTTATGTCGCAGCCGCTCACACCGGCCGAGATGGCACACCATGTGCGTTCGTTGTTGACGGATTTCAAGGATTATATGCCGGAAGGAACGACTGTTCCGCCGGAGGCTTTGGACATGATCAATCCGCAAATGGTGCAATTGCTCTATTACATGGAGTCGAGAGACACGGTAGAAACGGAACTGACCTTCCCGGAGATTGCACGATTCTTGCATACGCATGTTGCCTCTAATCCGCTGTTCGCATCCTATCTGGACGATGAGATGAAAGCGCAGATAGAGAGTTTGCAGTCGATGTTAGATGTGCAACCGGCTACTCAACCTACTAAACCGGTCACACCGGTCATCCCGGTTGCGTCAATGGAGAAACAAGAGTTGGAGGACACAGTAGTCTTGCCACGCGAGACGATAGCTCCACTGAGTTTTAATCCGGTAGAGAATACGGAAATAGACAGTCTGGAAGTGCCTACAGTAACGATCAAACGCATTGCTATTGTGCCGTTTGTCGAGAAACTGAATGCCAAACAGACAACGGCTGTCTCTGTGGAGATGCGCAAACTGACGGATACGGCAGCGATCCGTTTGCCGATGACGGTGAGCGAAATGTCGGTCTTCATGGGTTCTACTCCTATTCAGACGCGTCTGGTCTATGGTTATGCTCCGGGCAGCGTGAAAAAAATGAGTCCGCTGCAATACGTCCATTTGTTGGTGGACGATCTGTTCAAACGTCAAGGTTTGGCGGGTATGATATCCGAAGAACAGCGTACGCAATTGAATCTGCGTGCTTCGTTGATGAACCTGGCGGACAAGAATGCTTCGCTCGCTCCTTCTGAACTCAACACGTTGCTGCATGCTTTTGGTATCACGGATTATACGGAAGATGACCTGATGGCAATCGCTTATCCAAAACCCAAAACGGAGCCGCAGGTGTTGACGAAAAAACCGTCGGAACTCAATGCAGCAGAGATAGTCAATTCCATCACAACGATTCAATCGACTTTACATAGCACGGATACAACCCGTGCTGTGATGGCGACCGCTTCGGTACCGGAAGAAGAACAGGTAACTCCGAAACATAAAGGTCCGAGCAAGGCTGATATGCAGGCGGAATTGTTCACTGAATTGGTCTTTGGTGGTAAGACGTATACGGCAGAGCAGATGGCCGCTAAGTTGGCACGACTGATGAAATTGTCGGATGTCAAAGCCGAACCGGTTACTCCGGCCCAGATGTCGCTCTTGTACGATTATTATGGCGCGGTGAACAGCAATTGTGATTCGCTCCGTTTGGGATTTGAGCCATTGTTGGCTTTCTTGTGCGATACGCTGGTGTACGATGAACGTCTGGCGGATATACTACCGGCCGAAGTGAGTGAGCAGGCCGCTTCTGTTCATACGCAGATACAAGAAGGCTTGGGTCAGTTGCGCAAAGAGAACTACTCCCTCTTGGTGGTATTGTCTTCACTGCCGGCTGAGTCTCCTCAGACGTATGCGTTTGTGGATACGTTGACTGCATTGGCGGACCTTGCAATCCCGCATCAGCATTATTATGTGGGCGAGTCTGTAATGTACGCAGAGATGCGAGGCGGGTTTGACCATGAGATGAACGTCGTTTCGTTGCTCACAATCCTTTCTATCTTCCTCATCGTCGCGCTCACTTTCCGTTCGGTGATTGTACCGACGATTTTGGTTGTGACGGTGATGAGTGCCGTGTATGTCAATGTGGTAGTAGCCGGTTTGGTGACCGGACAAATGCTCTATTTGGCGTACCTGATTGTGCAGGCTATCCTCATGGGGGCTACAATCGACTATGGAATACTGTTTGCTAACTATTACCGCGAGAATCGTAAGAAGATGCTGCAAGTGAACGCAGTTTGTGCGGCATACAAAGGCTCAATCCGTACAATCCTGACTTCCGGACTGATCATGGTGATTGGCCCTGGAGCTATGGCGTTGTTTATTGATGATCTGATGATTAGCAATATCGTCGGCTGTTTGGCAGTCGGTGCATTTGTGGCGATAGTGCTCACGCTGACCGTGGTGCCCGCAGTGCTGGTTGCGCTTGATAAATGGGTGGTTTACGGCAAGAAGAACCGCTTCAACGGAGAGATTTCATTGGATAAAGAAGAGAATCTATGAAAGAAGAAAAATGGGATTTGACCATCACTCCGCGGGATAGACTGCTGGCAGTTGATTGGAAAGAGATATGGCGCTATCGGGACATGTTTCTTCTCTTTGTGGCACGTAATTTCCGTACAGCCTACAAGCAGACCATCCTTGGGCCGTTGTGGTTCATCATCACACCGGTGCTGTCCGTTATCGTTTACGTAGCAGTCTTTGGGGGAATTGCCAATATCCCGACAGATGGTGTGCCGCCCATCCTGTTTTACCTGCTCGGTATTTCCGTATGGGGGTATTTCGCCAGCTGCGTGAGCGCAACTTCCAACTCGTTTGTGTCCAATGCGGATATATTCGGAAAAGTCTATTTCCCGCGTATTATCATGCCGCTCGTGGCGGTAACAACAAACCTGCTGACGTTTGGTATCCAGTTGGCTATCTTCGCTGTGTTCTATATCTATTACGCGTTAGTAGGTACGCCGAATGGGGTGCCATTGGAGATTCATTGGCAGTTGGCGCTGTTCCCGTTATTCGTGGCTATCTTGGCATTCATGGCGGTTGGTTTCGGAATGATTTTTTCGTCCATGACCACTAAATATCGCGACTTGCAGATTATGCTCGCGAAAATCATCTCGCTCTGGGTATATGTTACACCGGTGATTTATCCGTTGAGCATGGTGACGAACGAGAAACTGCATTTGGCGATGAGCCTCAATCCAGTTACACCGGTCATGGAAGCGATCAAGTATGCGTTACTCGGTCAGGGTCAGTTCTCCTGGCTTTGGCTCGGATACAGCGTTGTATTTACCTTCGTGCTGCTGGTGTTCGGATTGATGATGTTTAACAAAGTACAAAAGTCCTTTATGGACACCGTGTAATATGGCAAAGAATCAAGACAATTACTGGACAACAGTGATCTCGCCAGGTTCCTTTGCCAAGGGACTTGGACTAAAGGAGTTATGGGCGAAGAAGTACCTTATTTGGCTGTTTATCAAGCGTGATATCACAGTGCAATTCAAACAGACCATCTTTGGTATGGGTTGGTACTTCATCTCGCCGCTGTTCACCATGTTCATGTATATCGTGGTGTTCGGCCGTATCGCGGGAATACCGACCGATAGTATTCCTCAACCAGTGTTCTACCTGAGCGGTATCTGTCTTTGGGAGTACTTCTCGGAGTGCCTTACTGCCGTTTCCGGCACCTTCCAGACGAATGCGAACTTATTCGGAAAGGTCTATTTCCCGCGTCTGGTATCGCCTGTTTCGGTCGTGGTATCCAAACTGTTCCGTTTTTCGTTGCAGTTGGCTACTTTCATCATCGTCTATCTGCTGTTTGTATTCAAGGGCGTGTATCTGCGTCCGACGTGGTATCTGCTGCTCTTCCCGGTACTTCTTCTGATGATTCAGTGTTTGGCTTTGGGACTCGGACTCATAGTATCGTCCCTTACTACCAAATACCGTGACTTGACGAATTTCTTCGGAGTGTTCGTTTCGCTGTGGATGTATGCCACGCCGATCGTCTATCCGCTGAGCGAGGTGAAGAACGAGACACTGCATCAAATCATGCTCATCAACCCCATGACCGCTATCATAGAGAGTTTTAAGTACGGAGCTTATGGAAAAGCGCTTCCACCCGAGCAGGTCTTTGACTGGTCGGCTTTGGGTATCAGCGCTGTGGTGATATTGATCCTGCTGCTGATCGGAGTAGCTATGTTCAATCGTAAGCAGAAATTCTTCATTGACACCATTTGATATGGAAAAACCGGTTGTTATATTAGCCATTGAATCCAGTTGTGATGATACTTCGTCTGCAGTTATTGTAGACGGTGTGTTGCGCAGTAATGTGATTGCGAGTCAAAAAGTGCATGAGGAGTTCGGAGGAGTGGTGCCGGAACTGGCCAGCCGTGCTCATCAGCAGAATATCCTGCCGGTGGTGGATACGGCTCTCAAACGGGCAGGAGTAACCAAGTACGATATATCGGCTATCGCTTTCACGCGTGGTCCGGGACTATTGGGGTCGTTGTTGGTAGGTACCTCTTTTGCCAAAGGCTTGGCATTGGCGCTTAACGTGCCGTTGGTGGAAGTAAACCACCTGCAGGGACATGTATTGGCACATTTTGTAGAAGACGGAACCGGTTTGCCACATCCGACGTTCCCTTTCCTGTGCTTGCTGGTATCGGGAGGTAATAGCCAGATCGTGCTCGTGCGCGCTTACAACAATATGGAAATCATTGGTCAGACCATTGACGATGCTGCCGGTGAAGCGTTTGATAAGTGCGCCAAAGTGCTGGGACTGCCTTATCCCGGTGGACCGTGGATAGACAAACTGGCCAAACTGGGGGATGCAACCAAGTATCCTTTTGCCAAACCGAATATACCCAACTACGACTATTCATTCTCCGGCCTCAAGACCTCTTTCCTCTATACGTTGCGTGATATGCTCAAGCAGTATAATGTGGAGACGATAGACCAATTGGCGGAACAAGTGCCTAACCTGCGCGAAGACATGTGCGCATCCTTGCAGGCTACGGTCGTGGATATACTCATGCGCAAACTAAAAAAAGCAGCCAAAGACCTGAACATCAACCAGGTGGCTGTAGCAGGAGGTGTGAGTGCCAACAGCGCATTACGTCAGGCTTTTGTCGAATATGGTCAGCGCTACCATTGGACGGTGTTCATTCCACCGTTCTCCTTCACAACGGACAATGCCGCCATGATCTGTCAGGCGGGCTATTTCAAATATTTGGATAACGATTTCTGCGCGATTGATGAAGTGCCATTCGCTAAAACAACTATTTGAGCCATATCAGGATATAATTATCTTTATGGTTACGTTGCTGGTGGCGAACTATGCATGGAAGTTCACGATGATCGGTGACGAGAATGGGGACATGGTCACATGGTTCGGACTGGATGTAACCGCTCCGTTTGAATTCATGGCTTGTCATATCGCGTCCGCTGTTTATTGGTTGGTGTCGCTGTTTCGGGACACCGCTTATATGGTAAGCGAACACACCATCCGTTTTGAGTCGGGGAGCGGTACTACGATCATATGGGGCTGCACCGGACTCAAGCAGTCATTCATTTGGCTCTGTCTCATCCTAACCGTTCGTGGCGGGTGGAAGCATAAAACGTGGTATATTCCCTTAGGATGGATCTGTTGCTACGCGTTCAATATTCTGCGTATCTTCTTGATCACACTGTTTATAGAGCACCACCCGGATTGGTTTCCGGTGTTGCACGATCACATCTTCAAATACTTATTCTACGGAATGATGTTCCTGCTGTGGGCTATCTTTGTTGAAAAGATAAGACCTTCTTCTTCATCGCACTGACTATTTTCCACGTCAGACTGGCTTGAGTCTGGTCGCCGGTGAGAATATCCGGCACGTCAGCGCCTATCTCCTGCTCGGGATAGACAAGCATATAACTATGCCCGCTGAAGAACTTATCCAGCATCTTCGGCACTTGCTCAAAGAGTGGATTGTAGGATGGGGTAGATGGACGAGCATTAATAAGCACAATCATATCGTCCGGAGCCATTTGTTTGGCGATCATCAACACATCTTCCCAGTTCTCCATCTCACGATATGATGCGCGCAGGTACTTGCCTTTACGGCGGCAGAATGCCTGTAACGCACGTTGAGTATCTTCGTTGGTGTAGAACACGACCTTGGCGCCTAACTGGCTGCTCAATCGACGTACCAACCCGAAGCATGAGATGAAATCATGCTCTTTCTCCGCGTAACGCGGAACAGCGACCAACAGACGGTTAATGGTATTCAGCGGTTGGGACGGATGATAGACAATGGCTGCTTTGTGTTGGCTGTTAATCAGTTTCTTTGCCTCTGACCAATCGCTCTCACTCGCAAAATCTGCGTCGTGCAGTTCGCCTAACTCGCTCAGTTCCTGCAACTCATAATGCCGGTTCTCTGCCACAGTAAGCATGAGCCAGCTGTTATCCGCTTTGTCTGCTTCCAATCGTGCTTCCTCCTGTAGTGCCAACCGTTTGGCGGCATACTCGGTGATGAACGATGCCGATGTGCACAATACTAAGATCATCAGCACGGTCGCATTCAAAATCTCATCGCCGAACACCCCGGTCTTATAACCAATTGTCACAATAGCCAATGTACCGGCTGCTGTGGCATGCGTCAAACCAAAGATCAACTGCCGCTCCGTGCCCTGTAGACCAAAACTGACTTGCGCTAACCATGCGGCTAACCATTTACTGGACAGTTTGGTGGCTATCATCACCACAGCAATGATGATCGTTGTCCAATCGCTCCATAACACATGCACGTCAATCATCATACCCACACCAATCAGGAATAGCGGCACGAACAGGTTGTTACCCACAAAATTGATACGCTGCATGACCGGACTGAGGTTCGGCACTAATCGGTTCAGCGCGGCACCGCAGATGAACGCGCCTAAGATACCCTCCAAACCGCTCCAGTCTGCCAACCACGCAGATACGACCATCATCGTCATCACAATCAGAAAACCGCTCGTTGCATCCGACCAGCGTTTGAAGAACCGCTGAGCGATCCATGGAAAAACAAGTAGAATAATACCTAGCGTAAGGGCAATCCGTCCCAACAGACCCCAAGTGCTGATCGGGTCGGCATCAATATACTTACTCTTGAGAAACGCTAATACCAACAGCGATAGTGTGATCGCAATCATGGTGCCACCGATGGACAGATTGACAGCCGCATTCTTCTGTACACCATACCGGCTCACGATCGGATAGGTCATCAACGTGTGACTACCGTACATAGCACCCATCAGGATACTGGTCGTAACATTAAATCCCAACAGTAGACTGCTTCCTATACCCAGTACGAACGGAACAAGGAACGAATAGAGACCATATAAAATGGAACGCGAACGTTGCTGACGAAAATCGTTGGTATCCACCTCAATACCCGCTTGCAACATGATATATAGCATACCGATCTTGCCCAGCGTCTGAATCGTCTCTACACCGCCTAACCAACCGAAACCATGCGAACCGGCCATGATACCTACTACAATAAAACCCACAATACTCGGAATCCGAATCTTGCGGCATATAATCGGCACTAACAAGATAGCTGCCAGAATTAATGCAAATATGGCATACGGGTTTGTAATCATATTCAATATCAAATAAATTTACCGGTAATACTTTTCGCATTCCGGCGGATATCCTCTACCGTTCCTTCTGCTACCAGTGTCCCGCCTCCGCGACCACCTTCCGGTCCCATGTCAATGATCCAATCGCAGGCGCGAATGACATCCGTGTTGTGCTCGATGATGAGCACCGTGTTACCTTTGTCGGTTAACTGACGCAGTACTTTGAGCAGCACACGGATATCTTCAAAATGCAGACCGGTGGTAGGTTCGTCCAGTATGTACAAGGTTTTGCCCGTGGACGGACGAGACAGTTCGGTTGCTAACTTGATTCGCTGACTCTCACCTCCGGATAGACTTGTAGATGACTGACCGAGCTTGATGTAGCCGAGTCCGACATCCTGTATCGTCTTGATCTTACGCAGTATCTTCGGCTGTGGCTCAAAGAACTCTACGGCTTGGTTCACCGTCATGTCCAACACATCCGCTATCGTCTTACCTTTCCAACGAACTTCCAACGTCTCGCGGTTATAACGCTGACATCCGCATGCCTCGCAGGGTACATACACATCCGGCATGAAGTGCATTTGAATCGTCTTGTAACCGTTACCCATACACTCTTCGCACCGTCCGCCTTTGGCATTGAAACTGAACCGACCGGTCTTCCAACCGCGAATCTTCGATTCCGGCAACTGAGCAAACAACTCGCGTATGTCGGTGAACACGTTTGTATAGGTCGCAGGATTGGAACGCGGGGTGCGTCCGATAGGCGACTGATCTACGTTGATCACCTTATCGATATGCTCCACGCCTTCAATCGACTGATACGGCAGCGGACTCGTTTTGCTGCGGTAGAAACGTTGGCTGAGAATGGGGTAGAGCGTCTGGTTGATGAGCGAACTCTTACCGCTGCCGCTCACACCCGTCACGCACACCATCTGACCCAACGGAATTTTCACTGTCACATTCTTCAGATTATTGCCCGTACAGCCGGAAAGGGTAATAAATCCCTTTGAAGTATCAAGACCTCGAGATGTCGAGACATCGATTTTTCTTTCTCCATTCAGATACTGCGCGGTCAGTGTATCTGCTTTTAGCAGCTCTTCCGGTGTCCCGCTAAACAGCACCTTGCCGCCTAACCGACCGGCTTTGGGACCGATATCAACGATCCAGTCCGCATCCCGCATGATCTGTTCGTCGTGCTCCACCACAATCACCGAATTGCCCATGTCGCGCAACTCCTTCAGGCTGCTAATGAGCCGTTGGTTGTCGCGTTGGTGCAGTCCGATGGACGGTTCGTCCAGTATATATAGTACATTGACAAGGCGGCTTCCTATCTGTGTCGCCAAACGGATACGCTGGCTCTCACCGCCCGACAGGCTCTCGCTGCTGCGATTCAGACTCAGGTAACTCAGCCCTACAGACTGCATGAACCGCAAACGTGCACAGATCTCCTTTAGTATCGGCTCTGCAATTGCATTTTGTTTGTCGGATAACTGACTACTGATGGTAGATAACTCGTGCAGAAGCACGTCTAAGTCCATTTCCGAAAAATCGGATATCGTGTAATTGCCAAGTTTGTAACTTAGCGCCTCTTTGCTCAATCGCTTGCCATGACACTCCGGACACTCAATCCATTCCTCTTTCTCCTCATCCTCTTCATTCGTTAACTCGTTCATTTGTTCACTCGTTAACAACTCCCACCAGTTATCTTCCCTTATCGCTTCGTCTATATCATCCTTTGCACTTTGTACATTGTCCCTTTGTATCTTCCCGAGACCTTTGCAACACGGGCACCAACCGGAAGGGCTGTTGAACGAGAAGGTATGGGGTGCCGGTTCCGGATAACTCAATCCCGTCTCTGGGCACATTAGACTTCTTGAGAAATATCTGAATTCTGAAGGCTGATCGCTGATAGCTACCATCATCAACCCGTTACCCTGTGTCATGGCACGGTCAATCGACTGTCGCAAACGTCGGGTGTCAGTTTCCTTTATCCCTTGTTCATTGTCACTTTGTACCTTCAGTCGATCCACAACTACTTCAATCGTGTGGTTCTTGTACCGGTCGAGTTTCATGCCTGCCACAATCTCCTGCACCTCACCGTCTACGCGTACATGCACGAATCCTTTCTTACGGATGGTCTCAAACAACTCTTTGTAGTGTCCTTTTCGGTTGTTGACTAATGGAGCCAGCAGTAGTATCTTCTTTCCTGCATACTCCCGTTGAATCAGGCCAATGATCTGCTCGTCGGTGAACTTAATCATCGGCTTGCCGGTCAGGTACGAATGCGCTACGCCTGCACGTGCGAACAGCAGACGCATGAAATCATACACCTCGGTGATTGTGCCAACCGTTGAACGCGGATTCTTACTAGTTGTCTTCTGATCAATGGAAATGACAGGACTCAAACCCGTTATCTTATCTACGTCCGGACGCTGCATTTGGCCGATGAAACCGCGTGCGTAGGACGAGAACGTCTCCATGTAACGACGTTGTCCTTCTGCAAAGATCGTGTCGAAAGCCAACGAGGACTTACCCGAGCCGCTTAAACCCGTGATCACCGTCAACTTCTTACGCGGAATGGATACACTGATGTTCTTCAAATTGTGTACCCGCGCCCCGATAACTTCTATGCGTCCTTCGTCCTTTTGCATAAATCGGCTACAAAATTAGTAAAAAATTTGCACATATCAAAATTTTTTTGTAACTTTGCCGCGATTTTGCTATCTATAGTTTGCAAATTATAATAAAAATACCTTAAATAACACAATTATGGCTAAAGTTTATCAAGCAAATGAGATCAAGAACGTCGCTATGTTAGGCGGCTCGGGATCGGGTAAAACGACTCTCATGGAGTCGATGTTGTTCGAGTGCGGGGTGATTAAACGCCGCGGTTCGATTGAAGCACAATCTACCGTGTGCGACTACTTCCCGGTAGAGAAAGAGTACGGTTATTCCGTTTTCTCTACAGTTTGTAACATCGAGTTCGAGAACAAGAAATTAAACATCATCGATTGCGCAGGTTCCGATGACTTCTGCGGTGGTACTGTTGCTGCGCTCCAGATGTGCGGTTCGGCACTTGTAGTGCTTAGTGCGAACGGTGGCGTAGAGGTGGGAACGCAGAACAACTTCCGCCTCGTAGAGAAAGCACACAAGCCGCTGGCTTTCGTTATCAACAAGTGCGATCATGAGAACGCCGACTTCGACCGTACGTTCAATCAACTCAAAGATAACTTTGGCAATAAGTGTACGTTGATCCAATTCCCGGTGAACGCCGGTGCCGGTTTCAATGCCGTTATAGACGTGCTCAAGGGCAAGATGCTCGTTTGGAAAGCAGAAGGTGGTGCTCCGGAACTCAAGGATATCCCGGCTGAGTACGCAGACCGCGTAGAGGAGATGCGTTCGCAACTCTCTGAAGCAGCTGCTGAGGCTGACGAGACGCTGCTCGATAAGTTCCTGGGCGAAGGTCTGACCGACGAAGAGATCATGCAAGGTCTGAAGTCCGTATATGCAGACGGTTCGATGTATCCGGTTCTCTGCTGCTCGGGTCTCAAAGACATGGGTATTCGTCGTCTCATGGACTTCCTCAATGGAATGGCTCCGAGTCCCGCTCAGTTCAGCTATCCGACCGTAGATGGTAAGAAAGTGAGCCCGGACGCTAAGGCGCCGACTAGCGTTTATGTATTCAAGACTTCGGTTGAACCGCATATCGGTGAAGTGAACTACTTCCGCGTAATGCAGGGTACGATCCATAACGGTGATGACCTGGAGAACATGGAGCGCGGCTCGAAAGAACGTATCTCGCAGCTCTATCAGGTAGCCGGTTCAATCCGTGTACCGGTAGATGAACTGGCAGCCGGCGATATCGGTGCAACTGTGAAACTGAAAGATACCCGTACGGGTAATACGCTGAACGCCAAGGGATGCGATCTGCAATATGCTCCGATCCAGTATCCGCAGCCGCGTTACCGCCGTGCTATCAAGCCGGTAACGGAGAGTGATGCAGAGAAACTCGCTGCCCTCCTCACCCGTTATCATGAGGAAGACCCGACCTGGCTCGTTGAGCAGTCCAAAGAGCTCCGTCAGATGATCGTTTCCGGTCAAGGTGAGTTCCACCTCCGTACCCTCAAATGGCGTCTGGAGAACAACGATAAGATGCCGATCGAGTTCCTCGAGCCGAAGATTCCGTATCGTGAGACGATCACCAAGGCCGCTCGTGCTGACTATCGTCATAAGAAACAATCCGGTGGTGCTGGTCAGTTCGGTGAGGTTCACCTCATTGTAGAACCGTATGAGGAGGGTATGCCGGTAAAAGAGACCTATAAGTTCGGCAACCAGGAGTACAAGATCTCCGTTAAGGATCAACAGGAAATCAACCTCGAGTGGGGTGGTAAGCTTATTATTATCAACTCCATCGTTGGTGGTGCTATTGATGCACGTTTCATCCCGGCTATCGTAAAGGGTATCATGGATCGTATGGAGCAAGGACCGCTCACCGGTTCGTATGCACGTGACGTACGCGTCATCATCTATGATGGTAAGATGCACCCGGTTGATTCCAACGAAATCTCGTTCCGTCTGGCTGGACGTAATGCATTCGCTCAGGCCTTCAAAGAGGCTAACCCGAAAGTACTCGAACCGGTTTATGACCTCGAGGTATTCGTTCCGTCGGAGATCATGGGTGATGTCATGTCTGACATCAACGGTCGCCGCGGTATGGTAATGGGTATGGAGACCGAGAAATCGTTCACTCGTCTCAAAGCACAAGTGCCTCTCAAAGAGTTGGCTTCGTACTCCACGACCCTCAGTTCGCTCACCGGTGGTCGCGCAACGTTCACTATGTCGTTCAACTCGTACCAGCTCGTTCCGGCTGACGTACAAGAGAAACTGCTGGCTGCTTACGCTGCTTCGCAAACCGAAGAGGAATAAGACATCAAACATCCCTATTAATAGTGATTTTGATCAGAAAATGACATGCGCGCTTGCGTATGTCATTTTTTTTGTGTACCTTTGCAGTCCGTTTCGACGAAACGGGAAAATGGAAGGTACAAAATGAAAAGGTATAGTCTGATTTTTCTATTGTTTATAATAGGTACGTGTGCGCATATGCGTGCACAAGTGAGCGGCGTGGTGCTGGATGAGCACGGCGAACCGCTCGTGGGAGCCAATGTCTATTGGGCCGGCACCGGAACAGGTGTCGCGACGGATTTGGAAGGAAACTTCACTCTCATGCCCGTTAAGACCACCAATCGTCTCGTGGCATCGTTCGTTGGCTGTCATAACGATACGGTTACGGTGCTCAACCGTCAGCCGCTGACCATTGTTCTCATTGACGAAGCGATCCTCGACGAAGTGATCATCACCGAACGGCGTGTCGGTGTGACGCGTCTGCGCGAATCGGCGTATGACGTACAGCGAATTGGAGCGGAGGAGATATGCCGCGCTGCGTGCTGTAACCTCAGCGAAGCATTTGAAACCAATGCGTCTGTCGATGTAGCCTATGCCGATGCAGCGACCGGTGCCAAGCAGATCCGTCTGCTCGGACTGAGCGGCACCTACGTCCAACTGCTCCAAGAGAACACACCTGCCGTGCGCGGTTTGGCGCAGAACTTCGGGCTGGAGTATGTGCCAGGGCCGTGGATGAGTTCTATCCAAGTGAGCAAAGGCACGTCTTCTGTCATTAACGGCTACGAAGCGACCACCGGACAAATCAACGTCGAACTGCTCAAACCGCAGACACAGAACCCCTTGTCCGTCAACCTCATGTTTAACTCTGAGGTGATGGCAGAGGCGAATATCGAAGGAGGATGGCAGATTCCGCTCAAAGAGCACGAACATGAGCACGAGCACCATCATGAGCACGGTGAGCACTGTGACCATGAGTCGCTCTATACCGGCATATTGGCGCATTATACCGGCAGTTACATGTCAATGGACGAGAACAAAGACGGCTTTGCGGACATGCCGCTGGTACAGAATGCCAACCTCGCCAATCGCTGGTTCTACAAGCATGGTGACTATACGATGCAGGCCTTCGTTCGCGGACTATACGATCGTCGCCGCGGAGGACAGAACGTGCATCACCATTCAACCCCTGTCACCAATCCGTATCTGATCAACCTCAACACATGGCGTGTAGAGGGATTTCTCAAGAACGGCTATGTCTATGACGACGAGAGCGGCTCATCGGTCGCCCTCATTACAGCGGTTAGTTATCATGACCTCAACAACTCCTACGGTGTGCGTACTTGGCAGGCGAACCAACTCAACGTCTATGTCAACGGTATTTGGCAGCGTAACTGGGAAGGCGGCGGCCTGATCGACAACGATCATCGGCTCTCTGCCGGCGTGTCGGTCAACTACGACAAGTACGAGGAATTGCTCCAATTACCCATCACCAATTACCAATTGGACCGCTTTGAGGTGGTACCCGGTATCTTTGCCGAATATGCCTACACTTACAGCGATCAGTTGTCCTTGGTAGCCGGTGTCCGTGCCGACTATAGTACCCGTTACGGTTTCTTCGTCACCCCGCGTGCGAACGTGCGGTATTCGCCTTTCACATGGTGGACGCTCCGTGCCAGTGCCGGAATGGGTTACCGTTCGCCGAACGCGATAGCGGATAATGCGTTTATGCTGCCTTCTAACCGTACGCTGCACTTGGCTTCGGACATCCGTCAAGAGCGGGCTGTCAATGCCGGCATCAGTACGATGTTCTATATCCCGATGGGAAGCAAAGAACTGCAGCTGTCTGCTGAGTACTATTATACCCATTTCCTGAACTCGCTCATCGTGGACATGGACCGGGACAAGCATGCGGTGTATGTATACAATCAATCGGATATAACGGGTGCGAAGTCGTTCGCACACTGTGCGCAGGTAGAAGCGTCCATGGAAGTGCTGCGCGGCTGGACATGGACGGCAGCATTCCGTTGGACCGATGTAAAGCAGACTACCTTCAATGCCCAGACGAACGCATACGAGTTGCGCACCAAAGCGCTCACCAACCGCTTCAAAGGCGTGATAACCACCTCGTACCAGACACCGCTCAAGAAATGGCAGTTTGATGTCACGGCGCAGTTCAATGGTATCAGCCGCATGCCCGATGGCTTCACTGCCTACGGCGATATGTTAGGCGGATACGGAACACCCAAACCCATCACCTGGTACCCTCAACTCATGGCGCAGGTGACCAAGTATTTCCGGACCTGCAGCATTTATGTGGGTGCGGAGAACATGACCAATTTCCGGCAGGACAGCCCCATCATCGGCTACGACGACCCGTACGGTACGGATTTCGATGCATCCATGGTCTGGGGACCGACTATGGGATGGAAAGCCTATATTGGTTTCCGATATGATTTAGAGAAGAAAGATTAAGCGAATGAAAGAATTAAAGTATATAGTCTGTGCGCTGTTTTCGGTACTCTGTGTACCTGTCTTTGCGCAGTATGATGCGCACTTGACAGGACACGTGCTGGACGAGAAAACAGGCGAACATATGCCCTTTGTGAGTGTGCAGGTTAAAGGCACTAACATAGGCACGGTCACTGATGAATCAGGACACTATTTTCTTAAAGACATGCCGATCGGCAAACAAACCATCGTCTTTAGTTTTGTAGGATACGAGACTGTGGAACTACCGGTGACGATGGTGGAAAATAAAACCATCGAGTTGAAAGCCGTCATCCGCGAAGTGTCGCAGCAGCTGAACGCCGTCGTAGTGACTGCCAATCGGTATGCTACCAAGCGACAGGAAGCGGCGACCATTGTCAATGTGCTCTCACCGGAGTTATTCGAGACAACGGCCGGTTCGTGTGTGGCGGACGCATTGTGTTTTCAACCCGGTCTGCGGGTAGAGAACAGTTGTTCCAACTGCGGTAAAACCGACCTGCGTATCAACGGTCTGCAAGGCCAGTACACGCAGATCCTCATGGATAGCCGTCCTGTCTTCTCTTCGATGGCATCGGTCTATGGACTGGAGCAAGTGCCTGCCGCGATGATCGACCGCATCGAAGTGATGCGTGGAGGCGGATCGGCGGTCTATGGCGCGAACGCAATCGCCGGTGTGGTGAACATCATCACCAAAGAGCCTGTACGTAACTTCGTCAACATCTCCAACACCTCACAGATCAACGAGCATGCCGGCTACGATATCCACACGGACCTCAACGCGTCCGTCATGTCAGAGAACCGTAAGATAGGTGCATACCTGTTTGCTTCTCATCGTACACGCAGCGCCTATGACCGCGATAAGGACGGGTTTAGCGAAGTGCCTCAACTCCGTGCTACCACAGCCGGTGCACGACTCTTCTTCAAGACCAGTGCTTACAGCAAGATCACCATGGAGTACCACCATACGACCGACTATCGCCGAGGCGGCAACCGACTTGAGGACGAACCGCACACCGCGGATATCGCTGAGCAACTGCGTCATAACATCGATGCCGGTTCGGTCGCATTCGATTGGTTCTCACAGGACAACAGACATTTCGTGTCCGCTTATTCGGCCATCCAGCATATCGGTCGTGAGAGTTATTTCGGAGCCGGACGTGACACTGCGGCCTACGGACGTAGTACGGATCTGACCTCTAACACAGGTCTGCAGTACCGTTTCTCATACCCCTGTGGGCGTATGAACGGTGATCTGACAGTAGGCGCTGAATATAACTTCAACGGACTGCACGACCGTATGTTAGGCTATCAGCGCGACATAACACAGAACGTCCATGTAGTGGGTGCTTACGCGCAGAACGAGTGGAAGAACGAACACTGGAGCGTACTCATAGGAGCCCGTCTGGAGAAGCACAACTTGCTCAAGAACGTAGTAGTGACCCCGCGTGCGACCTTCCGCTACACACCTATAGAGGGACTCGTCTTCCGAGCCGGTTACAGCAGCGGATACCGTGCCCCGCAGGCTTATGACGAAGACCTGCACGTGGCAGCTGTCGGCGGAAACGTGTCGCTCATTACACTTGACCCCAAACTCAAACCCGAGTACTCGCACAGCGCGACGCTCAGTGCCGATTGGTATCGTCAGTTTGGTGCATGGGAACTGAACCTGACAGCGGAAGGATTCTATACCTATCTGCAAGATGTGTTCTTCTTGCGCGAGGACGGTATAGATGCTGCGGGGAACATCCTTTTCACCCGTACGAATGCCCCGGGTGCATGGGTGGGCGGACTGAACCTTGAAGGCAAAACGAGCTATCAGCACGCAGATTTCCGAATCCAACTCTCTGCCGGTTACACCTTCCAACGCAGTCGTTACACCGAGGCGCAAGCGTGGAGTTCTTCGATAGCACCGCAGACACGTATGCTCCACACGCCCGACCACTACGGTTACGTGCTGCTCGACATCACACCGGTACGTGATTTTACCATCTCCATCAACGGCAAAGCGACCGGTTCGATGCTCGTGCCACACTTGGCAGGATACATCGCCCAAGACGAAGAGACACTCACTCCGGCGTTCTGGGACATGGGAATCCGCCTCGCCTATGACGTACACCTGTACAAACACTACTGCTTGGAGATCAGTTGCGGAGTGAAGAATATCTTCGACCAGTTCCAGAAAGACCTGGACAAAGGGGAATTCCGGGATGCAGGATACATCTACGGTCCTTCCACTCCCCGAACCTACTTCGTAGGATTGGCACTCAAACTATAAAAAAAGAGCCGCACGGCTCTTTTTTTATTACCAATCCAAATTGTACGTCACGCCAATCGCATGCAGATAGGTCGTCTTTTCGGTCAACTGGATGTATCCTTTGTTCTTGGTGATGTTGATGTCGCGGTTGTAGCCGTACTGGAAACGGTAGTAAAAATCCAGACTACTCATCTTGGTCAACCGCCATTTGACGCCCACTTGGGTGCGCACATGGCTGATGTACTGCTTGCCATTTCGCTGCTGATACTCCGGCACATTGAGCGTGTTCTCCAACTCACACCATACATACGGTTTGACGGGTTTGCCCGGCACAATGAACTCTGCACTCAACCGACTGCGCAACAACCAATTATACCGGTTTTTTTCCAACAGGTTCACGCTGTCTGTACGCATGTCGCACAGCACACGTTCACGCAGACTCAGTTTGACGTACTGCGACGGATACACACCGGCAACACTCATGAACACACGATGACGTAGCACCTCGTTCGCATCACTCCAGTCCTTACGACCCATTACACGTAAGGTATAACCGGCATCGACTTTGAAATAGTCAATCGGAGTATAACCCAGCGTGAGGGTAGTGTATGCCTTGCTGAACGCAGCCCCGTTAAGCGAGTTATAGGCATCGATGCGCACGTCTTCCGTCAGACTCAGACGTAGACCGTTCTTCCATTTCTTGGTGAAATCCGCACCCACACGGAACTGCATCACCTGCTCCGTGCTGCTCGTCTGACTGTCATAAGTCCATCCAAACGTGCTGATACTGCAAAATAGCAGCAAGCCTATAATCGGCAACCGATAACCTTTCGCCATTACTTGAACCTCGTTATTTGGTCAATACTGTTGTGTATCTTACCCTTCTCCAGGGTGTAGGTGACGTTGATATATGCCACGTCCCGCAGAAAGTCAATATGTCCGATTTCTACATCCTTAATATCAAGCCCGGTACGCTCTTTGAGGTCGGCTATCAGTTCCGCACGGCGCTCAGGCTTGATGTTCTCGATCTTTTCATAGAGAATGATCTTAGTAGAAGTACGTTTGCGGTTGATCCAAACATCAAAACCATAGGCAAGGCTGATAATGAGCACATTGGCAAGTACTAACGAATACCACGCAAGATCATTGGCTTTGAGACTGAGCGAGTTGATGATGGAAACGGCAATGATAATGAACAGATAGGTCATCTCGCGAATTGGAATCGTCTCCGTACGGTAACGGATCATGCCGAAGATGGCAAACAGACCCAGCACAAAACCTGTCTGAATGTCTAATTTCTGCATCAACCACAGCAACAGGAACATGGCGCTGGAGAAGAGCATGAACGTAACGTAGTACTCGCGTCGCTTACCGAAGCGGTAGTAGATACAGTACACGATGATCCATGTTACCAGCAGGTTAAACAGGAACATCAGCGGCAGCGTAATGGCTTCTGCGTTCACATGCAGCATATCAGCGAGTGAAAGCATCAGGTTAGAGATACTCTCCGGGGCTGTACCGAAACGTTCGGCAATTGACGGGTCGTTCTCCAAAAACTCCAATGTCGGGTTACTTAATTCTGGCATAATTTTTCAATTTTACGTATTTTACTTTTGAATCGGTTCTTCTTAATTTTCGGGGTAGTCAAGGCCGTTCCGATACAGTACTTACTGATCTTGAGCTGATGAATACGCAGATCCAGCATGATCTTGTTCATCGGAGAGGGTACATTGCCGTCGCGTTTGAGTTCGACAATCACCAGTTCCGGAAAAGTTTTGCTTTCACCTGTCACCACATTGTCCCACACCAAATCCATGTCAATCGTCAGCCGTTCGGTCTTGGCTTTGTTGACCAGTGTGATGCGGTGGAACCGGGTACTCAGGTGCGGGCTAAGTTCACTCCATTGGTACCGGCTCTTGGCGGCAATAAAATCCTCCACACTCCATGTCTCACGTTTGCTTTCACCAAAGGTGTTGGCACTAATCGCAAAGCCCGGTACGGCGATCCGTTTCTTCTTGGTGCGGCCTTTGTTGTTCTTGCGTTTGATCTCCAAAAACGTCAAATCGCTCTCCACATATTGCCGCACACGTATCTTCTGCCGCACCAGTTGCCGGTCGTGATGACGGACATACATGTCCAGCGTATCCGTGTCGTAGTACATGGTGTCGTACGTCGCTATCCGCTGTCCGTCTATCTCTTGTGCAAAATAGTCCGCTTGTGCCGCTTCCAAGATAGCCGGTAGAACCGATATCGGCACTGCATACTTGGTGTCGATTCGGTTCATCAACTTCACGTTCTCCATCTCGCTTAGCGAGATAGGGTCGTACTTACTTATCTGAGAAGATATACTCAAATACCTTTACCGAATAGAGTTTGCCATTAGGCAAGTAGTTATACTGCTTTGCTTTAGTGCCGTCTGCGTTCCATTCGTACTTGCGAATGCGCACGGGTTTATTGCGATCGTTGTATTCGACTTCTTCCAATACCTTCCCGGTTACGTCATCGTAGGTGTACGTAGTACGGCTGCGTTGACCGTACGACGCGTATTCGATCTCCTCAATGCACCGTCCCTGGCTGTCGTACACCTTGACGTGATCCAACCAACGTGCTTTCGTCTTGGCGTCCGTGTTCCACTCCTTGACCGTCAGGTTCTTGCGCTTCTCACGCTTGGCCAGTTGCTCCGGAGTAAGCAGGTTTTGTGCCAATGTCGTACCAGCTATCAACAGGCACGCAATCAAATAGATGTATCGTTTCATATCATTCATTTTGCTCTAATCCATGTTTGGTTGCGCCCTAACACCCCGAACTTATCCAGCGAACCGCGCAACACCAGTTTGCCGTTTTGGGGATAAACCTTACCGTAGTAAAACTTACCGGACTCAGGGTCCAGCACTTTGCCGCCTGTCAACTGGTTCTTCTTGGCATCATAGGTCATGCCGCGCAAGATCACCAGTCCTTCAATAGGCGCATTGTGGTCCTCTCCTTCGCATAACTCGCACACCAGATCTTTCGGACCGACCAACATCTTACTGATCTTACCATAGTACAATCCGTCAGGTTGCTGATAGATTGTCACTACCGCGTAGTTATTACCCGTTTTGTCGTCCACCGTCATCCAGTGTCCGAGAATATGACTGATCTGTGCACTCGCACTCATGCTGCCTACCAGCAATGTGATGAAAAATAAATATCGTTTCATTTCTTCCTTCAGACTAACAAAAACCGTGCAAAATTACAAAAAAAATCTCACCCGCGCAAATTATTTTGATTTTTATTTGCGTATTTGCCAAAAAAGTAGTAAATTTGCAGCCGCAAAAGTGTGCTTATGAAAATCTTAGCGCTCATATTGGCTGTGATGTCTTGGACGGTGACGAGTAACAAGACAGTTGCCGGCGAAGGAGACCTGCCTTCCGGTGTCGTGGCAAACTATGTCAATACCTATAATAAAGGTCAGGTACGCGCGAAGGATACCGCTACGTTCTGCTTGCATCACATGGAGAGCATTACGGTGGAGAGCATCACTGTCTATGTCAAATCGAACAAGACTTCCGGGGCCGGCGTGTTCACGGTGGAGGCAGACGGACAGACCTTGTCTACCAAGTCCGGCACCTTAGCGGAATGGACCGGCGCGTATGATAACACAGATTATCACGCCGTGTCCCTATTCTCCGGTTCGGAGACGGGGTATGCAGATTGGACCATCAAACTGGTGGGTACTATCAATTCGCTGCACATCGACCGATACGTCATCTCCTACACTGCATCCCCTGCTTATACGGTTACTTTGATGAGCGGCGCGCAACAACTGCAGACATTGACGGAAACGGAAGGAGGCGCAGGCATCCAATTGCCGGTCCTGCAAGACAGAGAGAACTGGCACTTTACGGCATGGACGGAGCAGCCTTTCTATACCATTCATACCATGCCGGACTCATGGATCACACCGGGAGACTATCACCCGTCGGGTGACTGCACTTTATGGGCCGTGTACGTATACGAAGCCGAGCAGCAGGCAGCGTATGTGAGCGACCTGCAAACAGGCACGTATCTGTATCTTGATACCTACAATAACAGTGCCATCACAGGAGTTCCGTACAATGGACGAATGAGTTATACACTGGCCAATCCGTATGATAGCAATCAAGCCTATGACATGGTCTTCAACCCCACACTGGACAGCGTCACAATCCAACATGTGCCTACAGGCACCTACATCGGCTACGAGGGTAAGCAGTTAGCTGCCAAGCAGAGCGTGTGGTGCGTATACCACGAGCAGGACAGGACCGTCTTTTATATGCAGTATCAGGGTAAGACTTATGTCTTATGGCCCATGAACTACGAGAACGGTGACATGTTTGCCGGACTAAGGCAGGCCGGTTCTCTCACCGGTACAACGACTGCGCTGATGACTTTCATTGAGCAGGAAGAAGAACCCGCCTACACCTGTTATCCGGAGACGGGTAGGGACATCGAGTCCGTCACTACTGTCCCCCAAGAACTGATTCTCCCGATAGGAAATTACGAACTCCGTATAGTAAACGGAAAGAAAACAATACGTCTATGATGAAATTACTGATGATACTGACTGTACTGCCCGCTATCCTGTCGGGTTCGTACAATGCGCGTACGGTGCCTTCGTCCGTGCAGGACAGCCTGTTGGCGGTTGAGCCAACGGATATAGCGGACTACTCCGCGCGTTATCAATTGGAGTCCGAGAACGAGCAGACCATCTTCCGTCACTCGACGCTCGCCGATTGGTATATCGTGGACACCGAGAAAGGTACGCGCAAACGCTTGGGCGAAGGGCTGAACCTGGGCCAAGTGCGGGATGCTGTCATGAGTCCGAACGGACGCTACATCGCGTTTGCTAAAGATAACAACCTCTATGTACACAAACTGGGTTTCGGAACCGAGATCGCGGTGACCAAAGATGCCAATCCCGATATCATCAACGGGGTGGCGGATTGGTTGTACGAAGAGGAGTTCGGTATCACCGCGCTGTTTGCCTGGTCGCCTGACTCCAAGAAACTGGCGTTCGTTAAATTGGACGAGCGTGCTGTGCCTGCGTTCGCTTGGCAGACTTATCTGGGCGAAGAACGCAATCCGCAGTATCCTGCTGCTGACACTTTGCGTTATCCCAAAGCCGGCTGTGCCAATGCCAAAGCGTCCGTCTGTGTGTACGATATGGCTACGAAAGCGATTCAGACTATGCAGGTCAACAAGGATAACGAAGACATCTATTTGCCGCGTATCCGGTGGCAAGGCGACGCGTTGATGGTGTTGCGGGTGGACCGTGACCAGACCCGCATGGAACTGCTGCGCTGTAACCCGCAATCGACCGTTTCTCAACTCCTCTATCGTGAGGAGTCGGAGAACTACTACATGGACTACTCGCTCTTTGACGAGTACCAATGGCTTCGTGATGGACGTTTCATCGTGCTCAGTGAGAAAGACGGTTGGCGTCGCGCATACCTGCATGACGCACAGGGCTCGCTCATCAAAGCACTCACGCCCGAGAAAACAGACGTGACGGCGCTCTACGCAGTGGACGAATCAACGCAGACGCTCTATTACCAAGCCGCGCCGACACCTTCCACACGGCAACTATATGCGGTGAATATCAAAAAAGGTGAAATCACCCAACTCACGACCGGTGAAGGCATGCACAGCGCACGTTTTGCTGTGGACGGCAAGAAGATGATCGAGTGTTTCCAGGCGTTCACTACACCGAACACCTATACCCTGTACACCCTCAAAGGCACCAAAATGACCAAGGTAGAGGTGTTGGAGGACAATGCGGACATAAGCGAAGAGTGGAAAGCGAACCAACTGCCCGAACCGCAAATGCTCAAGATCCCGAATGCTAACGGACAAGAGTTAGAAGCGATGTTCCTTTCGCCATTAGCCAATAGCCGTTCGCCTTTAATAATAATGCATTACAGCGGTCCGGCGAGTCAGCGCGTGCTCAACCGTTGGCGCAAGCGTTTTGAGTACGCTTTGGTGGAAGCTGGTTATGCGGTACTCATCGTGGATACGCGCGGTTCCGATTGCAGAGGACGCGCTTGGCGCAATGAGACTTACATGCACCTCGGTATCAAAGAGGCGGAAGACCTCATTGCTGCGGCTAATTGGGCTGCAAAGCGGGATGATATAGACGGCAACCGAATCGCGCTCCTCGGCTGGAGCTACGGCGGTTATCAGACCCTCATGACCATGAGTCAACCCAACCATCCCTTCAAAGCCGGAATCGCAATTGCGCCGGTGACCGATTGGCGTTTGTATGACACGGGTTACACGGAGCGTTATATGCGTCGGCCGCAGGTCAATTTCCGCGGATACGACAAAGCCTCCTTGCTGCCCAGAGCCAAAGACCTCACCGGTAATGTGCTCATCATTCACGGCACAGCAGATGACAACGTACACTTGCAACACACCTTGCAGTATATCAACGCATTGGTGGAAGCGGATAAGCAGTTTGAGATGCAGTTGTACCCCGACGACAACCATTTCCTGCGCAAAGGCAACAACGCCACCCACATGCACAACAGAGTGTTATTATTCTTACAAAAAAATCTATAGAACATGAAAAAGTATGCTTTAGGTATCGACTTGGGCGGAACAGGTACCAAGTTCGGTCTGGTTAACGAAGACGGACAAGTGCTTCGCAGTAATTCCATCCCTACGCAGCAGTATCCGAATATCGACGAGTACTGCGACGTATTGTGCAAAGGTTTGAAGCAACTGGTAGCAGACGAAGGTCTCTCGATGAGTGACATCGTAGGTGTAGGCTGCGGCGCACCGAATGCCAATTTCTACTCGGGCTGCATTGAGCAGGCTCCGAACCTCCCGTGGAAGGGTGTTGTGCCTTTCGCTAAGCTCATCAGCGAACGCATGGGTGTGAAGTGCACTATCACCAACGATGCAAACGCCGCTGCACAAGGTGAGATGATCTACGGCTCAGCACGTGGAATGAAGAACTTCATCGTCATCACACTCGGAACCGGTGTTGGCTCGGGAATCGTTATCGACGGCAAACTGCTATACGGTCATGACGGTTTTGCAGGTGAACTCGGTCACTGCAAGATCGACCACTCGGGTAATGGTCGTCTCTGCGGCTGCGGCCAGCACGGATGTATTGAGGCATACGCTTCGGCTACCGGCGTGGCACGTACCGCGAAAGAGATCGTCACCTCGACCACACAACCGACACTCCTGCGCCAAGTCGCTGACATCGACCATATCACATCTAAAGATGTGTATGACGCAGCAGAGAAGGGTGACCTCGTAGCGAAAGAGATCTTCGACTACACCGGTCATCTGCTCGGTCAGAAACTGGCTGACTACGTCCATTTCTCCAGCCCGGAGGCCATCATCCTCTTCGGTGGTCTGACCAAATCCGGTCACTGGATCATGGATCCTATCCGCGAGGCGCTCGATGCCAACCTGATGCCGATCTGGAAGGGCAAGATCCCTGTATCCATCTCCGTGCTCAAAGACTCCGACGCCGCTATCCTCGGCGCTTCCAGTCTCGCTTGGTAAGTAATGGCTAAAGGCGAAAGGTTAATGGCTAAAGTTATTAAATCACTTCTGCAAAGTCTCTATCCGTACGGTGTTTTCCGTGCGGATAGAGTTCTTTCGTCCTCTAACCCTTCGCCAGTCGCCTATCTCACTTTCGACGACGGCCCCATCCCCGAAGTGACCCCGCAAGTGCTGGCGATCCTTGCCAAGTACAACGTCAAGGCGACTTTCTTCATGGTAGGGGAGAACATCGACAAGCATCCCGATGTCTTCCGCCAGGTCATCGAAGCCGGTCATTCGATCGGCAACCACACCTATAACCACCTCAAAGGCTGGCGCACTCCCTATGATGAGTATATGGCGAATACGGCGAAATGGGAAAATGCTTTCAATCGTCAATTTTATACAATCGTCAATCAATCGTCAAATCGTCAATCGTCAAATCGTCAATTATTTCGTCCGCCTTACGGCAAAGCGACCTTCCGTCAGCGCCGTGCCTTGCATCAGCAGGGCTATCGTCTCATCTATTGGGACATCCTCACCCGCGACTACGAAGCGACGCGCACACCGGAACAGATGCTTGCGCAGATAAAGCGCGACCTCCGTCCCGGCTCCATCATCAACTTCCACGACTCGCTCAAATCCAACGAGCGCATGCTCGCCGTCCTCCCCCAAGCCCTCGACTACCTCCTCTCCCAAGGCTACACCCTCCTGCCTTTGTGATTTTTTTATAGCGTCCATTATCCGGCGATAATATCGCCGCCTCTTCGTCCTTTTCCCGCAATGCCCACTTGGCGGCGGGTAACTTTGTCTGTTGTCCCGGCATTTAATGCTGGTTTTTTGCAAAAACTTCATTTTCCGTGCCTAAATATTTGCATATTCCAAAAATCTTTTGTACTTTTGCACTCGATTTGGTAAATATTTTGCTCCGGTTCTAAACCGGTTTGCACCGAAAATCGAGGAAAAACAGGAGATAGATCGGCCGTGGAACGGACTTGTCTCGGACCAATCCTAGACTTTATTAAAATCATGAACTTATAAATAGCACATATACAACGCATTAATACACATGTTCGCCCTCTTCATACCCGCCGTTCATATCCCTTAACAGCCCTTTTACACTACCAAGAACCCGAATCTAACCTCGTCCTCCAACCCCGAGGCTACTTAATTTGTTAAAAAATCCCTCAAAATTTGCATATGTGCAAAATTTGTAGTACTTTTGTACCCGCAAATGAAAAAACGGTATTTCATAGTATTGTTTGCTGCGCTGCTTATTGGCTGTGCCAATAGGGGCGTGGGACCGCAAGGCGGACCGAAGGATACGGAGCCGCCGATACCGCTGTACGCTGAACCGGAGGAGGGTTCGGTCAATTTTCATGGTGACCGGATCGAGATCACGTTCAACGAGTATCTGCAGTTGGACAACGTAGCCTCTAACCTACTGATGTCCCCTCCGCAGCAAAACCCGCCTGATGTCAAGGTGCGCGGTAAGAAACTGATGGTGCAGTTCAAAGACACGCTGCACGACAGCACGACCTATACCATCGATTTCGGTTCTGCCATCTGTGACTACCACGAGAAAGTGCCCTTACGCGGGTTCTGCTACTCGTTCTCCACGGGCGATGAGATCGACACCTTGGAGTACCGGGGACGTGTCTATGACGCGCTGACGTTGAACCCGCTCATTGGTGTGCTGGTGGGTATTCATAAGGATCTGTCGGACACCGCTTTCGTCAAGCACCCGTTCCTGCGAATCGCCAAAACGGACTCGACCGGTTGTTTCCGTATCGGTAACATTCACCCGGGAACGTATCGTCTGTACGCCGTCGATGATATCAGCCGCGACTACCGTCTGACGGTAGGCGAATCGTACGCGTTTGCCTCCGAACCGATCACGGTCTCCGCACCGCTGCCGCAACTGGTTCCGGATAGCATAGATTCTATTCCGCTAGATTCCATTCCTACGGACTCTATTCCGCTGGATACGATCATCAATCATCAACGGCAAATCATCACTCAGTTGGCTTCCGCTGCTCCGCTGTTCTTGTTCAAGGAGTCGCAGCAGAAACTGTATCTCCAACGCGCTGCGCGTGAGAAACAGCACTATGTCCAGCTCGTGTTCTCTGCCGCCCCGGACAGTATGCCGCAAGTGCGCGCCTTGAGTGACACCGTTCATTATCTCGCTCATTATTCTACCAAGGGCGATTCAGTTACGCTTTGGCTCACCGACAGCCTTACGATTCGTCAGGACTCGCTCTATTTTGAACTGCGTTATCGTCAGACGGACTCCCTGTACCGCCTCGAGTGGACGACGGATACGATCCGTGCTTTCTGGCGCGCACCGAAGCTGTCCGCCAAGGCGCTCGAAGCGCAGGAACGGGCCAATCGCAACAGGCGGCTTGACCTCAAGAGCAACGCGCGGAAAGGATTTGACCTGTACGACACCCTGCGTATCATCTGTTCGACGCCTTTGGATTCGATCAACCGCGACGCGTTTCATCTCTACGAGTTAGAGGACACCGTTCGCCATTTGGTGCCTCTGGCCTGGATGCCGTACGACTCGATGCCGATGAAGCTCCAGTTACTCACGGCCTGGAAAGAGGGAGCGACGTACGAGCTCAAGATAGATAGCGGGGCTTTGCACGACGTGTACGGTGTGACGCATATCGCCGCTACGTACGGTCTGCAACTCAAGAAAACGACGGACTATTCGACCCTGCGCGTCAAACTGAATCCCTTCGTGCCTAACGCACGTATCCAACTGCTCAACGGCAAGGACCAGGTGCTGTATGAACTGCCGGCAGATGAGCAGGGCTCGTTCTTCCAGTACCTCAAACCCGATGCGTATTACCTGCGTCTCTATCTGGACGAGAACGGAGACGGTCAATGGACACCGGGCAGTTGGGCGGAGCAGCGTCAACCCGAACCCGTCTATTACTACAACCAGAAGATACAGACCAAGTCCAATTGGGATTTTGAAGAGGAGTGGAACTACGAACAACTCCCGTCCATTGAGTCCAAACCCAAAGAACTGATCAAAGTCACTTCCCTGCAGAAGAAATAGTGAAAACAAAATGGTTTGACTATAGTTTCTTAACGGTCGGTCTGCTCGTTCAGATCGTTACATTCGTGGTAGCGAACGAACTCGCTGCTCCCGACTCGCAACTCCCGGCGATCAGCCTCATCTCAGGCCTGTTAGGCGTGTGCTCGGTGTGCCTGTGCGCGCAGGGTAATATAGGAACGTACGTGTTCGGCTTTGCGCAGGTCATTACCTACACCTACCTCTGCTACCAACAACGTTTCTACGGCGAGATCGCCATCAACGCCTACTATTTCGTCACGATGATCTATGGTGTGATCGCTTGGAAGAAACGGCTGCAAGCAACCGAGAACGGGACACAAGTGACACCGCGTACCTTATCTGTTCGTGCGATCCTGCTAATCGCGCTCTCTACCGTGCTGCTTTCCACACTCGTAGGGTGGGGGTTGGCAACCTGGACAGATGATACCCAGCCGTACTTGGACGCTTATACAACAGTACCTGCGCTGGTTGCGCAGGTACTCATGATCCTCGCTTATCGCGAGCATTGGTTCATCTGGTTGGCGGTCGATATCTTCAGCGTCGTCCTTTGGCTTCGTGCAGGCGACTACTGCATGACCGCACAATACGTGTTCTGGTGTGCCAACTGCCTCTATGGTCTTCGCCGTTGGAAAACACTAACCACTAACCCTTAGCCTTTCGCCTTTATTTCTCATTCGGCATTTTAAGCGTGTACAGAATCGCTTCCGCCTGTCGTGTGGCATTACGTTTCTTCTGTCCCGGCGCATAAAGGAATGCTTCCGCAGTCACCACGCGGCCGTTGACCTGATCCAGACGCGTCAGGCTCACAAACGGTCCGCCCATGGCTTCTCCGTCCAGCATTTTCCATAAACCGCGTGTCTCGATCGCATAGAAACCTCCTGTGGTATCACGCAGCGCAGCAACCGAACGGCTTACCGGCGGGAAATGTTTGTACTCTGTTCCCATGTGACTGCCTTCGACCTGTGCACTCACCAGACGGCCTACCACCTCATTGCGCATCGTAATGATCGAGTCGCTGCTGAACTGTTCTTGCGCTGTGTACGGAAAACTGTACACCAGCACGTCACGACGCATCGGACCTTTGTTGTTGCAACACCACACGACTTTGACCGTTTGTGCATGGATACTCAGCGTCGTGTCACGAATGAGCATATAGTCTTCCGGAATCAACAGATCATAGCCTTGCGCCTGCAATTTCGCGCGTGCGTTCCTATTGGTACCTCCGCGGTAGAAATGGCCTTGACGTGCCAACTCTTCCCGTACAAACCACTCGCGCACCGATTCTCCGTTCTCCTCCCAATAACTCATAAACGACTCGTTGTCAGGTGCCTGAATGCGCACAACGGCTTGCGGACGGGCCCATACATCACGATGACGAATTGCTTTCACGTGTGTGTATCTGGTGCCGTCAATATCCACCAGCAGGATATTACGGGATGCCATATACTGCGCATCAAATGTGGACGGAGCAATGTGCGTCACCGTCATCACAGCTTCCATCTGCGGCAGACCGTACATGTCCGCACCCATCGTCTCCGTCAACGTGGACTCCAACTCCCGTTCACTCACTATCAGACACTCGTAGATACTGCCTGTTGCCGTCGTCAAGACGCGTTCGTTGCTGCTGTTGCAACCCAATAGCAAAACCGCTATCAGCGCAAAAACTATACTTTTTTTCATGTGTTTATGTTTTATTTCGCTGCAAAGGTACAAAAAAATTGCGATATTCGCAAATTTAATGCAAAAAAATTTGCATATTTCAAAAATAATTAGTAATTTTGCACCGCAAATGGCGAAAAATGTTCTTTTTGAAGCATTTAATTTCGCATAATTATTCACGGTTCACATATTGGTTTGTAACCTTAAATTGTAATAGATATGACTTTATCAACTGAATCAATTTTTCTGACTACGGATGTGGAAGGTTTCCGCGTTTGTCGTGAGACGCGTACTACTTCTGTCTCCACGATGACGGTTCTGTATTGTTCGGAAGGATATATTGACGTGTTCTACCACGGCGATATGTTGCGAATAAACAAAGGATTCCTCTTTGTTCGTATACCGGATTTCACCCAAGAGTTGGGCCCTTATCAGATGTCCCCTGATTTTGCATTCAAGCAGGTCACGATCGATGCGGACATTTATGAAAAACTGATGTTTGACCACATGCGCGTGGAGCCGAACTGGTGGGCGAAACAAGAATATGTGAAGGAGAACCCGCTATTCGAATTGAACGAACGCAGCAGAGAGTTCTTTGATATCTATTTTGAACTGCTCACCATGCAACTGCAGGACAAAGCAGGAGGCTTAAGCCAATACCGCAAGCAGATCCTGATGCTCATTGCACGGGCTGCTACGATGGAGATGCTCAATTATATGGACAAACTGGCGTTGGTAGATGCCAATGGTCGTACATCGGTCAACCAAAGCGACTATACTTTCCATGAGTTCACCCGTCTGCTGCAGCAGTATCCGCACGAGCGCGAGGTACAGTGGTACGCCAAGAAACTGGGTATCACACCTAAGTACCTGTCCGAGATATGCAAAGAGCGCAGTGAGAAATCTGCCGGCGAATGGATCGCGGATGTGACGGTAGCTGAACTCAAGCATTACCTGCGCAACACGACGATGCCGATTCGCGAGATCGCACGCATCATGGAGTTCCCGAATGCCAGCTTCTTCTGCCAGTACACCAAGAAGCACACCGGACTTACTCCGAACCATTTCCGTAAAGAGAAACAAGCATAAGAAAAAAGGACGCTCAGCGTCCTTTTCTTTAGCCTATAACCATTCGCCATTCGCCGTTATTACCACGCAAACAGCGGGTGTTGCGTCATCTCGCGGTTCACTTCTGCGCGTACTGCCGCAATGACAGCTTCGCTGGTCGGCTCTTGCAGTACTTTATCAATAAGCTCCACAATCCACGGCATCCGGTCCTCTTTCAGACCTCGGGTAGTAATAGCCGGTGTGCCGAAACGCAGACCGGAAGTCTGGAACGCACTGCGGCTGTCAAACGGAACCATGTTCTTATTGGTCGTGATGTCGGCGCTCACCAAAGCCTGCTCGGCTACCTTACCGGTCAACTCCGGATACTTGGTGCGCAGGTCAATGAGCATCGAGTGGTTATCCGTACCGCCGCTGATAACTTTGTAACCCTTGTCCATGAACGCCTGTGCCATGACCGCTGCGTTCTTCTGCACTTGACGTTGATAAACCTTAAAGTCCTCTGTCAGCGCCTCGCCGAACGCAACCGCTTTGGCTGCAATCACATGCTCTAACGGACCGCCTTGGGTTCCGGGGAATACGGCAGAGTCGAGTAGGGCACTCATCTTCTTGATTTCACCCTTCGGAGTGGTCTTACCCCATGGGTTATCGAAATCTTTACCCATCAGAATAACACCGCCTCGCGGACCACGCAGGGTCTTGTGCGTTGTGCTCGTCACAATATGTGCATGCTTGAGCGGGTTCTCCAACAGGCCTGCTGCAATCAGTCCTGCCGGGTGTGCCATGTCCACCATGAACAGCGCACCTATCTCATCGGCTACTCGGCGAATACGCGCGTAGTCCCACTCACGGCTGTACGCACTTGCGCCGGCGATGATCAGTTTCGGACGATGGGTGCGTGCTTTCATCTCCAGATCGTCATAGTCCACACGACCGGTCGCTTCGTTCAGATCATAACCGATCGCGTTGAAGACCAGACCGCTGAAGTTAACGGCTGAACCATGACTAAGGTGACCACCATGACTCAGGTTGAGGCCCATGAACGTGTCGCCCGGTTTGAGGCAAGCCATGAATACCGCCATATTCGCCTGTGCACCGCTGTGCGGCTGAACATTCACATACTCGGCATCGTACAACTTTTTCAAACGGTCACGGGCAATGTTCTCCGCTACGTCCACTACTTCACACCCGCCGTAATAACGGTGTCCGGGATATCCCTCAGCGTACTTGTTGGTCAGCACGCTGCCCATGGCTTCCATCACTTGATCGCTCACGAAATTTTCGCTCGCTATCAACTCAATGCCTTTCATCTGACGCTCTCGCTCACGGCGAATGACGTCAAAAACCTCATTGTCTCGGTTCATATTCGTGTTTTTTATGATTTGCGCTACAAAGGTACTACTTTTTCTCCACATATGCAAGAATTTGGGCAAAAAAATGTAGTCTATCCTTGCATATTTGAGAAAAAAGCAGTAATTTTGCGGTCAGTTATGATAGATATCGATTTCTATGACGAGCCAATGCCCGCTGTCGGCATTTTTTGGTACAACCGGGAGGAACACGATCTGTTCGGTGTGTACAAGAAAGAACTCAGTCCACGGATGATGGAAGAAGCGGCAGAGAAAGGTCTGCCTTACATCCTCTTCCAGAGTCTGCACCGTAATGTGTGGCAGAAGCAGTACATGCATGCTGTCGCGCACAATGAGCCGTCTCTGTTCTTGGGCGACTATGACCAGTTTCCGCGGGGGCGTGTGTCTTGGTGTGTGGACCATTTTGAGGTGCTGGTCGGCTCCTGGGCTCGCGATATAGAAGACGACCTGGCCGCATTAATCCGAAAACACTTCGCTCTGAGCTCGTTTGAGTTCAAGTACGACGAACATTGGAACTAACTCAAATACTCACATTATGAAAGCAAAACAACTCACGATGGCGGTACTGGCAGTGCTGGCCATGACCATGCTTAACGCATGCAGTCCCAAAGATGCAATCATCAAATCATCTGTAGCAGCAACGAATCTGCTCTGTCCGCATGAAATCAGAGAAGATATTACACTCGTCAAAGCGGAATACACGGATGGCTACGTCATCTATTCCGTACAATGCGATGAAGGTTTTTCGGAATTCTCCGGCGTATCCGGAGAAGATATAAAACGTGAAGTGGTGGAGGCTATGAAACAAAGCACTGCGGAAGAACAATCCGAAGATGCCGCTAATATTTTTGATGTGATCCTCAAATTCGATGTCGGTTTCATTGTCCGATTCTTCAATGACGACACGTCAATGGATATTGTCTTCGAACCGGAAGATCTCCGATACATGTTCGAATAATGACATTTCTGCATTACATTCGGAAAATTATTTTAATAAAAGTTATTAAAATCTTGTGTATTTGCAAAAAAAGTAGTACCTTTGCGCCCGAATTTGAAATAGAATTAAAACCCCTACAGATATGAACAAAATCACTATCGGCAGAGATGCCAACTCGTCTATCGTCGTTCCCGGTCGTTATACCACAGTGAGCGAAAGTCATGTAACCATTGAGCGCTTAGGCAAGAACTACACGCTCATCGACCACAGCACCAACGGCACATATGTCAACGGTGTCAAGGTGCTGAACGACTCTTGTCACATCGTAATGACGGACACGATCACTCTTGGACAAAAGTACGCGCTTGACATGACGAAGGTTGAGAAACTGCTGGCAGATGAACCCCAAGCAGAGCCTGCACTCAAAGAGGTACCCAAAGAGGAGCCCAAAGAGGAACCGAAAGAGGAACCCGTTGTCGAAGTGGAAGTAGAGGAAGTGCCCAAGGGCGCATCCAAAGCCAAGTCTGCACCCAAGCAGGAACGGGAAGAACCGGCTATCGTAGATAAATGGAGTTGGGGTGGTTTCGGTCTTGACTGGATCTATGCCGTTTGTAACGGCGTATGGTGGCCTATTGTTATTCCGGTTCTTTTCCTGCTCTCACACGGAATCGGCATCCTGTTCTTCTGGATTCCGGTCATCGGTCAGATACTCTCTTCGCTGGTAGGTTTGTTCTATCCGATCAAAATTGTCATCAAGATCATCTTGGGTATCAAGGGTCACAGCTTTACCTGGGACAAATACAAAGGCGATCCCGAGAAGTTTGAGAAGAAGCAGAAAACGTGGGATAAGGTTGGTTTGATCTACTTCATTGTCAAGGTTGTGCTGATCTTCCTCAACGTCGTAGTACTGCCTGTCTTCCTTGTCGGACTCGGCCTGTTCGGCGGAATTGCACAGCTGTTCATCAGTATCGCTGATGTGCTGGGACTCGTGGACTTCTTCGGTGACCTGTCCGACGTATTCAGTAGTATGAGTGTTTGGTTTTGTTAATAGGAATTGATGCACATGGAAGAATCAAAGCAAGAACCCGTCCTCTCTTTTAACCGTTATTACGGAGTAGACGGCTCTCAAGCGGCACAACGCCGTGCGAAGAAAAACATCCGGATCACCCTGGGCGGCTTGACCGTGATCATCCTGCTCGGGTGTGTGTTCCTGGCGTATAATATCTGGAAATATAAATATGCTTCCTAATTAAAATCATGCGTGATATGAAACGTTTATTGATCTCGATCATCGCGATCCTGACCGTAGGGTATAGTTTCGCTCAGTCGTATTTGGAAATGGCAGAAGATGCGTTGGATAACAATGACTACGCATTGGTAATACACTATGCTACAGAGCATCTGAATAGCTATCCGAAGAGTGCAGACGCATATGGAATGCGTTCTTTGGCGTACGCTTCCCAAGAGGAGTACATTAAGGCGTTTGACGATGCGGACAAAGCCATCAAGTACTGGAACAAGAAGTGCGAGTACGATCTGGCTACGCTCTATTGCCTGCGTGGACTGATCTATGAGCAAGTGCAGGACTACGACAAGGCGCTGGAGAACTACAACCTGGCTATCAAAAAGGACAAGAAGAACCCGAGAGGCTACGCACAGCGCGGACGTTTCTATTACAAGAAACATGACTACGAGTCGGCGGCTATCAATTACAAGAAAGCGCATGAGATGATGCCGAACAATGCCGACTACACGCTTGAGTTCGCTCGTAACTTATGGCTCTTGGACCTCAACGGACAGGCTGCAGAGATTTTGGAAGAACTTATGCTCTATCACCCGCGTATGTCTGAAGCGAAGCGTATCCGTGCCCTCATCTATCGGGAGGCGGAAGACTGGACGTCGTTCATCGACCTCTATGCGGACTACATCTCCATGGAGCATAATAATGTGGACGTGTTCATTAGCACCACTCCGAAAGCCTACGGTTATATGATCAAGACCATCTCGTCCTACATCAAGAATGCCGAGGACGAGGATACGCGCTATTTCTGGCTGGGTTTGCGTTCACGCGCTTACATGCAGATGGACCAATACGTAGAAGCGCTGGCGGATGCCAACTCGATGCAGGCACTTGTCACCGATACCGTGCCTGACGGCTATGTGCTCTTGCTCCAGTCGGATTGCTACGAAGGATTGTACGACTATGCCAACGCAGCACGTTGCTACGACGGCCTGATCGAACTCTATCCCAACAGCGAATATACCTATTACTACTACAACCACCGTGCCCGTTGTTTCTTAGAGATGGGCGAGTATGAGAAAGCCGAAGCGGATTTCCAGAAGGTGATCGAGAACGATATGGACTACGCGATCAGCGCGTATGTCGGACGTGGACGTATGCGCGAGGAGCAGCAGAATTTCGAAGGAGCGTTGGATGACTATAACAAAGCACTCCTCTTGAACGAAGATCTGGCTTTCGTGCTGTTGTACCGCGGACGGTTGTACCTGGATCTCAACGACGTGGAGCGGGCGAACATCGATCTGGACAAAGCACTCGAACTAGAAGGGGAAGAAGTGTCTATCACGCGCGCGTACACGCTATTATATAAAGGTGAGGGCGAACAAGCCCTGTCCATCATGGCGCAGATCATCGAGGACGAACCCTCTGCCGGCAACTATTACGATCTGGCATGTATGTACTCGCTGCTCAACCGCAAGGAAGAGGCGATTCGTGCTTTGACCATTTCGTTTGAAAAAGGTTTCCGCTCCTTCCGTCATATGGAGAAGGATACGGACTTGGACAACATCCGCGAGATGCCGGAATACAAAGAACTGATCCAGAAGTACAACAAATAATACGCAAGAATGAAAATCTACTCCCGCATAACAATCCTTATTGTAGTATTGTGCGGCACTATGCTCACTTATGCTCAGAGTTGGACTTCTGAGGAGTTGAGGTCGGCGAACACGGCCGGCTCATGCCCCTATCTGAATCAGACAGAGAAAGATGTGATTCTGTACAACAACTTAGCCCGTATGTACCCGGCTAAGTTTGTTCGTGTGGAATTGAGCGGCGAGCGCGAATCAGCCTATCTTAGCTCGCTTCGTAGCGAACTCAATAGCATGAGTCCCCTGCCTCCGCTCAATGCGCACCGGTATGCCTCTTCGTCTGCCAAGTGCTGGGCACAAGAGAGCGGACGACGTGGCATGACAGGACACAACAGAGTAGGGTGCGACGATTTTAAAGCGGGACATGCATGGGGAGAGAACTGTAGTTACGGTAAGACGACCGGACGTGATATTATTGTACAACTGCTTATCGATGAAGGAATTAGCAGCCTTGGTCACCGTCGTAACTGCCTGAGCAAATACTTCAACTCGGTCGGTATCGGCTACGCACCGCATACTGCTTACCGATATTGTTGCGTGATGGATTTTACAGACGAGGCGGGTGAGAACTACACCTCTTCGGTCACAACGACCTCCACAACAACTCCGGCACCCACACTGACCAAACCGACGACAACGACCACAACGATAACAACCACAACCACTACCACTACGCCGACGGTAACCACAACCACTACGCCGACGGTGACGACTACCATACCGACACAGACGGTGACGACTACCACGCCTACGAAGACGACAACAACACCGGTGATGGAGCCGGAACAAAAGTCATCGCTGCTGAGCCGCTACTACGACTACAGCGGTTACCGCACCATCAGTTTCATCAGTGCAGGATACACCTATTCGTTCATGGGACACCACCACTTGCTGAACCTGTCGGTTGTGGATTTTCGTGTCGGACTGTTTGCTATGTCGCCCATCTGTACGGAGTTCGCTGTCGGACCTATAGACACACGTGTGGCATACAAACCGACCATCAAGGTCTATATCCCGGTAATGAAGCACTGTGCCGTCGTGCCTTATGGCGGAGCGGCGGTGGATGTGTCCGGTGTAGGTAAGTGGTTTTCAAAAAGTTACAACTATGACACACAGCGCGATTTTTACGCGAGTGTCATAACCGGTGTAGCTTTTAATTTCTCCGGCGCGAAGCATGTGCCGGTAGAAGCCAAAGTAGAATATCGTCATCCGCTCGTCACTCCCACCAACGGCTCGCTCAGCCCGCAGGGAGTGTATCTGGGTGCACAGGTATATATAGGAAGTGCAAGAAGTAAGAAATGAGTAGAACAGGATTTTTGAAGCGACTATTTGTATCTATATGTTTGATCGTGGCATCGATAGTGAGTATCGGTGCTGCTCAGTTGACCAGTAACGACCCCTATTGGTTAGGAGATAATGCTACATTCGGCTCAACGGAGGGAAATGATTTCTGGTTGACGTTTATGAACAACGCCAATTTTGATCCAAGCTCTCCGCTCAATGCCAGTATCACGTTTGAACTGAAGGTAGCCATCTCTGCTCGTCAACAAACGCATGTCTTTATAGAAGCCGGAAATACAGTACTTGAGCGTGATGTTGCCGCAAATACGACAGAGATAGTGGATGTGTCGGATTTGTACGCTCTAATTTATCTGCTGAATAGTGAAGTAGGCGGTATATACAAAGGTGTACATGTCTATACTCTCGAACCCAATAAGAATTTCTCTTGTTTCAATTATAGCCGTAATGGTGAGGCCGGAGAATCGTCTCGCGATGCGACTTTGATCATCCCGACCAAGTTCATGGGAAAAGAGTATTACGTGCAGACGTATTACGAGGATAACTTCTCGTCAGAGTTCGCCATTGTTGCCACAGATAGCAACACCCATGTATGTATTACTCCTACTTACCAGACGATGCAACACCAGAAGGATCAAAAGTGGGAAGTTACTTTAGAGAAAGGTGATGCTTATTTGGTAGCATCCACTCCGCACTTGGGTAGTAATGTGAAAGTAGACTTATCCGGTAGTCGTATTTGTTCGGACAAGCCGGTTGCAGTGTTCAACGGAAACCAGCAAACGAGTATTCCGTATCATGAGTCCAATTCCAAGGACTATTTGAGTGAACAGATATTGCCTATCTCGCAGTGGGGAACGGACTTCTACATGTCCCTGTTGGATAGTACTAAAGAGAATTATGCGATCTTTACTGCTGCTTACGATGGCACAGTTGTTACAATTGACTGTTATTTAGGAAGTACCGGTCAGGTGGCAACGGTTACTCGCAACCTGAATCATCATCAGAGTACCTCTCCATTACCCATGAAAACGAATGGTGTTACCGAGATGGTTATTCATAGTAACAAACCGGTGATGTGTTATGCTTACACGACTAGTGGTGGTCAAAACGAAGAGTGTACGGGTGATATTTTTGAACCGATATGCTACAAGTATGGTGATCCGGCCAATGCTTTGATGCCTTCTTGGGCTCATCGTACTAAGACCATGAACTTTTTCACCCATGACTTGGACCCCTACGTAGAACCTGGCGCAGAGGAGGCCCCCCAGAAATACTATGTGTTCGTAGTAACGCCGACAGCTGATGTGGATAAACTGACGATAGATGGTAATGCGGTAACAACACCTTTCCATGCGTTCAACGGGGACCCTTCAATGTCCTACGCTTCGATATGGGTACCCAATAATGCTTCGCACTATCATTCAATTGAGACAACGGGAGAAGGTTTTGTTGGAATGGTGTATGCTATTACAGACGCACAGGGATATTTGTATACGCTCGGTTATTCTCCTGATCCATTTAGAGACTCGTTGTTTGTAGAAAATCTGGAAGATATCATGGTTGGTGGGTATGACCTGCCGCGTATAGAGCAAGGTTGGTATCAGCGTCAGTGGGACGAGTGGGCTAAAGGGCATGAACGTCTGGACACTGCACAGGTTTGTGATAGTTCAATTGTAAAATGGATGGTACAAACACCCATCTCCAAGCAGGCATCTCCTATTGAATGGCGTATATATGATGTGACAGACGGAGCGAAGCCTAGTGATGCGACACTGATAAGTAGTTATCCAATTCAACAGACTGTGCCAGATGAAATAACTGCATCTGACTGGATTTACAGATTGGAACATCAGTTCATATTGCCAGATGAGTCGCATCTTCCACCGGAAGCACGTACCCCATTCAAGGAGTATGAGATTCATGCAGTCCTTCATTATCCGCATCTTATCTGTAATGAGAATACGTGTCGCCCTATTCCTGACGAGATAGATACTCTGAAAACCACCGTACGTGTGACGCGTATCTATCATGACACGGTTTATCAGTATATCTGTATGGGTGACTCGTATGAGTTCTTCAACGACAGTTTTCCTAACCAGGGTGACCTGACGCAGAAAGGTACGACCAAATCTGTCACCACGTTCATTGCGGACAAGACAGACGGTGAGAGCACCACGGATTATGAGTGGAAAGCACGCCTCGGCGAGAACATATACGACCGTGCCTATCAGACTATCTACGGCTGTGACTCGACCTACACCTTGTACCTGTTTGTCTGCGACACCTTCCGCCGGGTAGATACCTTGCATCTGTGTGATAACCAATCGCTTGTGTACGAAGGAGAGAAATTCAAAGGTGTCCTTTCACCCGATGCGGACGGCACTATTGTGACCAAAGATACGGTCGCGATCATCTACGACAAGACGACTTATTGTCCGTGTAAGCAGAACCCCAAATACCCGGCGTTCCAAGGCTGTGACTCGATCTTCGAGTTACACCTAATGCTGCACAAGACCTATCGTGACACGGTGATTGACACCATGTGTTACAACACCAAACCCGACTCGCTCTATCGTTGGCCGATTCAGTACAGCACACGCGATTCGCTCATCAGTAAGAACCATCCGAATATGGTCTTCAATGACGATTTGCAGGCTTGGGTCGGTTTCTTCTCCGATACCCTGCAGACACAGACATGCCCGGAGTGCAACAACGGCACCGGATGTGACTCGATCAATATCCTTCAACTCATCATCCCCAAGTCGTACTACTACCCCGACAAGGACAGTATCTGTGAGTGGACGTATGACAGGGAAACACGTACGAAAATACCGAATGTCTATCAGTGGATTCATCACCGGAATGGTGCTGGTTATGTGGAACTTCCAACGTCCGGAACCTATTACGATTCGTGCGTCACACGCTTTGGCTGTGACTCAATCTATACACTGGAACTGAAGTACCTCAAACCGTTCCTCAAAGTGGACAAACATGTGATGGCGACCAACCAGACCTACAAATGGCACGGTGTGACGTATGGTCCGTTCCTGGATGAGGAGTTCAAGAATCTGGAAGACGGTGACACGACCCTTTATTTCCACAACGACAACGAGAACCAGGTACACCCGGTGAACGGTTGTGATAGTATCTATCGTCTCGAACTGACCTTGATGGACACCTATCTGTTCCGGTCCTATCGCACCATCTGTGACTATGACTCTGTCCATTGGCGCGACACTATTATTGTGGGTAGCAAATGGCAAGGCACTGATCCGTTCGATATCCGTCTCAAAAAGACGACCACCCATGTCTTCGACAGCCTGAAGACCGTCGAACTGCCTGTCCGCGACTCCGTCTATCAGTTGACGGTGACCATGCGCCCCAGTTACGAGCAATTCGATACGCTCTATGTCTGCAATAACGACTCGCTTGAGTGGGAAGGACAGTGGTATCAAGGAACAGGCGGAACACGGGACGATGAGCGTCATTATGATACAAAGTATCATTGTGACTCTGCTTTCTACCTCCATTTGATTGTCAAACCCTCGTACCATTTCCCGGTTGAGGACTCGTTGGTTTGTCAGAACGATCCGTTCGTTTGGACCCAACATACCCAGATTGTTATCCCGACCGACCAGCCGGGTGAGTACTTCTATTATGACAGTTGTCTCACTACCACCTGCTCGGCTTGCGAAGGCGGCGGCTGCGACTCGATCTATACCCTTCATCTGGTAGTCGCACCGATCTACGATTTCTACGAGGAGAAAGACCTCTGCGAGAACGATACACTCGAGTGGGAAGGTATGCTGTTTGTCGGTAGTCAGTATGCAGCTTACGGTAAGACCTATGATCCGGCACCTTATGATAGTGTCCGCGGTCCGTTGGCACACGGCATCCATCACGAGAACGTCTATCGTCATACCATTGCC
>CACZZL010000007.1 GCA_902785605.1 uncultured Bacteroidales bacterium
GGGCGAAACGCTGACCCTCGGCGAATTGACGCACGATATAGGCATCAACTATAATTCAGAGCATTTTGGTTTTGGTATTATGATGGTTAATCCGTTCTCGCCGCATGGTTCCAGAACCGTCACAAAGGACTTGTCTGCCCTTGCCCCGACTTTCAATACCGCCGTTATGCAGAACTATCGCCAAGTGCTGATGCTCAATTTCAACGTCAATCTGGACTTCGGTACCAAGCACAACGAGGGCTGGAAACGTATCGACAACGAAGATACCGAAAGTGGTATCTTGAGTGGTGCAAAATAAGCCATTTGCAGACAATTTTGTGAAAAAACTTGTATAATTCTTAGCCGCAAGGGCACGATTATTTCAAAAAAATGTTGTGCCTTTGTGCTGTTACGGTCGAATTGAGCGGGTAGGTTAGGTACGCGTGTGCGTATATAATAAGGAGAGGCATCCATTCGGGTGCCTCTCTCTCTTACAGCTTCTTCTAGCCATCATAACTCTCGATGGTCTTGGTTTGGATGACGCAGGATGTATCACCTAAAACTCCGATAAAACATCGATAAAAGTCCGATAGGGGTAAGGACGATTACTTTCACACATTCACACATTCACACAAAATTGTGAGTAAATTCGCATTACGGTGGCACTTTTACCGTCGTTTTGTGTAAATATGCAAATTTATTTGCACAATTCAGAAAAAAGCAGTACCTTTGCAGCCGCAATATATTAGTTGATGAAAATCATATGAAGAAGATTTTTTCTTGGCTTGCGGCAGCGATGGTCTGCACGAGCATCAGCGCACAGACGCTGAATGAGACTTTTGAAGGTGAGGGCTTCCCGCCGGAGGATTGGTCGGTGATTGATGGCTATGCCGGGTATGGATGGAAGAAAGCCGTGAAGGGCGGTACGAACTGCGCCTACGTGCAAGAGGTGGCCGGCACGGAGAACTGGCTGATCACGCCGCAGTTACGGCCTGCAAACGGGGAGTCGTTGACTTTCTCGGCTCGGGTAGGGGATTATGCCTCCACCGGACAACTACGTATCGAAGTGTCGCTGAGCGGCACGGATGCCGGTTCGTTTGAACTGCTCGACACCTATTACACTTCGCAGAGCAAAGGCGATGATGCCCATCGTTTGTGGAAAAGCGATTGGCAGCAGTACAGCATCGACTTGTCCGCTTACAAAGGTCAGGCGATTTATATAGCGTTCCACCAAGCCGGTGGTACGGACGGAATCTACGTTGACAATGTGTCCGGTGTGTCGCTGCGGGGCAACGCGGAGTGTGAGAACCCGTCTAACATTGTGCTGAGCAACCTGAGTGCGCATGCCGCTACGTTCAGTTGGCAAGGCACAGCGGACCAATACCAATATCTGCTGCTCGAGAAAGACGAAGCGGTCGATTGGACCAGCGCAACCCTCACTTCGCAGAAGACTGTAACGTTAACCAATCTCTACGAAGAGACCGAATATGTGTTCTACGTACGTGCTTATTGTAGCGCGGACACGCAGAGCATGGCCCCCAAGACCTTGTTCAAGACCCCGTGTGAGTCGTTCGATGTGCCTTGGCTGGAGACCTTCACACGGGATGCTACAGGCACCGTTCAACCCGATTGTTGGACCGTGGCATCGGAGACTCCGCAAGTGTGGGTCGTAGCGGACAAGACCTACGACGAAGAGAACAACGCCTCCGTCGTACAAGGCCAGGCGCATCTCTACGCAGCCGGTGGCGGACCCGGTACGGCACAGGTGTTCGCTATGCCGACCTTCAACGCAGCGCTTAACACGCTCGAGGTGGCGTTTGACTATAAGACGAGCCTCACTACAGACGGATGCGGTCAACTGGAGGTAGGATACATGACCAATCCCAACAAGGCTTCGACCTTCGTCTCGCTCGTCACGCTCCCGCGTACCTTGACCTACGTGCACCAAGTGGTGACGCTCGAGGACCTGCCTGCAACTGCCAAGTTCATCGCTTTCCGCTTTGCGGGTGGCACGAGCGATCTGTGCGGCGTGTCGATGGATAACGTTGTAGTAGCGGCTATCGGTCACTCGGCCGAAGTGGACCCGGCGCAAGAGGACATCCCCGATGCCGGTATCTACGCGCTCAGTTACTGCGAGGCGCAGTTCACCTGGTACTCCTATAACGCTTCCGCTTTCGCGATTGGTCTGGCAGACGCTAACGGCACGCTGATTGCCGGCATCACGGTGACGAGCGAAGAGTGCGACCGGTTCGCTTATCAGGACGGTGTCGGATTCTCGGAGGACGATGACTATGAGCACCATTTCTACTGCTCCACCAAGTGGATCTTGAACGTCGAGGAGGACGGCATGCAACGCGGTGGCGCATGGGACAACAGCGTCATCAATATCGGTACGGCTCTTTCCTCGCAACTCGGACTCCGTCCGGGCACGTATCAGGTGCAGGTACTCGAACTCAACCAGGGCGAGAGCGGTTATTCGACCGGTGCCGTGCTGGCTACTATCCCCTTCACGCTCGTGGAGAAGAAAGTGGAGAACCTGCAGGCTGCTGTAGCGGAAGACAAGACGACCGCGACCCTCACGTGGGACGCACCGGAGTTCGGGCAAGGCGAGCGTCTCTATGTCCGCGTTTGGTCCGGCGAGACCGTGGCGTACGATAACTTCAGCACCAAAGATCGTCCGGCCAGCCCGTTAACCGTGGATGTGATCGAAGGCAAGTCCTACACGACGATCGTGCAAGTGGTGGATAAGAACAATAACCCGCTGGGCTCGGAAGCGGAAATTGGTTTCACGGTAGGTGTCAACCACTACGAGCCGACCAACGTCCATGCCGAAGTGGCAGGTGGCGACAATGTGACCTTCTCGTGGGAGGTAACCACCGAAGCGGACCGCTACGTGATCACCCTGTTTTGGAACGGCGAGTACTACACGACGTTGAACGTCAGCGGCACGTCCAAGATGACCACCATGCCCAAGGATGGCACGTGGACATGGACCGTACAAGCGTTTAACCAGGGCTCGAACGGTAACTACTTCGAGGTATCCAACGCTATCGAGGGTAATCCTTTCGTGTCCAAAGCTGCCGACATTCCGGAGGACGCTATTGTGATGAATGTGTGGGGAATGGAAGCCGGTTATCTGGATCAGTACGTAGATCAGTTCCCTGAAGGCCAATACGGCTGGATGGTGATGTTCGCTACCGGCGAAGAGGGTGGTACCGGCATGCCGATGCCGTACTTCCTTATCTACACGGACAAGGAAAACGCGATCTCCGGCGTGTATAACACGACGCGCGGGAACATCGATCTGGAGAGCTGTTACATCAATACCAACGGCACGCAAGCCGGTTGTGTCATGGCAACCGATGCCGAGCTGCGTCTGCAGTTCGTTGCCTACGACGATGACAAGGCTGCGCAAGGTGGTTATCGCTACGGCTACTACACCGGTCAGTTCCGCATGGTCTGCACGGACGGCAACACGTACGTGGGTAAGTTCATGGAACAGTTCTGCAACTCGTACAATTACTCCACCGTCGGTTCGTCCATCCGTGAACATAAGGGCATGTGGGACGAAGATCCGGACTACATCGTGCCGTTCCAGGGCATTGAGGATGTACAAAGTGACAAAGAATCGTGTACAAAAATTCTTCTCAACGGTCAATTGATCATTGAGAAGAACGGTAAGAAGTACAACGTACTGGGCGGGCTTATCCAATAGCCAGTTCCTTGCGGAGGGCTTTGACCATCTCGTCGTATTCGGCATCGGTCAGATAGACCTTACCGGGGTTCATCTGGAACGTGCCACCATAATCCGGGCCATCTACATACTTGGGAGCCAAGTGAAAATGTAGATGGCTCAGTTTGTCTGAGTACGCGCCGTAATTGATTTTCTCAGGCTTGAACAGCTTCTGCATGGCACGTGTCACATCGGCTACGTCTGCCATGAACAGGTTACGCTGCTCGTCGTCCAGTTCGTTCAGGTCGTTCACATGCTTGTCATACGCCACCAGGCAACGGCCGTGGTAGGTCTGCTCTTTGAATACGAACGCACGCGATACGCGCAGATGACCAATCTCAATCATGAGATTGTGCAAGGTCTCATTGTTGGTACAATAGAGACAATCTTTGGGGTCAGAATACATATTATTAACGGTTAATGGTTAACGGTTAGTGGTTAATGTTAAGGAACGCGCACACACGTGCGCGTTCCTTAATTATCAACCGCCGAAGTTATCGAAGCGGATGTCAGCGTCGTCTACGCCCAGCGAGTGGAGTAGGTCGAGGACGGTCTTGGCCATCATAGGAGGACCACAGAGGTAGTACTCGACATCTTCCGGAGCGTCATGCTGCTTGAGGTAAGTGTCGCCCATGACCGGTGCGATGAAACCTGCGGTATACTTGATACCCAGACCATCTGCCTTCGGATCCGGACGGTCCAACGCGAGGTGGAAATGGAAGTTCGGGAACTCCTTCTCCAGCGCGAGGAAATCGTCGAGGAAGAAGACTTCGTCGATAGCACGTGCGCCGTAGAAATAGTGGCTGTCATAGACAGGACGGAACTCACCGTAAGGACCACTCATGCGTACCTTGTCGCCCGGTTTGAGCGAGAAGATATACGTGGAAGCGATGCCGCACGGTACATCCATGAACTCAGGTCCGTTCGGACATTGCTCTTTTGGTTTGAACGGCGGGGTAGCGATACGAACGGTCAGGGTGATGATATCGCCCTCGTCCGGGTAGTTCGCCATCGAGTACGCACGTACCGTTGCTTGGGTATTCTTCTGTTTGAGTTTGAACAAACCGAACTTCTCCCATGCCGGCAAGTAGAGGTCACCGATGAGCGATTTGTCGAAATCGCGGTTGTAGTCGATATCGTACTCCGGAATGATGATCTGTGCGTACGAACCCGGTTCGAAGTGCATGTGCTCGCCCGGAGGCAGCTGAACCTTGAACTCTTTGATGAACGTAGCCACGTTCTTGTTTGAGATCACTTCACACTCCCATTCCTTAACACCCAGAACAGCCTCATCGACCTTCATGGTGATGTCTTCTTTCACTTTCACCTGGCAACCCAAACGCCAACCCTCTTTCTGCTGCTTACGCGAGAAATGAACGGTTTCGGTCGGCAGAATCTCACCGCCGCCGCTGAGTACCTGGCACTTGCACTGGCCGCACGAACCCTTACCACCACAAGCGGAAGGCAGGTGAACACCTGCTTCGCCGAGTTGCGAGAGCAGCGAACCGCCGGCAGCTACGTCATAGACTTTGTCGCCGTTGATGGTGACTTTGACGTTACCCGACGAAACAAGGTAGCGCTTCGCAATCAGCAAAACAGCTACGAGCAGGAGTATTACCACGAGGAATACTACAATGGCAATGATAATAGCTTGTATATTCATAGTTTCAATCCTCCTTCATTAAAAACTCAAACCGCTGAAACACATGAACGCCATCGCCATCAGACCTACGGTGATGAAGGTGATGCCGAGTCCCTGCAGCGGCTTGGGAACGTCGTTATACTCCATTTTTTCACGAATACCTGCGAGGCAGACGATTGCCATGAGCCATCCGATACCGGAACCGAACGCGTAGAAGAACGCGTCACCGAAACCGGTGATAGCTTTGGGATCTGTCTCCGGCAAGCCGATACGCTGCTGCATAAAGAGCGAACCACCCATGATAGCGCAGTTCACCGCGATCAGCGGCAGGAAGATACCGAGGCTCGCATAGAGCGACGGGCTGAACTTCTCCACGATCATCTCCACCAGTTGCACGATAGCGGCAATGACGGCGATGAACAGAATGAAACTCAGGTAACTCAGGTCGAGACCCTCCACGAGGGCGTTCGGACCGAGTACGTATTTCTGCAGCAGGTAGTTAACCGGTAATGTAACGATGAGCACGAACGTAACGGCTACACCGAGACCTGCAGAGGTCTTCACATTCTTCGACACTGCCAGGTATGAACACATACCGAGGAAGTAAGCGAAGATCATGTTGTCCGAGAAAATCGAACGAACAAATAAATTCAATGCGTTATCCATTACTTGCCCTCCTTATCGTTATAGGCCCTATGAGCCCAGATTACACAACCTACGAGAATCAACGCCATAGCCGGCATGAGCATCATACCGCAGTTCTCGTACCAACCGCCGTTAGCAGCGTACCAACTCTCCGGGATGATCTGGATACCGAGCAGTTGTCCTGCACCGAACAGCTCACGGATGAGTGCTACGATGACGAGGATGATGGCATAGCCCAGACCGTTGCCCAGACCGTCAAGGAACGAATCCCACGGTTTGTTAGTCATCGCGAACGCTTCGAGACGACCCATGAGGATACAGTTGGTGATGATCAGACCGAGGTAAACGGACAGCTGCATCGCTACATCGTACGCAAAGGCTTTGAGCACCTCGCTCACGAGTGTTACCAGCGCCGCTACCACTACCAGTTGCACGATGATACGTACGCGCATCGGGATCGTGTTACGAATCAACGACACAATCACATTCGACATCGCGACGATGATCGTCACGGCGATACCCATCACGAGGGCAGGTTTGAGCTGAACCGTTACGGCCAGAGCCGAACAGATACCCAGAATCTGCACAACGACCGGGTTATTGGCGTTAAGAGGACCTAACAATGTGTCCTTAGTCTTCTGACTCAACATGGTCTTCCTCCTTTCCTTCAATTGTTTCTACTTCGTTTTCTACCGTGTCCTTGGCTACTTGCAAGAACTCTTTGTAGTTGTGGATGAGCTCCTGCTCCAGCATTTTGCTAACGCCTTCGGAAGTGATGGTAGCACCGGAGATGGCATCTACCTGCTCCTTACCTTCGGCTTTCTTGCCGGACTTGAGCACCGCTACAGACACGATCTCATTCGCTGCGTTGCAGATATGTGTATTTTCGAACTGTGCGCGGAACTCTTTCTCTACGATCTTGGCACCCAGACCCGGAGTCTCGCCTTCGTGGTTGAAGTTGACACCCCAGATGGTGTTCTTGTCGTCGTTGAGTGCGAGGTAACCGCCAATACCGCCCCACAGACCCTTACCGCTAAGCGGCAGGACGTATTTGGTATCACCGTTGAGGTCAAACACATACACTTCGCAGGTGTCATTTTTCTCCTCGCTGTAGAAACGGATGGTGTCGGTAGCAAGGGCCAGATAAACCTCTGCCGGATCACCACTGATCGAATCTACCTTGAGGGCACCGAGAATCTGTTTCTGCTTATCGAGCAGCACGTTCTTGTCTTTGAGCGGCTGGAGCACCGAGCTGACAACCGACAGAAGGACTGCTACGATCACTACGACAATCGTCATATAGACGAAGGTGTAGATGTTACTGTTGGTATTCAGTTTCATTGGACGCCTCCTCTTTTTGCACGTTTGTTAATGTTAACTTGAACCACGCACCAGTCGATGAGCGGAGCGAAGGCGTTCATGAGCAGGATAGCGAGCATCATACCCTCGGGATAACCCGGATTGAGCACACGTACTACGATTGCAATCATACCGATCAGCAGACCGTAGATCCATTTACCGCACTCCGTACGAGCCGAGGTAACCGGGTCGGTAGCCATGAACACGGCACCGAATGCGAAACCGCCGCTTACCAGGTGCATGTACCACGGGTATTGTGCTACAAGGTTGTTCTCGGCACCGAACTTATTGAACAGGAACGCGGTCAGCGCACCTCCGACAAATACGGACAGCATCGTCTTCCAGCTTGCCACACCCGTGCAAATGAGCAGGATAGCACCGAGCGCGATAGCCCAGATACAGGTCTCACCGACCGAACCCGGAACAAGGCCGTTGACCATATCCCAGAACGATTGCGAAACCGGTGTGCCGGTAGCCATCTGTGTGAGCGGGGTAGCGCAGGTGTAACCCTCTACCAAGCCGCCGTCCCAGCCCCAGGTTGCGCCGTCACGAACGAACATCTTGTCGCCCGTCATCGAGCTCGGATAAGCAAAGAACAGGAACGCACGCGTGATCAACGCTACGTTGAAGATATTGTATCCCGTTCCACCGAATACCTCTTTGGCGAAGATAACGGCGAATGCAACCGCAATTGCTACTTGCCACAGCGGGGTGTTGATCGGCACGATGAGCGGAATGATAAAACCTGTTACCAGGAAACCTTCTGCTACCTCTTCATGCTTGATCTGTGCAACGGTGAACTCGATACCCAGACCGACTACATACGCTACGATGAGGTAGGGCAGTACAGCCAGTGCACCAAAACCGAACGCTTTCCAGAACAGCGTGCAGGTCAACTCGCTGATAGCAGCCAGTTGGCCTGTTGCCAGCAAGTGCTGATAGCCGACGTTGAACATACCGAACAGCAGCGCCGGTATGAGCGCGATAACCACGAGGATCATCGTACGCTTGGAGTCACGACCGTCATGAATATGGCTGCCGTTACGCTTCGCAGTAGCATCGGGCGTGAACAGGAACGTATCGAAAGCGTCATAGAACGAACTGAGCTTCGCCATCTTACCGCCTTCTTGGAAGTTCTTGCCGAACTTCTTCCAAATCTGATAGAACTTATTCATCACTCAATCTCCTTTTTTAAATTGTCCAGCGCCTGACGAACGATAGCCTGCAGCGGCATCTTGGACGTGCAGACGAACTCACATAGCGCAAAATCTTCCGGAGCCACTTCGTATGCTCCCAGGGCCTCCATGCGGTCGATGTTACCGGCAATCATGGCCTTGATGAGGTACTCAGGGTAGATGTCCATCGGGAATACCTTGTCGTACTCACCGCTGACGATGATCGCACGACGACCGCCTTTGAGGCGTGCATCCCACGGATAGTGTTTCGGACCGAACAACCACTTGGTGAAGCAGTTGTCAAACAACTTGGCAGGGTCGGTACAGCCGGCGTTGAAGTCTTTGAAGCGCGGCCACATCCAGCCCATGAACTCAGCTTTGTCAGCACCGTCCTCAAGAACCGTGATCTGGTTGTCGTAGACGCTGATGATCTCGTTGAGCTCAATCTGCTTACCGCTCAGCACGTTGCCGGCGATGTAACGGCATGCTACCTCGTTGTGCACATTGCTCGTGAGGATAGCTGCGTACTCCATACCCGGCAGCACTTCGTAGTACTGACGACCGTTAGCCAACGGACCGGTCAGGGCCACTTTCTTACGCATGTCCACGATACCCTTCTGGAACAGACGGCCGATGACAGCCAGGTCCTGAATGTTAATAGTGAACACGGTCTCGCCTTTGGCAAGCGGAGCGAGATTGTTGAGCTGTACACCTACGTTACCTGCCGGATGCGGACCGGCTACTTCGTACAGCGTACAATCCTTCAACTCACGGAACTCCGGCGCTTTGCTACCCGCCTTGAGGCCTACGAAGACCGGAGCCAGTTGGCTCAGAGCCGTAATGGCAGCCTGCAGGGTAGGCAGTTGGCCTTTGAGCACCCACTCGTAGTTCGGCGCAACAGGAGCGCTGTCAAAACTCGAGATGAAAATGGCACGCGGGGTCTTGTTCGGCAGCGCGATGCAATCGTACGGACGCTGTTTGATCAACGCCCACAGACCCGATTGAAGCAACAATGCCTTCACGTCCTTGTCCGTGCCAAAGCTCTCGTACTGAATAGTAGCGTCTGCCTCAATGTCGATCGACATCACCTTACGGCGGTCACCACGGACAATCGCCTTGACCGTACCGCTGACCGGGGATGTGAACAGCATTTGATCAAACGCCTTGTCGTGAAACAGCGGAGTACCCGCCTTCACGCGCTCGCCTTCTTTCACCATCAACTTCGGGGTGATGCCGGCGAAGTGGTCGGGCACGATATGAAAGACCTCCGGCCTGCGTACGCTACCCAGCGTCTCGGCTGCAGCTCCCTCAAAAGGAATGTCCAAACCACGTTTCAGTTTGATTGTTTGCATAATGTTAATTAATTTATTTTGATTTTGTTTGTATTGCATACAAAATGCGGGTGCAAAATTACAAAAAAAAAATCACATACGCAAGCGCGCACGTAATTTTTGCAAAAAAATGCTCAAAAATTTGCGTATATCAAAAAAAAGCAGTACCTTTGCAGCCGATTTTGAAAATTAGAGCAAGTCCTATACGACCAGCTCCCTCTGAACTCCCCCAGGCCTTGACCGGAGCAAGGGTAGGAGGTTGTAGCGGTGCGATGTAGTAAGCTTGCTCTTTTTTTTGTGCCTAAAAAAAGGCTTGAGACTATTCAAGCCTCAAGCCGGAAAGGGTATATACTTGCCCGTTTCTAACAATATATATCTGCCCGTTGATGAGCACCTTACGGGTGTCGGGAGCGGATTCGTTTTCGGTATTTCGGATGTCCAGCATCGGATTAGGCATGGTGTATGCCAGCCATGCGTTCGGGATGCCGTAGCCCAGTTGATTGCCCGTGTCGTGGTTCGGATAGAGATGTGCCGAACGAATGATTCGTTCACGAATCTGCATCGCGTTCTCATCCGGCAGCGCGGACCACAACGAAGCGGCCATACCGGCCAGCAGCGGAGTCGCAAAACTGGTGCCGTTGGACGTTACTATATATCCGCTCGGATTAATGAGCACGGAGCGTACGCCTACGGCGCACACCTCGGGTTTGATGCGCCGGTCGGAGGTGGGACCGTAACTCGAGAAATTACCCGCTGCGCTGTCCGTGGAGACGGCACCTATGGTGAGAATACTGTCCGCATCAGCCGGCGCACTAATGGTATGCCATGAACCGGTGCCTTCGTTGCCGGCTGCTACGCAGACCAGCATGCCCTTACGGGCCGCAATCGTCGCGGCGCGGCTCACACGGGTGGTCTTACCGTCCAAATCCGTAGTTTTGTTCAGTGTCCACTCATCGTTGTCAAACTCCGCGTAGCCAAGCGAGACGGAGAACACGTTCACACCCAGCGAATCCGCTTTCTCGAGTGCTGCCACGAGGTTATCCATCTCCTTGGGCGACTCGGGGTCGTACTCTTCGGACCGCATCAGGTAGTACTTTGCCCGCGTAGCGGCACCGTAATAGCCGTCGGTGATGCCCGAGATGGTGCTCAGACACTCTGTGCCGTGTGCACCCGTGGATCCGTAGAAATCATCTCCGTCATCTGTAAAATCGAAGTGTCCCAATTCCAAACTGTCCCGGAAACAATCAAGCGTATTGGCATTGTAGAAAGCGCCGTCGCAAACGGTCATCAGGATGCCTTGTCCCTCAAAACCCGCTTCGTGCAAGGGCTTCAGGTTGTACAGCGCCAATTGGTCGTCCGTATAGAGGTTCGTCTGCTCACTGTGCCACAAGGCGCGTTTACGGGGCGAGTAGTACGATGCGCTGTTATCGCGCGTCATCTCCACGTTCGCCACAAAACCCAAGGCTGCTACTTGGTTAGCCAGCGACGAACTCATCTCACAGGTTGCTCCGTTGAACCAACGGCTGGTGTGATGCACCGTCACGCCCATATGACGCAGACTGTCCAGATAGAGCGCGCTCACCGGATAATCGAGTTCATCGGTCGGGATGTTCCACTTGGCACGTTGCTCCATGGCACGTGGCGAAAGCGCCGGCGTGGTGTTGACCGGTTTGTCTGCAAACGAGACAAAATATACGAAAAGAGAGATTAACGTAAGCATAGTTGTACGACGTTTTCTACATGTTGGGTATGCGGGAACATATCCACGGGTTGTATTTTGGTAACTTTGTATTTCTTATCGAGCAGCGCCAGATCACGTGCCTGGGTGGCCGGATTACAGCTCACATAAACGATCCGTTTGGGGGCGGCGTTCAAGATCACATCCACCACATCTTCATCCATTCCGGCACGGGGCGGGTCGGTGATAATGACATCCGGACGGCCGTATTGAGCCACGAACGCATCGTTCAGCACTTTCTTCATGTCCCCTGCGAAGAAGAGGGTGTTCTCGATGTGGTTGATCTTCGAATTCACTTTTGCGTCCTCAATCGCCTCAGGTACGTACTCAATGCCGATCACCTGCCGCGCCTGCCGCGCCACAAAATTGGCAATTGTTCCGGTGCCGGTATACAAGTCATAGACCAGTTCATTGCCGGTCAGTTCGGCAAAGTTCCGTGCCACTTTGTACAGTTCGTACGCTTGTTCGGTATTGGTCTGGTAGAACGATTTGGGACCGACTTTGAACTGCAATCCCTCCATCTCCTCCATGATATGGTCCTGACCGAAATACACCTGTACGTCCAAGTCCCCGATGGTGTCGTTGAACTTGGTGTTTTCTACATAAAGCAACGATATGATCTCCGGGAACTGTGTGTGCAGGTACTCCAAAAGTCCTTTGGCATCTTCCCGTAACCCGTAACCCGTAACCTGTAACCCCTCTCCGAAACAGACGATGAGCATCAGTTCGCCTTTGTGGTTGTTGCGCAGGATCAGCGTACGCAGCAATCCCTCGTGCGTGTGTTCGTTATAGAACGTCATACCGTGTGCACGCGCATACGCACGGACGGAGTTACGGATGCGGTTGTTAATCTCCGGCATCAGGTGGCATTCCTCTATATCCAGCACTTTGTCAAATGCATTCGGGATATGAAAGCCCAGACCGTAGGTGCTGTCCACATGGTCCAATCCTCCGGCCGCTTCGATCACTTCCCAGGGGAACCATTTGCGGTCCGAGCAGGTGAACTCCAACTTGTTGCGGTACTCGTAGATATGCTTAGAGCCCAAGATCGGACTGATCTCGGGCAGCTCGATCTTACCGATGCGGGTGAGGTTGTCCACAATCTGCTGCTGCTTGTACTTGATCTGCTCTTCGTACGGCAGAATCTGCCATTTGCAACCGCCGCATACCCCGAAGTGTGGGCACCGTGCCTCACAACGCACCGCACTCGGCTGCACCACGCGCAGCACTCTCGCCTCCATGAAACTGTGTTTCTTCTTCGTTATTTGCAGGTCCACAATATCACCCGGCACACAGTTCGGCACAAACGTGACGATATCGTTGATACGCACCAACGCTTTGCCTTCCGCTGCCACCCCCGTGATCGTTACATTTTCAATGACAGGTAGATTTTTCTTCGCCATAGATTCAAAATTTCTGCAAAAGTACAAAAAAATTCTCATCTGTGCAAATAAATTCTTAAATTTTTAAAAAATAGGACATGACATGTTGTATCTGGCATGCTTTTTGTACCTGAAAAGGCCGGAATTTGAAAAATTGTTGAATAATGAATAGAGTAGTTAAACATGTAATTTTGTCATGTGTACTGACAGGCAGTGTCGTGTGTGCGTATGCCGGAGACACGGTCCGTTACACCTTGTCGGATTGTCATGAGATGGCCCTGTCCCGCGGCGCGTCCTCGCAATCAATGGAAGAGGCACGTCTGGCAGCGGAGTACAACCGCAAAGCAGCCTTGGCAGCTATGTTCCCGCGTGTAAGCGCTAACGGCGGTTATATGTGGAACTCGCGCGATGCGCACCTGCTGGCCAACGAGACGCAGTTCTCGTTCGGTACGGCAGCCGTGGCACCGGACGGAACGGCAACGTTCGCCTGGAGCGAGCAGAGCAAACTGGGTGAGTTGGCGAACACCGTGGCCGGCACGCCGCTCGAGCAACCGATCTTGGACATCGAAGCCAGTGCAGGACAGAAGATAGCCGATGCGTATCAGGAGTTGTACAACAAGATGACGATTGACCTGACGCATGTCGTAGTAGCCCAAGTGGGCGTGACGCAGCCGATCTATACCGGTGGACGACTCACCCAACTATACCGCATCGCCAAAGCGTCGGAGAACATCGCAACCATCGAAGCGGATGCCAAGCACGACGAGGTGATCTACAAAGTAGATGAAGCTTATTGGCGCGTGGTGGCTGTCGGTCAGAAAAAGAAACTGGCAGAGCAGTACTACCGTTTGTTGTGCCAACTGGAGAACGATGTGCGCGAGGCGGTGAACGAAGGCGTAGCCACGCAATCCGACCTGCTCAAAGTGACCGCCAAACGCGGTGAAGCGGAGGTGAAGAAACTGCAGGCGGAGAACGGTCTGACGCTGTCTAACATGGCACTGGCGCAGTTATGCGGTCTGCCGCTGTCCACTTCGTTCGTGCTGGACGAGTCCGGTCTGAACGAGTGCTCGCTGCCCGTGGGTGAGATGGAGATGGAAGCAGCTGTTGCTAACCGAAGCGAGCTGCAGTTGTTGCAGGAGACGGAGCACATCGCACAATCCAACGCCAAGCTCATGGCAGCCGGATTACAACCGAACATCGTTGCTACAGCAGGCTATATGTACACCAATCCGAACGCGGATAACGGGGTAAGCAGCAACTGGGACGGCAAGGGATTCTTCTCGGCCGGCGTGGTAGTGAACGTGCCGATCGCACATGCGGATGATATCTTGCGCTACAAAGCCGCCAAGCATGCTGCCAACGCGGTTGCGCTCAAGACAGATGAGACACGTGAGATGCTCATGCTGCAGACCACACAGGCGAACCAGAAACTGATGGAGGCGCAGCAGAAAATAGCCATGGCGCGCCTCACCGAGTCCAATGCATCGGAAGTGCTGCGCATGGCGCAAGAGTCCTATGAAGCGGGTATGATCACCGCCTCCGAACTGATGCAGGCACAGACGGCATGGCTCGCCGCGGCGTCCGATCTCGTGGATGCACAGACAGAAGCCAAAACAACTGAAACACAATTAAGCAAATATTTAGGGAGACTGAAATGAATATGAAACATCAAAAAGAAGGCAGTTTGCTATTAGGCGTAGTAGCGCTGCTGACGGTAGTGGTAGTAGTAGCTGTAGTGGGCGTGTTGGCGCTACGGCCGGAGAAGACATTGATTCAGGGAGAAGCCGAAGCCGCTGAATACCGCGTTTCCGGCAAAGTGCCCGGACGAATCGAGATGTATCTGTATGAGGAAGGCGAGCAGGTGAAGAAAGGCGACACGCTGGTGGTCATCTATTCGCCGGAAGTGGAGGCAAAGAAGAAACAGGCCTTGGCAGCCCGTGAGATGGCGGAAGCCGTCAATCAGAAAGCGCAGAACGGTGCGCAGCGTGAGCAGATTCAGGGTGCATACGAACTGTATCAGAAAGCCAAAGCCGGTGAGGAGATCTACCGCAAGAGCTTCGAGCGTGTACAGCGTCTGTATGACAAAGGCGTGGTAAGTGCGCAGAAACGCGATGAGACGGAAGCGCAGTACAAAGCTGCTGCTGCCACCGTCAAAGCGGCACGCAGCCAGTACGAGATGGCATTGGCCGGCGCCAGAGCCGAAGACAAAGCTGCGGCTGCTGCACAGGTGTCCCGCGTGGACGGTATCCTCGAAGAGGTGGCTGCTGCCGAAGCGGAGCGTTATCTGCTCTCGCCCTGTGACGGTGAAGTGAACGAGCGCTTCCCGAAAGTGGGCGAACTGGTCGGGCAGGGTAGTCCTGTCATGTCCATCGTGGACCTGACCGATGTGTGGTTCACCTTTGCCGTACGCGAAGACATGCTCTCCAATTTTGCGATGGGCAGCGTCATCAAAATCAATATCCCTGCACTCGGCACGGCGACCTATCCGGTCACGGTGACCCATCTGCAGGCCATGGGTACGTACGCCAGCTGGCGTTCGACCAAACAGAACGGCGGTTACGACGTGCGCACGTTTGATGTCAAGTGCCGTCCTCTCGAAACCATCCCCGGCCTTCGTCCCGGCATGACGGCGTTGGTCGTAGAGTAAACGTACCGGGTACATTTGAAAATGAAAATCATTTTTCAAAACATATGGCGTGTGATGCTGCGTGAACTGCATATGATGTTCGCGCGGCCGCTGTACCTGTTTGCCTCGGTGGGTGTGATGGTGCTCTCCACGCTCTTCTTCCTCACGCTCATGCGTGCCGGAAGTGCGGAGAACATGCCGGTTGCGGTGGTTGATCTGGACCAGACAACCATCTCCAGACGGCTCATTCACGAGATGCAGGCGACCCCTTCCGTCGATATCCAATTGGTGACCAATTGCTATCCGGAAGCCCGCGAAGCCATGCAAAAAGGACAGATATACGGTATCTTCGTCATACGCGAAGGCTTCTATCGGGACCTGGTGGCGTTCAAACGTCCGCAACTGGATTTCTATGTCACCAATGCCTATACGGTCGGCGGTAACACGGCGTACAAACAGATGCTGACGATGGTCAATCTGGTGTCCGGTGCGTTCCAACGCGAGGTGCTGCGAAAGAAAGGGATGACCGACGAAGTCATCATGCACCGCATCCAGCCGATCGCTATCGAAGGGCACATGGTGGCCAACCCCTGGGGGAACTACTCCGTCTATCTGGTCAGCACCGTGCTGCCGGGTATATTGGGTCTGATCTGCCTGATGCTCACCATCTTTGCGATCGGATTTGAACTCAAGTCCCGCACTTCGCATGCCTGGCTTCGGGCGGCCGGAGGCAACTACACCGTGGCGATGATCGGCAAACTGATACCGTACACGGTCATGTACCTGATCTTGGGTATCTCCTGCCATTTCATGCTGTATAACTACGCCGGTTTCCCGGTCTATGGCAGCCATGCGCGTTTGCTGTTCGGCCTGCTGCTGTTCATCTTCGCCATGGAAGCGCTGGGCATCACCCTGATCGGTCTGCTGCCGACTTTACGTGACGCGTTGTCGGTGGCCGCGCTGTACTCCATGCTCGGATTCTCCCTCTCGGGATTCACCTATCCGCAGATGTCGATGCTCGCACCCGTCAAGGCCATCACGTACCTGGAGCCGCTGCGACATTATTACCTCATTTATGTTAACGAAGCCCTCATGGCAGCACCGGTGCAGAACAGCCTGCCGAACATGTTGGCGCTGACGGCGTTCATGCTCGCTTCGCTCTGTGTCGCACCGCGTCTGCACCGCGCGTTAGTGTATCAGAATTATCCGTTAAAATAGTATGTGGCAGAATTTTGTTGATGAAATAAAACGTATCTTCCGGGACCCGGGCGTGGTGCTCATTTTTATCGTCGCTACGCTGATTTATCCGTTGATATACAAGACGATATACTGGAACGAACAGATCACGGACGTGCCGGTAGCGGTGGTTGATCTGAGTAATAGTTCCGAGAGCCGTGCGTTCTTACATAAATGGAACGCGACACCCGATGTCAAACTGTGCTACCAGTGTACCTCGATGGCGGAAGCGGAGCAGCTGCTGCGCGACCAGAAAGTGCACGGCATCATCTATATCCCGCGTGATTTCGCGAGCCAACTGGCAGACCCCTTTGGCAAAGCGCATATATCGTTGTACTGCGACATGTCGTCTTTCCTCTATATGAAGGCGATCTACCTCAGTTGCAACCAACTCATGCTCGAGTCCATGCGTACGGTGCAGATTGACCGCTACCAGCAGATGGGTATCGACAAAGAGTTCGCCTGGGCGCTGGTACAAGACGCTCCGTACACGGAGACGGCCCTGTTCACACCGACGGGAGGATACGGTTCGTTCCTCATTCCTGCCGTGCTGGTGATGATATTGCATCAGACCCTGTTCTTCGGTATCTGTATGTTAGGCGGAACAGCCCGGGAGGAGAACATCGACCGCTACAGTTTCCGGTCTCTGTTCGGGCGTGCGGGAGCGTATTTCGTGGTGTACTACACCTTGGCGGCGATCGTGTTGGGTTTCTATCCGCGTCTGCTGGACATCCCGCACATTGGTTCGATAGGGGATATATTGTTGTTCAACGTACCGCTCATATTGTCCATCATCTTCTTCTCGTTGTGCGTGAGTGTGTTCATCCGCAACCGTGAATCCGGTCTGGTGCTGCTCATCTCTTCGTCCCTGATCTTCCTGTTCATGGCAGGTATTTCCTGGCCCAAAGAGATGATTCCGGACCCGTGGTGGTACCTCGCTTGCTGCATCCCGTACACCTGGGGCGCGCACGGTTTCATCCACATGAACTCCATGGGCGCATCCCTCGCCATCACCGGCAACGAGTACATCGCCCTCTGGATCCTCACCGGAGTGTACATGCTCATCGCCTGCGCCCTGTTCTACGCCAAGAAACATTACTTCACGCGTGCAACCATATAACAGAAAAAAAGCGTCCTTTCGGGCGCTTTTTCCTTGCTTTAGCCGTTAGCCATTAGCCCTGCGGGTGCTCGGCGTCATACGCAGCGGCGCAGACGGACCAGAGGTAACTCTTCATGGTCTTTTTGCCGTTCGCAGAGTCCTTCTGCGCGAGGAACGCTGCCTGGTCGGACGAAGCGTACTCCAAGCTGTCCTTACGAGCAGCGACTGCTGCTGCGACAGCGGCGAAGCGTACGCGGATACGCATCTCCTTGGTTGTCACCGGAGTGCTACGCTCATAGACGTTCGCCTCACGTACGTACAGGCTCGTACAATTCGGGTTCGTAGTCTCTGCCTCACGGTGCGTACCAATCAGGTAAGTACCACAGGAGTGACCGTCTTTCTTTTTCGGCTTGGCAAGACTACCCTTCACGTAGTCAATACCGGTTGCATACTTAACTTTTCCCATTTGGATAGCCGCCTAATGATTACCCCTAAGGCGGCGGGAGGGGGAGAAATATGTCAAAGATCACTCTGCGCTTTCTTTACGCCCCGCGCAGTTTAGGGCTTGGGTTTAGCTACAACTTCTTTGATCCATCGTAACTCTCAATCGTCTTGGTCTGAATGACGCACGAGGTGTCACCTTTCTGCCAGTACTCGGACTTAGTGGTGATAGTGCGGGTCACGTTGCACGAACTTAGTCCTAGCGCGGCTCCCAGCGCTGTCAGTGCGGCAATCAATACCGAGATGATGATTTTGATGAGGTTTTTCTTGTTCATAAGGCATATCGTTTTCAAATCCGCTGCAAAGATATAGCAAAAAAACGAAGCCACCAAATTTTGGGGCTCCGTTCCTGGTTCAATGAACCGCTTTTTCAATCTGCGGTCAGATCATAGCCGGCATATTTGGAGAACTCCTGGGCCTCGAAATAGCTCAGCCAAGACTCGCCATCTCGCTTGCGTCGTGTGCGTAGCGTCTCGCGGTTGATGCCTCCTTTCCGAATCCAGCCGTGGATGAGGATTTCGACTCCTTCCGTCCCCACATCGCAGTGGATAGCCAGCTCCAGCGTGGCTGCGAGTTGTGTAAAATAATAACGCTCTTTCATAGTCCAAACGTCGTTTTGAGGTTTAACACATCCCGGGCATCATACACCGTCTTGCGGAGGTTTTGCGAAGCGATATAGTGTCCGGCTTCCCGGAGCGCCTCATGCATCTCCTCTGCTAACACCCGCACATCGCTGATGTGCAACTTGTTCTGCGCCAACTCCGCACACAGCACAATGAACCGCCAGTGCCCGTCACAAGGAACTCCGTGCCTGCTCCGTTGCGAATAAAAATTCCCCTTCTTCGTCGACCGGAGATAGTACCCGAGATCCGTGCGCAACATCCCCGTCAGCGATACACATTGTTTCGATAAAATAACTCTCATATCGGTATTATTTCGGACTTTTTACGGACTTACTACGGGTACACTTTTTTAACTTCTCTTCGGCATACATCCGCGCCATGATATACCCATGGAGTGTGCTGTACTTCTTGCCGTTGAACTTGTACTCGGCTTTTTCCCACTCGTGACAATAAACCTTCCGCTCTTCTTCCGACAATGCTCTGATAGCTTTCGATATATCCCGAAAACGGTTTCGTATAGTCACCTCTTTTTGTGTCACTTTCGTTTTGCGTTGGTATGACTCCTCCGAACGGAGGTACATCCGAGTACGGTCTTCTTTGCTGGTCGTTGCGGCCTTGCGTGTCGTGAACACAACGCGCGTACCGTTTTTCTGTTTGAATGAGCCGGAAATACTCTCTATCCCGGGCATTAATGTTACCTTCATAATCTTTTTCCTTTCTTTGTTTTGTTTTTCATCGTGCATTTTGGCGACATTTTTGTCGCCACTAACAGCCTTGGTTTACATAGATTGTCCTTTGTTCTTCGGGGAGGAAGACCCGCACCCAGCCGTCTTGGTTGGCTTGTGTGCCGTACCGGCGGTAGTACTCATCCGCAGAGATGATCAGCTTCTTGGGGGTGTTATCATTTATCGCTTTTACGGGGTCGTAGTGGACGAATTTGCCGGCCTGCAATTTGTTACGAATCGTGTCGTATACTTGTTGCTGTTGTCGCTCGGTAAGACTTTCCCAAAGCCGCAGACATTCTGTTGTTTTTCCCGGTACTATCGGGCGGGTATTTAACAATCCTATGAGTTGCTCGAATAACATAAAATCTTCCAAAAAGTTGTTGTTGTTCAAACACGCTGCATAGTATAATGTTCAAGAAACAACAACTTCTTTTTAATTTTCTTTGCTACTTTCTTTTATGCCTTTTCTTTTAGATCGTCCCGCTCGATGAACGGGTCGTAGTACTTGTTGGTCTCGCGGGCAGCAAGGTCGTGTGGGTTCACGACCTTATACCGCCTGCGGAACTCTTCCAGCGTCATACGAATCATACTACCTGTACAACCGGGGTGTAGTGAATAGCCTTCGACTTGGGCATCATGGCTGCCAACGCTTCGTTCACACCGCGTAACTTAGCTTTCTTGGGAGCCAATTGCGCTTCGATCTCTGCTATCTCGCGGTACAACCAGTGCTGCTCGTCCAGCAGGTCACGTTTGTCGCCCTCTGCCTTCCGTTCCTCGTAGCTCATCTGCGCTAATTGCTCATCGGTTGGCTCGGGCAGATTAACGCGCTCAAAATGGTAAGACGGCGTGTAATAGAACTTCACCATCCGCGTACCGATTGATATCGTCTGCGGCGCATGATCATTGGGACGTTGAAGCAACCCGACGATCGCTTTCTTGAACTTACTGATCTCCACATCGTTGGCTTTGCCAAGGCGATTGGCGGCAAAGAGCCGTTGGTAATCGCGCTCCTCGGAATCGTCGTTCGGCATCTGGTTGTACATACCGTCCAGGATGTTCACTACTTCGTTTACTTCGATTTGGTCTTGCGCCATCTGCGCCAACAGACCGGCATTGATAATGTCTTGCATTGTTGCGAAATGTTTGGTGCTCGGTCTCGTATGCGAGTGGCCACTCATTGCACGTGCGAGTCACACTCAACTTTCGCGGATTAATAATTAAAAAAAATTACAGCGGACCTCCATTTCGGAAATCCGCTGCAAAAGTACTGCTAATTTTTGGGACTGGTTAGGAAATTTGTCCCAATTTTGTCCCAATTTTGTCCCAATTATCGTTGTTGTGCTTTTCGGAGACTGTTCTGATCCACCGTCCAGCCGAGAATATCACTCAACTCACGGCACATTTTACTGCGATTCATGTCCGCTGCCGCATAATAGTCAATGCCCTTGGTCTTTTGTGCTTCCAGCCATGCAACCAACCCGGTGTAGTCATTCTCCTGTGGGTATGGTGATGGCGACACAGTGGTGCTCTCCACCTCCTCCGCCTCCTGTACGGTCACCTGACCGTTCTGAATCGTTACCGTGCACTCGTTGTACACGGTGCCGTGGTTATTGTTTATATATATTGACATTGTCGGAATCGCTAATAATTGGTCCGTGGTTTTGCATAATAATGATCTTCGCCCCCTTTGGCAAAGTGAGAGCCGGCACCGCTACCGGCACCGCTGCCGGCACCGGAACCGGCTGAGGGGCAGGGTGGGCTTGTTCTGCATCAGCCTGCTCATTCGTACTCCGCCTGATGATGCAACCGAAATCGTAGTCCGCATCGGCCCAACTGAATCGGACATCGCCGTCCATGTCGTAGTAATACGTCTGCTCGTCCTTGTCCCGCACCAGCTCGTTCCATTGGTCCATCAGACAGCGCGTTATCGCCTCACGCCAATAGGGATCGGCCACCTTACGCAACCGCTCCAGCAACGGCAGACCCCAGCCGCTGCGCTGCACCATCTCCCGCGCCTCGAACGCCACCTCTTCCTCACTGGGAATCGGCTGTCCGGACGTCTCGAAGATCGTATGTATGGACCGATTGATCATGGTGCGTTTTGTCTAACGGAAATGGACTGCAAAGGTAGTACTTTTTTTTGAATTATGCAAGGTTCGCCAAACTTTTTTTTGCACTTTCTTTGCAACCTTTTGACTATCAGTACAAAAAAAATCGCACCCTTTCGAGTCACGATTTTTTATTGATTATCTCCATTGCCGCCGGATACTATCCGGCTTCCCCAATAGAGGGAGTTATTTATAACTGATCACATTGTATCGGATCTTCAGATCCTTTGATCGGAAATCTTCCGGACGCTTGAAATAGATGCGTTGTTGCTCGCTCGGATAGAAATTGGTTTCAAGCTCCACTTCTTGCTCGTGCACTAACTCGCCATCCTTATAGTACGAAACGAACAATACCACTTGGCTTACATGAGATGGAGTGTAGTTGTAGAGAAATAAATAGATGTTTTTCTTTTGCTCAGAAGCAACCTCATACGCAATTGTCGGGTGAACGTAATAACTAAACCAATCTAGAGCCTTAAATATGGCTTTCATTATGCCTTCTGCCTCATCATTATACCCATATCCTTCTGCCTCAAACGACGCAACCAGTTCTTGCGTTGCGGCATTCCTCATCTGGATGATGATACAACTTGCATAATCAAATGCATTTAATTCCCGGCGACCGGTGTATCCATATGAAACGATTAATGTTTGATCTGCCTTTTCTGGAATAATGGATGTAGTCACATTGTACCCGTTTTTCATTAAGTAGCCGCTAATAGTTTCGGAAGGGCTAACGGTATTCGTTTGGTTGCCGGCAACGCCAGAAAACATACCATAACTGACTCCGACTGCTATACCGGAACTGGAGGTGACAGCATTAGTTGGTACAACGTAGTAATAGTTATAGGCGGTCAAATCTCCTTTCACGTCTGCCACAGGTGATTTTAATTGCGCCATCACTCCCATCGCCCATAGCGCCATTGCTCCTATGAGGAATAACTTTTTTGCCATATCTCCGTATTAGATTAATCGTTCAGTGCTCATCGCACGCAAATTTGCGTGCAAAGGTACACATTTTTTTTGAATTACGCAAGTCTTTGATATTTTTTATCAAAAGAATTACAAAAAAAAGGAACTACCCTCACGAGTTGCTCCTTTGTATGTCCGTAAAAATGGAGTGGGGGTGTTAGTCTTTGTGCTCGTCGCTGAACAAATTTAGTTGTTTGATGGCTTTATCAAAGTCCGACTCCAGTTGGCGCATTTCGCGATCGCGGTAGATACGGAACTCACGCTCGGCTTTCTCCATGGCTTGCTCGTGGCTGATACTTCCACTACCTTCTAACACGTTGCGCCGGAGAGCGATGATTTGATTATCCAAAGCTTCTACCCAATTGGCCATGGTCATAGTTTGCTGCTCCAAGGCTTGGAACTCTGCAAAATCAAGAAATTGGGAAACGAGCAGATTGAGCCGTTGCAATTCCAATTCGGATAGGTAATTTTTGGCTATCTTAACATCGTCCTGCGTGACGTAATCGCCTTTGAAGTTCGTCATACCTACAAAAGGTTTCTCGTTATCCACCCGCTCATATATTAGTTCGGCAGCGGTATGCTCATGAACAGCGTAGTGCAATTTATTTTGCACAGTAGCAAAGAAGAGTTTGGTGATGTCTGCACGCGGATCGTAATCAATACTGGTTGCATATATATCCGTCACTTGCTGGTAGAAGTTGCGCTCGCTACTTCGAATGTCGCGGATACGTTGCAGCAACTCACGGAAATAACGTCCACCACCTTGTTTGAGCCGCTCGTCGTCCATCGTGAAGCCTTTAATTATATACTCATGTAATAGACGCGTAGCCCACTGACGGAAGCGGGTAGCTACCTGGGACTGTACACGGTAACCTAAAGCGATAATCACATCCAAGTTGTAGTGATCCATCTCGCGATTGACCTTGCGATTACCTTCCTGACGAACTAACAAGAATTTCTTGTGAGTTGCCTCTTCTGATAATTCACCATCGGCATAGATGTTGCGAATATGGGAACTGATATTCTGTTGCGTAGTGCAATAAATCTCCGACAACTGCTCCTGATTAAGCCACACATCTTCGTGCGAGAAACGCACGTTGACACGCGTGATACCATTCTCGTCCTGATAGAGTATGATATTGTTCTCGGGAGCTTGTCTTGATTTTTCTATATTTGCCATATCTCCGTATTAGATTACTAATCACACAAATTTGCGTGCAAAGGTACAACTTTTTTCTGAATTATGCAAGTATTTGGTACAACTTTTTTGCTCTCAAAATGCATTATTTTACTTTCTCTGGGCTAAAAAATGCGATAAAACTTCATTCTTTGCAAAATTTAGCAAAGCGGTTATTCTTCGTACTCCTCTTCGTCGTCGTACGCTTCTTCCATTGGCACGGACTTGAAGTAGAGGCTGACATCTCCAGGCGTTAGTGCGGTTGTCTTTTTGCCATCACGTTCTACCACCTCAACCGGAATCATACCTTCTGCTCTGCATGTAAAAGATGCCTCCTCTTCGTCACTATACGCTGTGATCTGGCCGGTCAAATTGTTGACGCGAGTCGTAATCTTAGCTCCGAACAGATCATATGCGGTCTCGATGGTACTGACAGTAAAAGTACCTGTTTGATTTTCGAAGTCAACATGTCCGCTTGCCTTTATCTCTACATGAATCGGTTTGTCTGATTGGTCGTAATCCGTAGAAGCGGAGAAAGAGAAGTTGTCGTTCTGGGTGTTCAGGAACAAGTGCACATCACTTAAGGCTTGTTTCTCGGCTCTTCCCACAATCATTTCGGGCCATTTGGGAAGATGCGTTTCCTTACCTGTTTTTTCATCCTTGTAGTACGAATAATAACTGGTACCACCGCCAGTGGCGACGAATTCCATTATTCGATCCTTTTTGGCATTGCCGTTGCATTCCACATAGGTATAACTATTCGTTGTGTCCACTTCGAACGGAAAAATAGCCAGAGGATCTTTGCCATCCCAGAAAGCACCTTCGCTTCTGTACACCAGCACTTGGTTCGGTCTGCCGATGGCATCGTATTCGCTCAATTTCATATATTCGTCTTCTTCCGGGAATTCGGTGCTCCATCCTTTGTCATAAACCCAATTCTCGTCAGGGATCGTACGATACCAATCTTTGTACGGCTTGCCGTCAGTAGCCAGGCAGATGGTGTGACCGGCATACTTGACGCGACCGGAGGCGCCGAGCAGTTCACGAATGACGATATGCACATCCGGGTCTTTTTTCTCTTTCCATAGCAGCTTGTCCAATCTGGCGTACTCGTCGTCTAGCTGGCCGTAGTTGTAGCCGTTCTCGTTCAGCCATTTGTAGAACTGATCGCGATTCGGGTAGTAATACAAGTACTCATTCACCACGAGACACAACTGCTCGGTGATGGACGTCTCTGCGCTATACACTTGTCTTTTGCCATTATCATAGAACACTAATTCGCCGTCTTTGTCCACAAGCTCGTCGTAGAACCGGTCGATCAGGTTGTTGACGACGGTCAGACGCTGCACATAGTCGAAATGCTTATCTTCAAAGCATGCTGCGCTTTCCAGGTTCGCGTATTTCTCAATGATACCCAGGTACTTACGCAGTTCTTTTTTGCGTTGCTCGATCTCTTTTTTCTCGAGGTAACGCTGCTCGATCATCTCTTTGATCTGGTCGTCGGTCATGCCGTGCAAGGACTCGGGCGTAGCGACACGGATGCTGATCACTTTCCATTCTCCCGGACTGAGCAGGTCACCACCATTCTGATCTGCAATCTCTTCGTAGCGTTTGTAGAGGTCCTGCATCTGCGTAGCGGCCCAGAACTTCTTGAAGATCTCCGTCGCGGTTGCCATCATTTTGACCTTATTGAGATACGGCACCATGTCTATCACGCCTTCTTTCCACTTCTCCAGAGCGAAGTTACCGACGTACTTACAGGCGTAGACATAGCACTCCTCCGCGGTCGGTTCAGAGCCCAGGGTCTCGCTCAGTTTCTCTACGTTTTCCACGGAGAAATGGTCCTCCAGCACACCGATGATCTTGTTGCGCTTGCTGTCGATCTTCTTGAGCTCTGTCTTGTACACGATCTCACCTTTCTTGTTGCTGTTCATCTCGTCGATGACCTTGATTTTCTTGGTCTCTTCCTCTTTGAGTTTCTTGAGGAAATACGACATCAGCTTGGCCTCGGCCAGTTTCTTTATGTTCTCCGTAGCCACTTCGGCGCGCTGTTCGAAGGTTGCGTTCTCCATGTCGTGCGCGTTGACGATGTCTATACCGATCTTGACGATGTCCTTGTCGCCAAACACCTCGCGCATGGCGATGCCGACCAGGTCGTTCTCGCCCATGCAGAAGTCGTCGGCGAACTTGTTGAGTTGCTCACGCCAGGTCGGTTCTATCTGTCTGTTGCTCATGTTACGTCCCCAACCGTTCACGGCCACTTCTTCGATGAATAGCTCGCGCAGTTCGTCCCTCTCCCGGCCGGCTGCGGCTATGCTGAAATGGCTAGTCTCGAACTGCACGTATCCGTCCCGAAGGGCGTAGTAATCGGGTATCTTGTACTCGGGACCGTTGTCGGTAATCAGCACACCGACCAGTTCGTTGTACTGCTCCTTTGGGAAATCGGCCGGAATAGCAAAACGTACGGTGGCAGGCTGGCCTAACTGGACATGGTTCTCGCCATTACGCGTCACATTGATCGGCCTGACAATCAGGTTATAACCCTGATTGCGCAACTCGGCAAAACGTTCGTCGGAGACAGGTGTGCACTCGACATCCTCGGCATATGCCGGGAGCGAAAGCTGGTAACCCGTGCCCTCCAAAACGATGGCCGGACGGGTGTCTTCTGATTCATGTACAATCGGTTTGCTCGACTTGGAGCAGCCGCTAATGACCATGGCGATAAGTGCCAAAATGACCGGGAAATGTTTTTGCATATTTTTCATACTATAGATAGATTAAGTGAATATTGCACGCTTTCAGCCTGCAAAGGTAGTACTTTTTTTTGACATGTGCAAGGTTCGCCAAACTTTTTTTTGAATTGTGCAACAATAAAAGGACCTTTTTTTTGGAGCAGGCAAGAAAAATCGCCAAAGAGCGAAGAAAACACCGCAGGTACACCCCCTAAAAGTCATATAAAGGCGAATGGGCTAATGGTTAATGGCGAGGGAAACCACCGGAGGTAGAAGTCCAAATAAGCTAAGCTTCAAATCTGCCTAAGTCCGAGCCTCAAGACAAGGCAAAAGAGAAAAGAAGAAAAAAAATTATTAAAATCTTGCGTATGTCATTTTTTTGTTGTACCTTTGTAGCCGATTTTGTATTTAAATACGTATGGCAAACACAAGAAAAGAGATTATCGACGAGCTCAAAGCGTTGCTCGAGCAGGATGTAACGGCTATCAAAGACCAAGTAGATCACCTCAAGACCCAGTTCTACACGGTGAACGAAGAGAATGCAGAGCCGGTGGAGAGTGAAGAACCGGAAGAAGCTCCGGCAACCGATCCGATAGAGGAGCAGTTCAAAGAACTGCTTGCGCAGTACAAGGCTAAACGTGCGGAGGTGGCAGCTGCTCAAGCCAAAGAGCAGGCAGAGAACCTGGCACGCAAGCAGGCGATCTTGGACGAGATGCACAAGTTGGCGGAGGGTGCTGATGCAGATGGTGTGATGGCTAATCTGCAGCGTATGCGCGAGTTGCAGGCAACGTGGAAAACGATTGGTCCGGTGCCCGCTACTCACACGCAGGAGATACGCAAAGCGTATCAGCAGTACCAGGAGCAGTTCTACGACCTCGTCAAGATCAATATTGAACTTCGTGACTTGGATTTCAAGAAGAACCTGGAGCTCAAGACGCTGCTGTGTGAAGCGGCAGAGCGTCTGCAGAGCAACGAGAACATCGTTGAAGCATCGCGTGCGCTGCAGCAGTTGCACGACGAGTGGGCGGAGATAGGACCGGTGGCACGTGAACTGCGTGAGGACCTGTGGAACCGTTTCAAAACGGCTTCGACCATCATCAACAAGAAGCATCAGGCGTACTTCGATGAACTGCACGCCAAAGAGCAGGCTAATCTGGATGCCAAACGTGCGATCATCGACCAGCTCAAGGCCGTCAACGAGCCTATCGTCAACGGCGAGCCGTGGAATGCCAAGAAATGGGACGAGGCCACTGCCAAAGTGCAACAACTGCAGAACGATTGGCGCAAGATCGGTTTTGCTCCCAAGAAATACAACCAATCCATCTACGACGAGTACCGCGCCGAGTGTGATCGTTTCTTCCACGCCAAGACCGAGTTCTTCAAAGAGATACGTGACGCTTTCACCCAGAACCTCAAGCATAAACGTTCGCTGCTCGACCAAGCCAAAGTGCTGGTAGAGGAACAGAAAGCGAAAGTGGAGAACGGTGAGATGACACGCGAACTGTGGGACGAGACAACGCAGAAGATGCAGGCACTCCAAGCCGAGTGGAAAACCGTCGGCATGGTGGCACGTAAGTACTCCGATGACCTGTGGAAACAGTTCTCCGAGACCTGCGACGCGTTCTTCAACGCCAAACGTGAGGCGATGAAAGACGAGCGCATCAAAGCAAGAGGTGAGCGCGCAGCCAAGGCTGCCAGAGCCGCTGCTCATCAGGGTGCAGAGGGCCTGAGACGTATGCGCGAACGGCTGCAGCAGGAGATCAAAACGGCGGAGAACAACATCCTCTTCTTCACCGGAAAGTCCAAGAACGCCAATAAACTGGTGGACGACATGCAGCGTAAGATTGATGAACTCAAGAAACAGCTTGCGGACATCAACGACAAAATCAACCAAGAGGAAGACTAATGGCACAACTGATTGAATATAAGAATGTAGCGGTTCATCAAGCCGACCAGATCGTGTTGCACGATGTCAATCTGACGGTCAGTTCCGGTGAGATGATCTACATGCTCGGCAAAGTAGGAAGCGGTAAGTCGTCTCTGATGAAAACGTTCTACGGTGCGCTGCCGATCGCAGAAGGTGAAGCGCGCGTGCTGGATTTCGACATGACCTCTATCCGCCGCCGCAAACTGCCGTACCTGCGCCGTAGGCTGGGTATCATATTCCAGGACTACAAACTGCTCACCGACCGTTCGGTGGAGGACAATCTGCTGTTCGTGCTCCGCGCTACGGGCTGGAAAGACCGCAAACTGATGCGGGAACATGTGCGCGAAGTGCTGGAGCAGGTAGGCATGGAGACCAAGGCGTATAAGAAACCGTACGAACTGTCGGGTGGGGAGCAGCAGCGTGTCGTGATTGCGCGCGCTTTGCTCAATTCGCCGGAGATCATTCTGGCAGACGAACCCACCGGTAACCTCGACGCCGAGACCGGACAAGAGATCATCGAACTGCTGTATTCAATCAGCCAAGCCGGTATTACCGTGCTCATCTCAACGCACAACCGCCTCTGGCCGGAATTATACCCCGGCAAGAAATGGGTGTTCGCAGACGGAGCTATCAAAGAAGGAGATGCGTAAATGACCATCAACGAGATACAAGATGAGATCATAGAGGAGTTTGAGGCGTTTGACGATTGGATGGAGCGTTACCAACTGATCGTCGAGTACGCCAACGAACTCAAGAAACACCCGATGCCCGAAGCCGATAAGAATGACCGCAACAAGATAGACGGATGTCAATCGACCGTGTGGTTCACGGCGAAGATGGAGGGAGATAAGCTGGTGTACAACGGCGATTCGGACGCGCTGCTGGTCAAGGGAATCGTGGCACTGCTGCTGCACGTGCTCAGCGGACACACCCCGCAAGAGATCGTCAAAGCCGACCTCTATTTCATTGACCGTATCGGATTACGTGAGCACCTCAGTCCCACGCGTAGCAACGGTGTGGCAGCGATGCTCAAACAGATGAAACTATATGCAATTTCCAATCTATTTAGTAGGATACATGGGGGCAGGTAAGACGACTGCCGGACGTTTGTTGGCCGACAAACTCGGCTGGCACTTCGTCGATCTGGACGAAGCGTTTGCTCATATCCACGGATACACCACGGCGGAGTATATCCGGCAGTTCGGAATAGAGGATTTTCGCATCAAGGAGAAATATGTGCTGGAGGACCTGGCAGACCAGGTTCCGTATGAGAACGTGATCTATGCCACGGGTGGCGGATACCCGTGCTATGAAGATAACATGGAGTGTCTGCGTGAGTTAGGCACCAGTATTTATATCCGCTGGAAACCGGAGCACCTGGCCAAACGGCTCAGTCTGACCGACCTCAGCGAGCGTCCTGTTCTGCAGGGCCGAACGGAAGAAGAACTGCTGGCGTTCATTGCGCCGCAACTCGAGGCACGCGAACCGTTCTACGCGAAAGCGAACCATGTGCTCGATGTCGATCTATGCGACGAACAATCCGACGAGCGCATCGCCGAAGAACTCTATCAATTCATCAAAGGGTAAACGTTAGCCTTTAGCCTTTCACCATTCGCCTTTAATACTCCCAATTGTCATTGTCTGTCCAGACAACGACTCCTGTTTTGGGGTCGATGGTGGCTAAGGGAAAAATAGAAACAAAGGGTGGGGTAAGTGTGCGTACTTCTTTCCACTCCTTATTAAACACGCGCGCGCAGGAAGAACACTGCGGCGCACAAGCCGTCATCACGACGACAATCGAATCGCCTTTGAACACCTCCAGCGTCACGCTGTCCGGAAGAATGATACGCGTGTAACCGTTCTCCTCAATCTGCACGTCTGCTTCCCCCTTCAATTGGTAGGTGTTGTAGATGACGCGCTTGGCGACATCATCGTACGCCCATGCGCTGATTCCGGCGCACAGGAGTGCAAGAAGCAACAGGCTACGAACTGCGTATCTTTTCATTTCCGTTTGGTTTTCAATTAATTAACGCAACTGCATAAGCAGCGATTCCTTCTTCACGTCCCACAAAACCCAGATGCTCTGTGGTCGTGGCTTTGAGGCTCACTTGGTTTGGCTCCACGCCCATCACTTGCGCCAAGCATGCCTGCATCTGATCAATATGCGGGTTCAGTTTCGGGGCCTGCGCACAGATAGTGATGTCGCAGTTACCGAGTTCATACCCGGCTTCACGCAGCATTGCCATCACACGGCGAAGCAGGATCTTGGAGTCGATACCCTCGTACTCATTGCCTTTCGTGTCCGGGAAATGGTAGCCGATATCGCGCATAGCAGCCGCACCGAGCAGGGCGTCGCACAACGCATGAATCACTACGTCGGCATCCGAGTGTCCGAGCAGTCCGCGATCACAGGGTACCTCAATTCCCCCTAACCACAATTTGCGGTCAGGGGCGAACTGATGTACATCATATCCAAAGCCTATGCGCATGGAATTATTATTTTTTGTTGTTAACCAGATCCTGGATACCTGCGAGGTCGAAGCCCAGCGTGAAACGCATGGTCTGATCGAGCGGGTTAGATGCTGCGAGACCCACACAGTACGCAACATCCAAGCTTACGATAGACAGGTGGAAACCGGCACCGAAGGTGAGGTAGTTACGGTTACCCTTGTAGTAGTTCTCGTAGCTGTAACCGGCGCGAGCGAAGAACTGCTTGTTGTAGCTGTACTCAAGACCTGCACCCCAGCGAACCTCGTTGAACTCCTCTTTGATACCGCCCGGGGCATCACCGAAGGATTGGAACCAACCCTTAGCCGGGTTGAGTGCCGAGTATTCGTCCTGCGTGTACTTGCCGGTCGTCTGGTCCGGAGCGAACTTAGACATACGGCTCGGAACCAACAGTTTGTTGGCCTCCAGGTTGAAAGTCAGGAAGTTGTACTTGTCGCACGGCAGCTCGTAGCTGGCACCGATGTTCATGCTGGCCGGAATGAAGTTGCTCGTCACTTGGTCGTAGGTCATCTTACCACCGAGGTTCTTCAGGCTGAAACCTAACGCAAAATGGCTCTCGCCCATCGGCAGATCAATCGGCTGACGATAGTACAGCGCAATGTCAGCAGCCATCGTCCATGCGGCATGCATCTCCGTACCACCGGTAGCGCTGCTGTTCACACCGTTGTTCAGGTCCGAATAGAGGAAACGAACGGCAACAGACATCGACACGTACTCGTGTAACTTACGGAAATAGCTCACATCCAGCGCCCATTCGTTCGGACGTACGTTCTGGATCGTGTTACCTTGGCCATCGGTCAGCGCTACATCACCCATCGAGAAGTAAGTGAAGCTGGCACCGATACCGCCACCCAGGTCGCCGAAGTTATAGAAACCGGCGAGGTAAGCCAGATCAATGTCGCTGACCAACTTACGCAACCACGGCGTGTAGTTGGCTGTGATACCGCCCTTGGAGTACATATACGCGTACTTAGCCGGGTTCCAGTACTGCGAGTTAAAATCTGCTTCCGTTGCCACACCGATATCACCCATACCGGCAGCACGTGCGTCCGGCGCAATCGAGAGCGACGGCATGGAAGTAATCAGCGGGTTCATCGTGTCATCTACCGTCTGTGCACTCATCGTAGCAGCACACAGCACAGCTGTGAGAGAAATAAGAATTTTTTTCATTTGATATTTTGTTGTTTTTTATTTGATTTTCAACTTTCAACTTTAATCTTTCAACTTTCAACTTTACTCAGCGATATGTTTCATAGGCTATTTCGTTACTATTATTTTGCCCGACGTCTGGCTGTATTTGCTGGACGCGGATTTGATTCGTACGTTATATACATATACTCCGGGCTGGAGTCCCAGCTGCGCCAGGTTGATAGACACCTGATCCGGATTGTCTTGCGTATGGCTATAGACCATCTGGCCGTTGATGTTGAACAGGTATAACTCGGTCTGTATCAATTCATCCGGCTGGTCGTAGTTCACAATGAGGTTCATCACTCCGCTTGCCTGCACCGGGTTCGGATAGGTTGTGACGGAGTAGATAGACGGGTCGAGGCCTGCTTCTACTACGAAGTTCAGACTTCGAGTCGTGCTGTTGTTGAGCAAGTCCCATGCACGGAAGGTCAGGCTGTGCGGACCGTCCGGCAGTGCTTCCATGAGGTAACTGACTTGTCCGGATTGGTAACTGTTGTTCGCCGCGGTGAAATACTCGTTGAGCGAGTAGATCTGTTTCGGATCGTTATCCACCACCAGCATCAGGTCATGTCCGATACCCGCTCCGGCGGTGTTGATACCGTGCTCGTCTTGCAACTCGGCAAAGAACCGCGGCGTAGAGTAGGTGCGGTCGCCGTCCCGGAAAGCCGGTGTGTTCAGGTAGATGGTCATCTGCGGACCGGTCGTGTCGGCAATCAGAATAGAGCCTGTGCCACCAATCGTAAAGTCCTCAAAGTGTCCTACCGCTTCCGCCACCTCCAGGCTGTCGGTCGTAACGGCATAATAGACGATGCGTCCGTTGCCGTAGTTGTACCGGATATCCTTGGGCACCATGAACGTGTAATTGAACAGACCGTTCTTCACCTCCGTTGCTCCGGAGAAGATGGTGCTCGGGTAGTCGTTGTACTGCAAGTACTTGGCTTCGTCCGATTGGTCGTCGTTGTCACGCGTGGTGATGACTTGCATCTTATCGTAGATGGTGATGTCCATCTTGCCGTTGAAATCACTCACGAGCAGACTGTCCTCGTCGATGATACGTCCCTCTACATGTTGTACGCTCAGCGCATTGAGCGTGTCCACTTTGGTCAAGGTCTGCACCTGATAGTCGGTCGGGTAATTGAGTCGCATAGCCGGGTCGCCCAGCAGTACGTACGCCATCTTGTTGGCATCGGAGCCCAGGTTGTTCTTACCGGTTGCGACCGCTTCACCCAGCGTAGCTTCGTAATGGAAAGCATCCGTGTGTGCGAACAACTGATCGCATACGCGGCGGTTGAGTTCCGTGTTGGGCGACGCATACACCGTACGTGTAGCTGCCAAGATTCCGATGGCACCGCCGTTCGGATTGAGCACCGCCGCCTCGGCTGCCGAACGCTTGCCTCCGTCGCATTGTGCGAAGTTACAGGTCGCGAACAGCCAGAACGCCTGATGGCGATTGGTCATGCTCTCTATGTCTTTGAGGTTCAATATTGATTCGTTGGTAATGGCGTTATAACCACCGTGACCGGAGTAGTCGAAGAACAGCGCACCGCTCTTGAGCAGGTTCTGCACACGGTTCTTGGCCAGCGGATAACTCTCTCCACTGGCGTTCACCTCTTGCGGATAAGCGTCCAGATAGATCTTATTGACCACAAAATCCGGGTTGCTGACCCGCAACCGCTCGGCACTGCCTTCTGCCGTCTCGGTATGTGTGCCGTGTTCGCCGTCATCGGCAAGGAACACGATCTGGTTCTTCCAACGTCCGGTGTATTCGTTGCGGATATACTGAATCAGTTTGTCCACGGTGCTGCGTGCTTCCGCTACGCTGGTGACCGGCAGACGGCCCACACCGATGTCCATGCGTCCCTGCGTATCCGTCTCACCCTCGTTATCATCCAAGAACCCGAAGTAGTCATCGGTCGCGTACGCGTTCACTTCGTTCTCCGAGTTATTGGCCTGGTAGGTGAGCAGCAACGCATCACCGGAGTTGACCAGCAGCTTGCGGTTGTCAAACGATCCGTGTCCCATCAGCAGCAGCCAGCGCGGTTTCTGACCGATACCGGCATTGGCCCGGTCGTACAGCATCTTCATCAGCCAGCGGTAAGCAGTCGCATCAGGCGTACCGGACGAGAACTCGTTGTACACCTGCTGATCCGTCACAACCGCCCAGGTGATTGCCTCTTTGGCTTCGTGTGCCCGAGCCAGGTCCCGTGCCACCTCTTCGTATCCTTCCGGACAGATGATGATATAATCAATATCACTCAGCGCGTGCAGGTTCTGATGCGCCACCTCGCCCATCACTTCGGCGGATACGAACGAACTGCCCTCCGGGTCTACTACTACGTACTCATGCACACCGTCCGCTTGCGAGCCGACCCATGTCAACTCACCGTTGCTGAACTGTGTCGGCATGCCGCTGATGGCACCCAACGAGGTGACGTCCCACACTTGGGTAGTCGCCTTGGCGTTCTGCATATGGAACCGAACCGGTGTGGCACTCTTGTAATTACGATTCGTACGAACCGGCATCCAACTGCCCGTCATGCGCAACTCGCTCGGCGTGGTGAGCTCAATATAATTGAGCCATCCCAAGGCGGCACTGCTGCTGCACTGCAGCATCAACTCAACTTGCTGGCTGCCTGCAGACGAAGTACTGCTGACAGAGAATGCGCCGGTGTTACCGAAGGTATAATGATCGGGATTGGCGCGAATATACACACTCTTCCTCTCGCCCTCGTTGAGTTTGCCGTAGAAATAGGATACCGCAGGAGCAAAAGCTGCCACGGTGATATAGGCCGTTGAACTCCCTCCGGTCAGTGCTGTCGGAGTAGGGAAGCGGAATGTACGTGTCTGATTGGCATTGAACTGCTCGCCGTAGAACGTGCGGCCGCCACCGGAAACACCGGTGCGGTCAATGAGGTTGAGCGAGTCCACATTATGCACCTGATAGTACGGATAAGTTGTTATGTCCGTCGGAGTGCCGCTTACGGCAGTTCCGGCAACAGGTGCCAACAGCGTGCCTTGGTCGTCCGTTAGGAAATAGTAGCCGTAATTCGAATAGGTATTACGGGTGTGCGCAAAACGGCTGCCGTCGTAGGTCCAACTGATCGGACCCTGCACCCAGAACAACACATACTCGTCTCCTACGTAAACCGGCACCTGGGGCAGATCATCTATCTTAGGTTGTTTGAAGTTCTGCGTCAACTGTGCGCCGCCGTAGCCGAACACACGGAGCTGCTGCGGATTGATACCGGCACTGCGTAACTCGCTGAAACTCATACGGCACACACCCGACTCGCTCACGCGTATCTTAATCCAATGCCCGTCACTGAGCACCGATTGGTTGGTGTACGAATGAATTCCCGCCATCATCGGCAGGCTTATTGCTAACAGGAGTAGTATGTATGTAATCCGTTTCTTCATTTGATCTTGCAGTATAGTTTCTCTTCTCCGCCTATCTCAACGCGAATGACTTCTTCTTTTTGCACCGGTCGTGGCGCGCGCTTGGCCTGAATATAAATCAGGTCCCCTTGCCGAATCGTCATCACTTTGCTTGCCTCGGCAATTGCCTCTTGAGGAGTCAGGACCAAATTGTCCATTGTCCATTGTCCTTTGTCTATCCATTCTCCAATGGCTAAGGAGTAGTCAAACGCCAGGGCGCGTGTCCAGGGTAAACCCTTGGCTTGGGCTTCACGGGCGATATCCATCGCAATGAAATCCGCACCGGGTGCCACCGCATCGTAGTAACGATCCGCGAACTTAGGGCTGATCTCTTTGCCCAAGCGGCTCACGCGCAGGATGATGCAATCCGTTACCCCTAACTCGGTCGTCCAATCGGGTAGGAACATAGGCTTACGACCGTTGAGCAAACAGCTGTCGCCTTTAAGCACCATTTCCGGTTTTCCGTCACGATATAGATAGCCTATGATCTTCATAACACCATAAAAAGCGTGCAAAGTTACGATTTTTTTTGCATATATGCAAATAAAAATGCAAAAAGTGCTCTTTTTCTTAAACTTTCGCCTTTCGCCCTTCGCCTTATGCCTTTATTTAGCTCTGATAAATAACTGCACCGGTGTACCGGTGAAGTCCCACCACTCACGCAGTTTGTTCTCCAGGAAGCGGCGATACGGTTCTTTGACGTACTGCGGCAGATTGGCGAAGAACACGAAGGTCGGTATCTGCGTGTTCGGCAACTGGGTACAGTATTTGATTTTGATATACTTGCCTTTCCATGCGGGGGGCGGGTAGTTCTCGATCAGCGGCAGGAACTTCTCGTTCAACTGTGCGGTCGGCACTTTCTTGTTCTTGTTCTCATATACATGAATTGCCGTCTCGACCACCTTGAAAATTCGCTGTTTGGTGAGCGCACTGGTGAAGATGATCGGGAAATCTGTAAAGGGCGCGATTCGTTCGCGAATAGCAGATTCGTACGCTTTAATATCCGCATTCGTTTTGCTTTCGACAAGATCCCACTTGTTGATGCACACCACCAGACCCTTCTTGTTTTTCTGAATCAGCGAGTAGATATTGAGGTCCTGTGCCTCGATGCCGCGGGTTGCGTCAATCATGAGGATACATACGTCGCTGTTCTCAATCGCTCGAATGGAGCGAACGACCGAGTAGTACTCCTGGTCCTCCGTCACTTTGGATTTTTTACGGATACCGGCCGTGTCGACGAGGTAGAAATCCTTGCCGAACTTGTTGTAGCGGGTGTAGATGGAGTCACGCGTGGTGCCCGGTATGTCGGTCACGATGGTGCGCTCCTCGCCGATGAAGGCATTGAGGATAGACGACTTGCCGGCGTTCGGACGGCCGACAATGGCAAAACGGGGCAGTTCTTCCAACTCCTCGTCGCTGTCGTCCTCTTTGCGGAAACGGCCTACCACTTCGTCCAACAGGTCACCGGTGCCCAGACCGTTCTCTGCCGATACGACAAAGGGTTCGCCCAGACCGAGCTTATAGAACTCCGCTGCACCGTATTGGTTTTCGAATGTATCCACTTTGTTCACGCACAGGATGGTCGGTTTCTTGGCCTGACGAAGCAGGTGTGCCACTTCGGTGTCGAACTCTGTCACACCTTGGTTCACATCCACTACCAGCAGTACGACATCCGCTTCGCGGATGGCCAGATCCACCTGACGGTTGATCTCGGACTCGAACGTGTCGTCGCTGTTCACTACCCATCCTCCGGTGTCAATCACCGAGAACTCACGGCCGCACCATTCGGCTTTGCCGTACTGACGGTCACGCGTGGTGCCGGCTGTGTTCATTACGATCGCCCGACGGGTTCCCGTAAGGCGGTTAAACAGGGTCGATTTCCCAACATTAGGACGACCCACTATAGCCACAATATTCGCCATAATTATTTACGATTTAACGATTTACGATGTACGATTTAATTTTCGCAGTTGCCGCAGCCTTTACCGCATCCGCTGTCGCAATCTCCGCAGTTGCCGTGGCATTTGCCGCAGTGGTGCGGGTTGCGGATGGCTTTGAGCTCGCCTTCCGTCACATCGCGGATAGCCAGGATCTGTACGTGGAAATGCAGGTCCTCACCGGCGTAGGGGTGGTTGAGATCAATCGTTACATGCTCGTTGGTGATCTCGCATACCTGGGCACGAACGATCTGCCCGTCCACGGTGTTCATCGGCACAATGGCACCGACATAGACGCGCTCCTCGTCGAACTCACCGTCCCCGTTGAAGAACATGCTTTTGGGCAGGTCCTTCAATCCTTCCGGGATATACTCGCCGTAGGCCTCTTCAGGGCTCAGCACAAAATCGATCTTGTCGCCGACGGTCTTGCCGGCCATTTGTGCTTCGAAGGCAGGAAGCATCATTCCTTCACCTTGACACCAGGTTAACGGGGCCTCTTCCGTTGCCTTTTCCATTAACTGCTCTTTTCCGTTCTCGTCTGCAATGTACAGTTCGTACGTTGCCGATACTACTTTTTGATTTTCTACTATCATAACACTAACAATTTGAATTCCTATATCCATTACCACCAGTTCACTTTGCCGTTGGTGGATTGTGTACTGCTCTTGTCGTACTTCAGGTCGCTCAGGATGGATGCGTTCACACCGATGTGGAACGTGTAACTCTTGAACTGTCCGATCGGGTTGATGCTGGCCGTCATGTTCCAACAGTGCAGGTCGCGGCTGATGTTGAACGTGCAGGAGGTCACTTTCTTGTAGTCGAAGTTATACGTCATGTTCGCACTCACTTTCCATCCCTTACCCAAACCGATGTTTCCGTTGAGCGAGAGCGAGTTGAGCCATTTCATGTCGTACTGCATCTTGTCGTAATTGAACGTGCTACCGTTGGCGTAGGACAGCGAGTAGTTGATGGACAGACTCCATTGAATATCCGTTTTGACGTATCCGTCATCCACTTCCGTTGTCTTGCTGCCGCTTATCTTACCGCCGCTCACTGTTCCGTCATCGTTGTGTTCGACAGGCGTAATGGGTTCACCATCGCCCCCTGTCTCTTTGGCGCTGTTGGTGTCGACCCGTTCGCCTCTTCGTTTGGCGGCTGCGTCCTTCCATTTCTTAATAGTTTGATTATTAAATGTATAACTAAAATTCCATCGGAAACCGCTCCAGTGCGGGAAACGTCCGTGGTGCCAATACTGTTTATTGGTGCGAACGGGGTTGCCTGCCGCGTTCAGTTCGTACATATACGGATCCAGCGTGGTGGTGAAGTTGAGCGTGTAGTTGTTCAACTTAGGGAACTTGAGACGGATATTGACGTTGAAATTGCTCCAGTTCATACTATCGGCAGCAAAGTTGTAACCGCCGGTAACCGCAAACTTATCAATCAGGCTGATCACCTTGTACGGGTTCTTGCCGGTTGTGTCCTCCTTGTTCACCACTTTCATCTCGAGGTTGTTGTCCACACCGAAATTGAGAGTGGCTGCCAGTCCTCGCATCGCGTTGCCATATATGCCGGTCGGGTAGCGCGAATAGACCTGGTGTTGGAACACCGGATTGCCCGCTTCATCCACTTTCTGGATCTTGCGCCCGGTCTCCGGATCTTTCTCGTTGGTGTAGATCGGCTGGTCGTAACTGCCCCAGTAGCCCCAGCCCTCTTTCTCAAAGTCAGGGTGGTAACTGAAACTGATGGACGGTGTGAACACATGACGGAACTTCTCCACCTTGCTGTTGGGGAACAGTTTCTTGATTGGCGTGTAGAATCCGTACAACTTGGTGCTCATGCTCACGCCGACGTTGAAGTCGAACACGTTGTAGAATCCGTTGGTGGTGTCCATTGCCAACGCCTGCGCTTCATCGTCCCAGTAACGGTCCACGCGGGTGAAGTACATACGGTCCGTCATGTTAATGGACGGGGTGACGTTGAGGTACTTGAACAGCGTGAAGTTGGCGTTGATCGGTACGTTGTGTTTGATACCGGTCTGCCAATCGCGCAAGAAATTGGAATGCAAAAAATCCTTTTCCTTGATGCTGTTCACGGCAATCCTACCGTTCATCGTATAGCGCATGTTGATCTTCTCGTACCATTTTTCTTTTCCGGGCACTTTGCCTTTCTTCTTGAGAATCGAGCTCCGCATTTCTTTGAACGGATAGACGCTGGCCATGGATACGGACAACTCCGGTGCGGTAAGCGAGATGGTGGAGTCGCTCGTTCGTTGAGTCAGGGTCGCACTCATGCTCAGACTCCACGGGCTGTCCGGGAATCGCTGCGTGTAGTTGACCGTACTGCTCTTCGTGTTCTGCGAATAGGCTTCGGCGTTGTAGTAACTGTTGATGTTACTCCGGTCGTAACCGCTTGTGGAGAAGTTGACACTCGCGGAGAAGGTGCAGTAAGGATTGAACTTGGGATCTTGGGTATGCGTCCATTGGACACTGAAGTTACGAATCGCTTTGTAGTCCGGCAAGCCCCGCTCACCCGTCACGTCATTTCGGTAATTGATGTTCAAACTACCCGAGAAATGGTACCGCCAGATATATTTCGATTGCGCCCGAATGGCCCATGTACCGCGGGAATAGATATCTCCCGTGACCTGCAGGTCCATGTAATCGCAGATGGCGAAGTAGTATCCTAAGTTCTGCAAGTACAGACCGCGGCTGTAGTCGTCACCGAACGTAGGCATCAGCAGTCCGCTGGAGTAACTGTTGGTGAACGGGAAGAAACCGAAGGGCACGGCCAAGGGTAGGGGTACGTCACCCACCACCAGGTAGGCCGGACCGGAAGCGATATACTCGCCCGGTTTCACTTTCGCTTTGGTCAACTTGATATAGAAGTGCGGGTGCTCATGGTCATCGCAGGTCGTGTATTGTCCGCCGGCCATGGTCATCACATCGCCTTGCATCTTCTTCGTGCGGTCAGCGATGATGTATCCTTCACCCTGCTGCGTCACAACACGCCGTATATAACCTTTCTGGGTCTTGATGTTATAGGTGATCTCGCTCGTCTCATAACTCTCTTTGCCTTCCGAGAACACCGGTCTGCCTTTCCACTCGTAGTTGAGGCTGTCGTACACCCCGCGCGCATAAATGAGGCTGCTGTCCATGTTCATGCGGATATACTCGGATTTGAGTTCCATGGTCTCATATTTGAGGTCGCCGTTTCCGTGCAGAAACGCTGTTCCGTTGCCCAACATGATCATCGAATCGCTGGCCTGGTAATGCACCGGACCATTCAACGAATTCCCTTGCCCCCACACTGCCGTAGAGCAGAGCAGGAGTACCGCCACTATCATATGTATGCGCTCGCGTACGTACACAATACCGCAATTTAGCGTGCAAAGGTACAACAATTTTTTGATATACACAAATTTTAGGGTATTTTTTTGTGATTTGTTTGCATATATGCAAAATTTGTTGTATCTTTGCAAACTTAATGTTTAATCCGCATAAAGGTATCAAAGATGATGGATATCCAATCGTATATCGCTGCGCATAAAGAGCGCTTTTTGGAAGAGTGGGCGAGTCTTATTCGCATCCCGAGTGTCAGTTGTCAACCCGAGCACAAAGCCGATATGACGCGTTGTGCCGAGCGGTGGAAAGAGCTGTTGTTGGCGGCAGGCTGCCAACAGGCAGAGATCATGCCCTCCCAAGGCAATCCCTTTGTGTTTGGAGAATACCGCTGTTCCGTAACCGGTAACCCGTCACCTGTTCCGACGGTTCTGGTCTATGCCCATTACGATGTGATGCCGGTGGAGCCTTTGGAAGCGTGGCATTCCGATCCGTGGGAGCCGTCCGTTCGGGACGGTCGTCTCTATGCGCGTGGAGCGGATGATGACAAAGGTCAGGCGATGATACAGGCCAAAGCCTTTGAGTATCTGACGCAAACAGGACAACTGCAGTGCAACGTCAAGTTCATTTTTGAGGGCGAGGAAGAGATCGGATCGCCTTCGCTGGAAGCGTTCCTGGAGGACCACAAAGAGCTGCTCCAAGCGGATATCATCCTTGTCTCCGACACTTCGATGATCGGCAAAGAGACCCCGTCTATCACCACCGGTCTGCGCGGATTGGCATATTGGCAGATTGAGGTGGACGGCCCGAATCGGGACCTTCATTCCGGACATTTCGGAGGGGCTGTCAAGAACCCGGTCAACGCCCTGTGTGAGATGTTGGCACAAGTGGTGGATAAGGACGGTCGAATCACCATTCCGGGCTTCTACGATGAGGTCCTTCCGATCCCTCAAGCCGAGCGTGAGATGATTGCTCAGATACCGTTCTCGCAGGAAAAATACAACAAAGCGATTGATGTGGACGATGTGTTCGGTGAAGTAGGGTACAGCACGCTGGAGCGCAATTCGTGTCGTCCATCATTCGACATATGCGGCATATGGGGTGGGTACACCGGAGAGGGCTCCAAAACTGTTCTTCCGTCCAAAGCTTTTGCCAAAGTGTCATGCCGTTTGGTGGCTAATCAGGACCATGCGCAAATCTCGCGTGCGTTCGTTGATTATATGCAGGCTCTGGCACCCAAGGGCGTGCGTGTGCATGTCACCCCGATGCACGGCGGACAAGGCTATGTCTGCCCGATTGATATACCGGCCTACAAGGCTGCCGAGAAGGGTTTTGAATTGGCCTTTGGCAAACGACCCTTAGCGGCTCGGCGTGGCGGTTCCATACCCATCATCGCGGCTTTCGAAGCGATTCTCGGTTGCAAAACCATCCTCATGGGCTTCGGATTGGAGCAGAACGCGATCCATTCGCCTAACGAATCGATGGATCTGGAAGTGTGGGAAAAAGGCATCGTAGCAGTGGCAGCGTTTTACAAAGAACTGCAAAAAAATGCAAAATAATTGCAAAAAATTTGTATAATTCAAAAATTTGTAGTAATTTTGCACGCTTTTTCGCATTCGGTAGTAGTTCTCCGCCACTTCGTTCTGTCGATTTACTACCCGTTTGCGAGGGCAAACGGGTAGTATTTCTTATCTCTCTACGGTCGAACGATTTACTACCCGTTAGCGGGGCAAACGGGTAGTAGTTCAGCCCGGTTAGAATGCCTGCTTTGGGAGCAGGAGGTCGTGAGTTCGAATCTCGCCTACCCGACAAGAAAAGCCACGAAATGTGGCTCTTTTTAATGTACAAAGGGACAATGTACAAGGCTATCTTTATTGACATAGACGACACCTTACTCGACTACATTCCTTGTTGTCGGGAAGCGTTTGATGCGGCAATAGGGGAATTAAAAATTAAAAATGAAGAATTAAAAATTACCCAAAGCGAAGACGATCTATTCCGCTTGTTTTTTGAGATAAGCGGACGGTTGTTCTCGGAAGCCAAACGCGGCTTGCACACGGTGGCGGAGGTAATGGAACTATACCCGGCGGAGTTCATTGAGAAAAGCGGATTGGCGAACGAGCGGGCAGAGGAAATGACCGATGTTTTCAAGCACGCCTTCCGTGCTGCATGGGGCAATACGCACACCTTGGTGCCCGGAGCACAAGAGGCATTGGAGGCTTTGCAACGCAAGGGATACCGTTTGTTTGCTGCCAGCAACAGTTTTGGTCATTTACAGCGCAGCCGTCTGCAGCACGCAGGGATCTTGCACTATTTCGAAGATACGTATATTTCCATGGATATCGGTTACGATAAACCGGATGTCCGGTTCTATGAAGAAGCATTGCGCCGATGCGGCTTGGCAGCGAACGAGGTGATCATGGTGGGAGATAGTATGACGACCGATATCATCGGGGCACAGCAAGCCGGCTTGGATGCCATCTATTTCAATCGTCGCAATGAACCGTTAGCCTCTCACCTTTCGTCCTTAGCCGTTATTGGCTCTCTTGCGGAGTTGGAAGCGTGTGTAGAGGTGGAAGAGCAGCGGCGGAATTGTCGTGGCCATCAGTAACACGATACTCATTCCTATCAGCGTCACCGTACCCAGCGAATGCATGGCAGGGTGTACGGCAAAGACCAGAATTCCTATACCAATCAGCATGATCAATGCCGACAGCAGGATCGATTGACGATACTGCGGCAGAATCGGTTTACCCGTTCGGTGCTCATACAGCAATCCCTCTACGATGAAGATCGTGTAGTCGTCGCCTTGTCCGAAAATGAAGGTGGCCAGGATGATGTTGACGATATTGAATTGCAGCCCGAACAGTTGCATGATCGCAAAGATCCACACCCAGCTCAGCAGCATCGGTACGAACGCAATCAGGGCCAGCCGGATATCGCGGAAACTGAGCCATAAGAACAGGAACACAATGAGGCTGCAGCACAAGCCGATGTAGTCGAAGTCATCGCTTAACCGTTCTGCCAAATCCGACAATTCAAAATCCGGCAACGGTTCCCATTCGGTCAACAGATCATAGAACGGTGTGAACGCTTCGGGGCGAAAACCGGCCTGTTGCGCTTCGTCTTCGATCATTGCTATCACCGCTTGGGCATCGTGTGTCTGCCAGTATTGTGTCCATTGCGCCGCATCACCTTTCTTGGTGGCAAAAGACTGCATATCAGCACGTTGCTGCTCGGTCATGTAATTGATATGACTGAGGTTGGAGTCGAATAATGGCGAAGGGTGATAGGCGAAAGGCGAAAGGAGCAGGTACGCTCCGAACAGCACTGTGATACCGAGAATGAGCCATCCCTTCACCCGTTCGCCTTTCGCCTTTAACCATTTGCCTTTCACCTTGATCTCCCGCACCGGAGTCGGTTCCGCGGACATGAGGTGCGGTAGCACGAAGATACAGAAAAGGATGGTGCCGATGAGCATGGAGGCTGCGAAGATACCGACATGACGTAAGGCGGTGGAGTGCAGCGGGATCAGTGCCATGAACGCACCCACGGTGGTGATGTTGCCCACCACCAAAGGCGAAAGCACTTCGTCCAGGGTCTGCCGAACAGAGGTCGTATAACGTTGGTGCACCAGCAAGTGCAGCGGATAATTGACCGCTATACCAATGAGCACGGAGCCGATGCCTAACACGATGGCACTCACGGTCGGTGTGACCAGACGCAGCACCGCCATGCCGAACAGCCATCCGAAATTGACGGAGAGCAGAATGAGCCACAGGTCCCGTTTGCGCGGGAATGCATAGGCTAACAGTCCGATGATGAGCACCAACGACAGCGCGATGCAGATTAGCGTGTCTGTTTTGATGCGCCGGGCATTGCCGACCGAGATGACAGGTGCTCCGATCCATCGGATACTCAGTTCCGGATACATGGCGCCCACCTCGTTCGTTATTGCCATGAGCGAATCGACCAGTGCCGCGTTGTTCTTGGTCTCCGTACTGCCATGCGGGGTTTCGTAGAACGCGTAGGTTCGGTCTGATAGCTGATTACTGAAAGCTGAAAGCTCTATCAGTCCCAAAGGGTCGGATTGAATCGCCGAAGCCAAGACCGATGCGCCGGGAGTAGCCAGGATCGCTTTGTCGCGTTGCAGGGCGGCCCGGATCGCTTCGGGCGTGAACAGCGAATCGAACTGCGCATACACGCTGTCCGGTATCAGATACGGCATCTGACTATACAGCTGCTCCAATTGGTCCGTCGGGTCCGTTTGCAGTTCCGGTAGCCGGTCGGCGCATTCGTACAAGGCATCGGTGCGTTGCTGCTCCTCTTTGCCTTCAATGATCAGTACCAGTTGCGAGGCCGATTCCTGTTGTTGCAGTCGCTCAAACGCCGCCCGTTCCTCTGCTGTAGCCGGCAGAAAATCCAGGATGTCTTCGTTATAACGCAGCGAAACAGCCAAGCCGATCAGCGGCAGTAACACAGCGACCACACCGATCCACAGCCAACGGCGGTGGGTGCTCAACCAATCATATAAGCGGAGCAGCGTTTGTTTCATCGCTCGTCAATGAACTTAACGGGTTTGCGGCTCTTGGCGGGGAAATTGATTTGCTGAATCACATCTGCCGGCAGGATCTCCACGTTCGGCGCTACACGCAGACGACTGCGGAAATGGTCCTTGAGTTGCTTGATGGCCTCTTCGGGTTGAATCGCTTCACGCAGGCTGATACGCACAATCACCTCGTCGGTGCCGGCATCGGATGGACGAACGACTACCACATAATTGCCCACAAACGGCGTGTTGTCCAGCACATCATTGATTGCCGGCGGGTAGATGGTGGTGCCCTTCAGTTTGATCATGTTATGCTTGCGTCCGATGAGCGGGGTGAGACGATAACTGTTTCGTCCGCAGGCGCAGGGTTCCACCACCTTGGCGGCAATGTCACCGGTGCGGAACCGCAGTAGCGGCATACCTTCCACGCCCAGCGTCGTGATCACGATCTCACCGGGGTGACCGTCTTGTACGGGTTGGTCATCGTCTCCGATGATCTCCACGATGATCAGTTCGGGATGCACATGTCCTCCGCACGCGTGTTCACACTCGGAGAAGGTCGCAGACATCTCAGTCGAAGAGTAGGTGGCGTACAGCTCCACTTCCGGCCATTTGTCATGAATCCGTTGGCCGAGCAGGTTGAGATTGAACTGCTGATCGCGCAGGCCTTCACCAATGCCGATGATCTTGCGAATGGACGAATGACGGTAGTCTATATTGTGCTGCTCGGCGTACTCAATGAGCCGGAGAACGAACGAAGGCACGCACATGATTGCCGTCGGGTGCAGACGCTGAATGGTATCAAACTGCAGCTCCGGAATACCGTTGCCGACACGAATGATACCGGCTCCTAATTCACGAATACCCATCCAATACGCCAGTCCGGCCATGAACCGTTTGTCCATGGTGGTCATCAGTTGCAGGATGTCGCCTTTCTTCAACCCGGCGCATGCAAACGATTTATGTTCGTTGTACGCCAGCCGTTGCAAGTCCGCTTCCGTGCAACCGAACAAGATCGGTTCGCCTAAGGTGCCGGATGTGGTGATGAAATCAATGATGTTCTCTTTGGGAACACACAGAAAATCAGCGTTGTGCTTTTGCAAATCCGCTTTCTCGGTGAACGGCACACGTTGCAGGTCCTCTATTGTGCGAATAGAGGCCGGGTCAATGCCCTGCTCGGTAAACAGCCGCTGATAATACGGCGAGTGTGCCGCCAGATAAGTGACTTGCTTGCGCAACAGTTCTTCCTGATACGCGCGGATGCGTTCTACTGATTCAAATTCAATATCCATTGTAAACATTCGTTTTTCCATTGTCTGCATTCTTCTGTTCCTTTCTCATCCGAGGCTCCGAACCCGTGTCCGCCTGTCCGGTACTGGATGTAACGGTGCGGAATATGTTGTGCGGTGAGGGCCGAGTCGAGCATCTCCGAGTTGTGGTACTTGACAATCGGGTCATCGACACAGTTGACGAGGAACACCGGCGGGCAATCGGCCGGGATGTGTTGCTCGAGCGACAGGCTGTCCCGCATCGTCTTGTTGAATTGTCCCCAGACGCCTAACGCACCACGGCGGGAGCGATGATGCGTGTACTGCTTGTCGCGCATGGTCACCACCGGATAGACGGGGCAGAGGAACGACGGTTTGTACGCCGTTCGGTTGTGGGTGTAACTCATCATCGTCAGGTGTCCGCCGGCAGAGAAACCCATTACGCCGATGCGGGTGGTGTCAATGTGCATCGAATCGGCGTGTTGGTACACATACTTCAGCGCGTCCTCTACGTCGGTCAGCATGTTCGGGTACTTGTTCCCGAGCCCGATGACACGGTAGCCGATGCAGTAGGCACTGATGGTCGCTACGCGGTACTGCAGCACAAACGCATTGATACCGTTCGATTGCAACCACTGCGCCACTTCGCGTCCTTCGTGCTCCATGTCGTGCCAGCAGTAACTGCCACCCGGGCACACGATGACCGCAATGCCTGTGTTGGTGGCACTGTCCGCGGGGTAGGTGAACAGACGCAAGCCTTTGGCCGATATCGAACTGCTCACCAGCAAGAGTATAGAGAGTATTATTCGTATTCTTCGCATAGCGCTTCTATTGTTTGTTGTGCGGTCATGACGACACCGCATAGGCCGTGTAAGAAAATATTCTGTCCCGACAGATAGAGCCCGGGCACGCGGGTACGCACCGAACCGACGGACTCGCTCAGACCGAACATCGCCCCTTCCGGACTGAGAAAATCGTCCCGGAAGGTGAGGGAGGTCGAACTGAACACATCCTCTATGTGCTGCGAGATGCCGGGATAGATGGTCTCAATGAGCCGAATCACCTCTTGCTCCTTCTTTTTCTTGAACGCTTCGTAGGCGGCATAGTCCTTTTTGCGGTCGCTATGCCAGGGTGCTAACTCCTTGTAATTGAGCGGCATCACCGTTTCTATTGTGCGGGCGTAGGTCTGATGGCGTTCGGTGCACGGGGTCATTACCAATAATTGATACTCAGGCAGATAGTGTGTCATATCGTCGTAATGCAGTGCTTGCGAAGAGAGGCGGATATAGGTCTTGAATGATCCCTTCGTTTCTACTGTCTGTTCGATGCGCTTACGGGCAATGGTGCGGCACCAAGGTAAGTCGGTGAGTTGCAATAACTGTTTGGGATGCAGGGTGCTAATGACCGCATCAAACGACCACTGATCATTCACCGTGAACTTTTCACCCTTTGCCTTTAGCCCTTTCGCCCTTTCGCCCGTTATAATTCGTCCGCCGTGGCGGGTGATATAGCGCGCCAGATCGTTCGCTAAAGCTTGGCTGCCGCCTACGAACCGGAACACACCCTTATCGCTCTGTGCCCATTCTGCTTGCCCGATGAGGTCTGCCGGGGAGTGATCCAGCGTCGTGGGAACGACGTTCGCTTCGATGCCTAATGAGGCCAGTACGCGTGTGACTGCACCGTCGGGTTCGAGTCCGGTCAGTATATGCATGCCGGTTGCCCAGGTCTCTCCGTTGCGTTCGTACGAGTATAAGCCGCCACCGAATACAGGCAACTGCTCGAGGAGTGTCACGTTGTAACCGCGTTGTGCCAGCATCGCTCCGCAGAACAGACCGCTCACACCGGCTCCTATGATGCCGATTCGGGTCTTTGAGTTATGCAGCAGCGCATCGTAATGGTGCTCCAGCGATTTGGTGCGGGTCTTATAGGTCGTGCCCCAGGAACAGTCATCGGCAGGTATCAATGGCAGCACACTCACGCGCACATCGGTCGGTTTGAGTGCGAACTGACGTTTGCCCATGTAATCCGTCATGCCTTCAATCAGCAACGGCTGAATAGGCAGATGATACTGATCGGCATAGTAGAACGCTCCGCGGTGGAAGCGACCAATCTCACCGGTCGTGGTGCGGGTACCTTCGGGGAACACGAAGAGCGAGTAGCCTTCGTCCATGATGCGTTGAATACGCGCGTCGCGTTGCTCATCGCTGAACGAGGTCGGGATACAATCCAAGTACCGCGCGACAACTCCTAAGAACGGATTGCCCCACACATAACTCTTGACGACCATCACGATCTTATCGGACAGCGAGAGGCAGACAACAATATCAATGAACGACTGGTGGTTGGAGATGACTACCGCTTGTTGGTCTGTCACTTGACCTTGTACCTTTAGCCTCAGTCCGAGGATCCTACGCGTGAAATGCGCTGCCATGCGTTGTACGAAGCGGTGATAGCGGGCACGTGAAGCGGCATTGCGACCGTGAACGGCGAAGAAGAGCCAGGTGTAGGGATTGACGATGAGCAGCATCACCGTACCAAAATACCAGAAACTGAGCACCGTACGCCAGTACATGTTGATGTAACCGAACAAGATGGCACCGAGGCACAGGAAACAGTTCAGAATCGAGATACGCGTGAAATCACGTGCAGGCACAAAATGGCTCACCCGTTCTTCTTGCGGCGGGTAATAAACGCGTACAGGCACGGGAACGAGTGGTACGTTGTGCCACGCCGCAAACACCAGCAGTTCCAGTTCGGCCTCGTAGCGGCTTGTGAGCAGGCCCAGACCGTACAGACGGTGTAAGGGGTACAGCCGAAAACCCGTTTGGGTATCCGGCAGGTTGATGGTGGTCTGCAAGCGGAACCAGAAGTTCGAGAAACGATTGGCGAACTTACTCTTGCCGGACATGTTCTTGTCCGTGAACTGCCGGCTGCCGATGATCAACGCATCGGGATGTACGTCATGTGCCCGGAGCAGCATCGGTATATCTTCCGGAAAATGCTGTCCGTCCGCATCGATGGTCACCGCAAAATCAAATCCCATCTCCAGCGCCTTGCGAAATCCAGCTCTCAGCGCCGCTCCTTTGCCTTTGTTGGCCGGGTAGGAGACGAGTGTGATGGGAAAATCGAGGGTAGCCAGCAACGCTACGGTGTTGTCCGTACAACCATCCGCCACCACAATGATATCGCGCATCTGCTGATGCACGCGACGAACCACATCGAGAATCGTACCGGCGTTATTGTACGTCGGTATCAGGGCACATATATGTCGCTGTGAAGGATGCACAGGGTATGTTTAACGTTGAAAGATTAAAGTTGAAAGAAGAGGAAGCCTTTTCTTGTATTGCGAACGTCAGTTCCTGATCGGGTGTGACTGGCTGGCGGAACTTGAGGTTGCGTAGCTGCGTGAACGAACCCTTGCGACCGGTCAGACGGGCCGTCAGTTCTTCGGCGATCTGCACCAGACAAGCACCCGGCACAATCGGGTGACCGGGAAAATGGCCGGTGAAGATAGGGTGCGAAGCATCGAAGCGAATGCGGAACATGCTTTCGCCATTAGCCTCTTGCCTTTCGTCCAAGATATGATAGAACCTATTTTGTAAGTACATGGGTAAACTCAATAATCGTTGTATCGCCGTTTTTCTCCACCATCTCCACGCGTTGCGCGACACCGGTCTGTTCGTCCATGGTGATGTTCATGGCGCGGAACATTTTTTTGACTTCGCGCATCATTTTGGCATCGTCATTCGCTTCGCCGGAGATGGAGCTCATGATCATACGCAGCAGCCGTTGCACCTGCGGGTTGACATTGCTCTGCTCGCCGTTCACTTCCCATACCAGAGTCTGCGGGCTAGTGTACGCCCAGCGAATATAATCCGGCGCACGGTAACTCAGATGCCCTGTGGACACCTGCGGTTCGTTGAGCATCGCCACGTTCTTGGTCTGCACAAAGTCCGCTTCGAGCGATAATATGACAGATAGTATCAGTGCAAATACCATTTTTAATTCTTAGCCCTTACGGGCACGATTATTTCTTAATTTTAAATTTTTAATTCACCACCAGGTAGCACCCGGCCATAATGAGCAGAATACCAATCCATTGTGTCCAGGCAATCTGTTCTTTGAACACCACCATGGCGGCGATCATACCGAACACGTATGCCAGGCTGCTGAGCGGGTAGGCTTGGGAGAAAGACCAGTGCTTAAGGATGTACATCCACAGCAGTCCTGCCGCCGTGAAACTGATGCCGCACGCCAGCCACCACCAGTTGGTGATTTGGCTCCACACGAATGACCAGGACCACGTGACCGTGTCCACGGACTTGAGCGCCAGTTTCATGAATAGCTGTCCTGCGCATAGCAGCGCGCTCTGAATCAATGCCAGTAGAATCAGTTTCATACCTTATATATATACGCGTGCGCAATAGGTGTCATTTGGTCTCCCACGTGTGCCAACACCTGATCCCACGATTCCACTTGTTCATCGAACTGCAGCACCAGCGCGCTGTGGATCTGTCCCAGCGCCATCTGCGTTCGGATATCCATCATCGCCGCAGAGGGGGACAAGGGGTGCTGTGCATAGGTGGCGTTGTAACCGTGGTTGCCGGTTAGGATCGCAATGAGCGAAGCGACCGTGTTATGCGTCGATTGGATGAATGGGGTCGGTTTGAGTTGTTGCTCATCGTTGTCCAGCATATCTTGCAGGAAACGCATCGACTGTGCCATGCATCCCCATTCGGTCTCGCAGAGAATCGCATCCGGGGTGATACCCGTCTGCTGCAGTACCATGCGTGCGGCTGCTACGATGCGCCGCATCTGCGGGGTCATGCGCCGTGCTTCCGCTCCGCTGACCATTTGGCTGACCGCACTGTCGTCCAACTCTTCAATCGCCGCAATTGGCGTGAGCGAGGAGGGGAGGGCGGTTTCGCTCAAGTCTGTCCCTGCCAGGCTCAGTACCAACGAGGACTCGTTGCCGCCAAAACCGAAGGCGTTGCACAACACATGGTGCAGGGGCTTATGCTCGGTGTGCAGAACAGGTTGCACTAATCCTTCCGCAGTCTCGGACCAATGCAGGTTCGCGGGAATGAACCCGTGCTGCATCGCCAACACGCAGATTGCGGCTTCCAATCCTCCGCTGGCGGAGGTGGTGTGCCCGGTGAACGCTTTGGTGCTGCTGACAGCCGGCATCTGCGATCCGAACAAACGGCGCAATGCGGCTGATTCGCTTAGGTCATTATTGGGTGTTGCGGTGCCATGTGCGTTGATGTAATCGATGTCGCCGGGTGTCAGTCCTGCCATCTCCAACGCGCCCTTCATCGCCAAATAAGCACCCTCTCCGTTCTCCGAAGAGGCGGTCTGGTGATAGGCATCGCAGGTGTTCGCGTAGCCGCTAATATACCCGAGAATGACCGCGCCGCGTATCTTCGCATCCTCTTCCCGCTCCAAAACCAAGTATCCTGCTCCTTCGCCAAGGTTCAGTCCGTTGCGCTTAGCATCGAACGGACGACAGGGTTCGTGGGAGAGAATCATCAGTGTATTGAAGCCGTTGAGGTGGAATTTGCTCAAACTCTCTGCACCGCCTACCACCGCGGCTTTAGCTTGTCCGGTGCGTAGCATGTTAGCGCCTAACAGGACGGCGTTCAGTGCCGACGAACAGGCAGTCGATGGAGTGGCCGTAAAGGCGAAAGGCGAGAGGTGAGAGGCAATCGTGCGCGTGGTGCTATCTGCTTCATGCAGGCGGATATGGTCCAAGGCTTGGCCTTGGGCATAGTGGTGCAGGTGCTGCTCCGTGAGATCCATACCACCTACAGTGGTGCCGCTGATGAATGCGCAGCCGTCTGTGTTCTGTAATCCTGCTTGCTGCATCGCTTCCCGGGCTGCTAACAGTCCGAGTAAAGCGGTGCGGGGCATGGGTTCGGATAGGTCGATACCGGCCATCTGTTTGAGTTCGGCATCGCTAAACGGCACTTCACCGACCGGCAGTTCCTTGTGCACACTGCCGAGCACACGCATAGACCCGATGCCGGACTGTTCGTTCAGCAACGACTGCAGCGTCTCGGCGCAGTTACGGCCGATCGCGCTGATAGCTCCTATGCCCGTGATGGCAATTCTCATTTGGTGCGATTCGCTTGGATGTATTCAGCCATCGTGCGGACGGACTGGAAGATCGCCTTACCGGCTTTCGGGTCCGCCAGTTTGATGCCGTACTCACGATCCATGAGCATGATCAGTTCGAGTGCGTCAATCGAATCCAATCCCAAGCCCTCACCAAACAGCGGGGCATCCGTATCGATATCGGCAGGCGTCATGTCCTCAAAATTGAGCGCCTCAATAATCTGACTCTTCAGTTGTTCAATCAATTGTTCCATATTTGTATTTTTGCATAAAATTCATCTTTTGCGCTGCACTCGCACCAGCCGGCGAGAATAGTTGAGAGTTTAGAGTTGAGAGTTGAGAGAATGATCGGCTCCAGTTGTTCCGGATGGTCCAGAATATAAAACGAGGTCTCGCCTTGTATCTGATGCCGAATCGCAATCTCGCCCGTGACAATGTTCGGCAGCGTATAAACGAACAGAGCCGGGCTGGGGTAGTAATTACCATCTGAGATGGTGGCAAGGTAATCCGTGTCGTTTTTGATGCTCGCACTGCGATTGGCCAAGATGATTGCTGAAATCTGATTGCTGATAGCTGACTGCTTCAACAATATCTCTGCAGCGATCCAACCGAGGCGGCTGAGGGTGTCCATCTTAAAGAATTTCGGATAGTCACCGGCATAGCGACGGTAGAGTTCGACCAGCATCTTATCGCCCGTCTCCTGCACCGTGATCGCCTGTCCGTTCAGCATCACCGAACGCGGTGTAATCTCTATGTAGCTTTCAGTTTTCAGCATTCAGTTTTCAGCCTTATCGCTGCATTAACGCCTCCGAATCCGGAGAGCATCTTAATGAGTCTTGACTCCTGACTCTTGACTCCTGACTCCTTTATCTGCATCGCGCAGAGAATAGTCTCCAACACGCCGGCTGCACCCATGGTGTGACCGAAATAGGGTTTGAGCATGCTCTTGGGCACGTCTTGCAGGCCGGCCCGTTCGATGGCCACCTGTTCCATGGCGTCGTTGTACTGCGTAGCTGTACCGTGTACGCCAATGAGACGGATCTGTTCGGGGGTGCACCCTTCCAGCACGTCCATCAGACAGCGGTATGCCCCTTCACCGGTCCGGCTGGGAGCCGAGATATGGTTCGCATCGTTGTGGATGCTGCCCGCTTCCAGCGTCCAATAAGGCTGAACACGGACTGCTGAAGGCTGACTGCTATAAATGATCGTAGCCGCTGCTTCACCTAAGTTGAGCCCTTTGCGGTCGGGTTGGAACGGGGTACAGGGTTCCGGCGACAGGGCCTTGAACGATTGAAATCCGCTCACAATGAACCGCGTTTGCAGATCGCATCCGACCACCACGGCATGCTTGTATAGTCCTGCTTCGAGCAGGCGCATGGCGGTTATCTGGGCACATACACCGGAAGTGCAGGCATTGCTCACCACAATCGGCGGGTTGGGGTTGCCGAAATGCGCTGCAATCGCTTGTGCCGGACGCAGCAGTTCCAAGTGATCCCCTTTGGTTGTAGAGAGAACGAAGACAGTGTCCTTTATCCATTGTCCATTGTCCTTTGTACATTGTACATTGTCACTTTGTACATTCTCCATCGCTTCCTCCACGCTCCGGATGCACAGTGGTACGAACTCCTGCGGGGTATCGAACAGCGAGGCGCAGAACGGTTCCACGTCTGCGAAGCGGTCCGAATAAATCTTCAGTCCGCTGCGTCCTGCTTGTACCGCGTCGTAGTTCGCTTGCGAACCGATGCCGAGCGGTGAGAGGATACTATGTCCGATACAATACACCATGTCTATTCAATGATCGCCAACTTGAGCGTGGCGGTAGCAATCCCTTCGTCGTTGATGCGCGTCTCGCATTCGACGAGGCTGATGTTCAGCACTTCCTGAATGAGTGTCGCGCGGGTAGTCAGTGTCTCGCCGACCTTAGGCAAACGTTTGGCTTCCAGTTGCTTAACGGCACCGATGTAACCGATCTTGTTGCCCGCGCTCTGTCCGGCCCGTACGGCGCAGGTCTGTGCCGCGTTCTCCATCAGACCGGATAGCGGCAGCACGCCGTCGACCACCAACGGACAATCGGCAGGGATGGTGAATTGTGTCACCGCCTGCTCGGCATCTACGGTCAGCACCGTGTCAATGAACACGAACGGCGGCCGTTGCGGGATATAGTTCTCAATGCCAGAAGTCATATAAATTAAACCATTCATAAGGATGGCTCAGTGCCATCTGTTCCAATCGTTGTGCATACTGTTGTTCCAACGTCTTGTCCGGTTGCAGTTCCTCTACCGTCACCCGATAGGACCGCGGTCCTTGCTTGAGTACAAACACCAGCAGTACCGTTTGTCTCGTTGCCCGGCAGATGCGGAATGGTCCGGCAGGGAAGGGGGCATCTGCGCCCATTACGGGACAGGTCACCGTTGTGTCACCCATTCGCCGATCAGCTGCCATGGCGAGGATGTCGCCCTGCTGCAGCACTTCGTTGATGCGGTAGATATGACTCATGTCATTCGGTTGCACCAGGATCATGCCGATGTTATTGCGCGACAGCACTTCCTGCCGGTGCGCCGTCACCACGGGCGATTCGCCTCCGTAGGCCAGGATATGCAAGCGTTTGTCGGGTGTGGTCAGGAAATAGCCTGCCATCTCGGTGTTGCCGATATGCGAGAAGAGCATAATGAAGCCTCTCGCATCGTGCACCCGGTCGTAGTACAGTTCGCGGTTCTCCACCGTCACCTCAAACGGCTCGCCGGCATAGACGGCAAAGCGGTCAATGATAGCTTGTCCGAAGTGGTAGAACGAGCGATAGACATCTGCGGCTGCCTGCAGTCGGTTACGACCGCGGCGGCGGTGAAACACATACGCACCATGGCGCGCTTCAGCACGAATCAGGATATACCAGATCAGCCACAGATGCATCGCGCTGTACGCCACACGGATATCGGTGTGTCGAATCAGCCCCACCAGGGTGCGCTGCATCCAATGCGTTCCTCCTGTCTTACCTGACCACGCCTGTTGTGCCATTATACGTGCTGCTCGATATAGTCGTAGAAGTCCTGCAATGTCTTAACGTGCTTCAGTTCTTCGGCTTTGGGCTTGAAACCGAAATCACGGTCAATGAGCATCACAATATCCACAAAATCCAACGAATCAATCTCCAGGTCTTTTACCAGACTGGCTTCGGGAGTAAGCAGATCTGCGTCAATCTCAAATTCCTCCACAAGGAGGTGGTTTACTTTTTCAATAATTTCCAGTTTTGTCATATATGTTAAATTCTTCAATTTCCAATTTAAAATCTCCAATATCAGCGTTTGCGGCAAACGATGATCGAGTGTCCTCCGTTTCCGATGCGGTCATGAATGGTCTCGATCTCGAGTCCCGCCTCGTGAATGAGCCGGGTCATGTCATCGGTGTTGTACATCTTACTGTTGCCGTTAGCGAGTGCCGTGAAATAGAGGCTGGTCATGGTCAGGCTCATCGCTGCCGGTATATAGTCCTGCCGATCCCACAGGGTCTCCATGATGAAGATACGGTTGTCGGCATCGAGTATGGCTGCGGCGCGGCGCAGGATGGATACGATCTGCTCTTCGCTAAAGCAGTCGAGGAACTGCGACATCCATATTACGTCGTAGCGTTGGTCGGTCGGGAAGGTGCTGTGCTCGTCCAGCAGGTTCATTCCCACACCGCGAATACGCTCCGCACCGGCTTGTCCTGCCGTTGCTTGCTGCATCAGACCGATCTGTTGCGGCAGGTCGCAGATGGTCACTTCCATCCGGTCGCTGTAGGTTACGCACCGCATGGCGAATCGTCCTGTGTTTCCGCCTACGTCCAAGAGCTGTAAGCTTTCGCCATTCGCCTTTTGCCTTTCGCCTATCAACTCCAGCGCTTCATCAAACGAATGATCGGAGTAGTAGTGGTCAAAACCGAACCAGCTCTTTTGCACCTCGGGCGGCAGGCTGCTCAGTCCTTCGTAGATGGTGGGCCAATCGCCAAAATGCTTGAGTCCCGCCGGACGGCCTTGTTCGAGTGCATGGTCGAGCACGAACCAGCCTTCGTAATTGACATCGTGGTTGAAATCAATGTCCGCACGGATCATTGCGTCGCGCAGTAAGAACCAACCGGTCTTGGCGAGGCGGTACTTGTCCGTCTGCGGGTCAATGAGCACGATGTGCGTGGTCAGCGAAGCTTCCAACAGACACTTGGCTGCGTACTCGCTCAGACCTGTGGCCTGTGCGATCTCGTGCTGCGTCAGTCCGTCGCGGTGCTCGTTGAGCAGTTCTAAGATGCCGTAGCGAATCATGAGTCGGCTGACTTGAAAGATGACCGGCCCCCATGAATAGAGGTGCGCCATCTCCTGCGCCTGCTGCGCGTTGTACGGCTCCTTGCTGAACGCTTGTTTTAGTTTATCGAATAAATGCATAAATCTTCAATATCCAATTTTCAATCTCCAATTGTGCGCAGCACAATGGCGCTGTTCGTTCCTCCGAAACCGAAGCTGTTACTCAGTACGGTCTTCAGTTCGGTGTCCACGGTTGTGGTGGCGAGGCGCAGGGTCTCGGCAGCGGGATCGACGTGTTCGAGGTTGATGTTCGGTGCCACGAATCCCTGCTGCATCATGAGAATCGAATAGACCGCTTCGCTCGCGCCGGCCATCCAACACTCATGTCCGGTCATGGACTTGGTGCTGCTGATCCAGGTGCGTTTGCCGCCGAACAGACGGGTCAGTGCGATGGCTTCTTCTTCATCTCCCTGCTTGGTGGAGGTGGCATGTGCGTTGACGTAGTCGATGTCTTCGGGTTGCATACCGGCATCGGCCAAAGCACGTTGCATAGCGATGAACGAACCCTCGCTGCTCGGTTGGGATATACCGCCTCCGTTGCCGGAGAAGCCGTATCCGCACACTTCGGCCAGAATGGTCGCACCACGGGCAATGGCATGGTCATACTCCTCCATCACCAGAGCAGCTGCACCGCCACTCGGTACAAGACCGTCGCGGTCGGTGTCGAACGGACGACTGGCTCGGGTAGGGTCGTTGACGCGGCAGGAGAACGTGCCCAGCGCGTCGAACGCTGCCATGGCATAGGGGTTCACCTCCTGCGCACCGCCTACGAGCACCGTGTCTTGCAGGCCCTGACGAATGAACATCGCACCCAGACCAATGGCATGGCTGCCGCTGGCACAGGCTGCGCTGACCGAGAAATTGATGCCGCGCAGGTGGAAGATGGTGCTGAGGTTCATGTTCACCGTGGAGTTCATCGATTGGAAGATGAGTCCGCTGCCGAGCAACGCGGTGTCGTGTTTCTCGAGCATGGTCTCGTGCATCTCGACGGTCGGCTTGGCGGTGCTGTCGTTGCCGAACAGAATGCCCACTTCGTGATCAAGCAAGTATTGCTCGTCTATCGCGGCCTGTTCGAACGCTTCGCGGGCTGCCATGTAGGCGTATTGTGCCTCTTGCGACATACCTGTGCGTAAGCGACGGTGCAATAGCGCTTTCAGGTCCGGTGTCTCCACCATGCCTGTCAACGGACTGCGGAAACCGTATTCCTTGCGCGCTTCGTCATAGCCGATGCCGCTCTTGCCGGCCCGCAACGACGCACTCACTTCCTCTTGGTTCCGGCCGATGCACGACCAGATACCCATGCCTGTGATCACTACTCGTCTCATCCTAATCCTCCTGCTATCTCAATCACTTGTCCGGTGATGTATGCCGCCTCGTCGGAACAGAGAAAACTGACCAGCGCCGCCACTTCCTCGGGTTGTCCGAAGCGTCCTGCGGGAATCGTTTTCTTTAACTCAGCCTCATTGAGGTCTGCCGTCATGTCGGTGGCAATGAATCCCGGGGCCACGGCATTGACCGTCACCTTACGGGCTGCTACCTCTTTGCTCAGCGCCTTGGTTGCCCCGATCAGGGCCGCTTTGGCAGCGGAGTAGTTGGCCTGTCCGGGCAGACCGCTCACGCCGGAGACGGAGGTGATGTTGACGATGCGACCCGAGCGCGCGCGTAGCATACCGCCTAACACGTGGTGTGTGACGTAATAGAAGCCCTCCGTGGTGGTGTGCATCACGTCGTGCCAATCGTCCTCGCCCATGAACACCAGCAGTCCGTCACGACGGATACCGGCGTTGTTCACCAGCACGGATATATGTTCGCCTTCGTGCGCTGCATCCCATGCGTTCAGCGCGGCTTCAATCGAAGCCCCGTCGGTCACATCAAACGGCAGCAGTTCGGCCTTACCGCCTGCCGCTTCAATCGCCTGCTGACAACTGATAGCTGAAGCTTGATTGCTTTTATAATTAATGATCACCGTGTAGCCGTCTTGGGCCAGCCGTTCAGCGATAGCTCGGCCAATCCCGCGACTTGCTCCGGTCACAAGTGCATAGTTCATATTTGTCGTAAGTATTTCTCTATGTTAGCCAAGTCCTCGTAGAACGGGGTGTCGTCCACGATGGTGGGTGTGATGGCGCGGATCGCGTCGTACTGTGCCTTGGTGGCGGGTGCGAGTTGGTCGGCGATGTGCAGACAATCGACCGCTTGCGCCATAGCCAGGTACAGGATGGACAGCACCTGGTAGCAGTTGTCAATCACCTGCCGGCACAGTTCGGCGCTGTTCGTACCCATGGACACGATGTCCTGGTTGTCGTTGTTGTTCGGTATCGAGTGCACATAGTTCGGCATGGCGAGCGTCTGACACTCGGCGGTGGTGCTGGTGGCGGTGAACTGACAGGCTTGGATGCCGTAGTTCAGTCCCAGCGTACCCAGGTTGAGGAAAGGCGGCAGGATGCCGTTGATGCGATCGTGGCACAGGTAATTGAGTTGTCGCTCGCTCACCATCGCCAGGCGCACCATCGCGATCTTCATCTTATCTGCCTCCAGCGATATATAATCGCCGTGGAAGTTACCGCCATGATAGACGTTCTGCGTCTCGGGGTCCACGATGGGGTTGTCACTGGCTGCATTCAGTTCCTCGTCGATGACCATACGGCTGTAGGCCAGCGTGTCGGCTATCGGGCCGAGGATCTGCGGCGCGCAGCGCAGCGAATAGTACGCCTGCACCTTGTCCTTGAACACCCCGTCCTTTTCGCCATTGGCCATTAGCCTTTCGCCATTGTACAAAACGTTCTCCCGTTTCTGCAAGCGTTTGGAGCCTTGGCTCATCGCCCGCATCTGTTGGGCGATCGCGATCTGTCCTCCGTGTCGGCGTGCCTCGTTGAGCGGGGCAGCCATGAGGTCGTCGTAACTGCCGGCAATCTCGTTCATCCATACGGCCGCTATAGTGGCGAGGTGGAGCAGGCGCTCGGCATCCAACTGATTGACCGCACTGATGCCGGTCATGATGCTGGTGCCGTTGGTGCAACTCAGTCCTTCACGGATATGAATGCTGACGGGCTTGAGTCCACACTCATCCATTACGTCTTTCGCCTTTCGCCATTCGCCCTTATAGTGCACTTTGCCTTCACCGATGAGGCACAGCGCCATGTGGGCCAGTTGTACCAAGTCACCGCTGGCACCCACACTGCCGTGTTTGGGAATGTACGGGCATATACCGCGGTTGATGAACTCGGTGAGCAGCGCCACCAGTTCGGGGTGCACACCGCTCTTGCATTGTGCGAACGAGCCTACGCGTGCCAACATACCCGCGCGTACAAAAAAATCGTCCAAGGGTTCACCCATACCGGTGGCATGGGAGCGAATGATGTTATATTGCAATTCACGCAGGTGCGCATCTTCCACGCGCCATTGTGCCATCGGACCAAAGCCGGTGTTGATGCCGTAGATCACCTTGTCACTGGAGAAGCGGGACAGAAAATCAAAACAATCGGCTATGCCTTGCAGCGTAGCCTTGTCCCACACCAATTGACCATCTCTGTACAAGATGTCACGAACTGAATCTACTGTTATTTTCATTAATGGTTGGTTACCTTATTTTTTCAAAAAATCAAAATCGGGCGCAAAGGTACAACAATTTTTTGACATGTGCAAATTATTTTCTATAAAAATAGAAAAAAGCACCGCCGAAGCGATGCTTTTTTTACTTTAGCCAATAACCATTAGCCATTAGCCTTTCGACCATTATTATTTGGGTTGTAACAAGTTTTTTACCAGCTCATCGCTGATGTTATTACCGAGTTGGCGGCAGACATCCTGGCTCCAGCGCTGTGCCATGGCGATGCGTTCGGCAGGCGTGTCCATGCCTTGCAACATGGCGTAGATGTATCCCGCGTTGAAGTTATCTCCGGCTCCGACGGTGCTGACGGTCTCGATTCGTTGTACAGGGTACGTGGTCACTTGGCCATGGTCGTAGAACCGGATCTCCCGTGCCCCGTCGGTCAAGATGAACGTTGAGCAGAGCGGTTGGACTCGTTCGTAGATGGCATCGGCATCGCTCAGGCCGTACAGGTATTCAAAGTCCTCTTTCGACCCGCGAACGAGGCTGGCGAGCCGCATGTTCTCTTCGATATTAGCGAGCACATCGGGGATATCGGGCACATGACTCTTGCGAAAATTGATGTCGTAGTACAACCATGCGCCGGCTTGTTTGGCCTCTCGCAGTAGCTTGCCAACCACCGGCCGAATCACCGGGTTGATGGCAAAAAAAGAACCGAAGAGTACAATGCCATCTGCATGAATATCAGGTAGTTGCTCGTCTATGAGCGCGGTCGCGTGATCTTTGTAAAACGTGTACTGCGCATCGTTGTTATCGTCCAGAAACGCCAGCGTGATGTGGGACTTGGTACCGGGGTGCCGGCACACGAACGCATCCGACACGCCGTTCGATTGGAGGAACGCGCAGATGAGGTCACCGACGTGGTCGCTGCCGGTCTCGGTCACAATCGCACAATCCACTCCCGCTCGTCCGAGCGAAACGATGCTGTTGAAGGTGGAACCGCCCGGAACGGCTTTCTGCGGTTGGTCGTTCTTGAACAATATATCCAGCACCGTCTCTCCAATGCCAATGACACGTCTTGCTGTCGGATATTGTTTGTTCATGTCTTTGCAACTTTCGGCTGCAAAGGTACAACTTTTTTTTGACATATGCAAATAATTTTCTATAAAAATAGAAAAATCGCCCCGAAGAGCGATTCTTAATGGAGTAAGTTATTTAGCCATCAGTTGGCGTTGAACGCTGCCGATAGTGGCACAATGGATAATTGGCATGTCTCCTGCCAAATGGCGGCGAGGCAGAAAACGGCCTTTGGTAACGGCAGAAAGCATTTTCTCTACAAACGGCTCTAGATTGATCAAGTCCACATGCATATCACTATGCGTGAGGTTATAGAGTTCATCTGCAGCCGATCGTGAAATCTGTTCCACACCACTCATGTCCAACAAGTATTCGTTGGTTGGCTCCAAAGAAGCGGCTAGACGCTCCATCATCTGACGCGTGTGTAATTCCGCGCCATATTGCTCTTGTATATTGATAATCTGTTTCATACTCAACTCATGTAATCATAAATGTTAAAACCATCTGGCACTTGTGCTGGAATACGAACCATAATCATTGTGCCCTTAAAATCTATCTCAGGTGGTAATGCCAATATCTTGCGATTAGTAGCCATCTGTAGCATAAGCGCATTGCCGGAAAGTGCTGCGAACTCGCCATGTAGACCATCTACCACCATCTTGATATTAGACGAGATGCCATAACCTCGGTTTTCTGTTTCCGGCAGGTTCTTTACCGAATAACCGTTTTGTGCGAGGTTGAGAGCTTCTGCATCACTATCTCCTAACTTATCAAGGTGTTTCTGTGCTGCTACGTAACTACCATAGATGGTAATACCATAATCTGCAATAAGAATCTCTATAGCGTTGGCTTCCTTATTATACTTTAGATACGCGTAGCCCCTGTCCGTTTGCGCATGTTGCTGAATGTTACAAATCAGTTCATCAAACAAGTATGTAAGTGGCATGTTCAGTGATTTAAGTAACTCGGGACACGACTCAGACATGTGTTCTTTCAATTGATTAATCACATTAGCCGTTGAGTCATCATCCAAGGCAAAAGGTATAACTCCATCAACTTCTTGACATCGGAACACAGAAGTCATAGCCCGCGAATATGGGGTTGGAGCAACTTTTTGATCATTCGTTGTAATCGAATCAAAAAATTGCAAGAGTACTCCTTCGAGAGTTGATATGTTTGTGCTATGTATCATTCGTTCAAGCCAACTCAAAACCTTTGCGGCTGCAAAGGTACAACTTTTTTTTGATATATGCAAGAGAAAAATAGAAAAAATCGTTTGAGGCAGAGCCGAAATAAGAAAAATCGCCCTCTCGACCTCGCTCTCCGTCTTGACGTGTCTCGATCGATTCGGACATTTCTGTACAATCTGCTGACCTCTGTACTTCCGGAAGTAAAACCCGTCTTCCCGTAGCTTACCTCTTAGGCTATCAATAGGAATAATTAGTTCCACCTTCATATTTTTTTCCTTCCTTTGTTTATTCCCCCGCATTGAATGCGGGTTTTTACCTTTCTTTTAGCGGTTAAACCCGCGACCATTTCGCGACCATTACGGACATGTACGTCACGTCTCTGTCCGGTTTCCTTCGTCCGTTAGCCCCGCATCGCATGCCGGTTCTCTTCTTCTTTTGTGCCGGCTGCCATCCGGCGTTTGACAGGATGCCGCTCGACGCCCTTAGTACGTATGCATACTCCCCCTAATAGGGGGACGTATGCAGTACTAACGGGCTCAGGTATCCTCGTCAAAAAGTAGCATCATTACTTAGTCGGTAGCCGCTTTTGCCTTCGATCTCCATCGGCTGGAGGATCCCCTGTAAGCCGGCTTCTACTATACCTATATTTCCGTGTTTTCGGTTTACTTTTGCATACAAAAAAATGCACACGATCAAAATCGAGTGCAAAATTACTGCTTTTTGTTGATATAAGCAAATCTTAATCAATCACTACGGCGGTGCCGGAAATGGAGATCATGATCATGCTGCTGGATTGTCCGAGTGTCTCGTAGCCGAAGCTGACACCAACGATAGCATTGGCGCCTAGTTCACGGGCGCGCTCCGTCATCTCGTTCTGGGCGGTCTCGCGTCCTTCGAGCATAGCGCTTTCATAACTCTCGGTGCGACCGCCAAAGAAATCACGCAGCGATGCGCCGATGTCCTTGAGGAAGTTCATTCCGAAGATAACTTCTCCGGATACCAGACCTTTGTACTCTTTGATTTTGTGACCTTCGATGGTCGGTGTTGTGGTAATAATCATATCAGAATTAGTTTTAAGTTGCGCGCAAAAGGCATTAAATATTCGTCCTTTTGATTTTGCGCCGCAAAGGTACTAAAAAATTTTGACATACACAAAAAAATCTGCACTGTTGATGCAGATTTATTGATTTTTGATGCAGATGAGTGGGGTGGGCTAATGCAGAAAAAACTACAAGCTGATGGATTCGCCGGGCATGAGGACGGATTCGATCTCCAGTTTCTTGGTACCGACGAACCAGTTCTCTTTGCTTGCCCGTGCGCCCAGGGAACTGCCGAAACGGGCATGACGCAGTTTCTTGCAATACGCAAAAGCATAGTCACCGATCCATTGCACGGTGGCAGGGATATAGACACTCTTCAGACCATTGTATCCGGCGAACGCCTCGGGCGCAATAGAGACCACGGTACAGGTTACGTACTTGCCGGACGATTTGTAGCGGATGGTCTCAGGGATGACCAGATCACCCTTGATCTCATTGGTTTGTCGCATGACCTCTGCCACTTGGTTCTCGGTGTCAACGGCATACCGTATGCCTTTGTAGGTGACGGCTTTGATCTCTGCCTGTGCGGCCAGCACAACCAGCGAGAAGCAGAGAATGGAGAGCAGACGCTGGAAGTTGACGTTCATAGGAGTAATGCTTGATAAATTATTTAAAAGACTATTACTCCGTAGGTAATTTGTCGAACAAGTTCCGAATCTTCTCTTTGCGATATTTAGCCATAAGGTCCTTGAATTCTTGCATGTCACGGATCGCGTCCAAGTCGGAGTCTTCCTCTATATGACCAAAATTACGATAACCTAATTCAAGACATTCCTTAAAATACTTGATTGCTTCTTGTTTCTTGTTCATACGTGAATAGAGACAAGCCGCGTCGTAGTAATTATACGCACTTGGGTCGGATTCCAATATCATTTTGTTCCATTCAATAGCCTCATCATATCTTCCCATATACATCAGCGCGTACGAGCGGCATGAATTTTCAAGCGTAGTATCTGTTTCAAGGATCTTATTGAAGTCCATATTGGCACGAATCGTATCTTGTTTCTGCAACAAGAGCAAACGGCCTCGCATCATTAGCAGGTACGTATTATTATCCTCAAGAAGTAAACCTTTATTATAATCCTCCAATGCGCCCTCGAAGTCTTTCAGAGCCTCTTTGACAAGCCCTCTACCATAATAGGCAGAAGGAGCTGCATCAATGTCATTTTCTATAATCGATGAGTAATCGGAAATAGCTTCCTGATGCCGGCCTAAATTTGCAAAGCACATACCTCTACGATATCGTAATGAGCTGTCATAGGCACTTGTTGATGACAATTCTATGAGTTTGGTATACATCTTAGCGGCTTCAGTGTATTCATATAACGCGAAGTGACATTCTGCTGTTTGGTACGTAACAAACGTATTTGTGACCGTATCGGACAACATTGCCTTCATGGCGCGCAAATCTGCCAAAGCGTCTGTATATTGCTCTTTTACTTGGTATACTCGTACGCGCACTCCCAACCAGTAGAAGCGTGTATTGTCACTATTGGCAGCTTTCAGTTTTTCGTTGATAGCTTTCAATACATACGCATATTCCTTGGAAGCGACATACAACAACATATCCAGGTCTCCGTTATCCACTAAAGACAGATAGGATACATACAGGTCAACGAATGGCTTATTTTCGTCATTGTATAGATACATGATTGCACGCAGACGTTTAGCCTCCGCATTCATAGGCTCGTATCTGATTATTTTATCCAGAGTGGTGGCTGCTTCTTCCAGTTTGTTTTGTTGAAGCAAACAACGAGCTATTTCTATTGCGCTTTCTGTATCCGTTTCGTCTAACTCATAGGCTTTACGATAATCAGCCTCCGCTTTGTCGTAAGCCTCTATTTTGTAGTAGAATTTTGCACGGCATTCATAACAAAATGCATTCTTTTTATCCTTCTTAACAGCCGTATTGTAATCGTTAAGGGCGGACTTTGCCTCTCCGAGATTTTCGTGAATCAAACCGCGAATACAATACAGGTTACCTAAAGGAATCGAGCATTTTTTGTCCCAGTATTTGATAGCCGCATTAATATCAGCGAGAGCAGCCAGATCGTCATTTTGCGCGATAAATGCATACGCTCTCGTTGCAAGAGCCTTAGCGTCTTTAGGGGCATCCTTCAGATGGTCAGTTGTGTATTGTATGACAGCAGCATAGTCTTTTTGATCAAGTGCTTGCTCTGCACGTTCCATTTTCGTTTGAGCAAAACTGCTCAATGAGAGTAAAATTGCGGTGAATAAAAAGAATCGTTTCATTGTATTATATTTTGTTTAGTTAAAATCCTGTACTGAAGTTAATGGATACACCGAACACGAACATGCCATCATATCGCATAAAGAAGTCCGATGAGCAAATTTCTCCCCAATGCCATAAGACGCCCACTTCTGTTACAAACCAAGCAGAAGTACCATATCGAGAAGAGAAATTAACAGACGGGCCTATACCAAATTCAGCAGCCCATTCATCGCTCCATGGGAAAACAAGTTTTACCTCAGGTTGGTAATATCCTGCGGAGTAATCATTTATAAAATCATATCTCCAACCAAATATTAAGGGCTCAATTTTGAGTAGTGAATATCTGAAAGCAAATGCACTTGCTTCAAATTCCACTCCGGTACACAAATTTAATCGTCCACTAAACCATTCAACCTCCCATTTTCCATGGTAGGAATTATATTCGTCTAATGCAGGATAAACACTACCAGAGTTTACACGATACGTTCCCGTCGTAGTTCCACTTTGAGACAAATTCACTTTTACGATTTGGCTACCATCAGTGGTCTTGACATTGAAATAATCACTTCTGCTATTCGTTGTTGTATTGGGGTTAATCTTTACAATTAGTGTGTTTCCGCTACGGGTGACAGAATACATGGTACCGGAAGCATATTGAACATCCCATGCCGTATTACATGATACAGAAATATACTCAGTCGTTCCGGAAGAGTAGGTGGAAATGGATGTCTTGTCCAGAGAAAGGGTTGACGTCGTAGTTTGCGAATTTGCGGCTTGATCTACGTATATGGTCAAATTCTTTTTGTTATCCGTTGTGGCTATTTGTATAGAAGTAGAGCGACTGTTAGAATCTGCATTCGCACTTATAGTCACTGTTAGACCAGTTCCTGATTTAGAAACCTGGCACCATGAAGCGGGTGTGTTAGTTATTGTCCAGGACTTATTAGACGTAATGGTGATGAATTCGGATGCCCCTCCACTCGTAGCAGTCACTTGAGTGTTATTTGCGGACAAAGTTGTAGCAGAAGATTGTTGTTTCCGTTTAGAATCTGCGATTGCCTGGTCACATTTCTGCACCCACGTGTTTGCAGAGCCATAAGTCGGACTACAAATTTTCTGGACATATACAAATAATTCTTTTGCCTCTGTATACTTGCCTGCATTATATAATGCTTTCGCCTCTTTTAACGACTGATCGCATTCCTCGTCTGCAAACGTTGGTATTGCAACAAATAAACATGAAAGCAACAGAACAATGTGCGTAAGTTTTTTCATAGGTATGAGTATTTAATTATTGATTATTATAGGTAAAATTAACTCTGTTAGACCATGCAAGAGACTTACCCGTACTAACCTCTCGGATTTCTACCTGTATATATCCTCCCTTTGAAATTAATGCATTAGGAAGATATAGTACAAAATCCTCCCACTCTGAACTATCATATCTGGGTGTTATTGTTTCCCATGATAAGATAGAGTGGCTATTGTTAATGTATTTCTCATACTTTGCGTCTGTTTTATAACTGGTCTGGTTATTTCCATCACGATCATATACCCATACAATTACATATCCCTTGAATCCTTTCATGTTACGGACCGAAAAGTGCGAGTGTATCTTCATACATGTTTCTCCCCCATTGTACACATTGTGATCAATAGACACAGAAGTAAATTCTGCGCTCATTTGATCAACTTGATATTGAGTAGGCGTAGAGGAACTGCTAGACGAACTAGAACTACTGCTCTTTCCATACTGGCTCAATGAGATTTTTTGCACTTTTGAGCCATCGGTGGTCTTTACGTTGAAGAAATCACTTCTGCTTTCGGTTGAAGTGTTTGCGTTAATCGTTACGGTTAGCGTGTTCCCATTACGGGTGACAGAATACATGGTGCCGGAAGCATACTGAACATCCCACGTTGTATTACTTGATACTGTAATATACTCTGTAGTCCCAGATGCGGAAGCAGAAATAGATGTTTTATTGACGCTTATATAGGGTGTCGTATTTGCTTTTGCGTCCTGATTTACAAAGACGCGTACTGACTTTGAGCCATCTGTGGTAACAACATCAAAATAGTCAGAACGTGATGAGGTATTCGGGTTAGCTGAATAACTAATAGTTATGTTATCCCCACTTCTATTTACCGTAAACAGAGACGAACTGGTGTTGTTCAGTTTCCACGTCCGGTTACTCGTGACGGTAATAGATGTAGTACCGGAATAAGCTCCGACAGAGATATTGGATCTGCTAACCGATAACTTAGGAGTTAATGCCTCCTGGCACTTCTGCGACCATGAGGAAGCGTTACCATAAGATGCTCCGCAAATATTGACCACATAGTCATACAACTTCTTGGCTTTTGAGTACTCGCCTGCATTATACGCAGTTTTCGCTTCTCTAAGCGTCAAGTCGCAATCTTCATCCGCATATACAGGAGCGAATGAGATCAAACTGATAATGCACACACTAAGTGCAAGTCTATAAGGTCTCATATCTTTTGTTTTATTTCAAATATCTGACGACGTTTTTGCATATTTCTCCTCTCTGCTTCAGATCCGGGAGGAGCCAACTGATACCGTTGATCGGCTTTATCATAGAGCTCTTGTGCTTTATCCAGAAGAGATTGTCTCAGCTCGTAATAATATTCTATATCCGCAAAGCGATTATCATCTTCCAATCCCTTAATAATATGTAGTTGATCTAACGCTTGTTGTAAAGCCTCAATATTATCCAGCGAGGCAGCATTGAGGCATCGATCAAATTCGTCAATGGCATCCGTGTGTCTCTCGTATAATATTCGCAATTCGCGTCTCTCTGCTTCTCTATGGTTATGAATGCCAATTCCGACAACGGTCCCTATCCCTATAAAAGCGGTACCTATTATTACAAGAATGAGAATAAGTTTCTTGATTTTAGAGCCATCGTCTCCATTTGTCCCTTTATTAGCACCTCCAGCGGGCTTTGCTGCCGGCTGCTGTTTACTTTCTTCTTTCTTTACAGCATCTTCGGCTGCAGCAGGCTTAGAGAAGCGTTGTGTCTGGCGAGATGGAGCTTTGGGTTCTTCTACCGGACTACTTGGAGCAGAAGCTGATTCCTCCACCGCCAATAAACTGTTATCGACTTCTATTGACTGCGGATTTTGAGACCAGGCAACCAGTGTTTCGGCCGTAGGACGATCCCAAGTCTCCTTGCTAAGCATCTTGTACACTGTGAATTTAAGTGCATCAGATACATTGGCAGAGATATACGGGATTTCTGCGCCGCCTTTTTGCAAGCCGCCGCCTACTTCTCCAAACGGAACAATTCCCTCAAGAACTTCATATACCATAGCGCCGAACGACCACACATCACTGGCTTTTGTCGGAGCCGGTTGGCGCGAGAAACGTTCAGGTCCCATATAGGCAGTTTTACCTCCATTTGAGTTGGCAAGTATTACACTTTTACGGAGTGTGCTTCGTGCTCTGGAAGAGATTCCGAAGTCTGTTATTAAATAATTGCCTAAATCGTCAATAAGGATATTATCAGGGCTTATATCTTGGTGTACCACATCTCTTTTGTGCAAGTAAGCTAAACCTGCACCTACGTCATGGATGAGTTTCCAGATCTCTGTCTCAGATAATTGCCCCACCTTACTAGCCAAGGAACCATTTGAGCAATAAGCCATAATAAGGTATGGCATATCATTCCAAGAGTCCACGTGTGTCGGCTTTAGCAGGTTAGTGTGGTTAAGATCAAAGACGTTAGCCAACTCTCCGCAAAAGTCCTGTAATCCATTCGCATCCATTCCTTGCCCCGGAGCATACACTTTCAGAGCAATTCGTAGATGTGTCCAATTGTCTTTAGCAAGCCACACCTCACTAAAGCCTCCGCGTCCAAGCAGACGTTCCAGTTGGTATCGATTCGCGAAGGTTGTGTTTTCCTGTAAACGCATAAATTAATCTGTAATTTTAACCGTTACACTTGTGTCTGCTTTCTGCTCTACCACCTTCATCTGTTTTCCGTTATCCAGCGTGGTTTCTTCTTCCTGAGAAGCCGCTTTGGGAGCCTCCTTCTTGTCTTCTTTTTCCTCAACCTCAGCTTTAGCAGGGCTATCTTCATCTTTTGGTACGGTGATAACCTCCACTTTGGGTTCTTCTCTATTCGGTTGAACCTCTGCTAATTTAACTTGAATCGGATCCGGTTGAGCATCTTTCTTAACCTGTTCTTTCTGTTCTTTAGGAGTAACCTTCTTTTCAGCTTCTTTTGGCGTTTCTGCTTTCTTCTGTTGAGCATCTTCCTTGTTTTTGACGGCGTTATCTACTTCAGGTGCAGGTTGCTCAACGAGCGTAGAATCTACATTGTTCTTTTCCTTATCATCTACGTGCGCGGGGAGGAAACGGTAGAGACAAAAACCAGCGCAAGCTAATACAACCAGCGCAACGATAGCACCCAATATCACCTTCAGACGACGATTCTTGCGGATTAATTCGGCTTTGGATTTGCTGATCGGTTGAGCAGCAGAAGCCTTAGTTGCAATAGCACCTCCGGAAATAACCTGTGCAAGGGCAATCGTCACATTATCATGCCAACCGGCTGCTTCATCTGCATCCCATAATGCATCACGACACTCTTGCATAGAGGTCTGATGCTGCTTCATTACGTTTTCTATTTCATTATCACGTAAACAGCCGCAGAGACCATCGCTGCAAAGCAAGATAATGTCTTCGTTACAAAGGTCATATTCTTTTGTGTCCGGTTGTGCTTTTCCACGAGGATCACCTAATGAACGAGTAATAATGTTGTTGTTCGGATGATCGAAAGCCAGTTCCTCCGTCAGTTTTCCAGCATCAACCAATTCTTGCACATAGGAATGATCATGAGAGAGTCGTTGCAGGCCTGTCGTTGGATTGAAACGGTACGCACGGCTATCTCCGCACCAACCGATATATACTTTCTTGCCGAGCAGCCAAGCCATGACGATCGTACTACCCATACCCTCATGTTCCGGATTGGATTTTCCATCGGCCTTTATCGCAGCATCAGCGGCTTGGATAGCATGAACCATATAACTCTGGATGCTTGTCGAGGATTCCAGAATTTTGTTCGTCAATTTCTCTTTGTCGAACCACTCTTTAATGGTTGCGACAGCAATAGCAGAAGCCACCTCACCGGCATTCATTCCGCCCATACCATCGCATACCACGAGGAGTGCACCTTTTTCTCCTAAAGCAATCTCCTTATCAGCGGTGAATCCCCAGCGATCATCCGCCAGGTTTTCATCTACCTGATAATTATCTTCATTATTAGGTCTTCCGGCAGCTTCACAGCGTGCTGCGATGCGAAATATCAAATCTTCTTTTTTCATTGTAGTACCTGTTTATAGATTATTGTACTGCAGAGATCGGAACAACCATACCCGTTGAACGACCTGCGCCTCCCGATACCAGACCAACAACGATCAAATCTCCACTGGTGGCTGTGGCGAATACCGGGCCACCGGAGTTGCCATGTTCAAACGTAGTGGCTGTTGTCAGAATATAACCTTTCTCTAAGCCTTCACGTGCCACAACGGCTTCGCTATAGATCGGATGTATATCTGTCGGAGAGTTGGCACCAATGCCTAGCGGATAACCAAGTACAGTAAGTTTAGCTTGTACGGGGAGCGTTTTAGACAAGTTATTGTTGTATGCCAATCCTCCCGAGTTGCTGGTGCGGAAGTAAGCCCAGTCGAGTGCACCATTCTCCGGGATAGAGATATTGTATCCTTCAATCGTCAACTTCTTATCCGACGAGCGGTTGATAGTTGCTTGTTTTGAAGTAAAGCTTAATTGTTTGCCGGTAGGAGAATAGCAATCGATATGACAAACAGCACTTCCTCCATTGTGTGCTACGACATTACATGCAATACTAAAATCATCATCTTCACCACTGGGATACATCCACGGCTCGACCACATGACGCGCTGTTACAAAGCGTCCGTCATTCAGCATAAAGCCAGAACCGGTACCGATATTTTCAAACGTTTTCGTCTCTCCGTCATAGGTAAGAACAATCTTGCGGATTACCACAAAGTAAACCGACGGTTCACAAGCGGCTATAGTCTTGTTAGAAGTAGTTGAAGAAGATACGCGTGGATCAGACCCATCTACAACTGTGGATGAGGGAGCCTGAATTTCTTTAATCTGCTTTTTAAGTGTTTGCAACTGCTTTTTTGCCTTAATCAATTCTTCCTCTACATCACGACGAGCCTGAACTTCTTCATCGAATTTACGTTGAGCTTCTTCTTGCTCAGCTTTGGTCAACGAGATATCACCTTCCAAAATTTTAATTTGGCCATGCTGATGAATACCTAACCAGGTGCCTCCACCTATCAGCAGTACGATTACTGCCGCCATAATGGCCATGGCTGTCTTATATGGTTTGAGTGCTTGTTGACGGAAGAGAGATAAGCGGCGACTAAGGCCAATACTACCCGTTGTCGCTTTATTTCCGGATGGAATGATAAAGCCTAACTTCGGACCATTTACCGATAACTGTATTTCATCTCCGTTTTGGAGATACCACTCATTTTGAACCGGCTTGCCATTCAAGAAGGTAGTATTCGTTTGAGAGAGCTGAATGAGTTTCCAATTCTCACCATCACGGACGATGGCTGCATGGCGACGACTGACGGTTTTGAACGATTCATCAAATTGCACTTGACATTTTGAATCGCGACCGAGTTCGATTTGATCAACAATGATTTCTTGTGCCTCTCCTGCTTTGTGGTACTTCGACGACACTTTGTGCTCGAGGATGTAGTAAGTGCGGCCACCACCGCTGAATACAGAACTGAGTCCTGCGCCTACAGAACCACTTAATGAACGTTTGTACGTTTGAGTTGCTTGTGACATAACTATAAGATTTTAAATTTATTACGAACCTATTGCCATTGCAAGAATAACAAATATAACAATTACTATTTCAATCAAGAAGCATATACCAGCTGCGACAGCCCAGTTATGCTGCTTCTCATCAAATTCAGCTGCTGTACCGGTATACTTATCCCATGCATATCGGTTGCCATTTGCGCCCAATATAAATGCGATAATAAGGGCCGCTATTTGGCCTACGTATGGAATCAATGTGATCAATGGCCAATAGACACCATTGCCAACGCCCCATATCCATCCCCAGTAGAAGGCGCCCCAACTCCATTGATTTAAGCATGCCGGAGTTTCACGTTGCCGTTGATACTCCTGTTGTGCCTGCGCGCCCATATTAATATTGATTTGTTGATTGAGTGGAGCTTGTTGTTGCGCTTGCATTGGAGCGACTCTAGCAGTTGCCGGTGCCTCCGGATAACGTTGAGTTGCATAACCGGAACCGAGAAGGTTTTGCACGGTGTTGAAATCAAGCACATATTGCATACCCAGAGTTATTTGGTCTCCGGGACGAATCTGACACGATGCATGATGTATGCGCATACCATTTACATATGTGCCATTGGTACTATGATCTTCAAGAATATACGCATTACCTTCCCTGGTTATTGTGGCATGATTGCCACTGACGGTATTATATTGTGAAGAAACGACTATTGTTGATTGAGAATTTCTTCCTACTGTAATTTGATTCATGTGTAAGTTGATTAAATTGTTAATATGCTTCTACTCGGAGTTTGGTGTCTCCTATAGATATGATGTCGCCGACTTGGATGAAGTAGCCGTTAGGCGAAACTTCTTTAGCATTAACGTATGTGCCGTTGAGCGATGTCTTCCATCCTCCGGGAGTTGATTGATCCCACTGACCGTCCCGTATAAACCATTGACGGGAAGGAGCGTCCAGTTCAAACGTACAATGCTTGCGAGATATATATGAACTGTTTTGCTCGACGATAGGTAGCGTATTGCGTACAGACGCATCACGTCTTCCCATTGTTACCAAACCGCCCGTTTGCGCACCAATGGATGTTAGGTCGTATGTCTTGCCGTACTCCTCACCTTGCATAACACGAAGCAATAGACCCCGTATGTTTTGAGGAATATGCATGGGTTCTTGTTGCGGCACTGCATAATGCAGATCGGCTTTGGGTAACAGTCGAAGTACTTCATCGACCGATTGCAAACGCTTACGGAAATCAGGTTGCAGGCAGCCTTCTATAACCGGCATATACATAGTACCGTAGCGTGACATCGTTAGCGCGCTACGATTCCAACGTCCTTCTTTTCCAGCTTTGAGGTAAAGCACTAACTCATTCTCGTCGTTAAGCGAGCCAAAAGGTAGCGAGCCCGTTAACAACTGGTACATCATCACACCAAAGGAAAAGATGTCGGTGGTAGGGAGTACGGTTGCATCACGATGGGGATTGACTTGCTCCGGGGGCATATACGCATACGTACCGAATATCTGTTGAGGTTTTCCTAACAGATTACGTTCAGTCATTCGTTTGTTACGATCACCTGAGATACCAAAATCGGTGAGAGCGGCAGTGCCATCCTGTTTGATAAGCACGTTCTCCGGTTTTAAATCCCGATGAACCTTTCCGCATTGATGAAGGGCTTTCAAACCGAGGAGGACTTGTTGCCCGACCAGATTCCAATCGGTATTACTCGGAGCATGGGACAAGTCTCCATTCGGGCAAAACTCCATTAAGATGTACGGATTACCACCCACAAAACCGTGCCCGACAGAGTGCACCAAATAGGGACTGTCTATTTGCCCTGTTTGGTACTCCATCTCAAAGCGGTCTGCTAACTGTTGGCGAATTTCCGGATGCACCTCCCACAACTTGAGTACTTTCAGCGCGTATGTTCTTCCGGACGTATCCGAAACTTTAAACACCATGCCGAAAGCTCCCTCGCCAAGACTCTTTGTGACCGTATAGCGATTGTCAATTCGTTGCCCTATGCTAAAATCACATCGCTCGACCATAGAAGTGCTATTCTGCGTGGAATACGAATTGACGATTACCCATCAAGATCACATCGCCATCTTTCAGCGCAGTTTTCTCACCGGCATAGATAAAGGTGGTGTGCTGTGCACTCCTGTCTTCGATATACCACTGACCATCTTCACATGTCAAGCACGCTTGAACCTTCGATGTAATGGTTTGATTTTCCGGATCGAGATTAGCACGGTTCAATTCATGCGCATCGCCTTTTAAATGCAAAGCAGCGGGACTCTCGATGCCTTCTTGTGCTACAGGTTCCAACACACATTTATTGGCAGGAGCTACTTGTACCCAAGGATTAACGGTACCTTGAACCGGAGATGCTTTTACTTGTTTAGCCGCCGGGCTTACAGGTGCTGCAGCCGGACGAACCGGCGTTTCTACTTCCGTCTCACCGTAGTGACAATTCGGGCATACATTCACACCCGGACGCATCGGATAACCGCACTGCGGGCACACATTACCGGCACCGACTGGAGTCTCCGGGAAGACTGCTGCTTCATTAACTGTTTTGTTGAAATTTTGCTGAGGTGCAGCTGTAGGAGCTGCATTGAAAGAAGCACCTTCTAAAGGCGTGTTACATTTTTCACATCTCGTGAGATTGTCGGGATTCTCCCAACCGCAATTCTTGCATCGCATATGTATATAGATTTTAAGTTGTGTATAGTAGATTTATCAGTAAATTTAGAATAATGTAATGTGTGTACATTGCGCCCATTCTCCAAATTCGGCTGCAAAGGTACAAAAAAATATGCAATTAGCAAAATAATTTACGAAAAAAATGATGTTTTTTGTGTTTTTTGCCCCAAATGCAGGATAAGTAGAGTGGAGGAGTAAGAAAAACGCACCGTTGATGCGGTGCGTTGGATGCCGATTGTAATCGGCGTAACACGAAGAAGAAAGTGGAGTGGGCTAATGGCGGCAGTCGACGACTACGGTGCCGAGTTTGGTGACATAGACTTCATTCACACGGATATCGCCTTGGTAGTGCTTCTCCAATGACGTACGCAGGTCTTCGTACTCGGTGTCGGGGACATAGCCGTCAATCTTGATATTGATCAGGCGGCCGACAGGAGTGACGGAGTAAACACGGTCGTCACACACCACAGTAGCGCGGTGGGTTCCTAAGATATCGTAGCGCTCTTGGGTGGTGTCCAACTGCTCTACGAAATAATCCACTTGCTTGTATAACTCTCTTTTCTTGTCACAAGCCGTAAACAGACAAGTCACTAAAACCAGACTTGCAATTGCAATAATCTTTTTCATAATCTATTTAATAATTACAAAATCTTCACGAACGATTCCGGTAAGAGGATGTTCGGGACATCCAGGGCGGGAGAGAAGAGTGGGGCGATGGATTCGGGTGTAAAACCGGCGATGCCGCAACCGATGGGCGTGACGAGGAAGGTATACTCGGGGTGCGCCTTGGCAAAACCGATGAACTCATTCACGTAGGGTTGGATGGTCTCCACGCCGCCTTGCATGGTCGGGATGGCATAACTCTGCCCTTGCAGGCCGACGCCCTGTCCCCAGATTGCGCCGAAGCGGTTCATAGCTACTCGTGCAGCACCGCCTCCGTGCATGCCTGCCAGATTACTGCCGAACACAAAAATCTCGTTCGGCTTCAAGTCTGTGATCCATTCCGGTGTAAATGCTCGATCGTACATATATGATAGTTTTTTATTGTTTAATCTCTAATTTCACATCCAGTCCCAGTACGTCAGCCACTTTTGTTAGCGTCTCGATAGATGGGGATTTCGATCCACGCTCAATTGACACAATCGTATTGATACCCACTTGCGACAACAGCGCCAATGTGTTCTGCGTCAGGCCCAGTTCCTTGCGACGCGCCTTAATTATTTGTCCGATTGCTTTAGTTGTGTTCATTCTTTCTTTTTTATCATCTTTCAAACTATCAGTTACATCGTCTGCATCAATCGGTTTAACCGTTATCGCCCCAATGGTATCATACTGCGCCGTAGCTGCAAGGAACGCAAAATCATCATTCTCATCTATCCGCATCGTCCTGGACTGCAGTCTCCGGTTGTATCCTTCAGCCAACATGTTCGCAAACACAGGAAACAACCGTTCCGACTCATATACGGCTTGCGACTTCGGCATGTTCAGACATAATGCCGGTAAACCGCTGTCTGTCCGGTATGCCTCGTCATAGGTAAACACATAACTCTGCGCACCTTTTTTCTCCAGTTCTCCGGCATAAATACCTTTTATGTATACTCCTAATCGACTCATCGTTTTCACACTATTTTGTGATTTTCGCTGCAAAGGTACTGCTTTTTATTCATATATGCAAATAAATTCACACTTTTTTGTGATTTTTTTTAGTTAGTAGAGTGTGAATAAATATTGACATATGCAAATAAAAATGAAAATTAATTTACAAAAGTCTTGCATGTTTCAAAAATTTGTTGTAATTTTGCGGTCGATTTTGAAAATTAATCGGATTAAAAACAAAAAACAACGTCAAAAGTATGAGTAATATCCGTTTTGAAGCGTTAAAAATGGCGTTTGGACGTCAAATGGCGAATGACGAAAGGCTAATGGCTAATGATGAACGAGTGAAGGATTATTTTGCTCAGGATGTGTTCACGCGTGAGCGAATGAAGGAATATATTGCGCAGGAGGTGCTGGATCAGTTGTTCGACGATGTGGACAACGGCCGCACGATTCACCGTGACATCGCGGGAACGGTCGCGATCGGTATTCGCAAATGGGCGATTGAGCATGGTGCTACCCATTTCACACACTGGTTCCAACCGCTGACAGGCGGTACGGCGGAAAAGCACGATGCGTTCTTCACGCTGAAGGACGGTGTGCTGATCGAGGAGTTCAGTGGTGACAGTCTCTATCAGCAGGAACCGGATGCGTCCTCTTTCCCCTCCGGCGGTATACGTAATACCTTCGAAGCACGCGGATACTCGGCATGGGATCCTTCGAGTCCGGTCTTCCTGATCGGTGACACCCTCTGTATCCCGACCGTGTTCGTAGCATATACAGGTGAAGCACTCGACTACAAGACACCGCTCATACGCTCCACTGCCTCCCTCTGCCATGCGGCACGCGAGGTGTGCGGACTGTTTGACAAGACCGTCAAGCATGTACATGTCAACTTGGGATGGGAGCAGGAATATTTCCTGGTGGACGAATCGCTCTATGCTGCGCGTCCGGATCTGATATTGACGGGCCGCACGCTGATGGGACACGGCAGCGCCAAGAGTCAGCAACTCGAAGATCATTATTTCGGAGCTATCCCGCAACGCGTACTCGCGTTCATGCGTGATCTAGAATACGAGGCATTGCGTGCAGGTATCCCCGTGCGCACACGGCATAACGAGGTGGCGCCTAATCAATTTGAGATGGCGCCTATCTTCGAAGAGGTAAACCTTGCCAACGACCATAACCTGCTCGTCATGTCTATCATGGAGCGCGTGGCAGAGAAACATCATTTCCGCGTACTGCTGCATGAGAAACCCTATGCCGGCGTGAACGGTAGTGGTAAGCACTGTAACTGGAGCCTGCAGACCAATACCGGTATCAACCTCCTGGCGCCGGGTAAGAACCCTTATCAAAACCTCCAGTTCGTGACCTTCCTTGTCAATGTGCTGATGGCCGTTCATCGTCATAACGGACTGCTCAAAGCCTCTATCGTCAGTGCTACCAATGAGCACCGTCTGGGCGCTAACGAAGCACCGCCCGCTATCATCTCTGTCTTCCTTGGCAAACAGATATCGGAGGTGCTGGATAAGTTAGAACACGCGAGTGCTGAAGAAGCTATCATCATCAATGCCAAGAAAGAGATGAAATTAGGCGTAAGTAATATTCCGGAGATTTTGTTAGATAACACCGACCGTAACCGTACTTCGCCTTTTGCCTTCACCGGAAACCGCTTCGAGTTCCGTGCCGTCGGTTCGTCCGCTAACTGCGGTGCAGCCATGTTAGCCCTCAATGCGGCTGTGGCCGAGCAGTTAATGCTCTTCAAAGCGGAGGTGGACAGTCGCGTAGAGGCAGGAGAACCGAAAGAACGCGTCTTATTCGATATCATCCGTAATTATATCGTCACTTGCAAAGCAATCCGATTCGAAGGAAACGGTTATAGCGAGGAGTGGAAAGAAGAAGCGGCTAAGCGTGGCTTGGACTGCGAGACAAGTGCGCCGCTCGTCATCGATCGCTATCTGGCGGAGGATACCATACGTATGTTCCAGTCAACAGGTGTACTGAGTGAAGCGGAGTTACATAGTCGGAGCGAAGTCAAATGGGAGACCTATGCAAAGAAACTGCAGATCGAGAGCCGCGTATTAGGTGACCTGGTGATCAATCATGTGATGCCGGCAGCCAAGCGCTATCAGACGATGCTGCTGCAGAACGTGCTGGCTGTCAAACAGGTGTTCAGCGCCGACGAGACGGCGAGTCTGAACGCGATGGACTACAGCATCATCAAACAGATTGAGGAACACTCGGGTGCGATCTTCGAAGGCGTAGAGCGTATGACCGATGCGCGTCATAAAGCCAATCGTCAACCGGACGAGCGCAGCAAAGCGATCGCTTATCATGACAACGTCTTGCCTCTTATGGCCGAGATCCGCGAACATGCTGATGCCCTCGAGCTCATTGTTGATGACGAGATGTGGACACTGCCCAAGTATAGAGAATTAATGTTCATACATTAATGGAAACGAAGTATATCTTTATTACCGGAGGTGTAGCTTCGTCGTTGGGTAAGGGTATCATCTCGGCATCCTTGGGTAAGTTACTCCAAGCGCGTGGGTATCGGATAACGATTCAGAAGTTCGATCCCTATATAAACATCGACCCGGGCACATTGAATCCGTACGAGCACGGCGAGTGTTACGTGACGTGACGACCGGTCGTATCTACTTGAGTGTGATAGAGAAAGAACGCCGTGGCGATTATTTGGGCAAGACGATTCAGGTTGTGCCGCATATCACGGACGAGATCAAACGGCGTATTCTGTGCAACGCAACCAAACAACCGTTAGACTTCGTTATTACGGAGATAGGCGGTACAATAGGCGATATAGAGAGCCAGCCGTTTCTGGAAGCGATTCGTCAGTTACGCTGGGAACTGGGTCCGCAACGGGCACTCAATGTGCATCTTACCTACGTGCCTTATCTGGCTGCCGCAGACGAACTGAAGACCAAGCCGACGCAGACCAGTGTCAAACAACTGCAAGGACTTGGAATCCAACCGGAGGTGCTTATACTTCGTACGGAACATCATCTGAGCGATGAATTGCGTAATAAAGTGGCGCATTTCTGCAACGTTGCACCGGAGGCGGTGATTCAAAGTCAAGACCTGCCGAGTATCTAAACTGGATGAAGTCATACTGCGTAAGATGGGTATCAAACGGCCTGCATCGCCGGATCTGAAATCATGGATAGACTTCCTGAACTGCCGCAAGCGTGCGGAAGAGGTGCTTCATATCGGTTTGGTGGGCAAGTATGACCTGCAAGACGCGTATAAGAGTATTCGTGAGAGTCTCGCGCATGCGGGTACGTACAGAGGATATAAGGTGCAGATTCATTTTATCAATAGTGAGTTTATCACCCGTGAGAACGTAGCCGAACAACTATCCGGTATGGCCGGTATCGTTATTTGTCCGGGATTCGGGCAACGAGGTATAGATGGCAAGATTCTGGCGGCCGAATATACCCGTACGCACGATGTGCCTACTTTCGGTATCTGTCTGGGATTCCAGATGATGGTGATTGAGTTTGCCCGTAATGTGTTAGGCTATGCCGATGCGAACAGCAGTGAGATGGATGAAACTACGCCGCACAACGTGATCGATATGATGGCGGAGCAGAAACATATCACGCAGAAAGGCGGTACAATGCGTCTGGGTGCGTACGAGTGCGCCTTGGTCAAAGGTACACGCACGGCAAAGGCGTACAAAGGCAAGATGCTGATCAACGAGCGACATCGTCATCGCTACGAGTTTAATAATTCCTATAAGGACGAGTTTGAGAAAAACGGAATGAAGTGTGCGGGTATTAACCCGGCTGCTGATTTGGTGGAGATCATGGAAGTACCGGCCCTTAAATGGTATATCGGTACGCAGTTTCACCCCGAATACAGTTCGACGGTGTTGCACCCGCATCCGCTCTTCCTGGATTTTATAGCCGCATGTATATGAAAACGATCCCTTTTATTAAAATGCACGGGTTGGGGAATGACTACGTCTATATCGACTGTTTCTCCAAAGAGACGGCAGCCATCATCGCCAAGACCGATCTGCCGGAGTTAGCCCGTCGTGTGTCGGACCGCCATTTCGGTATCGGTTCGGACGGGTTGGTACTCATCCGACCTATTCAATTAGCGGATGCGCAGATGCGTATCTTCAACGCTGACGGTTCGGAAGCCGAGATGTGCGGTAATGCGATCAGGTGTGTGGCTAAGTACCTGTACGAGTGCGGGTTGCGAAAGAACCTGCAGATGGAGATCGCTACGCTTGCCGGTATCCGAACATTGAACCTTCAGGCCGTGAACGGCATCGTGGAGCAGGTGACGGTGAACATGGGTGTGCCGTCGATTAAACCCGAAGTGCTGCAATGCGGAGCGGATCCAATCGGCTATACGTCGGTGAATATGGGCAATCCGCATGCGGTGTTCTTCCACGACTCGGTGCCGCAGTTGCCTGAGAACACGAATATTGAGTTTGTGCGCGTGCGCAATAACACCGAACTGGACGTGCGGGTTATTGAGCGGGGCAGCGGTGAGACGCTGGCCTGTGGAACAGGGGCTTGTGCTGCGGCTGTAGCGGCTATGCATCACGGGTTGACTGAACGCAATGTGACCGTGCATCTGCCGGGCGGTGATTTACAAATACAGTGGAAAAGCGACCGCTATCCGGTGCTCATGACCGGACCGGCTACGTATGTGTACTCCGGTATGTATCTCATGGAGGACGACTTATGCAAGTAAACAGCGAATTACAGCAGTTGAACGGCAATTATCTGTTCACGGAGATTGTGCGTCGTACGCAGGCCTATCAGGCACAACACCCGGAGGCCAAGGTGCTGCGGCTTGGAGTAGGGGATGTGACGCGTCCGCTACCGCTAACGATCATCGATGCGATGCACCGGGCGGTGGAAGAGATGGCGCATGCCAAGACCTTCCGCGGCTACGGACCGGAAGCTGGATACGGGTGGTTGAAGCAGTGCATCATTGAGCATGACTACCGTCCGCGGGGCGTTGAGTTGACGCCCGAAGAGGTGTTCATCTCCGACGGTGCAGGAAGCGATCTGGGCAATCTCAGTGAGTTGTTCGATCGTGCGAACAGCGTGGCGATCTTAGACCCCGCGTACCCGGCTTATGTGGACACGAGTCGGATGGCAGGACGGAAGATTCAGTACCTGCCCTGTGTGGCGGAGAACGGGTTTGTGCCGGAGTTGCCGAAAGAGCAAGCGGACATTATTTACCTATGCTATCCCAACAACCCGACGGGTGCGGTTCTGACGCGCGAACAGCTGCGGCTGTGGGTTGAGTATGCGCGTTCGCACCATAGCATTATCATCTTCGATGCTGCCTACGAATCGTTCATAGAAGAGAAGGATATCCCGCACACAATCTATGAGATAGAGGGTGCGAAAGAGGTGGCGATTGAGGTGTGCAGTTATAGTAAATCAGCCGGTTTTACGGCGGTGCGTTGCGGTTGGACCGTTGTGCCTAAGCAAACAGGGCTGCAAGCAATGTGGATGCGTCGTCAATGCACCAAGTTCAACGGCACTTCGTATATTGCCCAGCGTGCGGCTGAGGCGACGTATACGCCGGCAGGCAAAGCGGGTCTGCAAGCGAACCTGACGCACTACAAGAACACGGCTAAGTTGCTGCTGAAGGGCCTGAGCACGATGGGATATGAGGTGTACGGCGGTAAGAACGCACCGTATATCTGGTGCCGAGTGCCGAAGGGATATGACTCGTGGTCGTTCTTCGATCACTTGCTCGAGCGTTGTCAGGTAGTATGCACGCCGGGTGTCGGTTTTGGTCCCGCAGGAGAAGGGTTTGTGCGTTTTTCCGCGTTCTCGAATCGGGAAGATGTGGAAGAAGCACTGAAAAGAATGGAACATATTAAATAATAACACTATGTGTGGTATAGTTGGTTACATAGGTAAACGCAAGGCCTATCCGATTTTGATTAAGGGCTTGCATCGTCTGGAGTACCGCGGGTACGACAGTGCCGGCGTGGCACTGATTAACGAGCAGGGACAGCTCAATATTTACAAAGCCAAAGGCAAAGTGGCGGAACTGGAAGCGTTCGCTTCGGACAAGGACACGACGGGTTGCATCGGCATCGCGCACACCCGCTGGGCGACGCACGGTGAACCGAACACGGTTAATGCGCATCCGCATTACTCGGAGTCCGAGCGTCTGGCGATCATTCATAACGGTATCATTGAGAACTACGCCGTGCTCAAAGCCGGTCTGAAAGAGCAAGGGTACACGTTCAAGTCTGACACCGATACCGAAGTGCTGGTGCAGCTGGTTGAGTACACGCAGGTGAACCGCCACGTGGACCTCAAGACGGCCGTGCAGTTGGCGCTGCAGCAGGTGATCGGTGCATATGCGATTGCCATCCTCGACAAGACCCATCCGGATACCTTGATTGCGGCCCGTAAGGGTTCCCCGCTTGTGGTGGGAATCGGCGAAGATGAGTATTTTCTCGCGTCGGACGCTACGCCGATTGTCGAATACACGGACCAAGTGATTTACATTGAGGATGAGGAAGTGGTCGTGTTAAGTACCAATGGACAAGGTACAAAGGACAAAGACGTGGAGATCACCACGATTAATAACGTGACCAAGACGCCGGAGATCAAGCGGTTGGAGTTGTCGCTGAGCCAATTGGAGAAAGGTGGTTATCCGCATTTCATGCTCAAGGAGATCTTCGAACAGCCGCGTACGCTGACGGACTCGATGCGGGGACGTGTGAACGTACGGCAAGATAACATCGCGCTGTCGGGATTTATTGATAACAAGGACCGGTTTCTGAATGCTAAGCGTATCATCATCACGGCTTGCGGTACAAGTTGGCACGCCGGATTGATCGCTATGTACGCGATTGAGGAGTTCGCGCAGATACCGGTTGAGGTGGAGTACTCGTCCGAGTTCCGCTACCGTAAGCCGGTGATTAACAAGGACGATGTGGTGATTGCCATTTCGCAGTCGGGTGAGACGGCCGATACGCTGGCAGCTATTCAGTTGGCCAAAGAGAAAGGGGCGTTCATCTTCTCGATCTGCAACGTCGTCGGTGCGTCTATTCCGCGTGTGAGCGACAGCGGTTGTTATACGCACGTGGGCCCGGAGATCGGTGTGGCGAGCACCAAGGCGTTCACGGCGCAAGTGATGGCGCTGACGATGCTGGCGCTGTGTATCGGCAAAGAGAAAGGCACTATCTCGCAAGAGCAGTACCTGAGCGTCGTGCGGGAGTTGGGTCAGATTCCGGCTAAGATTGAGCGGGTGCTGGGTCAGGACAAACTGATCTCGGACTTCGCTAAGATTTTTTCTTACGCGCAGAACTTCATTTATCTCGGCCGCGGATACAATTTCCCTGTAGCCCTCGAAGGAGCACTCAAGTTGAAGGAAATCAGCTATATCCATGCCGAAGGATACCCGGCTGCTGAAATGAAACACGGACCGATTGCCTTGATCTCGCAAGAGATGCCGGTAGTCGTTGTGGCACCGCATTGCGGTACATACGAGAAGATCGTAAGTAACATCCAGGAAATCAAAGCCCGTAAGGGTCGTGTGATTGCTGTGGTGACGGAAGGGGACACGTTGGTGAGCAAGATTGCGGATTATTGCATCGAAGTGCCGGAGACGGTGGAGTGCCTTACACCGCTGCTGACGGTCATTCCGCTGCAGCTGCTGGCGTACCATATTGCTGTGGTCAAAGGATGCGATGTGGACCAGCCTCGTAACCTCGCCAAATCGGTGACCGTAGAATAAAAGAACGCCTTCGGGCGTTTTTTTTTGCTAATTATTTGCATATTTGCAAAATTTGTAGTACTTTTGTAGCCGCAATCAAAAAAATCATATAACGTGAAGAATATTGTAGTACGATTTTGTGGAGACTCAGGCGACGGAATGCAGTTGACGGGCAACCTGTTTGCTCAATTGGGTGCCGAGTTGGGTCATGAGATCTCTACCTTGCCGGATTTTCCGGCAGAGATACGCGCACCGCAAGGAACATTAGGCGGTGTGAGTGGTTTCCAAGTGGAGTTAGGTTCGGAGGTGTATACCCCGGGTGACAAAGCGGATGTGATTGTGGCAATGAACGCTGCTGCGCTGAAAGTGTGTACGTTAGGTAGTCATTTTAATCACCCGCAGGCGCATTATGACGAGCAGTTCTCGCTCTATCACCGTCATGCGATTGTGATCGTGGATACCGATTCGTTGACGGACAAGGATCTGGAGAAAGCGCTCTATCACACCGACAATCCGTTCACGGAGCTGGATATCCCGGAGTCTGTGCAGATTGTGCCGGTGCCGTTGACGACGCTGACCAAAGAGGCGCTCAAGGAGTCCGGCATGGATAATAAATCGATGCTCAAGAGCCGTAACATGTTCGCTTTCGGTCTGATCTGTTGGTTGTTCGACGAACCAATGGACAAGGCGATTCATCTGCTGGAGGATAAGTTCAAGAAGAAACCGGCGCTCGTGGCACCGAACACCAAAGTGATGGTGGACGGTTATAACTACGGCCAGAACCTGGCACTGAGCATTCATCAGATTCATCTGGACGGTGCTCCGAGTGAGGCACACGGCACCTATACGTCGATTGCCGGCAACCGTGCAACGGCTTTCGGTCTGATTGCAGCGGCTGAGAAAGCAGGCAAGCACCTGTTCCTGGGTTCGTATCCGATCACTCCGGCTACGGATATTCTGCATGAACTGGCAGCACGCAAGGATATGAACGTCATGGCGATTCAGGCCGAGGACGAGATTGCCGGTGTATGTACGGCTATCGGTGCTGCTTTTGCCGGTGACTTGGCATGTACGACCACTTCCGGTCCGGGCTTGAGCCTCAAATCGGAGGCGATTGGTCTGGCTGTGATGGCTGAGTTGCCGTTGGTAGTAGTGGATGTACAACGCGGCGGTCCTTCGACCGGTCTGCCGACCAAGACGGAGCAGACGGACTTGCTGCAGGCGCTGTACGGCCGTAATGGCGAGTGCCCGGCAGTGGTGCTGGCTGCATCGAGCAGTGCCAACTGTTTTGATTTTGCGTATGAGGCATGTAAGATTGCGTTGGAGAACATGACTCCGGTGATCTTGCTGACCGATACGTATCTGGCTAACGGAACGGCGCTGTGGCGTATTCCGAAGTTGGCCGACCTGCCGGCTATTCATCCGCAGAGCGTGCCTGAGGAGTTGAAGGGCAAGTATAATCCTGCACTGCGTGACGAGCGTGGTGTGCGTTATTGGGCATTCCCGGGCATGGAAGGATATGAGCACCGTAACATCGGTCTGGAGCGTGATGCTGAGCGTGGTACGATCTCGACTAATCCGGAGAACCATGAAGTGATGGTGCGTGCCCGTCAGGCGAAGATCGCACAGGTTGCTGATCGCATCCCCGAGTTGAAGGTACAAGGTAATGCATCGAGCGACACTTTGTTAGTCGGTTGGGGTAGTACGGAGGGTCATTTGCACGCTTCCGCCAATGAGCTGAATTGTGCGCTGGCGCAGTTCAATTACATCTGCCCGCTGCCGAAGAACACCCGCGAGGTGCTCAGTCAATACAAGCGCATTATCGTGTGCGAACTCAACACGGGGCAGTTCGCGGCTTATCTTCGCGCACAATTCCCCGAATTACCGATTGAACAATATAACGAAATACAAGGACAGCCGTTTGCTGTAGAAAGGATAGTGGAGTATGCAAGCAAGTGATTTTAAATCGGACCAATACGTACGTTTCTGCCCGGGTTGCGGTGACCATGCTATCTGCATGGCGCTGCAGAAAGCGATGGCGCAAATAGGCATTCCGACCCATCAGATAGCGGTGGTGTCCGGTATCGGTTGTTCAAGCCGTATGCCGCATTATCTCAACACCTACGGATTCAATACGATTCATGGTCGTGGCGGTGCGGTAGCGACAGGTGTCAAGACCTCTCATCCTGAGTTGACCGTTTGGCAGATGAGCGGTGACGGAGACTGTTTCGCCATTGGAGGCAATCATTTCATTCATGAGATTCGCCGTAATGTGGATCTGAATGTATGCGTATTCAACAACCGTATCTACGGTCTGACCAAAGGTCAGTACAGCCCGACGAGCCCGAAGGGTTTCGTATCCAAGTCCAGTCCGTTCGGTACAGCGGAGCGTCCGTTCGTTCCGGCACAGCTGGTGCTGGGTGCAGGCGGTACGTTCTTTGCCCGCACGCTGGATGTGGATATGCCGACGACGGTCGATTGTCTCGTAGCAGCGAAAGAGCACAAGGGCTGTTCGATTGTGGAGTGTCTGGTTAACTGCGTGATTTTCAACAACGGAACACACGCATGGATTGCAGACCGTGAGCAACGAGCAGAGCACTCGATCATCCTTAAGCACGGCGAGAAGATGATTTTCGGCAAGGACAACGACAAGGGTCTGGCGGTTGAGATTGACCCGGTTACGTTTGTGCCGAAGATGATCGTGGTACCGGCAGATGATCCGCGTGTGCTGGTTCATGACGCGCACCAACCGGATCCAACACTGCACCGTCTGCTCGGTCTGATGGGCCAAGAGCGGTTTACGGATGTGAGTGATCAGACGGAGGCCAGTGACCTGCCGGTAGCACTCGGCGTGATCCGTAGTGTAGAGGCCGAGACCTATGATCACGCTGTCAATCAGCAGATTGCAGACGTACGTGAGAAAGCCAAAGCGAAGAACTTCGACGAACTGACGGCTACGTTGGAGAGTTGGACGATGTAATGGCTAAAGGTTAGAGGCTAAAGGCTAACGGTATTTACTTTCGTCACAATCGCCTAACAGCGAAAGATACGATTCGTAGCGGGAGATAGCGATATCTCCCGTTATTATTTTGTCTTGTACAGCACAGCCGGGTTCGTGGGTGTGCGTGCAGTTGCCGAATCGGCAGTCACGACCGGCTTTGAAGATCTCCGGAAAATAATGACTCACTTCTTCTTTCTCGAAATCAATCGTTCCAAAACCTTTGATGCCCGGGGTGTCAATAATGGCGAAAGGCGAATGGTTATTGGACGAAGGGTAGAAATACATCTCGGAGAAGGTGGTGGTGTGCATACCTTTGTCGTGTGCATCGGAGATCTTGCCGGTGCGGGTCATCTCTCGTCCGAAGAGGGCATTGAGAAGGGTGGATTTGCCGACACCTGAGTTACCGGAGAGCAAGGTCGTTTGGCCTTCGAGTAAAGGTAAAATAGCTGAAGGCTGAAGGCTGATAGCTGAAATCTCCATCGTTCGGTATCCAATGGATTCGTAGAGCGCACGCAGTTCAGCGAGTTGTGCAAGTTTGTCTTCATTCAGCAGGTCAATCTTATTAAATATAAGGAGCGCGCGCACGCGATATGCCTCGCAGGTGGCGAGGAAACGATCGATGAACGTGGTGCTTGTGACCGGATGGTTGACGGTGACGATGAGGGCTACCTGGTCAATGTTGGCGGCCAGGATATGACTCTCTTTGCTGAGATTGGTGGATTTACGGATGATGTAGTTACGCCGTTCTTCGACATCGGTGATCCAGCCCTCATCCACTTGGACGTAGTCTCCGACGGCTACGGGGTTGGTACTACGGATGCCACGGATACGGAAATTGCCTTTGATGCGGCACTCCGTATCCGTACCATCGTCCATTCGAACGATGTAACTGCTACCCGTGGATTTAATGACTAATCCTTTCGCCATTAACCGTTAGCCTTTCGCCTTTATCAGACCGTCATGATCTCTTTTTCCTTGGCTGCGTAGAGGGCTTCGACCTTAGCGATATACTTATCGTGTGTCTTTTGCATTTCCTCTTCGGCATCCTTCTCGATATCCTCGCTCAGGCCGTTCTTGACGAGTTTCTTAAACTCCTCAATGGCATCACGGCGTGCATTACGGATGGACATCTTAGCCTCTTCCAATTCGCCTTTGCACTGCTTGCAGAGGTCGCGACGACGCTCTTCGGTCAGCGGCGGAAGGATGAGACGAATGGTCTCACCGTTGTTAGACGGTGCGAGTCCGATGTTGGAGTTGATGATGGCGCGCTCGATCTCACCGATCAGTTTCTTCTCCCACGGCGTGATGGCGATCGTGCGTGCATCCGGTGTGGTGATGGTGGCGCAGTTAGCCAGCGGTGACATAGCTCCGTAGTAGTCAATTTTAATTGGATCTAAGATACGCGGGTTGGCTTTACCTGCACGGATGTGCTGGAGGGTGTCGTCGAGGTGAGCGACTGAGTTCTGCATCTGCTCTTCAGCTGCGTTTTGATACAATTCAAGTTCGTCTTCCATACTATTAGGGTTTTACGAGAGTACCAATGGCCTCTCCGTTAATAACTTTTTCTAAATTACCTACCTGATCCATGTTGAACACATAGATGGGCAGTCCGTTCTCTTTGCACATGACGGTGGCGGTGAGATCCATGACCTTGAGTCCGCGGCGGATCACTTCGTCATAGGTGATCTCGTTGAACTTCGTAGCGGTAGGATCCTTCTCCGGGTCTGCGGTGTAGATGCCGTCCACGCGGGTACCTTTGAGCATCACGTCGGCTTTGATCTCCAGTGCGCGAAGCGATGAACCGGTGTCGGTGGTGAAGTAGGGTGCACCTGTTCCTCCGGCGAGAATGACTACATTGCCTTTGTCCAGCAGTCGTTGTGCTTTGGCAGGGCTGTAGAAATCACCGATGGGCTCCATGCGGATGGAGGTCAGTACACGAACGGGTTGACCGATGGACTCCAATGCGGAAGCAAGCGCCAAGGCATTGATGACCGTAGCTAACATACCCATTTGGTCGCCTTTGACGCGGTCAAAACCGCGTTGTGCGCCCGACAGGCCGCGGAAGATGTTTCCTCCGCCAATGACGATACCTACCTGCACACCGCGTTGTGCGATGTTCTTCACTTGCTCGGCATATTCCGCCAAACGTTGGTTATCGATACCTTGCTTACTCTCTCCGGCAAGGCTCTCGCCGGACAGTTTTAAAAGTATGCGTTTGTACATAGTGTATTAGCGTTGTTATTGTTCGAGTCCGGAGTCGCTCCGGTACCACGAAGCGTACATGGCATAATTGTTAGCAATTTTTTTATTGATCTCTGCGGTCTGGGCCGGGTCGGCTTTCTTAATGAATTTAGCCGGCACACCTCCCCAGATCTCGTGCGGGCCGATCTGCGTACCCTTGAGCACAAGCGCGTTAGCTGCTACGATGGCTCCTTCGCCCACGTGGGCATCGTCGAGGAGGGTAGCACCCATGCCGATCAGAGCGTAGTCATCCACATTGGCTCCGTGGATGGTGACGTTGTGTCCTACGGACACGTAGTCGCCGAGACGGATGGTGGATTTTTGGTACAACGTGTGCAGCACCGCACCGTCTTGGATGTTACAGTGCTTACCGATGACGATGGTATTGACATCGCCACGCAGCACCGCGTTGAACCACAGACTCGATCCATCACCCACCGTCACATCGCCAACGACCGTGGCGTTCTCCGCCATGAACACGTCGTCAGCAATGTGCGGGGTAAGAATCTCACCGTTTCGATTAATGGTTTTGATTAGTGCCATTGTCCCGAATGGTTAAGTTGCTCCGGTTCTAAACCGGTTATCTTGCAGCGATGATCGCCAGGAATTTCTCTGCTACGAGGGCAGCGCCACCGATCAGGCCACCGTCGATATCCGGGCAAGCGAAGAGCTCAGCAGCGTTCTTCTCGTTGCAGCTACCGCCGTAGAGGATGGTGGTGTTGTCGGCAGCCTCTTTACCATATTTGTCTGCTACGAGACCGCGGATGTATGCATGAATCTCCTGTGCCTGAGCCGGGGTAGCGGTCAGACCGGTACCGATTGCCCAAACGGGTTCGTAAGCGAGGGTGATGTTCTTCCACTCCTCAGCGCTCAGACCGAAGACAGAGCCCTCGAGTTGTGCTTTCACTACCTCGTTCTGCTTGCCTGCCTCACGCTCCTCTTTCACCTCACCGATGCAGAAGATGACCTTCAGACCGTTCGCGAGTGCGAGACGGGTCTTCTCTGCCAACATCTCATAGGATTCAGCGTAGTACTGACGACGCTCCGAGTGACCGAGAATCACGTACTCAGCACCGGTGGATTTTACCATCTCAGCACTTACTTCTCCGGTGTATGCACCCTTCTCGTGATCTGCGCAGTTCTCAGCAGCCACCTTGATAGCCGAACCCTTGAGCAACTCAGCAACGGTAGCCAAGTGGATGAACGGTGTGCCGATAACAACGGCGCACTTCGGTTCTTTTACTGCTTCTTTCAACTCGGTAGCCAATGCTACACCTTCCTGCAGGTTCTTGTTCATTTTCCAGTTACCTGCAACCATTTTAATTCTTGCCATAGTTATACTAATTTTTTTTGATTTGTGATTTTCAATATTCAAACTCCACGTTCCGGAGGTTATGCTTCTCCATGACTGTACCGTTCTGCACAATGATCAGGCCCGGGTTCGCACGCACGATGGTCTTAAGCGTGACAGGGTCGGTGTAGCAGAAAGTGGAGTAGGCGGTCTCTTCGTCCCATCCGATCTCTTCTGCCAGTGCGATGATCTCATCCTCACCCGAGCCGGTCAGGATATGTATATTGGGGTACACGTGCACGCTTGCCATCACTTTGCCAAGCTGCTTGCGGTCCATCTTGTGGATGTCGTAGATGATGATGAGCGCTACGGGTTCTTCGGATTCGAGCACATCCTCTGTGATATCTTCAAACTCCATGGTCATGATCTCGAAGTCGTGTATGGGTGCTTCGAAACCTTTCTTGACGAGCACGGATTTCTGATCCACAAAAGTCCATTCGGGATCCCCCTTCGGATAATTCTCCAGCGTGAACTCTTGCTCTACGCCGTCCTTGGCATAGATGAGTTTGATGTCATAGACATCGGGTTCGGCATCTTCCGGTATCTCCATGAGCGTCGGAATATGATTGCCGATTTTGTACGGGCGGAAATCCATTGGCGGCAGGTGGGTATAGCTGTAGTACATGATTCCTCCGGCTATGCCGAGTCCACACACGGCGATGACCAGTTCCATCCACCAGGAGAAGGTATGCGGAATGGCTTTTTGACAGCACAACAGGATAATTACCAGGACAAGCAGTACGATGTTCTTGTAGAACGTCTGCCAATTGGTGAGCACGAGGGCATCCCCGAAACAACCGCAGTCAGAGACGGGGTTCGTGAGGGCGATCCACAGCGTGAGCGGTGTCATGACAAGCATGAACAGCAGTGTGAGCCAACTCGTCCATTTGGTGCGGACATTCGTCAGCAGACACACACCGAGCAGGAACTCCAGTGCGATGAGGCACACGGCTGCGACACCGGCATACGGCAGCAGGTCGTTGCACCATCCACCGAAAGCTTTGAGGTAGTCCTCTATCTTATACACTGTGCCAAGCGGGTCCACGGCTTTGACGAATCCTGAGAACAGGAACGTGATGGCGAGTAGGGTTCGGCTGATACTGCCGATGATGTGAGTAAGTTTATTTGCTTTCATAATGAATCAAATCGAATATTGCGTAATTAATGATATCGAAGTAATTGCCTTCGACCCCTTCGGAAGCGATCGTCGTTCCGCCGTGCTCGAGGATGGTTTTGATACGAATGATCTTAGCGAGGATCATGTCAACAATGCCCTCTTTGCTCATCTCGCGCCATGCCTCTCCGTAGTCATGGTTCTTGCGCAGCATCAGTTCCTTGGCCTCGTTGATCACCTCGTCGTACAGACGCGCAGCATCCTCGTTGCTGATATCCACGTTGTCAGCATAGCCTTTGCGGTCCTGAATGATGGCCATCACACCGTAGTTAACGATGGCGCGCAGGTTGCCCTCGATGTCATCGCCTACGAGGCTGACACCGGTCTCTTGACGCTGACGGATGTTGCACACCTTGATGTACAACTGGTCCGTGATGCCGTGCAGGCGGAAGATGCGCCATGACGCACCGTAGTCCTGCATCTTATCCGTGAAGATAGCCCGGCATTTCGCCGTCACCTGATCAAACTCTTTTACCGTATCGTGCATAATTCGTCCAATGTTACCTGTTTCTGTTCACCGGTTGTCATGTCCTTGAGCATGACGGTGTTGGTCTCCATCTCATTGCCTCCGACGATGGCTACAAACGGAATCTGCTTGTCATCCGCATAACCCATTTGTTTCTTCATCTTGGTGGGTTCGGGATAGACCTCCACGGCGATGTTATGTGCCCGCAGCTCTTTCGCCCATTTCAACGCATATTTTAATTCATCTGCGCCGAAGGTTGCGAATAGAACTTGTGTAGCGGATTGCAATTCCTTCGGGAATAAATCCAACTCCGTCAGCACGTCGTAGATACGGTCGGCACCGAATGAGATTCCGACACCGGATACGCCGGGCAGACCGAAGATGCCGGTTAGGTTGTCGTAGCGGCCACCACCGGTGATGGAGCCGATCTGGGCATCAAGCGCTTTGACTTCGAAGATCGCGCCGGTGTAGTAGTTAAGTCCGCGTGCGAGGCAGAGGTCGAGTTCGATGGATAATGTGCATCCTACATTCTCCAATAAGCGGAAGACCTCTTCCATCTCCGCCACGCCCTTGAGACCCGTTTCGCTGGAAGCGAGAATGGTGTGGAGAGCAGTCAGTTTGTCTGCGGTTGTACCGCTGAGGTTGAGGATCGGCTGCAACTTAGCCACTTGCTCCTCGTTCAGACCGCGTTCGATGAGTTCGGTATTGACTGCCTCGACACCGATCTTATCCAGTTTGTCGATGGCTACGGTGATATCGATCATCTTATCCGGCGCACCGATGACTTCGGCGATGCCGGCCAGGATCTTGCGGTTGTTGATATGCAGGCACACGCGGATACCCAAACGGCGATAGACCTCTTCTACGATCTGAATCAGTTCCAGTTCACCGAGCAGGCTGTCCGAACCGATCACATCCACGTCACACTGGTAGAACTCGCGATACCGTCCTTTCTGCGGACGGTCTGCACGCCATACGGGTTGAATCTGAAAGCGCTTAAACGGAAAACTCAGTTCCTCGCGGTGCTGTACCACGTAGCGCGCAAACGGAACGGTCAGGTCATATCGTAGTCCTTTCTCCGGTGCCAAGGCCGCTTTCTCACCGCTGTTCTGAATGCGGAACAGCAGTTTGTCGCCTTCCTCGCCGTACTTACCCATTAGGGTAGACAGGTTCTCCATGGACGGTGTCTCAATCTGCTGAAAACCGTACAGCATGAACACCGATTTGATGGTATCGAAGATATAATTGCGGCGCGCCATCTCCACTTGTCCGAAATCACGCGTGCCCTTGGGTATACTTGGTTTTTGTGCCATATTCTTTAAACTTTAAACATTAAACTTTCAACTGAAAATCTTAGCAAAGATTTTATCTGTTGTTCCGAGTTCGCTCTCTACGTACGCAGCAGCTCTTGCACCGATCTCGGTGTGTTGGTTGAGAGCCGTATGGAGTGCCTCGTCCAATTCATGGTAGTTGTGGATGCTCCGTGCAGCTTGGATGTTGATTAGATCATGCGCTTCGCGGAAAATGTCGTAGTTAGGACCGAAGAGGACGGGCATGCCGTATGCCGCTGCTTCGATCGTGTTATGGATACCTTCTCCGAACCCGCCACCGATATATGCCACGTGTCCGAAGGTGTAGATCGAACTGAGCAAGCCCATCGTATCCACTACCAGCACATCGGCGTGCTGCAGGATATTGAGGCGGCTGACAGGACTGAACGCAGCGTGCTGTTGGCTGAGTGCAGAGTAGGTGACATAGCGCCCCTGGAAGAGGTTGAAGATGTAATGCAGATGCTCCTCGTTCAGCTCATGTGGTACGAGAATCAGTTTGACCCGTTCGTTCATCATGCGAGCGTTCTCCATATAGCGAGCCAACAACGCTTCATCTTTGGGCCAGGTGCTGCCGGCTACGATCACCTGCTCGCATCCGTCCGTGAACTGTGCCATGGGAGTCAACTTCTCGCCATTCGTCCGTTCGCCGTGCGCCCTTACAACCGCCATTCGGTCAAAGCGTGTGTCACCGGCTACCGACACGTTCGTTACACCGTGTTTGGCTAACAGTTCGCGCGATGCCTCGTTCTGCACAAACAGGTGCGTGAAACTGCGCAGCACTTTCAGCTGACCGTGTCCCCACCAACGGAAGAAATACTGTTTGGGTCGGAAGATGGCGCAGATGCTATAAGTCGGAATGCCCCGTTTCTTGAGCTCGCGTATGTAGGCCGGCCAGAACTCGTACTTGACGAAGATGGCCATGCTCGGTTGAAGGATTTTGATGAAGCGCTTGGCGTTTCTGCGGGTCGGCAGGGGCAGGTAATAGACCCCGTCTGCCAATTCGTAGTTCTTCCGTGCTTCGTAGCCGGACGGAGAGAAGAACGTCACGACGATCTTTCGCTTTTCGCCTTTCGCCTTTAGCTTTTCTATCAGCGGCCGTGCCTGTTCGAACTCGCCTACCGATGCCGCATGAATCCATATAGCACCGCTGTTCTGTTCCAACAGCGCGACATGCTTCTTATCCAGCGTGGTACGCTGTCCTTTCCAATATGCCCTGAACTTATCTGACATTACTTAAAAGCAATAACGAACACCGAGGTTAATCGAGTAGTCGAACAAACGTGCTCCCTTGAAGTCTGCGAACATAAGGGCATATCCGGGACGGAAGTCTGCCGATACGGCAATAGGAGCTTTTTTCATTTTGACATCAATTCCGCCTGCAGCACCAACACCAAAGATACCCATGTGCACATTTCGTTGAAAATTAAAAGGCATCCATCCGAGTTTGACTTGACCGCCGGCGTACCAACTCAGCGTCAGACCGTCCGTCTCTTTGATCGGTTGTTGATAGAGGAGAACCACATTATCCATCAAACCGGCATACGACGAACGACCGTATTTCTCGGCTGTACCACCATCCGGGCAGAAGAAATAACCCAACTCTTCCATCAAACCGAAGTGCTCGGTGAACATGAATTTGGCTTGTGCACCAATTCCCAAACCGCCAACGATACCGACACTGGTCTGCGTTTTGTTTTCAGCAGACATCGTGATAGCCGTCAGCACTGCTACACATAATAGGATAATTTTTTTCATTGGTTCTCAATCATTATGTTCTTTTTCCTACTTGTAGTATCGATTTCACACGACCAACGCTCGTAGCCGGCTTTCCTATTCTTTGAATACTCCAAATCACTACATTTACTATCGTAAATAGTTTGGTACACCTTCGTATGGGTTTCTTCGTCAAAGCACACACAGTGTCTATATAATTCTGGTTGCCAACAACTGGTGAAGGTGAATGCGACACCTGTCAAAAACGGTAAAAATAAAAGAATTCTTTTCATAACAGTAATTTTTGAGTGTTTATATTTTTTTTTCTATATTATTCTATAAAAAGTCCCGGTGAGAGGATGATACCACTTTCGATATCTTGTATCTCTCCGCCTTCGATATGCAGCAAAACAGGCAAACGGTGCGTGATCTGCGACATAGTGTCGTGCGGGATTGTTAGGATTGCTATCTGAGGCCGGTAGATGCGTCCAAAACGCGCCTGCGCTTCTTCGTTCTCTTCCGCGATGCCCAGCACCTTATCCACTAATCCGAACTGTTGGTACTGCGCTACGTTTGCATAATTGGTTTGACAATACGGACAGGTGAACGAGAACAGATAAACGACGTAGGTGGAGTCCGCGCTGAACGGATAGATACGATCCAGTCTCTCCATCATCTCCTCCGTGTCCTCCCTTTCGCTCGATAGCAGGCGGGGCAGTCGGAAGGAGCTGTGCATCGCTATTCCGCTAACGAAACAAACGACTGAACTCACAAGGATCATCGCAATCAGTTTCTGCGTCAGGTGCCTGTCGTCCTCTTGCTTGGCGAAGAGGATAGGGAGCGTCAGCACCATCAGGACCGCATTGCGTACGAAAGTCATCCACGGCTTGTGATCATAAAATGAGTCTAATGCTCCGAAACAGCCGCAATCCTGTATCCCCTTGGCGAATACGCCGTAGGCAAAGACCGCGCTGACGGTTACCAAAAACACATCTGCCGCGATAGCTGCCTGTTTGGGACGTACGCGCAACAGCAGGCACATGCCTAATACGACCTCGCAGAAGATGATGATGGGTGCCATCACGCCGAACCATCTCGGACCGTACTGCAGCAGCAACTGACCGAATACATCCGCGTTCCATGCTTTCGCAAAAGCAGAAACGAGGAACAACAGTCCCAATAAAACGGAGGAGATTCTATGTGCTGCTGCTGACCGCATGCGTGTGATTTATTTAGAACGTATAACGTACACCTACGTTGACCGAATAGTCGAACTGGTGGAGTGTCATGGTTCCCGGGCCATAGTAGTTCTTACCAAACGACATGGCATATCCCGGACGAAAATCGAACGAGAAAGCAATCGGTGCATTGATCATGTTAGCCTCGATACCGGCAGCTGCGCCGACACCAAACAGACCGAGTCCGTCCCATCCGTCCAATACATAACCTAACTTCGTCTGACCGCCTGCATACACGCTCAACTTGATTCCGTTTCCTTCGGCCAAAGGACTGGTCTGGTAGGCAAATACACCGTTAACAATCGGTGCACCCATATAACCCCAACCCTCACCACCGTCAGGACAGGTGAAATAGCCCAACTCGGCCAGAATGGTGAAATGGTCCGTGATCATCGTCTTGTACTGTGCTCCGACGCCCAAACCGCCGACCATACCGACACTGTGCTTGTAGTCCTTGGCACTTACCGTCATTGCGGCTACTAATGCCACTACACAAAGCGTAAAAATTTTCTTCATGCTTATGATTGTTTGTACATTATTTCAATATCGGGTGCAAAGTTACAAAAAAAGAATGAAATACACAAATGTGTATATCATTTTTCTGCGAATATTTGCCTTTTTGTGTTATTTTTTTTCAATTTTACTTGCATATATCAAAAATTATACGTATCTTTGCGAAAAATTCATAAACGACCATGAAGATTCAATTTTTAGGCGCTACGCGCGAGGTGACTGGAAGTAAGCACCTGATCACGACTGATTCGGGACACACGATTCTGCTGGATTGCGGTATGTATCAGGGAAAAGGAATGGAGACCGATGCGGCGAACCGCGACTTGGGTTTTGACCCCACCAAACTGGACTGCGTCGTACTCAGCCATGCACATATTGACCACTCGGGATTGATTCCGTATATTGTGAAGATGGGTTTCAAGGGCGATATCTACTGTACCCCCGCGACGCGCGACCTGTGTTCGCTCATGCTCACCGATACGGCGTTTATTCAGGAGCAGGATGTACGCACGTATAACAAGAAGATTGACAAGCAGAACCCGCATAAGGAGAAGGGTAAGAAATACAAGGTAGAGCCGCTCTACACCCAGAACGATGTCAACCGGGCGATGAAACATTTCGTGACCTACAGCTATGACCGCCGTTTCCGCCTGTTTGACGACGTGCTGCTTACGTTTACCAATTCGGGGCATATGCTCGGAGGGGCGATCTGCTCGCTGGAGATCTACGAAGAGGACAAAAATCCGAATGGCCATCCTGCTGCGGTTCTAAACCGCCGGTGGAAACGCTTGACCTATACCGGCGATGTGGGTCGTTTACACTGTCATATCTTGCCGCCTCCGCAACTCTTCCCGCAGTGTGATTACCTCATCTGCGAGTCCACCTATGGTGATCGCATTCACGATGAGCAGATGGTGACCGAGGAGCAGTTGCTCGGTGTAGTGGAGGACACCTGCGTGTACCGCAAAGGCAAGTTGCTCATTCCTTCTTTCTCGGTCGGCCGTACGCAGGAGATCGTGTATGTGCTCAACCAACTCTACAACGACGGTCGTCTGCCGCATATTCCGGTGTATGTCGATTCGCCGATGAGCACCAATGCGACGCAGATTTTCCGGATGTATCCGGACGAATTGAGCGATGAGGTGCGGGATACGATGCAGTTCGATCCGGACCCGTTCGGCTTCAATACGCTCAAGTATATCACCGATATCAGCGAGTCCAAAGCACTCAACCACAAGGACGACCCGTGCATCATCATCTCCGCTTCGGGCATGTTGGAGGCGGGACGAATCAAACACCATGTGGCGAATCATATCTCCGACCCGCGGTGTACCATTCTGATCGTCGGATACTGTGAACCGACAACCCTGGGCGCACGTATTCAGCAACCCGGCCTGCAGTGGATCTCTATCTTCGGTCTCGACCGTCGCATCAAAGCGCAGATCACGAAGATTGAAGGCTTCTCCGGACACGGTGACTATAAGGAGATGATTGACTATTTCACCCGCAGTCTGCAGGTGGACCAGGTGCAACGGGTGTTCGTGGTGCACGGTGAGTTGACGGCTGCCGAGGCGTACAAAGGGCATCTGACCGATGCCGGATTTAAGAACATTGATATCCCACAACATGGAGAAATAGTGGAGTTGTAAGTATGGATTTATCACGAATAGATATCAAACGCCCGATCACGATCTGCCGCGCGTCGGCAGGTACGGGCAAGACCTATACCTTGGCTGCGTATTACGTCGGACTGCTCTTGTCCGGCGAGGACTACCGTTCAATCTTAGCTATCACGTTCACCAACAAAGCAACCGCCGAGATGAGCGAGCGTATCATCGGCTATCTGCATAGCATTGCGCAGGGTCAGGAGAGCGATTTCCTGGCCCTGGCCCGGCAGTTCATGATTCGGGATAGGCAGGCACCTGACGAGTTGCTGCAGAAACGGGCAGGGGAGTGCTTCAAGAAGATGCTGCTCGATTACGACAACGTGCAGATCATGACCATTGACTCGTTCCTGCAGACCCTGTTGAGCGGTCTGGCGGGCGTGTTGAAGATGAGTGCGGGCATGAACACGGAGTTGGATGTGGACCATGTCATCAGCCGTTCGGTGGATCAGTTGCTGACGACCGACATGACAGCAGCGGATCGCACGATCTTAGAGGACTACATGCGCCTCAAACTGGATCAGGAGAGCCGATGGGATGTGCGACAGAGCTTATGCACGATGGCGCACGAGTTATACAACGAGTCCGTGCAGGTGCTCGATGCCAACGGCGCTGTGCTCTTCGATCCCGCGGCCCTGGCTAAACGGCGTGATGTGGTGCAGCAACTATGGGCCAATGACGAACGGGTGCAAGCGCTTGAGCAGTTACTTCGGAAGTGCAATCCCGAACCCTATAACCGTAACACACGCTACGCGTACGACCGCTTGGTGAACAGCGTGCAGGCGCCGGAGAAGATGTCGGCCGATGACCGTTTTCGCGGGGTGAGCGAACGCAGTTGCAATGCGGATGAGATGCTGCGGGCGACCGAACTGGCCGCTGAAGTGGGACGGTTCTACAACACGCTCCAACTGACCATACGGTTCAGCCGCGATACGGAACTGATGGGTTCGTTGCAAGCGCTCATTCAGCGCAATCTGACGGAAGCTAACTGTGCCCTCTTAGCGCGTACGGCCGGTACCTTGTCTGCTGCGCTGCGAGCCGGGGATGCGGATTTCATTCTTGAGAAAGCCGGTATCCGATACCGTCACGTGCTCATGGATGAGTTTCAGGATACCAGTCAGTTACAGTGGAGTGTCATTCGTCAACTGCTGCAAGACGTGCTGGCAGGAGAAGGGAACACCTTGCTCATTGTCGGCGATATCAAACAGTCCATCTACCGTTGGCGAAACGGCGACTGGCATATCATGGAAGGGCTGTCGGGCGAACGCATCGCCATGAACGGCGAGCGGGTGAACCAACGCTTTACATCCCTGACCCGCAATTTCCGAAGCAGCGAAGAGGTGGTACGGTTCAACCTGTCCCTTTTCCAACATATCTACAACCATGCGGACGATGCACTGATCGCGCGTATTTACGATGAGGGCTTTGCACCGGAGCAGTTGGAGTCGTTCTATCAGTCGAATAAGAAGAAGGGCGGCTACGTGCGCTTCAAAGCCTTCCCGAAGGGGACCAAAGAGGAACTGACCGCTGATATGTTCGACCGCATGGAGCAGATGATGCAGAAAGGTGCGGTTTCATCGGACATGATGATCCTTGTGCGGGACAAGAAAGATGCGGCTTTCATCACCGATCTGCATGCGATGCTTGATGCCGAACAGTACCCCAAGCTCAGTGCAGCACGGATGGTATCTGCGGACAGTTTCCTGCTGGAGGCCTCCGAAGCGGTGCGTACGGTCATTGCCGGTCTGAAGTATGTGGTGCTGCAAGACGAAGTGGCGGCTGCGTATGTAGTGATGACGACCGGTGGGGATGAGACCATCCTGACTCGTCTGCGTGAAGCAGTAAACAAGAACACACCTTTGTACGAAGCCGTGTGCGAATTGGTTAAGGTGCTGTTAACCAACGACAACGGACAATATGTGGGCACCGAAACGGCCTATATTAATAATCTGCTCGACCGCACCCGGGCGTATGTGAGTTCGTACGGGGCCGGTATGGAAGACTTCCTTGTTTATTGGGACGACACAATGCACACCAAGCCTATTCCGGCATTGGCGACGGATGCGATACGTATCATGACCGTGCATGCCAGCAAAGGACTGCAGGCGCAGACCCTGTTCGTACCGTTCTGTAGCTGGCCGAAAGAGGTCGGCAAATTTGCGCCGAAAGTGTGGTGCCCGGTAGCGGAAGAAGTAGGTGGAGAGGATTTTGTGCCGATTCAGTACGGCCCGGAGATGGCCAACTCGGCGTATGACGCTTCGTTTGCAGAGGAGCAGATGAACCTGCGGATTGATAACCTCAATTTGCTCTACGTCGCTTTGACGCGTGCGGAGGACAACTTGTTCGTGTCCACGATGTACCCGGTTAAGAAAGACGGCACGATGGGTGCCTGTAACCATGTGGGGCGGTATATCATGGATTTTGTGGAAGCTGACGAATACGAAGCAGGGCAGATCAAGATCAAGAACGATCACAAGGAGACGCAACAAGTCAGCTTGACCGCAGAGTTATGGGCGAACAGTGACCAGGTGCGCTTCGTGCAGTCGCAAGAAGGTGCGCTCTATACCAGCTACGGAGACGAGGCCTACCGTCGTGTGGCGAAGATGGATGAGGGTACGTTGTGCCATGAGATCTTTGCTAACTTACGCAAAGCCGATGAACTGGAGCAGGTGCTGGATCGGTTCATGAGTAGCGGAGAGATACGCGATGAAGAGCAACGGGAGAAGCTAAAATCCCTGATTTCATCGGCATGGGAAGGCAATGAACAGATGCGGGATTGGTTCACCGCACCGTGGCAACTCAAGCTGGAGGAACCCATCTACATGGACCATCGTGAACTCAGACCGGACCGTGTGATGATTAATCCGAAGACGAATGAAGCCATTGTGCTCGATTATAAGTTCGGCAAGATGGAAGAACAATACAAACAACAGGTAGGCGAATACATGGAAGCGCTGCGTAGGATGGGGCATAACCCTGTGCGTGGCTATCTGTGGTTCGCTCACCAATCGAAAGATAAACAACTGGTGCAGGTACATGGATAAGGGATTTTTACAACAGACAGCCCGTGCTATTATTGCACAGATAGACTGGAAGCAGCTGAGCCGTACGACCCTCGTACTGCCATCACATCGTGCGGGTTTGGTGCTCAAGGATGAGTTACTGCGTCTGCAGCAGGAACAGCATGCACAAGCTATTTGGGCACCGCAGGTACAGACTTTGCCGCAGTTGCAGGACTACCTTAGTCCGCTGTACCCGGAAGATGAGCTGATGACCGTGGTGCGGCTGTACAAGCACTACAGACGGCTCAATAGTCAGGAGCAGGACCTTATGCCGCTGGATATGTTCTACGGCTGGGGACGGCAGATGATTGCTGATTTTACCAATGTGGATGCGTCCATGCCGGCCGCGCAGGTGCCTAATTTCTTTGAGAACACGATTGCAGCCCATGAGTTGGAGCAGTGGAAGTTGGATGCGGATACCGAGGAGCGTCTAAGATCGCTGATGAACGGCGAGCGCGCTGTCGGAAGCGGTGAGAGCGATTCGGTACGGGCACGATACGAAGTGCTGTGGAAACAGCTGTACGAACTCTATACGGCCTTGCAGGCCGAGATGCGTGCTGAGCAGAAAGGATACACCGGTATGCGGCAGCGGGCGGTGATTGCCGAATGGGAGAATGAAGCATTGCAGGCTAAGATCGCAGGACGAACGTATATCTTCGTCGGTTTCAATTACCTGCTACCGGTAGAACGCGAACTGATGCAGTTGCTGCGGGATGCCGGACAGGCGCAGTTCTTCTGGGACTACGTGCCTGATTTTGAGACGAATGAGAAAGCGTTCTCGTTCGCTAAACTCAACCATACCATCTTGGGTGGTACCAATATTCAATCACCCGTAACCGGTAACCCCTCGCCCGTAACCCTCATCGCATGCGCGTCTCATGAGGCACAGGCGCAGTTCGTGCATCAGTGGTTGCAAGCCAACTACACCGAGAAGGGGCAGAAAGTGGGTGTGGTGATCTGCGACGAGACGATGTTGGAGTCCGTCATCTACACCTTGCCGGCCATCACATTGCCCGGGCAACAGACACCCGAACCGATCAATATCACCAAGGGTTTTCCGCTGCGTAACACCGCTGTCTATGCCCGTGTGCTGGCGTGGCTCGATACCCAGACACGAGGCGAAGCGCAAACGGTCGTTTCGCCCGATTTCATCGACACGATGATAAGCGAGATCTTCCCCGTAATGGAAGAGAATGACCTTTCGCCACTCGCCACTAACCCTTCGCCTTTAACATGGCAGGAACTGCTGGTGTTGGAGTCGGAGTACCAAGTGCGTAAGATCCTAAACCAGATGCGGCAGATCGCCGTGAACGGGTTGGGAGATGTGCCGTTGACACGTAAGCTGCTCAAACTGCTCATGCGCCGAACGATGGAGAGCATCACCATGCCTTTCCACGGTGAACCGGTGACGGACATACAGGTCATGGGTGTGCTGGAGACCCGTTTGTTGGATTTCGACAAACTGCTGATACTCAACGTGGAAGAAGGAGTCATTCCGCAGCGGCAGAGCGATCTGTCGTTCATTCCGTTCTACCTGCGCAAGGCCTACCATATGCAGACCCCGGACGAACGGGCAACCGTCTATGCGTATAACTTCTTCCGCCTGCTGAGCCGCGCCGGGCACTCGACCTTGCTGTACGCGACGGCTGACACCTCGGACGGAGGCAAAGGCATGTCGCGCTTTGTGATGCAGATGCTGTACTCGCCGGAGTTTGAGGTGAATTCCTGTACGCTCGTGGAGCCGAGTGAACTCAGTCCGCTGGCGAACATGGAGATACGGCCGCAGTCGCTGCTTTCGATGCTGCAGGTGAACGAGGATGGAGTAGTGACCCGCCAAGACGGTTCGAAGTTCGCCTTGTCGCCCAGCGCGATGAACACGTATATCACGTGTAAGCGCAATTTCTATCTGCAGTACATATTGGGCTTGCGGCCAAAGCAGGAAGAGGATGTGCTGTACGATTCCGCTACGCTGGGTTCGTTTGTGCACCACGCGATGTGTTACCTTTACACCCGCTATCTGCATTGTGACAACGAGCATAAGGTGCCCGTCACACCGGAACAGATTGCGGCGCTGCGAACGGATGAAAACAAGAAACAAGAGGCGCTGCTGGCTGCGTATGACGAGATGAATAAGTTGTGGGCTGAAGAGAATGGCGTTTTAGCAGATATGCCGCACTATATACCGGAATTCCACTCGGGCGAGAATGTCGTCATTCTCGGCTACATGGATAATATCCTCGAACGGGACGAAGCCGATGCAGCACAGGGATTGCAACTGTACATGTTGGAGAAAGGCAACTATTTTGCGGTGCAGGTAGAGGGCGTCGGAACGGTTAATACCGGCGGTTTCATCGACCGTTTGGATATACTCGGCGCACCGGGTTCAGAGCGACTGCGTGTGATTGATTACAAGTCCGGCTCGTACCACGACGATACGCACCGTAAGAAGATGTCGGCTACCTGGGACGAACTGATGGAGAGCGAGGATAAGGGTTACGTGCGTCAGACTTTTGTGTACAGCCACGCCGTGATGAGCAAAGACAAGACCGGTCTGCCGATTGAACCGAACCTGTATTTCTGCAGCCGTAAGTTGACGGAGATTGAGACCACGATTGATATAGAGGGTCAGACGGTGCACGACTATCGGCAATGCGAAAAGCAGATGACCGAGGCGCTGCAGGCCAAGATCAAAGAGATCCTGACAGCGACGGATTTCCCGTGCTGCGACGAGACGAAGTGTCCGTCTTTCTGCCCGTTCTTTGATCTGTGCGGACGAAAAAAGAGTGAATTTTAAATGAACGATACTACAACACCTATGATTCATTATTATAACGTAGCCGGTTTTGTGTTCGGCATCGAAGCGACCGAAGAACAGTTGGCACAGTTGACGAACTATGAGCCGTTTTTAGTAGATGAAACGGAGCAAACTTACGTGTTCATAATTCATGTGCATGACGATGCGCTGCCCGGTACCGAAGGCTGGGAATCGGTCTATACCGATACCTCGGATGATGATATGCCGCGCATTGAGATGTACCGCCAAGCAGCGGAGTGGTTGTTCCGCATCTCCGTGTCCAAACAAGGGGAAGTGGTGAGCACCATGCGGTGCAGTGCCGATTGGAGAGAGGTGCATCTGTGGATGTTGCCGGAGTACGTGCGTTTTGCGATTGACAATGCCGCGATGCTCGTCTATGCGTTCAGCACTGTGGGCAAAGGCACGCTCCTCTTCCATTCGTCCGTCAGCGTGCGCGGCGGATACGGATACATGTTCCTTGGCCACTCAGGCACGGGTAAGAGCACGCATTCCCAACAATGGCAGGCCGCGTTTGACGATGTAGAACTGCTTAATGACGACAACCCTGTCGTACGTATTGGGCCCGATGAGACCGTGCTGGTCTATGGTTCACCGTGGTCCGGTAAGACCCCGTGTTATAAGAACAAAAAAGCGCCTGTAGCCGCCTTGGTGCAGTTGGCTCAGGCACCGGAAAATAAGATCATGCGTCTGAAGATGACGCAGGCCTATCCGTATATATTAGCTTCTGTCAGCGGGCTTAAGATTCTGCCGGACATGATGGACCGGCTCTATGAATCAATCGCTAAACTGCTGGAACTCACTCCTGTGTATCGATTGGAATGTCTGCCGAATCCGGACGCGGCACACTTATGCGCTCAAACGTGTTCACCTTCGACTTGTCATACGGGCACGACACTTTGATATAATTGTCGGTGAAACCGTACATACGACCGTCTTTGTGGCTACTCTCCCACAGGACGGTCGTTTTGTATCCCTCGTGGGCACGGTAGAACGCCTCCGTCTTGCGGGCACTGATAGCGTGCAGTTGCTTGCTGCGCCGTTCCCGTTCTTTCTGGGGTACAACCAGCAGTTCCATCTCCAGCATACGCGTGTTAGCCCGCTCGGAGTAGGTGAATACGTGCAATTGTGAGACGGGTAGGGACTCAATGAATGCCACGTACTCCTCCCAGTACGCCTCGGTCTCGCCGCGCACACCTACCATGCAATCGACGCCGATGAACGCATGCGGCATGACCGATTTGATATGCTCCACGCGCTCGGCGAACAGTTCCCGCGTGTACCGGCGACCCATGATCTTGAGCACCGTGTTACTACCGCTCTGCAGCGGAATATGGAAATGCGGTGCGAAGTGCTTGCTGTGCGCCACAAACTCAATGATCTCATCGCTCAACAGGTTCGGCTCACAACTGGAGATACGGATTCGGAAATCGCCCTCGATCGCATCAAAAGCCCGCAGCAGATCAATGAAACGCTCATTGGTCGAACGACCGAAATCACCGATATTGACTCCGCTGATGATCAGTTCTTTAGCGCCGCCTTGGATCGCTTCTTGCGCTTGTGCTACCAACGATGCAATCGACGGATTACGGCTCTTACCACGCGCCAACGGAATGGTGCAATACGAGCAGAAATAGTTACACCCGTCCTGCACTTTGATGAAACAGCGGGTGCGGTCATCCTTGCTGTACGCTCCGTAGAAATCATCGATCTCCCGAATCGGCGAAGTCTGCACTTTCGCCTCTAACCGTTCGCCATTAGCCTGTTGCTCAATCTGCTCGACGAACGTTGTCAGGTTGAACTTCTCGTTCTGTCCCAGCACGTAGTCCACCCCTTCTATATGGGCGATTTCATCGGGTTTGAGTTGAGCATAACAGCCGGTGACAATCAACACGGCGTTGGGGTTGTTACGGCGGATACGATGAATCATCTGCCGGTCTTTATGATCGGCAGCATCGGTGACGGAGCAGGTGTTGATGATGCATATATCGGCCTGTTCGCCTTGTTTGGCGCGCACATGACCGCGCTCTAACAGCGCCTTGCCCAACGCGCTACTCTCCGCAAAATTGAGCTTGCAACCTAATGTAGTAAAGGATATTTTCATTGTTTGATAAAGCAAAGCATACGCCACTCGTTGTTGGTGTGTGTGGCGGTGTGTGTCAAACCCTGTTGAGCGGCTGCCTGTTGCAGGATGGGGCAGTCCTCTTCGTAGAAACCGCTGAGCCAGAGTTCGCCTTGCGGTGCCAAGTGTGCTGCATAAGCCTGCATGTTAGCCAGCAAGATGTTACGGTGTATATTAGCGAGAATAAGATCGTACGTCCCTTCCGGAACGGTGTCGCCTAATCGCACGTCTATCTGTTCTCCATTCAGCGCAGCGTTCTCTTGCGCATTCACCACGCTCTTGTCGTCTATATCCACCGCTACGACCTGTTGCGCCCCGAGACGCTTGGCAAAGATCGCCAGCACGCCCGTGCCTGTGCCGTGGTCCAATACGGAATAATGGCTAAAGGTTAACGGCGAACGGCTAAGGTTCATCAGCGCTTCAATCATCATGGACGTTGTCTCATGATGGCCGGCACCGAAGGCGCAATGCGGAATGATCTTCACGCCCAACGGCAGTTCCTGCATCGGGTGCTCCGCTTCCCAGGTGGCGTTCCAATTCTCGTCCGGGCACGCCTCTACACCCAGCAGCGTGATACCGTCTGTGCCGGTGCACAGCGCCTCGATCGCTGCGCGGTTAGACTCCCACAATTCCGACTGGATATAGTAATCGTTGCAGTCAATGGTGTCCACGCCTAACTCACAGATCTGCTGATCGAAGATGTCGCGCTGCCACTCTTGGGCGATGTGGTTCTCAATATGTATAACGTGATATAGCATAGCCTACTAAATAATTACTGCCGCCAATGAAGATTGCATCTTCCGGCGCGGCGTGTTGTTGCGCATAACTGATCGCTTCTTCGGGACTATCAATCGCGAGTCCTTCCTTGCCCCATAGTTCCAGCATTTCCTCAGCACTTCTCGCTCGTTGGGTATCCGGCTTCGTAAAGATATAATGATATTTCTCGCCTTGCGGCATCAGACGAAGGGAGATATCGGAGTCCTTATCGTTGACTTGTCCGAACACGATCCAGATATGGGGATTCGTCAGTTCGCGTAACTGTTTGGCGACGTATTGGAGCCCATGACTGTTATGTCCTGTGTCGCAGATGGTCAGCGGCTGCTCGCACAGCGTCTCCCATCGACCCCGCAACCCTGTCATCGAACAGACATGCGCAAAGCCTTCGGCTATCTCGGAATTTTTAATTTTGAATTTTGAATTTTGAATTATTGCCCGTAGGGCAACAAATGCTGTCTGCAAATTGTGCTCCTGGTAGTTGCCTTTCAGTTCGCAGTCCGGTGCTTCGCGCAGTCGGCAGCGTCGGAGGTAGCCGCATTGGTCGGCAAACCAGATCCGGCAATTGGTCGTCTCGAGGCCTTCGCCTAAGATACCGCACTCCTGCGCACGATCCAAGAACACGTTCATCGTCTGCGGATGGGTCTCGCCGATGACGCACGGTACACCGGGTTTGATGATACCGGCTTTCTCCCGGGCAATCTTAGGTAGCGTGTTACCTAAGAACTCCGTGTGGTCCAACCCGATGTTGGTAATGACAGAGAGGATCGGGGTGAGCACATTCGTGCTGTCCAGCCTTCCACCCAAACCCACTTCCACAACGGCTATATCGACCTGTTGCTGTACGAAGTACGCAAAAGCGAGCGCGGTCATGGTCTCGAAGAAAGAGGGTTGCAGCGTATCGAGAAAATCTTTGTTTTGCTCGATGAATGCGGCGACATCTGCTTCCGCAATCGGCTGTCCGTTGATGCGGATTCGCTCGGTGAGACTCACCAGATGCGGGCTGGTGAACAGACCCACTTTGAGTCCGCTTGCTTGCAGCGCAGCCGCAATGAGGTGAGAGGTCGAACCCTTGCCGTTCGTACCGGCTACATGGATGGCGCGCAAGTGCTCATGCGGATTGCCCACATGCGCCATCAGACGCAGCGTGTTGTCCAAACCGGGCTTGTATGCTGCTGCTCCCACCTGATGAAACGGCGGCCGCGATGAATACAAATATGTTACCGCTTCGTTATAATTCAATTGACGAATGTACGATTTACGATGTACGATTTATGTACGATTTAATTAATTTACGATTTACGCGAACCCCTTTAGCCCCTTTCCACTTTATTGAAAGCCAGCGCTCCTTCTTGCCGTTTCTGGTAGAGCCATTTATACAGTCGCGGTGTGACGCGGATGGCATGATTGCGGCTGGTGAGGGCGATGTGTTGGCGGTTGAGCGGGTTATAGACGCTCACATGCAACCGTGCTTTACCCGGGTTGGAGTCCACCATATCGGCCAGTTCATCAATCAGTTCCGGTGTGACGGTGTCCAGCGACAGGCGTATATTAAGTCCCTCTGTGCGTTTGTCTTGCACTTCGCTCAACATATCCACGCTCTGTACCACAAACTCAAACTCCGCCTCTTCATCTTTGGCTTCTTTGAACCATTTCATGCCGGCACCTTTCTGCTGCACGACACCGGTGACGAGCACGTAGGTGTCTTTGAGCATCATGTGCCCGAACTGACGGTAGGCATTACCGAACAGCACAATCTGATAACTGCCGGTGTAGTCCTCTATCGTATAGCGCCCGTAGGGGTTGTTGCTCTTGGAGGTCAGTTGCTCTGCCGAGGTGATGAGTCCGCCGATGAGACCGGCTTGGTTCTTATGCGCAGCCAAGAACTCCGACGGCAGCACGGGTTTCTCTTCCGGCTGTTCTTCCAAGGCTGCCCGCACCCGTTTTTCCGCTTCTATACGCGCATCGGGACGACGCCAGGTGTCGAACTGCGTCAACTCACGGGTAGTGAGGTTGCACAACTCACGCACCTCGTATTCGTATTCGTCCAGCGGGTGTGCGGACAGGTAGATACCGATCAGTTCCTTCTCTTTGTTGAGTCGCTCAATCGTGTCCCAACGGGCTACTTGTGGCAGGTCCGGGTGCTTGATCTCAATCGCATCCGACAGGTCGCCGAACAGCGAATTGGCATTGTTGATCTTGTCCGCCTGCCATTTGTTACCGTAACTCATCAGCATATCCAGACCTGACTCGCCGTCTTCGTTCACGCCGAAGAACTGCTCGCGGTAGATATCATCGAAGCACTCAAACGCACCGGCTTGTGCGAGGTTCTCAATCGTCTTGCGGTTGCAGGACTGCAGGTTGACGCGCTCCAGGAAATCGAAGATACCGGTGTACTTACCGTGCTTCTCACGCTCTTTGATGATCGCTTCCGCTGCACCCTCGCCGACACCCTTGATGCCGCCCAGACCGAAACGAATAGCGCCTTGGCTGTTCACAATGAAGTTGAGTTCCGACTCGTTCACGTCCGGTTCTAACACGCTCAGTCCCAGCACTTTGCATTCGTCCATCAGTTTGGTCACCTCCTTGATGTCATCCTTGTGCACCGTGAGGTTGGCCGCCATGAACTCAGCCGGGTAGTGTGCTTTGAGATAGCCCGTTTGGTAGGCTACCCATGAGTAACAAGCCGCGTGCGATTTGTTGAACGCATAGGAAGCGAACTTCTCCCAGTCTTTCCATATCTTATCGAGGATCTCGGGGTTGTGCCCGTTCGCTTTACCGCCTTCCATGAACTTATCCTTGAGCGATGCCAGCACCGCCATCTGTTTCTTACCCATGGCCTTACGGAGCTTGTCGCTCTCACCGCGGGTGAAGTTAGCCAGCAGACGGCTCAGCAGCATGACCTGCTCCTGGTAAACGGTCACACCATAGGTGTCCTTGAGGTATTTCTCCATGACGGGGATATCGTACGTCACGGGTTTGAGGCCCTGTTTACGGTCGATGAATTCGGGGATATAGTCCATTGGTCCCGGCCGGTAGAGGGCGTTCATGGCGATGAGGTCACCGATGACGGTCGGCTTGAGTTGGCGCAGGTACTTCTGCATGCCGGCAGACTCGAACTGGAACACCGCCACCGTACGACCGTCCTGAAACAGCTTGTAGGTCAGTTCGTCATCAATTGGTATATGGTCGATGTCAATATCAATACCGCGGGCTTTCTTAATGTTACGCAGACACTCCTTGATGATCGTGAGCGTGATGAGGCCGAGGAAGTCCATCTTGATCAGACCCACGCTCTCTACTACGTGTCCGTCGTATTCGGTCACAAGCACCCGTTTCTTGCTCACCTTATCTTCCACCGAACTCAACGGCGCAAAATTGGTCAAGTCATCCGCGCCGATGATCACACCGCAGGCATGTACGCCCACTTGGCGAATGGTGCCTTCGAGCCGTGCTGCGTACTCGAGCATCGAGCGCGTGTTAGGGTCGCCTTGCTCGTACTCGCGTTTCAATTCCTCGATGTACTTATAGCAGTTACGCAGGTTAACCTTGGGTTTCTTGGCACCTGCCGGCAGTCCTTTGAGCACACTGTCCGGGAAATCGCGATCCGGGATCAGACCCTTCAGTTCGTTCACACGGGGTAGGGGCACTTGTTGCACACGACCGACATCGGCCAATGCGGACTTGGTCGCCATCTTACCGTACGTCACGATATGTGCCACGTGTGTCTCGCCGTACTTACGGCTCACGTAGTCCAGCACCTGACCGCGTCCGCAATCCTCGAAGTCGGTATCGATATCGGGTAGGGAGATTCGGTCGGGATTCAGGAAACGCTCGAACAGCAAGTCATACGTCAGCGGGTCCAGGTCTGTTATCTTCAGACAGTACGCCACCACCGAACCGGCAGCCGAACCACGTCCCGGTCCGACGGACACGTCCAGTTCCTCACGGGCCGCACGAATGAAATCCATCACAATCAGGAAATAACCCGGGAAACCCATGGAGATGATCGTGTTGAGCTCGAACTCGATACGCTCTTTGAGTTCCTCGTCGTGCTCCAGCCGCTCCGCTCCGTAGCGCTCCAACGCGCCTTGCATCGTCAGGTGGCGCAGGTACGCGCTCTCGAACGCCAGACGGTCGGGATAGTCCTCCTCCTTGCCAAAACTCTCCGGGATGTCGAACTTAGGCATGATAGGCCCGTGGTCGATGTCATAGATCTCGACCTTATCAACAATCTCTTGGGTGTTCGCCAGTGCTTCCGGGATGTCTGCAAAGATCTCAGCCATTTCATCGGGAGTCTTGAGCCACTCCTGCTTGGTGTAGTGCATGCGGTTGACATCGTTCACGTAGTGGTTCGTGCTCAAGCAGATGAGCCGGTCGTGTGCTTCGGCATCCTCTTCGTTGACGAAGTGGCTGTCGTTGGTAGCGATGATCTTCACATTATATTTACGCGCGAGTTCAATCAGAACCGGGTTGACCTGTTTCTGCCGCTCGTACACCTCCACATCTGCGCCGGCTTTCTGCGTCTCATGCCGCTGCAGCTCGATGTAGTAGTCCTCGCCGAACAGGTTCTTGAACCATTTCACCGTTTCTTCCGCCTCGGCAAACACGCCTTGGTCAATGAGGTCCTTTGTACTTTGTACATTGTGACTTTGTACATTAGCCAGGGCATCAAGTATCTTCTGCGGCAACTCGCCACCGAGACAGGCCGAACTGCAGATGATACCTTCGTGCCAGCGCTCCAGCAGCTCTTTGTCAATACGCGGCGTGTGGTAGAATGACTCGGTCATGTATCCCGTGGATACGAGCCGGCAGAGGTTGTGGTATCCCTCCATGTTCTTCGCCAGCAGGATCAGGTGCCAGCCTGAGCGGTCGATGATGTACGTACGTCCTTCACCGTTCACCGCTTTGTCGTCGCGCTGTGACTTACGGCCTCTACGCGCGCAGTACGCTTCCGTGCCCACGATAGGCTTGAACGGCACAAACGCCGTCCCGTTCGCCTCGGCATCCGCCTTACGCGCTTTGTTGATGCTTTTGCAATAATCGAGCAGGTCCTTGATACCGTACATGTTACCATGATCGGTCAGTGCCACGGCGTTCATTCCCGTCGCAATACATTTATCCACTATCTCCTCCACTTTCGACAAACCGTCCAGTAGCGAGTAGTGCGAGTGCACATGTAAATGTGTAAATTCCATATTAACCCAAATTAGGCTGCAAAGGTAGTAAAAAAAAATGATATACGCAAGAGATAAGGAATTTTTATAGAAAAAAATCGCGCGCGCTTGTAATGAACCCCAAAAGTTGTACACGAAACTTTAGAGGTTTATGTCAGGCATCCGGGGTAACTAACGACGTTTATTCGTAAACATAAACATATTAGGGTCCACAGCACAAACGTGCTTGTGGGCTTTTTTTATGTATAAAAAGTGTCATTTAGTATCATTAATCAATAAAAAAGTATCATATATCAACATAGTATACCATGAAATAGCCGTACCTTTGTGAAATTTTTAAACCACAAAGGTATGAAAGAAAACAACTATTATCTGAATGATTTGGCTCTCCGCTTGCTTGTTCGGTTTCTGAAAACAAAAATCAAGCGCGCTGCAGACATTAGAAAGTACTATTTCGATTTGCCACAATTTGTAATTGATGCCACCAAAGCAGTCAATGAACGATTGGTTGAATTAGGCTGTTCACAACATCTCAAGTGGACCGCTGATTTTGTTTGTAGAGGACGCTCAACTGTAGATAGAGACATCAAAAAATAAACTTTTAGACGATTGTCCCATTTTGGGACAGTGACCAAATTTTAAACCTCTACCTTTGCACCGCCTTTCGGGATTAACTAACTATCCCTCCCGTCTGGCGGAACTATGATTTATACATTTTTTTCTTCGGTGTTTATCACCCTTACCCTCGTTCTGGGAGCCCTCTCCCTCTACCAACATGTCATCGTGCTGGCCATCATCGCCACTCTCAGTTTCATCGCTGCCGTTCTTTTCGGCACCCAAATCCCCGACTGCTATGTGCCGTAAGTATCGTATCCCGCCCTCGCTCTGCCAAGGTGCGCGCTGCTATGCGGACGATGATGGTAAGGTCATTAACGAGAATGGAACCCAACGTCCACCGTATTTCTATTCGTACGATTACCAACACCGCGGTGGTAGCAAGTATCCGTACACACGGTTTAACAACAAACCCGTTGATATTCACCGGCTTATCTGTGCCGCACGATGGGGACTACCGCGAAAAGGACAAGAGTGTCATCATCTCAATGGCAACAAGTTTGACAACCGACCGATGAACCTCATATGGCTTTCCAGGGCCAGGCATCGTCATTACGAGAATCGGCTTCAAGCGCTCAAAGAATGCCTCGGCGAGGGTATCTGCATCTTCGAACGCAAGGATTTCATCCGCTGGGCTCGCATGTCCGAACCCGACTTCCAAATGATGCTCGCAAAGTACGCCAAACGCGATCCCCTCGCCCAAATGGAGTGGGAGTGTACCCACCATTGTGAAAATTAAAAACCAACATTAAAACAACAACTATTATGAAAGCATTATTAGAACTGCGCAAACTGCGCGCAAAAGAGAAAGCTCTCAAGGCAAAAATCGAAGCCACCGAAATCATGGCAATCATCGAAGCACAAAACCTGACCGAAGGCGGTAAATTCACCTACAAAGGTCATGAGTTCATCCTCGATCATGTCGACCACTTCCGCATCAAGTGTCTGGACTAAAAGAAAACAGAAAAAAGAAGCAAAAAAGAATAAAGAAAAGTTCCTCCTCCTTTACACGAGGAAGAGGAAGAAGAGGAGGAAGACCTTTTTATGGATTTTCAGATTTT
>CACZZL010000008.1 GCA_902785605.1 uncultured Bacteroidales bacterium
TCCGCCATCTGGGCAAAAAAAAAGAGCGGAAAACGAGACTCGAACTCGCGACCCCGACCTTGGCAAGGTCGTGCTCTACCAACTGAGCTATTTCCGCAATTTTTTTCTTTAATTAATCTCTTAAAGATCACTGCTCTTTCTCAAAAGCGGGTGCAAAGGTACTGCTTTTTTTTGAACTGACCAAATATTTTGACAAAAAAATGCAAAAAAAAGTGTATTTTTCTTCAAAATACACCAAATAGAACATAAAATACCTTATTTTTCGTTCTTTAGTTCTTAATTAGGAGCCGAAAAGCGTCTGTCACTTTGCGTACAGGAACGACCTCGATCTTGTATCGGGAGGGGTCTATTTTCTGGTCTGCCGGAATGAGAATACGCCGGAATCCGAGTTTCTCTGCCTCGGAGATACGTTGCTCAATGCGGTTGACCGAACGGATCTCGCCTGCGAGTCCCACTTCACCGCAGAGACAGGTTCCGGGATCGAGGGCGATGTCCATGTTACTGCTGAGAACGGCCGCGAGGACGGCAAGGTCGATCGCGGTGTCTTGTACGCGCAGGCCGCCTGCGATATTAAGGAAGACATCTTTCTGCAGCAGTTTGAACCCGACGCGTTTCTCCAGGACGGCCAGCAGCATGTTGAGTCGTCTGCCGTCAAAACCGGTAGAGGAGCGTTGCGGTGTGCCGTAGGCAGCAGAGGAGACGAGTGCCTGTACCTCAATGAGGAACGGGCGTACGCCTTCCACTGCGGCTGCGATCGAGATGCCAGACAGTCCTTCGCGTGCTGTGGAGAGCAGCAGTTCGGACGGGTTGGTCACTTCGCGCAGGCCGTCTTGTCGCATCTCGTAGATGCCCAGTTCGGAGGTCGAGCCGAAGCGGTTCTTCTGTGCCCGCAGGATGCGGTACATGTACTGCTGGTCCCCTTCGAACTGCAGCACGGTGTCCACGATGTGCTCCAGCACTTTCGGGCCGGCGAGTGAACCTTCCTTGTTGATATGTCCGATGATGATGAAGGGGATATTGCGCGTCTTGGCGAATTCCAGAATACGTGCTGCGCATTCGCGCACTTGGCTGAGCGAACCGATAGACGCTTCGATGGCTTCGGTTCCGATGGTCTGGATGGAGTCAATGACGACGATCTCGGGTTCGAGTTCTTTGACTTGGTCCAGGATGCGTTCGAGCGAGGTCTCGGAGGAGATGTAAAGGTTCTCGGCGTTGCCTGCCAGCCGTTCGGCCCGCAGTTTGAGTTGGCGCACCGACTCTTCGCCCGAGGCGTAGAACGTCTTGCGCTCACCCTGTTGCATGAGCACTTGCAGGGCCAAGGTGGACTTGCCGATACCCGGTTCTCCGCCTAACAGGACCAGACTACCGGGCACGAGTCCGCCGCCTAACACGCGGTTGAACTCGCCGTTGCGCATATCCAGCCGCATCTCTTCGGAAGCCTCTACGTCTTGCAGACGTTGTGCAGTAGTGCCTTTCGCCATTAACCTTTCGCCTTTAACCTTTACCTCTACTTCTTCTTCATACGTACCCCATTCGCCGCAGACGGGACAACGTCCGAGCAGTTGCGGAGCTTTGGCACCGCAGGAAGAGCAGACATATTGGATAGTGGGCTTTGCCATGAGAGTATTCAGTATTCAGTTTTCAGTTTTCAGAGATCAAATACCAGGTTCTCCTCCGCGAGGAAGGTGTTGTTGAAGATGGGTTTGGCCTCTTCATAGAAGAGGTTATGGTCCTCCACGCGTGCGGAGTAGTGCCCGATGATGAGTTTGCCAACGTTCGCTTTTTGGGCAATCGTTGCAGCATCGGCAGCGGTGGAGTGCATCACTTCTTTGCTGCGAGCGGTCATCGACTGCAGGAATGTAGCCTCGTGATAGAGTGTCTCGACCCCTTCGATGATGGGGATGATCTTCTCACTGTACTGCGTGTCCGAGCAGTAAGCGTAGCGCTTACGGGTCTCATAACCAAACGAGCCGTCTTCGTTCTTGACGCGGTGTGTCTCTTTGAACAGGAATCCGCAAGTGGGCACACTGTGCTTGAGCGGAACAGTCTCGACCGACACGGTGCGGTCTTCGTAGATTACCTCGTGCTTACGCGGGTTGATGGGGTGGAAGACGATCTCGTACTGCCGATCGTTGGCGTGGTAATTGAGTAGGGGAGTGAGCAGTTTCTCCAGATCAGGATGGGCATAGATATGCATCGGCTGTGTGCGCTTGAGCATACCGAGCGTAGTGAGCAGACCGATCAGACCAAAACAGTGGTCGCCGTGCAAGTGCGAGATGAAGATGTTATAGAGTCGCCCGGTATGAACGCCGAGTTTCTGCATCGTCAGCAACGTTCCTTCGCCGCAATCGACGAGGAACGATTTGTCACACAGCTCCACCAACTGGCTCGAAGGCGAGGTGGTCTTGGTCGGCTTCGCGCTGCCGCATCCTAATATGGTCAGTTTGCCATTGGTCATTTATTTGATCTCTGCTAATTTAGCCAGCATCTTGTTTCCTAATTCGGTCTTGCGCTCGATGTGTTCGAGTACGGCTTTGACGAACGAGTTGGACTCGAACGAACCGCGTACTTCTTCGAAATCCGCTTCCGCTTGCTCGCGGTTGCCGTCTGCTCCGAAGCCTGTCTGGCTGTTGAGGTCGAACTCTTTGCGCGCATCGTCATAGACCATGTGGTCCAGTTTGACGACCGCTTCGCGCCATTCCTGAATAGTCTTGCGGATCTGTGCCAGCGTCACGTGCTCCACGTCGCAACCCCAAACCTGCTCCAGTTTCTCGAGCGCCCAAGTCCACTCGTAGGAGTAGTAGTTGGCGTTCATCTCTATGAGACGTGCCTGGATATCGTTGAGCGACAAAACGCCGTTCTGGATATCATCTAACAACCGCGTCACTTCACCCTTCGGTGCAATCAGGCCGGACATGTCCACCCAATCTCCGGCACCGCTTTGGCTGTCGGGACGGAGTGCGGCGCGCAGTTCATCCATCGTGTGCCATTCGGATTTCTCCAGACGGCTGATGAGGCTGTTACCCAGGAACTTCTGAATACCGATCGTGTACAGTTCGCGTCCGTGGCGAAGCGAAGTGTTGCGGATCTTGCAGTTGCGGTATCCGTACACATCCGTGTTCTCGCCGCTGAGGGCTTGCAGCTCGTTGAGGATATTGCGACCATTCCACATCTTCTGTACCGTGTACGGCGACAGCAGGTTGAAATTGATCTGGTCCAGTTTATGCGGATCCTTTCGGTTGTCACGCTTCGGCCATTTCTGTGCATCACGAATCGTACCTACGGTACGTAAGTTGGCTCCGGGCACCAGATAACTCTCCGCGTTGTTCTCGATGAGGTAGGAGAACGGCAGGTCGGAGGTGTCCGAATGGTGCGTGTGACGACCCATGACAAGGCTGAACGCACCTATCTTAGACGGCCACAATAGGTAACTGTCCGAAGTGGTCTTAGCGCCTCGCTCGGCGATACCCTGATGGATCGGACCGAGTTTGTACATATGGTTCGATTGGTTGCTGCCCGAGCCGGCGTTCAGGAACGAGAACATACCTGCAATGAGCAGCGTCGATTTATGGTGCGTCACAGTGTAGGGACCTGCGAAGATCGCGCAAGCCTCACCGTGCATGCCTTGGCAGTTGGAGAAGAACAGCGATTCGCCGGCCGAATAGTGTTTGTCGAAGATACAGCCCTGTCCTACGAAACACTTGTCCACGAGGGTCGAGTCGCCGATCTCCACGCCGGAAGCAATGATAAAATCCGTGCACTTGACACCGCTGCCGAGACGAATCGGAGCGGCTTCGTTGGAGTTGATCGACCCGTTCTTGAGCCGGCTCACACCGCTCAGTTCGGCGTAGTCACCTACGAACACGTTCTTGATCGAACCGCAGTTGAGAATACGCACATGGTCACCGATGTATCCGTGGTCGGAGGCGTGCTCCTCTGCGTACGCATCAATGAGGCGCTCGATCTCATGAATCATCTTCGGACGGTGACGGTAGAGCGTGAGGATATACGCCAAGCTGGCACTCAACTCGTTGAAGATCGGGATCTCACGTCCGCCGCCTTCGTTCATGACCGGTACGCGGACACCGTTGCCGAACGTGCTGCGGCCGTCCACAAGGATCGCGTTCACGTTCTCGATGCAGGTGTTGCTGCCGATGTGGTAATTGGCGATGTAGTTGTGGATGTTGTACAGATGGCAGTCGTCGCCCACTTCGCAGTTGTGCAACGTGGCATTGTAGATACCCGAGTGGATTTTTAATCCACCCGGTAACTCGATCTCGCGGTTGAAGACACCTATTTGGTTGTGTCCGGAGAAATGGGTGTTGTGAACGTGCAGCGGCTCAAAGGCCTGTGCTACCTCCACTTCGGACCAGTTGGTTGCCGCGCAGCCCTGTGCCTCCAGTTGCGCAATCTCTTGCGCGGTCAATGAACGGAACATATTAATCATTTAAGAGCATCGGCATCAACAACATGAGCACGTCTTCGTTCTCCTCGTTCTCAACCGGAAGGATGAGTCCTGCACGTGCCGGGTCAGCCAGCTTGAGTTGCACGTCTGCCGAAGCGATCGACGAGAGCAGGTCGATGAGGAACGGAGCTTTGAAACCGATAGCCATCGGGGTGCCGTTGTAGTCGCAGCTGATGGTCTCTTCTGCGCTCGTGGAGAAGTCGATATCCTGTGCGGAGATCTTGATCTGGTTCTCGCTGAGTGCTAAACGGAGTTGTGCAGTGCCGTTGTTAGCGAACACAGCGACGCGCTTGCAGGCGTTGATGATGGTCTGACGGTCAACCGTCACGATGTTCTGGTTGCCCTGCGGAATCACGGCGTTGTAGTTCGGGAAACGGCCCTCGATCTGACGGCATACCACGATTGTGCTGCCGAACTCGAAACGGGCGTTCTTGGCACCGAAAGTCACTTTGACATCCTCGTCTGCTTTAGCGAGCAGGTTCTTGAGGAGCGAAGCGGGTTTCTTCGGCAGAATGAAGCTGGCAGCGGTGCCTGCTTGTACGCCGGTGTTGGAGTAGCGAACGAGACGGTGTGCGTCGGTAGCGACCATCGTCACTTTGTCCTCTGCGATATCGAAGAAGATACCGTTCATCACAGGGCGCAGGTCATCGTCTGCGGTGCAGAAGATGGTCTTCTCGATCGCGTTCTGCAGCACGTTAGCCGGCAGCAGGATCTGGCGAGCGTCTGCCTCGGTGTTCGGCATCTCGGGATACTCATTGCCGTTCACGCCTACGAACGAGTAGGTACCGTTCTGGCTGACCATGTTAACAGCGAAGTTGTTCTCGTCGATGGTGAAAGCCAGGGGTTGCTCGCTGAACTCCTTGAGGGTCTCCAGCAGCAGTTTGGCTGCCGAAGCGACCTTACCGGTGCCCTCTACGTTCTCTACCTCAATAGAGGTACGGATGGTGGTCTCACCGTCCGAAGCGGTCAGGCGCAGTTCGTTGCCTACCAAATCAAACAGCACGTCGTCCAGAATAGGCAACGCATTCTTGTTGTTAATCACGCGGCTGACAGCCTGTAATTGCGAAAAGAGTTTAGAACTCGAAACATTGAATTTCATATACGTATATTTTTAATTTTTTGTCGTTTTATAGCGTAGGCTTGCTAACTCCGCACACCTTTGCGGCTGCAAAGGTACAACTTTTTTTGCATATATGCAAATTTTAAGGCATTTTTTTACTTGCAAAGTGAAACTTATACCACCATTGTGTTGTGAACGGACCGATTATAACCTACTAATCACCTACTAATCACCTACTAATCACCTACTAATCACCTACTAATATCATACTAATCTCATACTATTGGACCGAAAAAGAGCGAGAAGGGAATGTGAAGGGGACGAAGGATCGTCGGGAATGGAAACAGAAAAAAACGAGGATTTAATGACGAGACAGTGACCAATCGGCAACGGAATAGGTGCTTTCTACTTGAGATTCAATGCTATCCGGTAGATTGTAAAAGAAATCTATTCCTGTTTGTTCTTCAACTTCATCCACGGTAAGCATGTAGGTCATCAAGGGTCGGTTTCCTGCCTGATTAGGCATAATAAATCCGATAGACGTCCAACCTTTGTGAGTCTTGCGCAGAAACACTTTATAAAACGCGGAAGGAACAGCAATCGAATGATTCTTTCCGATGGTTTGATAGTTGGCTTCGACGATAGGTCCACAAGCAATATAGATGCTTCCATATTGCTGTGCCAAATCGCGTGCCAGTTCTTCTAGATCCTTCCAATCGCCGGCATTTAGATTGTGCAATTGTGGGCAGATGTTGGTCATATAAAAACTCTCCCGCATGGCTTGTTCGGACCATTTCATATCTGCTGCCGGTGCCATGTGACCTCTGTCGTATCCTGATTTTGAGTAATCGCCGGTGGTTACGGGATCTCCTTTTACCAACGGGTCCGGTTTGAAATGATTCGAGCGTTCCTGTTCTCCGTAAGTTTCTGAGTTTGTGAGCTCATAGGCGACCCAGTTGGGCACAAGCCATTTGGGATTATAACTGACCGTGTAGCCCAAATGTTCAATAACTTGTTCCGGCTGATGATTGTTTAAGCGAGGAAGTTCGTAGGCAACAGATCGATCGATGTCTGTGTATTGTGTGTTATGTTCTGTCGGCTCAACTGATCTCAGAGCAGTAGTGACCACGAAAGAAGCAATCACAATGACGGCCATTATCAGGATTGTATAAATGTTGTTTTTCTTATGCCTACTCATAAGTTAACTGTCTAATATATCTTCTTTTTCCTTCATTTCGCGGAGTTCGTCCAGATAGCTGGCTGTGATGACACCGGAAGGAAGAGCAATGACAGCGACACCCATAATGGCGGAAAGCATGCTGATGACGCGACCGACATCAGTCGTCGGGCAGATGTCTCCGTAACCGACTGTCGTTAAGGTGGTTGTCGCCCAATAGAGTGCATCAAAGAAATCGGCAAACATATCCGACTCCTCTACATTGAACATAATGAGCGCGGTCATGAAGATATACACCACTGCCAGCCAGAAGACGGTGAGCAGAATGCGGCTTTCTCTGCGCAGCACGCGGAACAGGATCTGCACGTTCTTGGAATAACGAATGAACTTGAACACGCGCAATATCTTTGCCAAACGCGTGATACGGAACATCTTGAGTGCTTTGTTCAGCACAAGGAAAGACGGCAGAATGGACAGTAGGTCAATGATGGCAAACACCGTGAACGGGTAGAGTAGGAACGCTTGCCATTTGGGACGGTTAGGTAGTTTGTAATCGGCTGTCAACCAACGTAACAGATAGTCGATAATGAAGATAGAAACGGATATATAGTCGAACCAGTAGAACAATTCATATTGCTCGCGGAATGCCAACGGAACAAGGCTGATGATAATGAAAAACAGCATGCACATGTCATATGTTTTGCTGCTGAAAGAACGGCTCTCCGTTTCAATGATGTCGAATAGTTTTTTGCGCCAAGTCATTTTCTAACCACTTTTTGAACAATCTTTTCATATTTGGCTTCTTCACACTCTAGCCAGATGAGCTAATACCCCTTACCGGTTTTTACGCTGTCGGTAGCAGCGGTAGTCAACACCCCACAGCCTTCGCCCACAACTCTATGCGAGTTGCTTGCGTCTGAGCGCATTTGCGCTCTCTTTGGAAACTGCCTTCCGGCGCAGCGAGGCTACTTGGGTCAATACTTGCTCCCGCGAGTATGGATGCAATGACATGATTGCTACCTCCCGCTGCGCAGCCATGCTGTTCGAGCGGTGAAAATCGTTGATAAACAAGCCGCCCTGAGATAAAGAGTTATCGGAATTAGTCATAAGTTTCCAAACCTTTTCGGCTGCAAAATTACACAAAATATTTGATATATGCAAATTTTAAGACAAAAATCCTTCTTAGCGGGTGTCGAAGTCGGAGAGGCGGATACGGCGTTGCATCCCGCGGATGAGGCCGGAGGGGTTGATGGCGTAGGCGTGGACTAAGAAAGACTCGGTGTTGCGCGCGGTCATGACGTACGTGAAGTCGCCGTAGATGCTATCCGGTGTCTGCAGGTCATCGGACTGATAAATAGGGTAGTCGATGTTTTCGTTGATGCAGAATCCGTACTCCTGCAAGGCCGGGCCGAAGGGTTCATTGCCTTCGTACGCGATGTGCGCACACAGACGAATCGTATCCACATAGAACGTATCGACCCGGAAGGTGTCGATGACGAGCGTGTCCGAGACGATGGAGTCGGGTGTGATGGTGTCCAACGTGATTTGTTCGATTTGGTAAGGAATGGAATCGAACAGCGTGTCCTTGCCCAGCCCGACTAACTCGGCCGGGAGGGTGGTGACGGAGACCACAGGAATCGTTTCCTGCTTGCAGGAAAACAGGACCAGACACAGTACTATGGGGAGAATCTTTTTCATTTCTTATAGAACGTAAAACCGATGCCGACCTTGGCCTCATGGTACAAATGTTGCTGCTGTCCGATGAAAAGGGTGTAACCGGCTTGCAGCGTCAGTCTTTCTATGTGTCCGATGAGTCCCGCTTCGACGATGCCGCTGTGACCCTGACCGGAGGCAGCTTCGACCCATTTGTGGTTGAGCAGTTCCCGTGTCTCGGTGCGGTATCCGTATCCTCCGCCGACGTAGGCGAAGAGCGGAATACCCATTCGGCAGGAGAGTCCGACGGTTCCGGAAAAGCGGTTATAAGCGCGCTTGCCGGAATAGAAAGGCATCATTCCCGCGTTGTCCCCGTCCAGCAGCCGTCCGTTGTCGTCTGCGTGGAAGTCGGTTTTGAGGTGCATGTTACCCAAGCCGATCATGAAATTGGCATAGTAGCCCAATTGCCCTTGACGGGAAACGGTGAAACCGAGTGCAGGGGACTTGCAATCCGAAACGGCCGCATTGAAAATGAGCGATGTGTGCATAGGGTATTGGGCGAACAAGTTCTTCTCTTGCCCATACGCGCACAGACTCAGTGTGCACAGCAACACGATCGTACTATGTCTTAACCAAGCGTTCATTCGGATAACCTTTGCGGCTGCAAAGGTACTACATTTTTACGAAATATACAAGAAAAATTTGCATATTTGCAAAAAAAGCAGTAATTTTGCAGCGGATTATGGCAAAGATTGGTGTTTTTGACAGCGGTTACGGCGGACTGACGATCCTGCGTGAGATCCGTAAGCAGTTACCCGAGTACGACTATCTGTACCTGGGCGACAATGCGCGTGCTCCTTATGGCACGCACTCGTTTGATGTCATTTATCACTATACGCTTCAGGCTGTCCAGTACTTGTTAGAGCAGGACTGCGCCCTCGTGATCTTGGCCTGCAACACCGCGTCTGCCAAAGCGCTACGGACGATCCAGCAACGGGATTTGCCGATTATTAACGGTGAGAGGTTACGGGTTACGGGTTACGGGAAAAGGAATGTGTTGGGTGTGATTCGTCCGACGGTAGAGGTTGTGCCGGCGATCACGAAGAGCGGACATGTGGGTATCTTGGCGACACCGGCGACGGTTAGTTCGGAGAGTTATGTGCTGGAGTTGGAAAAGATATCGGAGGGGTTACAGGTGACCCAACAGGCGTGTCCGATGTGGGTGCCGCTGATCGAAGCGGGGGAGCACAACAGCGACGGGGCGAAGTTTTTTGTGGGCAAGTATCTGCGTGAGATCTTGGCGAAAGATCCGCAAATAGATACTTTGGTTTTGGGTTGTACGCACTATCCGCTTTTGAAAGAGAAGATTGAAGGTTGGCTTCGCTATCATGAGGAGATTGAGGAGTCGGAGTTTCCGGTAGCGATTCATACCGAACATATTCAGATCATCGCACAAGGTGATCTTGTGGCTAAATCGTTGGCGGATTATTTGCAGCGTCATTCGGAATACCGCGACCAGCTCTCGCAAAACGGCACGTGCGTCTATCTGACGACAGAAAATGCGGACCGCTTTGCGCAATCCGCGGAGCAATTCTTGGGCTTGCCTATTCAGGCGAGGAGTATTCAACTAGGAAACTAGGAGACAAGTTAGCCAACTGAACCCTCCAGAGAGACCTGGAGGAGTTTTTGTGCTTCGACGGCAAACTCCATCGGCAGTTTGTCCATGACTTCTTTGGCGTATCCGTTGACGATTAGTCCGACGGCATCTTCGATGCCAATTCCGCGTTGCCGGCAGTAGAAGAGTTGGTCCTCGTTGATCTTACTGGTCGTTGCTTCGTGCTCTACGGTTGCAGTCGGGTTGGAGATGATCATGTCGGGGAAGGTGTGCGCGCCGCATTGGTCGCCCAGCAGCAGGCTGTCGCATTGGCTGTAGTTGCGGGCATTCTCTGCCTTGACGCCCATTTTGACCAGTCCGCGGTAGGCGTTCTGGCTGTGACCGGCCGAGATACCTTTGCTGATGATACGCGAGCGGGTGTTCTTGCCGATATGAATCATTTTCGTTCCCGTGTCGGCCTGCTGGTAGTTGTTGGTGACGGCTACCGAGTAGAACTCGGCGGTCGAGTTGTCACCGCGCAGGATACAACTCGGGTATTTCCACGTGATGGCGGAGCCTGTTTCTACTTGCGTCCAGCTGAGGCGCGCGTTCTCGTGCGTGATACCGCGTTTGGTGACGAAGTTATAGATTCCGCCTTTGCCGTTCTTGTCTCCCGGGTACCAGTTCTGCACGGTCGAATACTTGACTTCCGCATTCGCGCGAACTACTATTTCCACAATGGCTGCGTGGAGTTGGTTCTCGTCCCGCATGGGTGCGGTACATCCCTCGAGATAAGAGAGATAGGCGCCTTCGTCGGCAATGAGGAGTGTGCGCTCGAACTGACCGGTCTTACCGGCATTGATGCGGAAATAAGTGCTTAGTTCCATCGGGCAGCGTACGCCCTTTGGCACATAGACGAACGAACCGTCGGAGAAGACAGCCGAGTTGAGGGCAGCATAGAAATTATCCGTTGGAGGAACGACCGAACCGAGGTATTCTTTGACCAAGTCGGGGTACTCGCGCACGGCTTCGGAGATGGAGCAGAAGATGATGCCTTTCTCCGCCAGCGTCTCGCGGAAAGTGGTCTTGACGGAAACCGAGTCCATGACGGCATCGACGGCCATGTTCCCTGCCAACGCTGCCCGTTCTTCCAAGGGAATACCGAGCTTGTCGAAGGTCTTCATGATCTCGGCATCGATCTCATCCCTTTCGCCTTTCGTCCCTTCGCCTTTCGCCTTGGTATTCGGCGCTGCGTAGTAGGAGATGGCTTGGAAGTCTATCTCGGGGATATCCAGATGTGCCCAAGTGGGGACAGGCATGGTCTGCCATTTGCGGAAGGCTTTGAGGCGGAACTCCAGGAGCCATTCGGGTTCCCCTTTCTTCGCAGAAATAAGCCGAACGATGTCCTCGTTCAGTCCTGCCGGTACAATATCGGTCTCGACATCGGTCGTGAAGCCGTACTTGTACTCTTGGTTCGTTATGTCCTTGATCAGTTCGTCCATAAAAATAAGCCGCCCTTTTACAGGCGGCTTGGAGGCCGGTAGCGGAGTCAAACCGCTCTAAACGGTTTTGCAGACCGCTGACTAAGTCGCTCATCCAACCGGCCGTTATGTCAAAAGCGGGTGCAAAGGTACAACAAATTTTTTACATGACCAAATTTTTTTGCACTTTTTTGACAAAAATGCTTAAAAAAGGCTCAAATCGGCATCAGAGATCGTTCCTTTGGAGCGTTTTTTGCCTCGTGAAGGGGTCTTAGGGGTTACGGGTGAAGGGGTCTTTGGGGTTACGGGTGAGGGGTTATGGGTTACGGGTGTTGACTTTTTGCGTCCCAGATATGGGCCGATGATATCCCGGGTCTGGTCGTCGGTCCATTGACATTTGTCGATGATCCATTCCAGATAGGACGGGTCAAAGCGCATCATGGACTCGATGGACTCGCCTTTGTGTGCACCTTGGGTGAGGTAGAAGTAATTGCCTTTCTTGGTCAACCAGCGGTCGAAGCAGATGAATCCGAACTCGTCCCGTTGTGCCCATTCCCATCCGTGTGCGGCTACTTGTGCTTTGAACACCTCAATGGTTGCCATCACATCGTCGAACGAGTTGTGCGCGCCCTCGAACGGGTGTCCGTAATACCGCGTATAGGCGGCGGTGAGGTTGTTGTGCACTTTCTCTCCGTTCTCATCAACCATACCGGTCGTGTGAATACGCTCCAGCAGCAGCGCGTCGTACCATGTGCGACCCTCAAAATCGAAGGTCAGGCCGAGGCGTTGGAGGTTATAGTGCAAGATGGGGGCATCGTATCCGTTGCCGTTGTACGAGAGGAAATCGCAGCCCCGGGTGAAAGCGATGAAATCATCGTAGACGCTGCGCAGGCTCACGCCGTTCTCCAGCAGGAACGACTTGCTGATATGGTGTACCGCTTCGGCTTCGGCGGGGATGGTGAAGGGTCCTTCCGGCAGGATGTACCAGTCGCGTTGGTCGATGGTCTGCCAGGTATCTGTGTCGAACTTAACGAGCGACAGTTGGATGATATGCTCTTTCTGCACATCCAGACCTGTGGTCTCTGTATCAAAACAAACGAGGGTCATATGGGTTATGGGTTATGGGTTATGGGTTATGGGTTACGGGTTATGGGTTACGGGTTACTCCACGTAGAGGACTAAGCCTTTGAGGTATTCCCCTTCGGGGTGATAGATGTTGATCGGGTGGTCCTGGGGTTGGTGCAGTTGGTGGAGGATGCGCACCTTACGTCCCACTTGGGCGGCCGCGCTGAAGACGGCGAGGCGGAAGGCCTCTTTGTCCACGGCTTGGGAGCAGGAGAAGGTGAACAGGATACCACCCGGACGAATCATCTCGATCGCTTTGGCGTTGATGCGCTGGTATCCGCGCAAGGCGTTCTTGACCGCATCGCGGTGCTTGGCAAAAGCCGGCGGGTCGAGGATGATGAGGTCGAACGTACGTTTCTGCTCGCGCTGTTGAGTCAGGTATTCAAACGCATCGGCAGCTACAGCTGTATGGTTGGTGGCCTGCGGGAAGTTACGTGCTACGTTGACGTTCACGAGTTCAATGGCTTTCTGGCTGACATCGACCGAATCGACCGTCTTGGCTCCGCCTCGTAGGGCATATAACGAGAACCCTCCGGTGTAACAGAACATGTTGAGCACATCTTTGTCTTTCGCATAGCGCTCCACGAGTGCGCGGTTCTCCCGCTGGTCAATGAAGAAACCCGTTTTCTGTCCCCGCAACCAGTCGATGCGGAAAGAAAGACCGTTCTCGGTGGACCAGAACTCATTGGTCATTGGTAATTGGTCATTGGTAATTAGCCAGCCTGTTTTCTCTCCTTCGATCGGGGCTTTGAAGGGCAGGGTATCGTCGGACTTGTAATAGACGTTGTTCACCTGCGGCACTTCGGCCAGAACGGCCTTGGCGATCTCGTGCCGGCACACGTGCATGCCGACCGAGTGCGCTTGGATGACGGCCGTGTCGGCATAGACATCAATGATCAGTCCCGGCAGGAAATCTCCTTCTCCGTGGATGAGGCGGAAGGTGTTATTGTCGGGTTGAATGAGTCCGATGGACTCGCGCACTCGGTATGCTGCCCGGATCCGTTCGTTCCAGAAATCGGCCGGTAATGTGTCCACACCGAACGCCAGAATGCGCACGGCAATCGAACCGACTTGCCAATGTCCGACACCCAGCACCTCATTGGACGCCGAATGTACGCAGACCAGTTCGCCTTCTTCCGGCGCAGCCGCCTTGTGCGACGCGTCCAGCACGACCCGCGCAATCGCCCCCGAGAATACCCACGGGTGAAAACGCTTGAGCGATTCCTCTTTATGCGGTTTTAAATAGATCGTTGTCATTCCACTCCGTGTGTTAAATCGTGATACGCGTGCAGCGACAGGTTATCGCTCACGTACTTGAAACTATGCAAGTGCTTGAACCCCAGCGCGGCAATGAATGCCAGCTCCATGTCGAACACGCAGTCCTTGTAATCCGACGTGAGCACAAAATCGCAGTTTGAGTAACAGATGGCCTGACGGCAATTGGAAATTGGCAATTGGAGATTTGAAATTTTCAACTCCGGTTCCGGATAGGTCACATTCGGATGGTAGAGGCGTACTTCCGTCACTTCGACCCATGTGCCCAGGTCAAAATTGGCACTGCCGGCGTAGCCGATGTTATACAGCTCTGCCTCGCGGTCGAGGTGTTGCAGACTCCTTATAACATTAGTCGCGCCTACGCCCGTGTACACGAGCTGCGCGTCGCTCAGATCCAGCCCCAGCGCTTCATGTGCCTGCTCGAGCAACACACGTTCGCCTTCTTCGGCCATGATGATATATTTCGCCATAATTATTCGAATTTGGGCGCAAAGGTACAAAAAAATTTGCACATGTGCAAAAAAAATAGTACTTTTGCACGCAATTTGGTTGGATATGGTTATGCGGCGTATAATTTTAGGCATACTACTGTTGGTTTTGTGCGCGTCTGTGTGGGCGGATGCGTTGTTGTCGGGTGCGTCGATAGGGCCGGGTGACCAATGGAAAGGACTGTCGTTTAACCAACCGCAGGTGATCACGATCGTAGGATGGAAACCGACTAACTCCAAGGATGTGTTGCTGGGTATTTTTGAAGGCGCTAATCGTGCCGATTTCATGGATGCTGTGCCGCTGACGATCATCAGTAAGACCACTATCAATCAGATGAATTACCTGTCCGTCGACTGTTCGCGCGGGTTCAGGTATGTGCGATTGGTTGCTCCAAGCGGGGGGAGCCTGTCGAATGTGAACTTGGAGTTCTACGGCGAGCAGGGAACGGGTAATGATTCGCACCTGTGTCAGTTGACGAACCTGCCGGTGGTATATATCCACACGGTCAATAATGAGATTCCGTACGACAAGGAGCACGAGATCGACTGTTTCATTTCTATCATTTCCAATGACGGGCAGACGATCTTATCGGACACCGCCACGATCCGCGAACGGGGTAATGCCTCGCGCGGATTTCCGAAGAAACCTTATCGTATCAAGTTCGCCCATAAGCACCAAGTGCTGGGTTCGCCGGCTAATGCGAAGAAATGGACGCTGATTAATAACTATGGGGATAAAACGCTGATGCGCAATCAGTTGGCGTTCGAGTTGAGTCGTCGTCTCGGCATGCCGTATACTCCTTTTTGCGCCTACGTGGATGTGGTGCTCAACGGCGATTACAAGGGATGTTATCAACTGTGCGACCAGATCGAGGTACGTAAGAATCGGGTGGATATCACGGAGATGAAACCTTCCGATAACAGCGGTGAAGCGCTCACGGGCGGATACCTGATCGAGGCCGATGCCTATGCCGGCTCGGAGCAGTCGATGTTCTGGTCGGACTATGGAACGGGGGTGACTATCAAGTCACCGAATGAGGACAGTATCACGTGGGAGCAGAGTGAGTACATCCGCAAGCACTACAGCAAGATGGAGAAGAACTGGAAGAAGTACCTCGATCTTAACACGTTCCTGCGCCATTTTATTGTGGGCGAATTGTCCGGAAACACCGATACGTATTGGAGCATGTACCTGTACAAACACCGTTCGAATGACACGCTCTTTGTGGGTCCGGTGTGGGATTTTGATTTGGCGTTTGAGAACGACAATCGCACGTATCCGATTCGCAATCTGAACGATTACATCTACCGCACCAACGGTAGTACGACCGGTTATCTGCGTTCGCTGGTGGATAAGATTGTCATCAACGATGCTGCGGCCAAACTGCAGTTACTCGCTATTTGGGAGCAGGCGCGTAAAGCAGGACTGACCGAGGAGTCGATGCTTCAGTATGTGGACGAGCAGGAAGCGATGCTTCAGCAGTCGCAACAGCTCAATTTTATGCGGTGGCCGATCATGACGCAGTACGTTCACCAGAACCCGCGGATATGGGGTTCGTACGAGGCGGAAGTGGAGAACGTGCGTAATTACATCAAACAGCGTATCCCGTGGATGGATAACAAGATCGGATTCGATGTGTCCAAGTTGGATATCGACGAGACGCAGGTGCCTCAAACGGGGGAGGTGAAGAAGGTTTGGCAGGACGGACAACTGTTTATCATTCGTGACGGCAAACGCTATACTTTGACCGGAATACAGGTCGAATAAGTCCTTTAAAAGGCTGCTTTTGGCATAAAATGATGTTTTTTAGCACTTTTTTTGGCAAAAAATTTGCGTATGTCAAAAAAAAGCAGTACTTTTGCAGTCCCATTTGAAAAAAATGGTGTATATCGCGGAGTAGAGCAGTGGTAGCTCGTCAGGCTCATAACCTGAAGGTCGGTGGTTCGATCCCGCCCTCCGCAACAAAATATGTTTAATATGTTTAAGCATAGATTAGTAGTAATCATTGAGTTGGTTTTCACGCTCTCCGCATTCGCGGTGGAGCGTGTTTCGTTAGAACAACTCCAATCCGATTGGTCGCGTTATTCGAACCAAACGGTAGTCATCACCACACCGCTTGTTGTGTGTGGCAGTTTTTACGACAGTCTTATTCTGGCTCCCGAGCGTCTCTTCTGTCCGGAAGAGCGTGCACTTGGCTTGGCCGATGGCGACAGTACGATGTACGAGCAGATCGAGGCGCACAATCGGGCTGCGTCTGTTTGTCTGCATTGCCGCAATCAGTATTACAGGGTGCGTACGGGCGATATCGTGCGCGGGTTACAGGCTCGTGTGACGGGGGAGCGGCAACTGTTGACCGGTAAGTCGATCACGACCCGTCATTTGCCTCAGGACCGTTTGGCGCGACCCAAGAAGAACGAACTGCGGATTGTGGGAGCGAATATTGAGAATTACTTTGCGGACTTGGGCGGGTATGCCACCAAACGTACAACGCCGGAACAGCAGGCACTCAAGACCCGCAAGTTGGTGTCGGCTATGCGTGCGATGCATGCCCATATCTTCGCGCTGTGCGAGATGCAGGTAGGGGATAAGGCGCCGCAGATGCTATTGAACGAGCTGAATCGACACGGCGGACACTATGCGTTTGTGTCGATGCCGATGGCTAACATGGACCGTATCGGAGGCTGTTTTGTCTACGATACGCTGCGTGTGCGGCCGTACTTGGCTCCGCTGTCGGCCTATCAGGATACCACCAGCCATTACCATGCGCGTATGTTCGCTGTCGGGTTTGAGGAGATACAGACGGGGGAGCGGTTCATCATCAGTTTGAATCACTTCAAGTCCAAGCGTCCGGGGCGCAATCAGTACGACACCAACGCACGTCGTATGCAGAACACCGATTCGCTGATGGCGCTGTTGCCGCAAGCGGTGGCATGGTTCGCGGATGATGATATACTGCTGCTGGGGGATTACAACTGCTACACGCAGGAGCAGCCGATACAGACCATCGTGCGTGCAGGTTTGGCGGATATGCTGCCGCTCGGCAGTGCGAAGGACTATTCGTACAGTTTCAAAGGCGAGGCGGGTTATCTGGACCGCTGTTTTGCCAGCCCGTCCATGTCGAGTCAGATTGTTCGGGTTCGCCCGTGGCATATCAATGCCGACTGGTACTACCAGCACGGCGCGTATCGGATGAAAGACAAGACGCTTCACCGCTACGCGGACCACGATCCTATAGTCGTAGATGTACAACTACAAAAAAACGAGCAACTTTGATAGTTGCTCGTTTTTCGTGACCCCGCTGGGGCTCAAACCCAGAACCTTCAGAACCGGAATCTGACACTCTATTCAATTGAGCTACGGGGCCGGTGGGAGTTATCGTCTGCGTCCTCCCATAAAAATTAGTACGTAGTAGAGCAGTGTGGCTAAGGAGCTGAGTGCTGCCACCACATAAGTGTATGCTGCGCTGTGCAGTGCGTCACTGGCCATCTTGGTTGTGTCGCGGTCGGTGATACCTGCTTCCTGTAACCAGTTGACCGCGCGTTGGCTGGCGTTCACTTCTACCGGCAGGGTGATGAACGAGAACAGCGTTGTCATAGCGAACAGGCCTATTCCGATGAGCATCAGTTGCGGAAAGGCGTTGATGGTCAGCATACCGATCAGCAAGATCCACATGACCCATTTGCTGGCGAACGATACGACCGGAACCAATGCCGAGCGCATCTTAAGCGGTGCATAGGCTTCCTGGTGTTGTACGGCATGTCCGCACTCGTGTGCTGCTACCGCTGCGGCTGCTACGTTCGCACCGTTATAGACGGCTTCTGACAAATTGACAGTCTTTGTGGTCGGGTTATAGTGGTCGGTCAGTTGTCCGCTGATGGATGTCACCTTCACATCGTAGATGTCATTGTCTCGCAACATTTTCTCTGCCACCTCGCGTCCTGTCAGTTTGAGCGGCTGTTGGGAGTATTTCTTGAACTTACGCTCCAACGCAGCCGATACTGCCCAACTGGCGATAGCTATACCGATAAAAATGATCCAGTATATAGCGGTCGGTGATAATACGATTTGTCCTTCTTCCATGTTGTCAGTCTTTTATTTTGCGGCATACCCGGCATTCACCATACACGAACAGCGAGTATTGGCGCGGTGTGAAGTTGATAAATTTCCGTTCTTGTATCAACCGCACGATCGCTTGGTCTTGAAATTCTGTCACGCGTCCGCACTTGTCGCATATAAACTCCATGCGTACGGGGCTTGCGCTAATCAGTGCGTATCTCATGACTCCCTTGCCGCGTTGCCGTTCTACTGCATACAAAATCTGTGCCATAGTGAACAGACGGAGACAATTATATACCGTTGCTGTTGATATGCGTTCGCTTAAGCAGGCCTCTTCCAGTTGCGCGGCTGTGAACGGTTGGGGCAGTTGACAGGCTCGCTCCAACACCATGTTCCGTACTCTGGACGGACGCATGTTGTGTGTCCGTAAGTATGCGCGCAAACGATCTGACGCGAGTTTATATGTTCGCTGCGGTACAGGCATGGTCAGATGGCTTTGATATACGCGCGGTGACGCTTGTGCACCTTGTGGTCAAACTGCGTGAAGTTGGCAATGTTCTTCGTGTTCGTCTCCAGGATATTGGTCGTCTCCATTCGTTTGATTCCGTATTGGTTGATGTACGGGATCCAGTCTTGGAAGAACAGAGCGTTCAGACCCTTGTCCTGATAGTCGGGGCGAACAGCAATGAGCAACATGTCAAACGCCTCCATCTTCTTCGCTTTCAGCGCCTTGAGCAGGTAATACCATCCTAACGGGAAGAGTTTTCCTCCGCATTTTCGCAAGGCTTCCGAGATGTCGGGCATACCCAAACCGACTGCCACGATCTCGTCCTTCTCGTTCACCACCACTGTCACGAAATCGAAGTTCAGCATCGGGAAATACATCTTCATGTAATACCGTTTCTGGGCTTCGGTCATCGGTTGGAAATTATACAGTTTCTGGTACGCTTCGTCGATCACGTCCATGTACTCGATGCCGTATTTCTTGACCAGTTCGCGCGAATTCTTTATTTTATCCACGCGCACGTGCGAACGCTCTTTGACGATGTTGGCGATGCGGTCCAGACGCTCCGGGCAAGCCTTGGGCGGATAGACCTGAATCTCAATCCAGTCTGCCTCTTTGGTCAAGCCGTACGCATCGATATGCTTCACGTAGTACGGGTAGTTGTACAGGCTGGCCATGGCCGGCAAGTAATCGTATCCCTCCAACAGCAGACCTTCGTGATCAAAGTCCGTGAACCCGACCGGTCCGTTCAGGCCGTCCATGCCACGTGCCTTACCCCAGGCAGCCACGGTGTCCAGCAGTGCCTTGCTCACCTCAAGATCATCGATGAAATCGAACCAACCGAAACGGACATGCTTGTAGTTCCATTTCTCATTGGCACGATGGTTGATGATGCCGGCGATACGTCCGACAGGTTTGCCGTCACGATAGGCCATCCATAACTGATAATCACACACTTCCAGCGCAGGGTTCTTCTCTGAGTTGAAGCAGTTCATCTCGTCGAAGAACAAGGGAGGACAGTAATACGGACAGTCCGCATACAAGTCATTAGCGAACTGAATGAATCGTTTCAGTTCTCTCTTCGTATGTATTTCTCGTATTTCTACCATGTGACTTACGCCTTTTGTGGAGCATAGGGGAGTCGAACCCCTGACCTCAACATTGCGAACGTTGCGCTCTACCAACTGAGCTAATACCCCGTGGAGCTAACGGGAGTCGAACCCGTGTCCAAACAAGGAATACTTGTGCTTTCTACACGCTTATCTTGGCTTTGATTTTCGTCCGTCGGCAAGACCCAAGCCACCAACCGCCGGCTTATCTGCTAAAGTTTCGGTATCGCATCGCAGCCTGCGATCCCTATTCTGTGAATTTCCGCACCGCTATATCCATTGAGCCCACAGACTCGGCTTGGAGCGATGTCTCGTTCAGACGCCTTGCATCCGAAAAAAGCTAATCTACTGTACTTCGATTAGGCAGCGAGAGCATACTCATAGTTGCCAGTTATATTTTGAAGCGAGATTTACGAGCGTTGCATCATTGCTCGGCGTGCTTACACAACCATTCTACCTGCTGTCAAAACCAAATAGCCCCTTTTGTCAAAAAAGTGTGCAAAATTACTGCTTTTTTATGAAATATGCAAGAAAAAATGCAAAAAAATGCAAAAATATTTGCACGAATGCCAAAAATGTTGTACCTTTGCACGCTTTTTCTTAACGAAGTACGATTATTACTGCGTAATTTTCTGTTGAAAAAGGCATTAATGCCACGAAGTCGTGATGGCATATCCGGCTTTGGTGGTGATTGTAAAACGTTAAAAACAAATCAGAAATGTATTTAACTCCTGAAAAGAAAGCTGAGTTGTTCGCTAAGTACGGCAACGACGCAAAGAACACGGGTTCTGCTGAGAGCCAAATCGCATTGTTCACCTTCCGTATCAACCACCTGACCGAGCACCTGAAAGAGAACCGTAAGGACTTCGGTACAGAGCGCGCACTGACTACTCTGGTAGGTAAGCGTCGTCGTATGTTGGATTACCTGAAGGCAAAAGACATCGAGCGCTACCGCGCAATCATCAAAGAACTCGGTATCCGTAAGTAAGTTTCACGTTTTTTACGTAAACAACGAAATCTACGAAAACAACAAAAAAACGTCCGATGGGACGTTTTTTTTGCATATGGCATTTTGATGTATAATTTACTCCAACCCTGCTTCCCGCCGCATTCCTCGAAGGATCTCGGTGTACATCCATCCGTAGAAATGCTTGTAGCACGTGCTTCCTTTCGGGATCGTTGACATAATTTTCGGACTAAAAGCGGTATTATGTAAGTATAAAGTAATGGGTATCCTAGACTTTACCCCTTATCTTCTACTACTCTCACCGTAACCTCATCCTTCCTATCCCTAAAACATCGTCCATTAGGTCGGATGTCATCCGACAATATTTCACGTGGCACTTTGGCACTTTGACACTTTCCTTTATAAACAACTACATATCAATTATTTACAAATATTCCGGAAAGTGCCAAAGTGTCAAAGTGTCATCCTACTTTTTTATAATTGCCGTGATTTAACTTTATAACCATCCCGTTTTCCTGCCAGCTGTCATTCCAACGGATAGCACTTCTGCGTGAAACACCTTGACTTTTCGCCTCGTTGATCAGTTCTTGAAGTTTATACTCTGCCTTCAGTTGTTCAAACAGTACTTTCCGTTGATCCAAAGGCTTAATCTCCGGCACGCACTCTTGCGCCTCTCCATCTATCATCTGGTAAGCCGTCGCTATGTGCAGCAACATCTTATTCCCGATAATCTCCGCGGTCTCATAATCCTCATCCGTACAAAGAATGACTTTGTACATTGCGTCCGGAGTGTATCCGTACATCCCCTCTTCGTTGGCTGCTCGTCGCGTCAGCGTCGAGTCTCCCCTCATCGCTGTTAATATCATCGCAATACGCTCTATTTGTACCGCCATTCGTATTACCGCCGAGTGAAAGTTGTCGCCTAATAATCCGATGAGCGTCCCGTATTCCGTCTCTAAATGTGCGCCAAGACGGACTTTCTGGTCGTCGGTGAGAGACCATTCGCGCTCACCCGCATTCAATAACTGTTCGTACACGCGCAAGAGATGACGACCGACTTGTTTGGGGATAAAAGACTGCGCACCTTTGGACGAGACATAGGCCTTGTTGAACGGGTGGGTTCCGCGGATGACCATGGTCATCAGACGCGAGAAATAGCCGTTCTCAACACCCGGAACCAACGTACGGTATTGGCTGAACGTGCCGGTAAGGAGCATTGATAGCCGAGGAGACGGTATCTCCGACGCACCCCGGACACGGTTACGGCTAATCGCCTCATGCTCCGCCGCTTTGCGGAGCGCCGTGTTGTAGTTAGCCGCGGAGTTACGCCAGATGTCGGTGATAACCGAACCTTCAGACTCATGCATGTAGCCGCAACCGTTCTGCTCTTTGAGCGCCTTGAAGAAAGCCGGCAAGGTACTATCGCCTGCAATCAACATCGGATACTGCTCATCGATGACGCGTACCATCTCAAGGGCTTGGTTCGCGATGCCTTTGCCCGAAGCCGCAGCAGCTAAGATGAAACATTGCAGGTTCGCGTAGTACTTCTTACCCGTCGGACCGTAGTGAAAATACAGATTCGGCACGCAGGCAGAGGCGGCTGTGAGCGTCGCCATCAGCAGCATGTCCTGTTCTTCGGGCGTAGTAGCCAAAGACAGCATTTGTTGTAAACTCTCAGGAAGTTTTTGCATGTCGAGATGCTCAACGATGCGGAGGTTCTCCTGTTCCTCCGAAAAAGAATGAATTCTTTCCATAATGTAAAAAGGTTTATTTGGTTATTTAATGAGGGAAATAATCCGGTGGATTAGTAAATGTACTCCCTCTATATATTATAAGAAAAAGTCAAGCTATGCCCGAAAACGCACATTTCCAATTTAAAAAAACGCGACAATTAGACGCCTATTTCGACGCTGACAATCAGCATGTTACAAAAAGCTATGGAAATACTGTCGCATTTTTTATCTCACGCAAAATGTAGGTCTTCGTTTTCCGATTCCGACGACAAAGATACGATAAACATTTTGTGTTTTCCAAATTTTTTGACAAGAAAATGCAATTTTACGTTGTTTTTTATCAAAATCCTTGTATATTCCAAATATTTGTTGTAATTTTGCAACGCAAAATCATTTTATGGCAAAGCAAAAAGAAATAATCGTCAAGGACACAACTATCCGCTCGTTTTCGCAGAACGGGTGGGACTATATTTGTATCACGGATATTGCAAGGCAGAAGAATGCCCTTGAACCGAAAGATGTTGTAAAGAATTGGATGCGGCTCAAAAATACGATTGAGTATCTTGGTATGTGGGAGGCATTGAATAACCCGCAGTTCAAAGGGGTCGAATTCGATCCCCTTTTGCGAGAGGCTGGTAGTAATGCCTTCACTTTGATATCCGCGACTACGCGACGATTAACCAGTTGATTTGTTTGAGTAATATGGAGAACCTGAATGCAGTATTCATTAACGAAGGTCTGCCACAAGGAGAACGCCTCCAGAAACTCAACCAAATAGCGATCCAACAAATGACCGTGTTGGAGAATGTGGAAAGCAAGCATATATTGAAAGCATAAAACAGAATCCGCTGGCACCGACAGCGTAAAAAAGCGGTGAAAAAAATTCCGAACGAAAAGTCATTTGTCTGTGCTAAACAGATAAAATTTCATTTTATTTTTCAAAAAAATGCCCGAATGTTTGCATATGTGCAAAATTTGTAGTATCTTTGCAGCGCAAAATGAATCGTGCCCCTGTGGCTAAGAAAGTTTTGCAGTATTTAGCCCACGCCGAGGGTATATGTCTTTCGGGTGGGGATAAATACAGGACATATTGAAAAAGGCGTCTTAAGCGCTTTGTTTTGGCTCTTCAGAATCTGGTAAATTCACAAATTCCAAAACATTGCGACACAAGATGCCCATTGGTATGTAATTAATGTAGGCGCATACTGCGCGCATTTATACATACGGCGTGGGCTTCAGTGTTGTTGTTTGGAATTGAGGGCAATACCAGAGCCTTGAAGAGCGGAACAGCAAGATTGCAGTCCCGCTTTTTTATTGTACCTATCGGGGCACATAGCATCTAATGCTGAAAACTATTCATGAAAAGAAATTATTATAATTAACCGAGGGGCAACCCTCACAGTATTAACTAAAACTCAAATTATTATGAGAAAAACATTCACTATGTTGATTGCCCTTCTGGCGCTCACTGTCAGCACATGGGCACAAGTACCGACTGTCACTTGGGAGAACACAAACCTTCAGAGTGTTGAAGTAGATGGCAGGACTGACAATTGGAAAACTCAAACAGTCGACAACATCACAATCACAGCCGATGCTCCTGACGAAGGGGATGCAAGTGAGTTATATACTCTATCTGGCAACACTACTATCCACATTGCGAACGGTGGAACGCTGACCTTTAGCACTTCTTTAGGCAACTTTACAAGCATTGTTATCACCTGTAACAGTATTTCTAATGCTGAAGGTAGAGACAGCGGGTGGGCAATGGATGATTCCCACGGTGCCATAGAACTTTCTTGGTCAGGCAACGCTTCATCCGTTACGTTGGCTTCCAATGGTTCTTCGGCCGATTTCCAAATGAACAATATAATGTTAATTGAGTTTTTCGTGGATGACTCTGGTGCCCCAACTCCATCGGGAACAAGTATCCTTTGGGAAGCACGGCAAGTAAGCCATGTGTTGTTAGATTGTAGGAATAATGTGACAACACAAAGCACGCATGTAATAAAGAATATTATTACTACATTAGAGAATAAAAATGCTTCGGCGAATTGTTCATTCTATGAAGGAACCGTTATACTGGAATATACAGGAGAAGAACATGACCAAATTTCTTTCCAATCCATTGTGGGAGAGCTCACCGAGATCGTCATCACATGTAATGCAGTCGCGAGTGCAACTGATCTTTCTACCGGTTGGAATTATGATGATGATAAAACCATTACGTGGAATGGTTCTGCATCTGAAAGCGTAACCCTCTCAGGAAATCTTAATTTCTCAATAGAGTCTATTGAGTTCTCCTACTCCCCAGCAGAGGCTCCGAATCTGGGCGATAGGTTTATAGGTCCGTATAATGTGGCTTACAAAGTTACAGGTGCACACACGGTTTCTGTACCAGCACAAACATTTGAAGGTACATTGCAGATATCTGAGACCGTAACTTATTTAGGCGATACCTACTATGTGACTGAGATTGAAGAGAATGCTTTCTACAATAAAAACGTATCTAATATTTTGTATGGCGCGAACATTGCCAAAATCGGAGCACATGCTTTTGATGGCTGTACCCATATGACCGATGTTCTATTAACCAGCGAGGTATTGGATGAAATCGGCGAAGCAGCATTCAATAACTGCCACTTGATGGCTAACTTTGATTGCTATACCCAACTGCCGCCTGTACTTGGCAACTACGCTTTTAACGGTACAACATATTTGAACCGTATTCGTGTTATAAACTCAGATGCAGTAACTGCTTATCAGGCTACCAATTGGTCTAATTACGGTGCCACGATTTGTGCAAATTATGTTGCTCCTTCTATCAATGAACAGTTCTTCTGGACTAATCAGACGACTGCCAATTGGTTTGCTGTCTCACAAGTATCGCCAACTAAAGAGGTAAAGGTAATGCAGTATCCTGCTGCTGTAAGCACTATCTATCCTGTCACGCGCACAGGTACACTGATTATTCCTGAAGAAGTACAGTATCTGTACAACGCATACCAGGTAACATGTATCGGTGAAAATGCATATAAAGATGAAACAGAAATAGACATGGTAATAATACCGCTTGCCGTAACATCCATCGAAGCCGGCGCATTCCAAGGCTGTAGCGGCGTTACTACCGTGCAGTTCTTGTCGAGCAATCCGAACTCTATCACTTGGGCGGACAAAGGCGTAGGCGCAGAGTTCAAGACTGCTGCTAACGGAGGTACAAAGATTGTTGTTCCGGAAGGATCATTAGACGCTTATAAGGCATGGGCTCCCGCATGGGCAGCCTGCATGACAGAAGGCGCAATCGTGGATGTTACAGCCGCTGCTCCGGACGCAGAAGACACCGAGCATATCGGACGCTTCTATCGCACATTCTATGATGGTTCTACCGACTACATGTTGCCTCCAAGCGTTTGGGCACACGTAGGCTATGTGCGGAACAACGAATTCATCCTGCGTCCTATCGCTTTCGACGGACAGATTGTACCTCGCGGAACAGCGGTTGTGTTGGAGTCTGAAACACCGACTTACCGCTTGATTCCTATGGGCAATAGTGCTCCTCTATATAACGATGAAAACGAACTCGAGGGTACGGATGTGGACATCGAAGTAAGTTCGCTTGGCGCAGATGCAGATAAAGTCTATGTACTCAATAGGGAGGCTACTCTCGGTGGCAACCGTCAAGTGGGTATGGGTATGTACCGCTATACAGGTTCAACCCTTGGCGCACATAAAGCATACTTGATTTATGATGCACCCTCTGGTCCTAACTCTGCTCCGGCACGTTTCGTCTTCAAACATGAACAAACTACGACGGACGTTGAGAATGTACAAAGTGACAAGGTACAATGTACAAAGGTTATTCGTGACGGTCAGTTGGTTATTATCAAAGACGGCAAGGAGTATAACGCACAAGGTCAAAAACTTCGTTAATCGTGCGTAAGCTAAGAAATCATAAAATAAGGAGGACACTACTATGACAAAAAATGTGTATATACAGCCATCCGTCAAGGTTACGGAGATGGTAATGATTCAAACACTCTGCGCCAGTGGAGGAGGAAACACTCAGAATCCCGGAGTTCCGCTTTCTACCTTTACAAACGCAACAACGGATATACAACTATAACCGAGGCTCTTTATTTCCTCAGGGAGACCTCGACGGAGGGGAAACACAATCCCAAGTAACGAAAGCACTCGCAATTTGCGGGTGCTTTTTACGTGAAGATGAGGGCTGCGAATCATAAAAATTTTCTTATCCTAAAATAAGTTGACACTAATAAAGGTGTCATTACAAAGTGACCAAGTAACTAAGTACAAAGAAACAAATCGGGCGGCTCAATGAATGAGCCGCCCGTGTGTTGTGTCCAGATAATCATAGATGTATTGCTTAAACATCTTATAAGTGCTGAAAATGTGTAAAAATCACAAAATATAGTGCCAAAAATGTGTAAAATTACACAAAAATAGTACCGTAGAGGTCAAATCGGCCACACGTATCAGCGGAGGAAGTCTCGCATCTTATACAAGCCGTTATAATCCTTCCCTGCGTGTACGTTTATCAATGAATAATCTGCAATATAATGGAGGCTTGATAAGTATTCCTCTTCCGTTAGCAGACTGGATTATACGATTAATAGTAATGATATAATATTTTTTTCCATAATAGATAATAGATCTTCATCCTCCGCGGCGAGAAGGTTTACAATGCACAGGGCGCGTTAGTAAAGTGACCAAGTAACTAAGTACCAAGTACATAGAAAAAACGTCACTTCGGTGGCGTTTTTTCGTGCGAAGAGAAATAAATTGGAAGATTTATTCACTAAAACTTGCACATGTCATTTTTTTGTTGTACCTTTGTACCCGAATAATTTATGATAGAAATAAAACCATACATAGAACATGCCGTTTTGGTGGGATTGATCACGCCTAACCAACCGGAAGATAGGACGAAGGAGTACCTGGATGAGTTGGCGTTTTTGGCTGATACACACGGTATTGTGCCCGTTAAGCGCTTCACCCAGCGGTTGAATCTGCCTATTACGGCCACCTATGTGGGTGAAGGTAAGTTGGAAGAGATAGACCAGTATATCCAAGAGCATCATCCGATTGATGTGGTCATCTTTGATGACGAGTTGAGTCCGCGGCAGATACGTAATATTGAGAAAGCGCTGAATCATAAAGGGCAGCCTGACGTGCGCGTCATTGACCGGACGATTCTTATATTGGAGATCTTCTTGCAGCGTGCCCAGACGAGTTACGCCAAGACGCAGGTGGAAATGGCGCACTTGCAGTATATGCTTCCTCGCTTGACGCGTATGTGGTCGCACTTGGACCGTCAGCGAGGCGGTGGTGGCACCAACCGAGGTATGGGTGAGACCCAGATAGAGGCGGATAAACGGGTTATCGGACAGCGTATCGCGTTGTTGCGGGAGCAACTCAAGACGATTGATAAGCAGATGGCTACGCAGCGGCAACATCGCGGTAAGATGGTGCGCGTAGCGTTGGTCGGATATACCAACGTCGGCAAATCGACGCTGATGAACCTGCTGAGTAAGAGCGATGTGTTCGCGGAGAACAAACTGTTCGCGACCCTCGATACCACTGTCCGCAAAGTGACCATTGAGAACCTGCCTTTCCTGCTGAGTGATACGGTAGGATTCATTCGTAAGTTACCTCACCATTTGGTGGAATCGTTCAAATCCACGCTGGACGAGGTGCGCGAAGCCGACCTGCTGATCCATGTGGTGGACATCAGCCATCCGAATTTTGAGGAGCAGTACGAAGTGGTGCAACAGACGATTGCGGACATCTGCAAAGAGGACAAACCGACGATCGTGATCTTCAATAAGATTGATAATTTTACGTATGTGCCCAAAGAGGAAGATGACCTTACGCCTATCCAACGGGAGAACCTGTCGCTGGAGGACTTGGAGAAGACCTGGATGTCCCGTCTGGGCGATGACTGCATCTTCATCTCGGCCAAGAACAAGAATAATATAGACGCCTTGCGTGCGCTGATGTATGAACGCATCAAAGCGATACACGTGAAGCGTTATCCGTATAATGATTTTCTTTTTCAACAGTATGAGAACGATTGACGAACAAGGCTATCATTTTGAAGAATGGCTGACTCCGAAAGAGATTGCGAAGGACGTGCAGCAAGTAGCAGACAAGATTAGTGCGGATTATAAAGACAAAGAGCCGCTCTTTGTGGTGGTGCTTAACGGCGCGTTTGTGTTCGCGTCTGATCTGCTTCGTGCGTTGGATAACGTGCGCTGCGAAGTCACTTTCATTCGCGTCAGTTCGTATTGGGGCATGTCCTCTACCGGACAGCTGGAGTTTATTGTTCCGCTGCAGCAGGTAGTGGACAACCGCGATGTGATCATTGTGGAAGACATCGTGGATACCGGTTTGACCATTCACCAGCTCAAAGCGCACCTGCGCGGACTCGGCGCTACGTCCGTTCGCGTGGCTTCTATGCTGTTCAAACCCAATAAGTTGGAGTACGAAGATGCCAAACCCGACTATGTCGGACATGAGATAACGGATGAGTTCGTCATTGGCTACGGCCTTGATTTTGACGGCTTCGTCCGTAACTTAGATGCAATCTATAAAGTCAAAGAATAGTTTAACAATTTAACTTTTAACACCATGAACGAAGAATTGAAAAAAGTAATGGAAGTCGCTGAGGTGTGGACTCGCGAACCGTTTGATGCACAGACACGCGCAGAGGTGAAAGCCCTCATGGACGCAGAGGACAAGACCGAACTCATTGACGCATTCTATCGTACCCTCGAATTCGGTACCGGCGGTTTGCGCGGTATCATGGGAGTAGGTACCAACCGAATGAACAAATACATTGTGGCACAGGCTACCCAGGGTTATGCGAACTACCTGCTCAAGGTGCAGCGTGAAGGTGGTTTTGAGCACGTACAGAACGGCCAGGTGGCTGTTGTGGTAGGTCACGATTGCCGTAACAACGGTCGTCTCTTCGCAGAGACCGTAGCCAACGTCTTCTCGGCTAACGGTATCAAGGTGTACCTGTTCGAGTCGCTCCGTCCGACTCCGGAGGTTAGTTTCGCTATCCGTCACCTCAAATGTCAAGGTGGTGTGAACGTAACCGCTTCGCACAACCCGAAAGAGTACAACGGATACAAGGCTTACTGGGAGGATGGTTCGCAGGTGCTCCAACCGCACGATCAGGGTATCATCGACGAGGTGAACAAAGTGCGCATGGAGGATGTGAAGTGGGAGGCTAACAAGGACCTCATCGAGATCATCGGTGGTGAGATGGATTACGATTACATGATGGCAGTTAAGGATGTTATGATCGACCAAGACTCAATCCTCCGTCAGAAAGACCTCAATATCGTTTATACCCCGATGCACGGAGCAGGCCGTCAGATTGTGCCGATGTGTCTCCGCAGTTGGGGATTCCAGAACATCCACGTAGTGCCTGAGCAGATGGTGATTGACGGTAATTTCTCGACCGTTGTATCTCCGAACCCCGAGAACGCTGAGGCTATGACGCTGGGTATGAAACTGGGTACGAAACTGGGTGCTGACCTCGTGATCGCTTCCGACCCGGATGCTGACCGTATCGCTATCGTTTGCCGCGACAACAAGGGCGAGTGGGTGATCATCAATGGTAACCAAACCAACATCATGTACCACTACTACATTATCAATAACATGAAGCGTCTGGGCAAGTTGCGCGATGACATGTACATCGTGAAGACCATCGTAACCTCAGAGCTCATTCGTAAGATTGCTGATGCACAGGGTGTTACGCTGACCGATGAGTACACGGGCTTCAAGTGGATTGCGAACCGTATTCGTATGTGGGAAGGCAAACGCAAATATATCGGTGGTGGTGAGGAGAGTTTCGGCTTCCTGCCGTACGACGCTGTTCGCGATAAATGTTCGCCTTCGGCTATCTGCCTCATCTGCGAGATCGCTGCGTATGCGAAAGACAACGGCATGACGCTGTATGACTACCTGCTCAAGATCTACGAGGACTACGGCTTCCAGCGTGAGACGACGATCAACGTCGTTCGTCCGGGTAAGAGCGGTGCAGAAGAGATTGCACAAATGATGGTGGACTATCGTGCGAATGCTCCGAAGGAGATCGCAGGCGAGAAAGTAGTGAAGATCAAAGACTTCAAGTTGCTCAAGCAACAGGAACTCAAGGACGGTAAGTGGGTTGAGAGCGCTATCGAGATGCCGCTCAACGCAACGAGCAACGTACTCCAGTACTTCACCGAAGGTGGTCTGAAAGTATCTGTTCGTCCTTCCGGAACTGAGCCGAAGATCAAGTTCTACTTCGAGATCCCGGTGAAGAGCGGCAAGCCGTTCACGGGTGCAGACTACGAGCGTTGCACCGCCGAAGCCGAAGCCCGCGTTCCCGCTATCAAAGCTTCGCTTGGTTTGTAATATCGGAAATAACGAGCGATGTGAGTGTCATGCCAAACACGGCAGTCACTTGCATCAATGAACCTCGTGTCTCACAGCGCTGTGCCTGTTCTAAGGAATAGACACAGCGTATTTTTTTGGAGGGATAGCGATCTAACTTTTTCATGCGTGCCCGTACCGCTTTGGCAAGTGCGTCACCTTTGATGGACATCAGTTCACCGGTAGTGACCTGCGTGGGATCCAGACGCAGCGCGGCTCCCAGGGAGCAGAAGATCTTGAGCCCGCGCACGCGCGACGCGTATAGTATAAGGTCGGTCTTGGCCTGTACATCATCGATAGCATCGATGACGTAGTTGAAAGTTGAAAGTTGAAAGTTGAAAGAACCGTCTTTCGACATCCCTTTCTCGCCGTAGTAAGCGTGTATCGCCTCGATCTCGGCATCGGGATTGATCTCCAGAAGGCGCGCTTTGAGGGCTTCCACTTTGGGCATGCCCAGGGAGGCTTGGGTAGCAGGCAGTTGTCGGTTCAGGTTAGAGGCTTGGACGGTGTCGCCATCCACGATGGTGAGATGAGTCAGACCGGTACGAATCAACGCTTCGGCGCACCAGGATCCCACACCGCCGATACCAAAAAGTATGACACGTTTGCTTTGCAGCAGTGTCATACTTTTTTCGCCCAATAGGGCTGTAGTTCTACTAAACATAGAATTACATATCGTCGTGAGCGTGCAACGACTGCACATACTTCGCATGCGCCATCTTAACTCGTTTGAGCTCGCTCGGTTTGTCGAATTGTTGACGACGACGGAGTTCTTTTACGACACCCGTCTTATCGAATTTGCGTTTGAATTTCTTAATCGCGCGCTCGATGTTCTCACCTTCTTTAACAGGAACGATAATCATTGCATTCACCTCCTTTCTTGTACCCAGGGCCGGGATCGAACCGGCACGGTTTCCCATTGGTGTTTGAAGTACTGCTTTTTTTTGGAATACGCAAATTTTTTTGTATTTTTTTTTGCAGAAAGTGTTATTTTTAGCTTATTTCGCTCCAATTCTGCGGCATTTCTGCCCGTTTGAGGTCTAATTGGCGCTTGTAGATGCGGTTTATCTCATCTTCGAGCAACGGGTCCTTGTCCAGAATGTCGAGTGCTGCTTGACGTGCCAAGGCGAGTAACTGTCCGTCGGTGGCGAGGTTCGCTATCTTGAGGTCAAACGGTATACCGGACTGCTGCGTGCCTTCCAGGTCACCCGCTCCTCGCAGACGCAGATCCTCTTCGGCGATACGGAAACCGTCGTTGGTCGCCACCATGATATCCATCCGTTTGCGAGTGTCGGTACTGAGTTCCATGTCGGTTAACAGGATACAGAAACTCTGATCACCGCCTCGTCCGACACGACCGCGGAGCTGATGGAGCTGACTCAAACCGAATCGCTCGGCGTTCTGGATGATCATTACCGTTGCGTTGGGTACATTGACCCCCACCTCGATGACTGTAGTAGCGACTAAGATCTGGGTCTCGCCATTGGCAAAACGGGTCATCTGTAGATCTTTGTCTGCCGCTTTCATCTGACCGTGCACCATGGAAATCTTGTACTCGGGGAACGCTTCGCACAGTTCGTTGAACCCGTTCTCCAGATCCTGCAAATCCATTTTTTCGTTCTCTTTGATGAGTGGGAAAACGACATAGATCTGCCTGCCTTTCTGAATTTGCTCGCGCACGAACGCGTACACCTGCGCGCGTTTCTTTATAGAATAATGTATAGTCTGTACGGGTTTACGTCCCGGCGGCAGTTCGTCGATGATGGAGACGCGTAAGTCTCCGTACACGGTCATGGCCAGCGTACGCGGGATCGGGGTCGCTGACATGACGAGCACATGGGGGGGCATCTGGTTCTTCGTCCACAATTTAGCACGCTGCGCGACACCGAACCGGTGTTGCTCGTCGATCACTACGAAACCGAGGTTCTGCCATTGTACCGTATCTTCGAGCAGCGCGTGTGTTCCGACCAGAATATGAATCGTACCGTTCATCAGGCCGTTGTGTATCGGCACACGGTTCTTCGCACTCGTTGAACCGGTCAGCAAGGCTATATGGACCGCGTCGCCCAGCGGAGCCAGGAACGCTTTGAGGGTCTCATAGTGTTGGTTCGCCAAGATCTCCGTCGGAGCCATGATACAGGCCTGATAGCCGTTATCGACCGCCAGCAGACAGCACATGAGCGCTACCATGGTCTTACCAGAACCCACATCGCCTTGCAGCAGACGGTTCATCTGATGCCCCGACTTGAGATCATCGTGAATCTCGTGAATGACGCGTTTCTGGGCGCTGGTCAGGTCAAACGGCAAGGCTTTGTACAAGGCGTGAAAACGACTACCGACCATCGGCATCGCGAAGCCCGGGTTCTGCTCCCGACGCTTCATCTGACGTAAGAGATGGAGCTGCACGTAGAACAGTTCTTCGAACTTAAGTCGTGCCCGTGCGTTCTGCATGGACAGCGTGTCTTTGGGGAAGTGGACGTTGATCAGCGCCTCGGTCAGGCTCATCAAACGGTATTTTTGCAGAACGTCTGCCCCGATGGTGTCGGGCACTCCCATTTTCAGGTCCGGTAGCAATTCGGCGATGATGTTACGCATCGCTTTGGAGTTCAACCCGACGCGTTTCATCTTCTCCGTCGTGTTGTAGTACGGCTCCAGACCTTGCGTCATCTCCGGGGTCACCTTGTCCCAAGGTGTCAGTTCCGGGTGAACGAAGTTATAGATATGGTTGAACCGGCTCGGCTTGCCGAACAGCAGGTATTTGATGTTCCGCTGCAACTTGACGTATTTTACCCCTTGGAACCACACCAACTCGCATTGGTGTGTGCCGTCAAAGAACGTCGCACTCAACCGCTGTGCCTTGCCGATTCCGATTGTGTGCCATTCGGTCACTTCACCGATGATCTGCACGTACGTGTCCTCGTCGTCCAGCTCTGCGATGCGGTAGAAACGGCTGCGGTCGATGTACTTGTACGGGAATTGCCGCACCATATCGAGCGCGGTCCGGACATCGAGTTCATGACGAAGAATGTCGGCACGCTTGGCACCGACATTCTTACAATATGCTATATCTCTATAGGCTAATTCCATTGGCCGCATCGTTAAGCGGGTGTCGAGCCGCTCGACTATTGGAGTTTGAAGCTAACAGGAACCGTGAACTTAACACGTACCGGTTTACCACGTTGCTTACCCGGTTTCCACTTCGGCATCGTCTTGATGACGCGAACGGCCTCTTTGTCCAACGACGGGTCACCACCCGAACGAACAACCTCGATATCTACGATCGAACCGTCTTTGTTCACCGTGAACTGGCAGATAACACGACCCTGGATACCGTTCTCTTGTGCGATAACCGGATACTTGATGTTATCACTCAGGTACTTGAACAGCGCCTGCTGGCCACCCGGGAATTCCGGCATGGACTCAACGACCACGAAGACAACCTCTTCTTCCTCTTCCTCAACCGGAGCCTCAACCGGAGCAGCGATAACGATCTCTTCGGTCTTGTCATCTTCGGTGTTTACCTCGATGGACTCGGTCTCGACGTTATCCTCTACGACGTTCAGCACCTCAACCTCTTGTACGGCAGGGGGTGGGGGAGGGGGAGGAGTCTCTTGACTCGTTTGCTGAATCTCAATCTCTTCCTCGAAGAACAGATCGGTGTCTGTCACTTCGTACTTCGTGACCTCTTTCTCGGTCCACTCCAATGCTACATAGCAAAGGCTGAGCACAATCACCAAACCCATCAAAACATAGATGAGTTTGTCTTTCTCTAGACTGGCTTTTTCTGATTTCTTGACTTGCATATCTTGTGTTTTTTAGGTCGTTGAACTAAAATCGGCTACAAAGGTACAACTTTTTTTTGAATTGTGCAAATAAAAAGTAAAAATTTTGCCATAAGTACCATAAAATCGCCTTATCCCACCTGAAATGAAAGTGATTTGGGTATTTTTTATCGAGCCAATGCCACATTCGGATGCGTTCTTTGCGGTAACGCAACCGTGCTTTGGCACTCCCGGCTTGAGACACTGATTCATGGGACCGCCAGACGGCAGTAGGTTGATCGAGATAGCCGAAAAGAGTCTTTTGGGAGAAGACACCGTACAGCGGATAATCGAGTACCGGAAAATGCTGCTGCTCGATCTCTTGGAGTTCGTTCTCGTCCAGCAATTCCGTTTGGAACACCACCGTACAATTGGTCTGTCGTGCTCCGGTCAGGTTATATTGCTCGCGCAAATCTCCCGTCGGAATGGTCTCTGCGCTCTGTCCTTCTACGGCGGTATGCACCAAGCCTACTTCTGAATGAGACCGCAGATAATCGACCTGTAGTTGCAATTTGTGGATTTCTGTCCAATAGTCATCCCCGTCCAGCATTGCGATGTATTCACATCCGTCTGCCAGAATACGCCGGTATAGATCAATCGTGTTGGCCGTTAACCCGATATTGGTGGCGCGATGCACATACACAATGCACTCATTCTTAGCCGCATAGCGTTCGCAGATAGCACCGGTGCCATCGGTCGATGCGTCATCACCGATATAGATGCGAATGGGCTCATCACACACCTGCGCCAGCACACTATCTATCGCTTGTGCAATAAACGCTTCGTGGTTATATGTCGCTATGCAAACAGCTATCATACACTACTTTCAGTTTCTTTCCTATCGCTTCCGCACTAAACCGCTCTGTGCTCTCCTGATTCCTGACTTCTGACTCTTGATTCCACAGGATCGTCTCCATGAACTGCGCAAACGTACCGGCTTTGTGTTGGGCGATCTCTTGCGGTACGATGAGGGCATCCAGGTCCTGTGCAATGCCTACCGGTGTACTCAAAATCGGTAAGCCGGCTACAGCCGCTTCCGCGAGCACCACTCCGTAGGTCTCGTATCGGCTGCTGAGCACCAACGCGTCTGCGTGGTGCATTCGCTCGGCTACTTGTTCCGGAGTCAATTCGCCGGTCCATTCCAACACCTTTTCCGGGATGTTAAGATTTGTGGCAAAGTTACGAACCTCCTGATAATCAACACCTGTTCCTACGAGAACCAGTTTCCAGTCCTGACGTTTCTCACTCAGCATCTTCGCTGCCCGAAGCAGCCCCTTCACGTTCTTCGCACGCTCGTCAAAACAGCTGACATGAAGCAGCGTCTTGGTCCTTTGTCCATTGTCCTTTAGCGAAGCGGTCTTTTGTCCACAGAAGAAATCATCCACCACATTATCGATCAGTCCCCACTTCTTCGCCTGCAAGCCTGCCTGTTGCATGGCTTCTAGGAGCGGACGACTGACGGGCAACACCTGTTCCGCTTCGCGGCAAACGCGCTGCACAAAACTCTGTTTTAGGGCCGACATCCGTTTGTACTGTCCGTTCTGCGGCAGAAAACCGCTCCAGTGTTCTATTATTATATAAGGTATATGGTAGTGCTCCTTCAGCCAAAGTGCCAGCGCGCCTTGTTTTTGAATCACGTTCAGTTGCACTACGTCGGGTAGCCCCCAACTGCGCTGCAGCGTTTTCCACTGCCGCCATGTGTCCCGCCAGCCTTGCGAACAGATAACGCGCACGTCAACGCCCTGTGCGCGCACCGCTTCTACGTGCTTCTGAACAAAAAGCCCGCTCATTGCGTCCTTCTCGGACGGATACCAGGGAGTAAGAAAAAGAACTTTCACCGAAACCTCCATTCCTTCAGTTTCTGGAACCAGATCGCCAAGCGGAAGAGCGGCTTGTAGTATTTTTCGACCGCATAATACTTGGTGGGCGTCGAACCGAACTGACGGTAGTGCTCTGCGGTGCCTTTGTCCATCGAACCCTCGAAATCAAAACGAACGCCTTTCTCCTTGGCGAATTTCATGGCCTCCAATGCCAGCAAAGCCCCTGCTCCCGAGTCGCTGAACGCAGGGTCGTACGCAGGAATGAGGTAATACAGATAGTGCTTGTCCCACACCAGGAACGCTGCTGCATAGACCTGTCCGTCCGCATTGCAGATACTGAGAATCTGACACTGCTTGGCGCGGCGTGCTTTGCGCTCGAGAACCAGCAGGAACTCACGCGTGTAACTGATTCGGCGTTTGCGGGCTGCCAGACAATCCGCATGGAAGCGATAAAAATCCTCCACTTCCATCGTCCGCTCCACATGCAGCGAGGCCGCTTTTTTCAGTTGCCGCTGTTTATTCTTGCTGAACGATGCCTTCAGTGCCTCTATATCGCTCAGATCATCGACCCGGTACGTTGTCCGCTGTCTGGTCTTGAATCCCAACGCACGCATCGCATCCACGCACAGACTGCCGGGCATGAACTGCTGGTAGTAGTACGCCAGATTCATCTGGTCCAGCCGCTCTTTGATCTGACGGCATACCTCTGCCGTTCTCCATTTGTCGGCTGTCACTTCCGGGGTCACCCATATGCCGCCTATGTGCGACAGTTGGGGCATGAGGATGTATCGGAATCGGGCGCGCTTGCGTAGCAAGAACGGCATCGCTCCTTGGATGTTACCCTTCTCGTCTTCCACCACAATAGCGTCCCACTCCTTGCCTGCGCACACCGCATCCATCCACCACGGCATCATCGTGACGGGCATGTATTCCTGCTCATTCGCCCACGCAATATAGCGTTCTTTTTCGGTCATTAGAAAATATCATTAAAGAAACCGCCTTTTCTGCCCTCTTCCGGCTCCTGTACAACTTGTGCCTCGTCGTTCTGATCCTCTACAGGCTGACTGTTGGCGGCTGAATTCTGATTTCTGTATATCTCCGGACGGTAGAGAATCTGTACGTTCTCTGCAATCACCTCTGTTTTGCGACGAATCTGTCCGTCTTTCTCCCATGTACGGGTTTTGAGCTTGCCCTCCACATACACTTTCATGCTCTTTTTCAGGTACTGCTGTGCCCACTCGGCCAGATTGCGCCAAAGGACAATACTGTGCCACTCCGTCACGTCCGGTACTTGAGTACCGTTTTGCATAATGTAACCACGCTCGGTTGTTGCCAAATTGAAGTTTGCGATAGCCACGCCGCGATCTAAATAACGTACTTCCGGATCTGCACCGACGTTGCCAATAAGAATAACTTTGTTTACGCTTGACATAATTAATTAGATTTGTTTGTTAAATGTGTTATTGTGTGTTTTGATTGTTGCGTCTCAAACCTTTGCGAGTGCAAAGGTACAATAATTTTTCCACATCTGCAAATTTTTAGGTGTTTTTTTCAAAAAATCTTGCATATGTCATTTTTTTTCTGTAATTTTGCACCGCAAAATAGAAAGGAGGCTATTATGACCGCTTTACAACTAAATGCAGAACTATATCGCAACTTGGCGCTTATCGCTGAGGACGAGACCATGTATGATAAACTCGTCAAGTACGTTCGTCGTTTGGCTAAACAGATGACGAACGATCCTACGTTGATGTCGAAAGAAGAGTACTTCCAGCGACTTGACGAGGCTGAAAAAGGACCAAAGTATAAGATGTTGCCTAACGAATCATTAGACGATATGTTAACACGTCTTGGCTATGTATGAAATTGAATATCAAGAGCAAGCGTTGTTAGACATCGCTAAACTCAAAAGAGACGAACCTGCTGCCTATAAGAAAGTTGTATCGTTTATTCAAGAGTTAAAAGAGCATCCCAAAACCGGCACAGGACACCCCGAACCGTTAAAAGGACAGCCGGAAGGCAGATGGTCGAGGCAAATTAGCAAAAAACACAGACTCGTTTATCGTATTTTCGAAACAGAAGTCGTGGTGCTTGTTATTGCGGCCTACGGTCATTACGATGACAAATAAAACCCCTCGTGCTTGCCGCGGAGCGTTCTCCCGACAAACGGGAGAAGCGGCCTCCGCCTAAGAGGGCATAGAAAATAATGCTGGCCTTGACAGCATAACAAATAAAGCAAGGACATATTGAAATAACGGGCGCAAAGTGTTGCGCTGACAAAATAACATATTAATAGCATATCTATTATTTCGTGTCAACCGAAACCACTGCAAATCGTTTTAAGGATAAGACTCAGAAATAATAAGAAAGGGTAGCTGTTTAGGGTTACTCTCCACCTCAATAATAGATGCTCACAGTATTGTGGGTTTCTTAGAGGTGTATGAGTAAGGTCCTATTGCAGTGGTGCCTTGGTTAGACATGATAAGAAACTCACTTTTCTTATCGTTCGGATTGATAGTTATGCAAAAATGACTATCAATCTATGCCACAAGTAGCTCTTAACGCTGCGCAAGAAGCAAGAAAGGATGAGTTCTATACCAAATTGGACGACATTGCCAAAGAACTCAAGTATTACAAGCAATACTTTAAAGACAAAGTAGTGCTTTGTAATTGCGACGACCCGTACGAAAGCAATTTCTTCAAATACTTTGCGCTTAATTTCAATCTATTAGGACTCAGGAAACTCATAGCAACCTGCTATGATGGTTCGCCTATTGCCGGAGATGAATTGCCCTTACTGTTTGAAATAGAAGAAACAGAGCCGAAGAAGATTGCTTACAAGGTAGAAATTACAGAAGTTGGAGACTACAATAATGATGGCGCGGTAAATATGACGGATGTTCAGTGGCTCATTCAGAACGATAAGAATGCGCTATCTCTACTCAAAGGGAACGGCTCATTTGATAGTCCCGAATGTATCGAATTACTCAAAGAAGCCGATATAGTAGTTACAAATCCACCTTTCTCTTTGTTCCGTGAGTACCTTGCATTGTTAGAAAAATACGAAAAGCAATTTATCATTATTGGCAACACAAACGCACTTACATATAAAGAAACTTTCCGCATGTTCCAACAGGACAAAATTCGCACAGGTTATACCAATTTTAATGTGGGAATGTTTTTCCAAGTGCCAGATAATTGGGAAAAGTTCCATCATATAGAAAACGGCAAAAAGATGGCTCGTGTTTCTACCTCTTGCTGGTTTACGAATCTCCCTGTTACACGTCACAATGAAGACTTGATCCTTTATAAACATTATACGCCGGAGGAGTATCCCAAATATGACAACTTTGATGCAATCAATGTAAAAACATATACGGACATCCCTTGTGATTATGAAGGAATAATGGGAGTGCCTGTAACTTTCTTAGATAAATTTAATCCAGATCAATTTGAAATAGTAGGAAATGAGTATAGCCTGAATATTCCTAAAGGAAGAGGATATATTAATGGCGAGAAACAGTATTCTCGCGTGTTTATTCGTAATAAAAAACCACAAAAGCCATGAAAATAGATTTACATGAAGTATGCGTGCGGGAGTTGTGCGCGGGGTATAATGATTTGAGTATTCAGGAAGAAGGCATCGTCGGCTACGGCGGACGACTCAATATCCGTCCTAAATATCAGCGCGAGTTCGTCTATGATGAGAAGAAACGCAACGCTGTCATGGATACCGTTTGGCAAAACTTTCCGCTCAACGTCATGTATTGGGTGAAGACCGACGGTGCGGATGGTATTGAGTACGAGGTCTTAGATGGTCAGCAGCGTACGATTTCTATCTGCTCGTTCATCGCAGGCGAATATATGATGGAGTTTGACGGTAACTTGCTCGGTTTTAATAACATGACCCAAGAGCAGCAAAATCGTATCCTAGATTACAAGCTCCAAGTCTATATATGCGAGGGCACCGACGAAGAGAAAATCAAATGGTTTCAGCGTATCAATATAGCCGGCGAGAAACTGACCGACCAAGAGATTTTGAACGCTATTTATGCGGGTTCGTGGACGACGCAAGCCAAGCGCCGTTTCTCCAAGACAGGCTGTGTGGCTTATCGTATCGCCTCGGATTTCATGTCCGGTTCGCCGATTCGTCAGGACTATTTTGAGACCGCGCTTCAGTGGATAGGTGACGCGCAAGACAAGTCGCTTCGTCAATACATGGCGGATCATCAGCACGACACCGATGCCGACGAACTCTGGCAGTATTTTCAGGACGTCATTCATTGGGTAGACAAACTCTTCGGACGTAAATACAAGAAAGAGATGAAAGGCGTTGAATGGGGTTTACTCTACAACAAACACCGCGACACCAAACTCACGGCAACTGCTATCGGCGAACAAATGGCAAAACTGATGGCGGACTCCGACGTGCAGAAGAAATCCGGTATCTTTGCTTATATTCTGGATGGCGACATTCACCATTTAGGTATTCGTGCATTTGATGCTAACACCCGTCGTGAAGTCTATGAGCGGCAAGGCGGCAAGTGCGCTATCTGCGGCAAGCCGTTTGACATCGAAGTCATGGAAGCCGATCATATTACACCGTGGGTTGAAGGCGGTCGTACTATCGCGAGCAACTGCCAAATGTTGTGTAGGGAGTGTAATCGGAGAAAGAGCAGTAAATAATTATGCAAACACTTGCATATATCAGAAAAAAGCAGTAACTTTGCACAAAATTTAATCGTTATGGACGCTGTAGGTGGAATTCTTCTTGTTTGTTTTGCTTTAGGATGGATTGTATTGTCATTCCATTATTCTATTGAATATTGGCAGGAATATAACTGGGCGAGGGGAATATTTATCTTTATATTCCATTACAGGGCAATCTGATTGCCCGCTCATGGCTGTCCACTTTTTGGCGCTTCCTCGCCAAACTCTCTCATCCGAGACGCTCCCTGCGCCTCGGATTTTTTCGTATGTCCATTCTCCGGCATTGTAAGCCGATCGGTCTCGTTTAGCAGTCTATCAATAAATTTTTGCATGGCGATATTGACGTTTTTGGCGATATCGCCAATATCGCCACTCTCGCCAGTGCATTTTTTCTTTCTGACATCTGACCTATGATATCTATAGTATTATATACGTAGTATATAATACAGAGCGTTCAACCGTTAGTTGTTCTTAGTCATTCTTAGTTATTCTTAATCATTCTCGAACCCTTTTCGGACTCTTCTCGAACTAATCCTAGACTTTAGTCGCTCCATTGTCCTAAAAACTTTCTTCTAATGTGCCGTTGTCTCTCACACTCGCCTTGGCGGCATGTACTCAATTAAAAGCGTTGCGGAGCGTGTTGGGGACGCGGAGCACGAGTCGGGGCAGACGTCTTTTAATGAGTAGCATCCGCCACATCACATGTTATCTGCATGGTCTAAAGCTTTCTATCATCGCAAAGTTTCACTTTGCCCGTAAAAATGCCTAAAACCGTCTTTTCTTACTGCGTTCAAACGATTAATTTTAATAAAAATATTAAAACCCTTGCATATGTCAGAAAAAAGTAGTAAATTCGGCACGCCCCTTCCCATTCGGGGTGGGTTCTCCGCCGCTTCGCTCTGTCGATTAGTGCTAAAGCAATTCTCCCTCCGAATTTATGTTCGCATTGTGCAGCAAATACACAAATTATCAGGATGCTTTTTGCCGACGAACAGCGTCTTGTTTTTGTTCGCCTATCGGTCATTATATGCCAGCATATATGCCCCATAGACGACCTAAAAACATAGAATTTTATTCTATTTGGCAAAAAAGCACCCTAAAAATTTGCGTATTTGCAAAATTTGTAGTAAATTTGCACCCGATTTTGAAATATGCTTATCGCAAAAACAAAATATTCTATGAAACGCACACTGTTGATGGTGGCAGCTATGCTGCTGGTTTTTAGCGCAAACATGAGCGCGAAGAACAACAAAAAAGAGGCGGGCGAAGATGTCTATGTTCGCTGTATCGCTTTCTATAACCTCGAGAACCTCTTCGACACAATCCATGACGAAGGAAAGAATGACTACGAGTATCTGCCTGACGGTGGTATGAAATGGACCTCGTTTAAATACGAGAACAAGATCAAGAACATGGCCTATGCTGTGGCGCAGCTCGGTACAGACTACGACCCGCGTGGTGCTGTCTGCGTCGGTGTGGCTGAGGTGGAGAACATCGGTTGCTTGTATGACCTTTGCGCAGAGACCAACAAGACCTACGGTCGCCGTTACAAACCGATTCTGATTGAAGGTCCGGACCGCCGTGGTGTGGATGTGGGTCTGCTGTATGACACCGTTCTGTTCAAACCGTCCAAGGTGAACGGTTTCGAACTCAAGGCACATTATGCCGACGGAGGTGAGATCAAGACCCGTCTCCAACTCTGTGTCTCGGGTTACCTCATGGAGGACGGCAAACCGGAGAAGATTCATATGATCGTCAACCACTGGCCGAGCCGTTATGGCGGTGAACTCTCTTCTCGTCCGGGACGTGATACGGCTGCGATGCTGTCAATGCATATCTGTGACTCCATTCGCATGAAAGAGCCGCAGGCGAAGATCATTATCATGGGTGACTTGAACGATGATCCGGATAACCACAGTTGCAAGGACGTGCTCCAGGCACGCAAGAAACCGAAACAGGTAGAGAAGGGCGGATACTACAACACCATGTGGATTCACCTTTCCAACGGAACCGGTACGCTGTTCTACAACGGCGGATGGAACCTGTTCGACCAGATCATCATCACCGAGTCTCTGCTCAACGAGAAAAAAGACAGCGGTAAGTGGGCGTACTGGAAATCGCAGGTGTTCAACAAACCGTTCCTCACCGTGCAGGAAGGTAAGGACAAAGGTGCGCCGCTGCGTACACATAAAGCAGGTGTTTGGCAGAACGGATACGGAGACCACTTCCCGACCATGATTTATCTCATTCGCAAAAAGTAAGACATCATGACATTGCAACTCAATCGAAATACCGCTCCCATTCGCATGCGCAACTACGGTCGTATTGTGCAGGATATGATTGCGCATGCAGCGAAGATGGAGCCGGGTCTGGAACGTGACTCGCTGGAGGTATATATCGCACAATGTATGCGCCAGCGTAACTTGGTGTGGAACCGGGATCAGGAAGCTGGTATCAACCGGGTTAAGGAGGATATCATCCGTCTCTCGGACGGTAAGTTGACCTGCAGTTCGCCTGCATTCGAGCGTCTGTTGGCGCAGCCGAATGCACAGATGGGACAGAAAAGAAAGAAAAAATAATCGTGTTAACGATGGAAACAATGAATCAGTACAAAGTGTTCGCCGGCTCTAAAGGCGAAGCATTAGCACAACGCGTCTGCGATGAGTTGGGCTGCCAGTTGGGTAAAGTGCATGTGGACCGCTTCTCGGACGGTGAGTTCTGTACCTATTTCGAAGAGTCCGTTCGCGGACAATCGGTTTATCTGGTACAATCAACCTGCCCGTCCAGCGACAATCTGATGGAGCTGCTCCTAATGATCGATGCCGCCAAACGTGCGAGCGCGTACAAAGTGATCGCTGTCATTCCGTATTTCGGATGGGCGCGTCAGGACCGCAAGGACAAACCGCGTGTCTCGATTGGTGCCAAGTTGGTGGCGAACATGTTGCAGACAGCCGGCGCAGACCGTGTCATCACCGTTGATCTGCATGCGGACCAGATTCAGGGCTTCTTCGATATCCCGGTCGATCATATCTACGGTTCCAATGTGCTGGCTCCTTATGTGGCAGCACTCAACCTCAAGAAACTGATTGTTGCTTCTCCTGATGTCGGCGGTTCCAAACGCGCCTCTAACTTCGCCAAGAAACTGCACGTCATGACCGACCGCGAAGTGCCGATGGTCATCTGCTACAAGAACCGTCCTGACTTTAACAAAGTGTCTGAGATTCGTGTCCTCGGTGACGTGTATGGCAAGGATGTGGTCATCTTCGACGACATGGCCGACACCGCCGGAACACTCTGCAAAGCAGCCGAAGTGATGAAAGAGGGTGGTGCCAAATCCGTACGCGCCGTAGTGACACACGGTGTGCTCAGCGGAAACGCTTGTCAGCGCATTGAAGAGTCGTCGCTCGAAGAACTCATCTGCACGGACTCCCTGCCGATTGACCCGAATTGCTGCTCCAAACTGCATATCGAGTCTCTGGCACTCTCTATCGCACATACTATCCGAGCTATCCAAAACCACACATCCGTCAGCGAAACCAATATCAAATAATGAGAAAAAATCTTTTTCTGGGTTTCCTAGGTGTCCTAGGATTCCTAGGTGTCCTAGTATCTTGTAATAAAAAAACTACAGCGGTAGATCGACCGGCCTTCAGCGCCGACTCTGCATATGCCTATATAGAGAAACAGATGGCGTTTGGTCCGCGTGTGCCGAACAGTGTGGCACATACGCAATGTGCCGTTTGGCTCATTGAGCAACTCCGTGCCTGCGGTGCGGAAGTGGAACTGCAGAAAGGGTTCATGCCTGACTATCGCGGTAACAACCAGCAGATTTATAACATCATCGGTCATTTTGGCACGCAGGCAGTAGTTGCGCGCCCGCGTATATTATTAGGTGCACACTACGACACCCGTCCCTGGTGCGATGAAGAACCCGATTACGAGAATCGGTTTTACAACGTCCCGGGTGCCAATGATGGCGCGTCCGGAGTAGCTGTTCTTCTGGAGATCGCCCGCCAACTCGGCTTGCGCGATAGTCTGTCCACACCTGTGGATATCATCTTCTTCGATTGCGAGGATTCGGGTTCGCCGAAGATGTACACAGGGGCAGAGCGTGAAGACACTTGGTGTCTCGGTTCCCAACTGTGGGCAACCAACTACGCCAAGAAACAGCCGACGATCCATTACCAATACGGAATGGTGCTCGATATGGTGGGTGCACCCGATGCCGTCTTCCCCTTGGAGATGTACTCGACCCAGTACGCGGAGAACTACCAGCAGAAGATCTGGCGTTCGGCGCAGAAGTTGGGACATGGCGCTAAGTTCTCCAGCGAACGCTCGTACCCGATCACCGATGACCACTATTACATCAACGAGATAGCCGGTATCCCCTGTGTGGATATCATCCACTACGACATGCGCAACGCAACGGGTTTCCCCTTCTGGTGGCATACACGGCAGGATAATATGGACAATATCTCTAAATCCACTTTGCAAGCTGTTGGCGAAGTGGTAATGTCTCAACTATGAAACCATTATTAGTCATAAAAGATCTGCACGCCTCGATAGGCGGCAAAGAGATACTCAAAGGGGTTAACCTCGTCATCAACGAAGGCGAGGTGCACGCGATCATGGGACCGAACGGAGCCGGTAAATCGACGCTCTCCGCGGTGCTCACCGGAAACCCAGCCTACGAAGTGACGAGCGGAGAAGTGTATCTGCGCGGACAGAACCTGCTGACGATGGAGCCCGAAGTGCGCGCACGCGCAGGCGTGTTCCTTAGTTTTCAATATCCCGTCGAGATTCCCGGTGTAAGCATGACCAATTTTATGCGTACCGCTTTGAACGAAAAACGGGCGTACGAAGGAAAGGAACCGCTCTCGGCCAAGGAGTTCCTTGCGCTCATGCGCGAGAAGAAACGGATGCTCGAACTGCCGGACAAACTGAACAACCGTTCGGTCAACGAAGGCTTCTCGGGCGGTGAGAAGAAGAAGAACGAGATCTTCCAGATGGCGATGCTCGAACCGTGCCTGGCTATTCTTGACGAGACCGATTCAGGTCTCGATATCGATGCGCTGCGTATTGTGGCAGAGGGTGTGAACAAACTCAAGACGCCGCAGAACGCTTCTATCGTCATCACCCACTACCAGCGTCTGCTCGATTACATCGTGCCTGACTTCGTGCACGTGCTGGCAGACGGTAAGATCGTTAAGACGGGAGACAAGACACTCGCGTTGGAACTGGAAGAGAAAGGCTATGAGGGTTTCTAAAGGCGACATATTCGAGCGCGTGTTCATCAACGAACCCGGGGTCAACTTGCTCATTGAGCAAGAGGCCGGTTCCCGCGTGAAGATCGTGATTGTGAATCTCGAAATCTCGAAATCTCGAGGTCTCGAGGTCTCAAACAATATCACCATCTCCCAACTCGGTGAAGGCTGCTCCACCGAGATCTACGCGCTCGCCTTCCTCCACGGTTCCGACTCCGTCACCACCGAGACGCATGTGACGCACGCTGTCGGCGGAGGCACTTCTGTGCAACTCATTAAGTTTGTGCTCGATGACAACAGCCGCGGACGATTCATCGGGGACCTCAAGATCGCTCCCGATGCCCAGCAGACCGAGGCGCATCAGACCAACCGTAACCTGCTGCTCTCCGAAACGGCCGAGATGCGTACGCAGCCGCAACTGGAGATCTATGCCGATGATGTCAAAGCGACACACGGTGCTTCCACCGGACAACTCGACGAGTCGGCCCTCTTCTACATGCAACAGCGCGGTATCGACAAACAAAAAGCGCGTCAACTGCTCGTTAACGCGTTTATGAAAGAAGTGCTCAATACGATTGGAGATGAGCGAGTTAGGGAACAATTACTGAACTCTATTGATGGCGTAGTCGAGTAGCGCCAGCAGACTCTTCTTCTGTTCACAGTCATGGAACACACTCAGTGCTTCCGTGGCTTTTTTCTTATATTCCAACATGCGCTGTACGGCATATTCGTCTCCTTTGAATCGCAGCACGAAGGACTTAATCTCTTCGAGCACGCGCGCTTCCTCTTCTTCCGAATACTCTTTCGCCATTAGCCTTTCGCCCTTCGCCTTTATTGCCTCCGCTTCGGGTTGTGGGGCACGCTCCAGGGCAATGATAAGCGGCAGGGTCACTTTGCCGTCTCGCAGATCACTCATCGTCGGCTTGCCGATCTCTTCGAGATCGCTGTAATCGAAGATGTCATCTTTGATCTGGAAGCACAGACCTAATAGGTTGCCGTAGTTACGCAGCGCAGTCCGTTGACGCGGGGTACAACCTGCACTCTCGGCTCCCGCTTCTGCACAGGCTTGGAACAGTTGGGCGGTCTTTTGGTCAATGACCCGCAGATAACGCGCTTCGTCGATCCACATGCTCTGCCCGACGTGTAACTGTAGGATCTCACCGCTACTAAGGTTACGGGTCATCTCGGATGCGATCTCCAGAATGCGGATATTGCGTATCTCCGCTATCAGACCAATCACTTTCGCCAGCATATAATCGCCCATCAGCACCGCCACTTTGTTGGTCCACAGTGCATGAACGGCAGGCTTGCCGCGGCGTGTGTCGGAGTGGTCCACGACATCGTCGTGAATGAGCGTGGCATTGTGCAGCAGGTCCAACGCAACCGCGGACTTCAAGGTCTTGTCCGTCACCGGATTACAGATCTGCGCACACAGCAGCACCACCAACGGACGCATCTGTTTGCCACGCTGCGCCATGACATAGTCCAACACCGCTTGTTGCACTTTGTCGTCCGAACGCAAGGTCTCGTGCAGCACTTTCTCGTACCGCTTCCACTCGCCCTCAATAGGTCTTCGTATGTCCGCTAAACTGGCCATAATCTTCAAATCGGCGACAAAGGTACTACTTTTTTTTGAATTATACAACAAAAATCGCAAAATGTGGACTATTTGCGTCAATTTTTACACACGCGGTTGTGAAATTTTTAGTAATTTTGCACCGTGATAAAACGCGTAAATCATTTAACTTAAAAAATAATCTTATGATGAAGCCTTTCATGGACAAAGATTTCCTGCTGCAAACTCCGACCGCGCAGGAGCTCTATCACGAGCATGCTGAGCACATGCCGATTATCGATTATCACTGTCACCTTATTCCGCAGATGGTTGCCGAGAACAAACGTTTTGAGTCGATCGCACAGATTTGGCTCATGGGCGACCACTACAAATGGCGCGCTATGCGTTCCAACGGCGTAGATGAGAAGTACTGTACCGGTAAGGATACCACCGATTGGGAGAAGTTTGAGAAATGGGCTGAGACCGTGCCTTATACTTTCCGCAATCCGTTGTACCACTGGACCCATCTGGAGCTCAAGACCGCTTTCGGTATCGAGGAGCGTCTGAATCCCGAGACCGCACGTGCCATCTATGACAAGTGCAATGACCTCATTGCCAACGATCCCAAGTTCTGTCCGCGTGGTTTGATGAAGCACTACCACGTAGAGCTCGTTTGTACGACTGATGATCCGGCAGACAGCCTCGAATGGCACAAGATGGTCAAGGAAGACCCGACCGCAGAGGTTCGTATGTTGCCTACTTGGCGTCCCGATGCCGGTATGAATATTGAGGCTGCAACCTGGAAAGCATACATCGAGAAACTGGCTAAGGTAGCCGGCATGGAGATTCGTAACTTCGCTGACCTCGTAGCTGCCTTGCAGAAACGCCATGACTTCTTCGAGTCCATGGGTTGCCGTCTCTCCGACCACGGTATCGAGGAGTTCTACGACGAGCCGTACACGGACGCAGAGATCAACGCGATCTTCGAGAAAGCACTGGCCGGCAAGGCACTGAGCACACTCGAGATTCGTCAGTACAAGCACGCTTATCTGCACGCTCAGGCGGAGATGGACTACGCTTCGGGTTGGACCCAGCAATACCACTACGGCGCAATCCGTAATAATAACAGCAAGATGTTCGCTCAACTCGGCGCAGACACCGGTTTCGACTCCATCGGTGAGTTCACAACCGCGAAAGCCATGAGCCATTTCCTCGATGAGATGAATAGCGAAGGACATCTGGCTAAGACCATCCTATATAACCTCAACCCGTGTGCCAACGAAGTAATCGCTACGATGCTGGGTAACTTCCAGGACGGCAGTGTACCGGGTAAGATCCAGTTCGGTTCCGGTTGGTGGTTCCTCGATCAGAAAGACGGAATGGAGAAGCAGATGATGGCGCTTTCGAACCTCGGTCTGTTGAGTCGCATGGTAGGTATGCTGACCGACAGCCGTTCGTTCCTGAGCTATCCGCGTCATGAGTACTTCCGTCGTACGCTCTGTAACGTCCTCGGCAATGACATCGAGAACGGTATGATTCCGTACACCGGTTACGAGAAAGCCCGCGTTCAACAGATGGTAGAAGACATCTGCTACAACAACGCGAAGAATTACTTCAAGTTCTAAATGATTATACGCTCCCGTCTGCTGCTCTTTATGGGTGGCAGACGGTGATGGTTAATGAAACGAAGAGAAACATGTTAGGTTTTATTAGCATTCTTATTCTGCTTCTCATTGTACAAATGTTCCCTTATTGGGTTATTGCGTACGGAGTATCAATGGCACTACTTTGTCCCGTTGCTTTCTTTAGTATCTGGGAACATAATATTGATTTTATTCTCGCGTGCGTAGTGCTAAGTATAGCATTTGTTTTTGCTCTTCTGATTATTGCAACCTTTGTTGTTGCCATCATAAAGAAACAATATCGCAATGCCGGGAGAATCGTGGGAATAGGTGGATTGTTGATAATTTATACATTTATTGTATTTCTGTTCGCTGGAATGGGGGAAGGGGCATTTGATAATTTTGGGAAGCGTCATCCTATTCCAGAAGGAATGGAATATGAAGAAACTAATGTTGCAGAAGGGTGGTATTCTTGTTACCGTACTCAGCAAGAATGGGATAGTGTAATAAGTGAGCGCAAGTTCCTGCTCACAGGAGGAAATGGAATTTATCGTTATATGGCATATTTACCTCCGATGGATGAAGAAGGAGATATTTATTTGAAAATGTATGAAGCAACGACTAATCTCCCCTTATCGGAGGTAGTTGTAAAAAATAGGTCTAAGATCCATATTCTCCCTTCTGATACAGCTATAATCTATCAAATGAAAGAAAATAGTTCGTGGTCAGAGAATATGAGTGAGGCTCTTGTTATAGATGAAGGATCTTGGGGGGATTACTATGCTGCGCGTACTGAATTGTGGTTCCGGCCTACCAAAGGTGGTGAGGAACGACTTATTTATAGTAAGATATTCCGTATCGATGGTTATTCAAGATAAAATGGGATAATACGTATGTGTAGCAAATGAAAGCGAAGTGGGTGAATATTGTGTATAGTTTGCAGGGAATGTGGATCAGAGGCATTATGTGAGAGCTACTACCGAGGATTGCTCGGTAATTCGATAGAGAAGATATGAAACCGGAATTTATACATAGAGACGGGATGATAGCTAGTACAGATTATGTGCAATGGTTGTCCGACCTCAAGCAACGCTACCGTCAGAGCCAAATCAAAGCGGTAGTACGCATCAATCAGTCCATGCTTGAATTCTATTGGAGCTTGGGACGTGATATTGTTGCCCTCAAAGCGGAAAGCAAATGGGGAAGTGGAGTGTTGCAACAACTGAGCATTGATTTGCAGCAGATATTCCCTGAAGAGAAGGGCTTCTCGTATAGGAATATTCGCTACATGAAACAATGGTATCTGTTTTATTGTGAGCAAGTTACAAAATGGCAACAACTTGTTGCCAAATTAGATGATTCAAATAGCCAGCAGCCTGTTGGCGAATTTTGGCAGCAACTTGTTGCCAAATTAGAAACGCCTAATTGCCACCAAGTTGGTGGCGCATTAGAGATGCCTACTGATTTTGCATTAGTTCCTTGGGGACATCATATAGAAATCGTTTCAAAATCCAATTCGCTTGACGAGGCTATATTCTATATCAATCAGACGATTGCCGGGAATTGGAGCCGGAAGAGGCTGGAAGATGAGATAAAAAGCGGCTTATATAAACGGCAGGGAAAGGCTATAACGAATTTCTCCACTACACTTGCTCTGCCGGAACAACAGTTGGCGCAAGAAATACTCAAAGACCCGTTGGACCTTAATTTCTTGCATCTCAAAAAAGGATACGATGAGCATGTATTGGAAGAAGCTTTGGTGACAAACATTACCAATTTTCTGCTTGAACTTGGCAAAGGTTTTTCGTATGTGGGCAGACAAATGGAGTTACAGATGCCGGGCGGACAGACTTTTTTCCCAGACTTGATTTTCTACCATATTCCGCAACACCGATATGTAGTTGTAGAACTGAAGGCGGTAAAGTATATTCCAGAGTTTGCAGGCAAATTGAATTTTTACGTTACTGCCGTAGATGAGTTGATGCGTGGAGAACATGACAACCCGACGGTCGGCTTGGTGATTTGCAAATCCTCGGACAAGACGGTAGTTGAATGGTCACTCAAAGATATTCAGAAACCGCTTGGCGTAGCAACTTATCAGTTAGAGGAAGTTGTTGAGCGTACAGTAAAAGAGATTGAAAACAGGAAATAGGAAAGTCAATGAAAGCAAAGTGGTGAGGGAATAAATGAGGGAATAAATGAGGGAATAAATAATGCTCCTCTAAAATGATATTATGAAACTAACTAAATTAACACAAATATAAATCATTTAATTTTTAGATCTATGGCTAAAATTATTACGTTGGGCGAGATCATGCTCCGCCTCAGTCCCGAAGGACAAGATCGTTTCATTCAGTCTGATCATTTCCGCATCATCCCCGGTGGTGGTGAGGCTAACGTGGCTATCTCGTGTGCTAACTACGGTCACGAGGCTTATCTGGTGACCAAACTGCCGAAACATGAGATCGGTCAGATTGCTGTTAACTCGCTGCGTCGTTATGGTGTGAAGGACGATTATATCGTTCGTGGCGGTGACCGCGTAGGTCTGTACTACTGCGAGACCGGTGCTTCTATGCGTCCGTCGAAAGTCATCTACGACCGCGCTCACTCGGCTATCGCTGAGGCTGATCCGAAGGATTTTGACTTCGATAAGATCATGGAAGGTGCAGCTTGGTTCCACTGGTCCGGTATCACGCCGGCTATCTCGGACAAGGCTGCTGAGATCACGAAGCTCGCTTGCGAGGCTGCAAAGCGTCACGGTGTAACCGTATCGGTTGACCTCAACTTCCGTAAGAAACTGTGGACCAGCGAGAAAGCTATCTCGATCATGCGTCCGCTGATGAAGTACGTGGACGTTTGTATCGGTAATGAAGAAGACGCTGAACTCTGCCTCGGCTTCAAGCCCGATGCAGACGTAGAAGGCGGCGAGACCAACGCTGAGGGCTACAAGGGCATCTTCGAGCAGATGATGAAAGAGTTCGGCTTCAAGTACGTTGTTTCGACGCTTCGCGAGAGCTACAGCGCTACCTTCAACGGCTGGAAAGCGATGATCTACAACGGCAAGGAGTTCTACCAGAGCAAGCGTTACGAGATCAACCCGATCATCGACCGCGTAGGTGGTGGTGACTCGTTCTCCGGTGGTCTGATTCATGGTATGCTCAAGTATCCGGGCGACCAAGGCGCAGCTCTTGAGTTCGCAGTAGCTGCTTCGGCTCTCAAGCACACTATCAACGGCGACTACAACCTCGTTTCGGAGGACGAAGTGCTCAGCCTCGCAGGTGGTAATGCGAATGGTCGCGTTCAACGTTAACCTTTCGCAATAACGATATAACGTAATAACGATATAACGAGAAAAATTTATGGCAAGATTTGATAAATTTGAGGTGATGGCCAAGATTAAGGCCGCTCCGATGGTTCCTGTGTTCTACCACAAAGATGTGGAGGTTTGCAAGAACGTGATTAAGGCTTGTTACGAAGGCGGTGTACGCGCGTTCGAGTTCACCAACCGCGGTGATTTCGCACACGAGGTGTTCGGCGAACTGAGCAAGTGGGTAGCTAAAGAGTGCCCGGAATTGGCACTCGGTATCGGTAGCGTCGTAGACGCTCCGACCGCTTCGCTGTACTTGCAGTTGGGCGCTAACTTCGTCGTAGGTCCGTTGTTCAACAAGGATATCGCAGTTGTCTGCAACCGTCGTTGTGTGACGTATTGTCCGGGTTGCTTGACGCCGAGCGAGATCGGTCTGGCACAGGAAGTAGGCTGCGACTTCACGAAAGTGTTCCCGGGTGACGTAGTAGGTCCGAACCTCGTCAAAGGTCTGATGGCTCCGATGCCGTGGTCGAAGATCATGGTGACCGGTGGCGTTGCTCCCGAGAAAGAGAACTTGGAAAAGTGGTTCGCTGCAGGTGTTTACTGCGTAGGTATGGGCTCCAAACTGTTCCCGTCCGACAAGGTAAAAGCCGGCGATTGGAAGTACGTAACCGACAAGTGCAAAGAATGCTTCGACATTATTTCCGCGTGCAAGAAATAAATCGTACATCGTACATTTGTAAATCGTAAATAAATTTGTTTTTTATGAGTAAAAAAGAAATTATGACCAACTGGCGTTGGGTCATGTGTGCCATGCTCTTCTTCGCCACGACCGTCAATTACATGGACCGTCAGGTTCTCTCGTTGACGTGGAAAGAGTTCATTCAACCGGAGTTCCACTGGTCGAATGAGCAGTACGGTGACATCACAGCGTATTTCTCGATCGCGTATGCCATCTTCTGCCTCTTCGCCGGTAAGTTCATCGATTGGATGGGCACGAAGAAGGGTTATATGATTGCGATCATCGTGTGGTCGTTAGGTGCAGTTATGCACGCAGGCTGCGGTATCGTGACGGAGCATTATGTAGGTGTGGCAGACAAGGCTGCTCTCATTAATGCGGTGGGTGATACAGCGAGTACGATTGCGATGGTGAGTGTGTATCTGTTCCTTGCCTGTCGTCTCATCTTGGGACTTGGTGAGGCAGGTAACTTCCCTGCTGCTATCAAAGTGACGGCCGAGTATTTCCCGAAGAAAGACCGTGCGTTCGCAACTTCGATCTTCAACGCCGGAGCATCGGTAGGTGCACTCGCAGCTCCCGCTACGATTCCTCTGCTTGCGAAAGCGATGGGATGGGAGTGGGCGTTCATCATTATCGGTGCGCTCGGTTTCCTCTGGGCCGGTGTCTGGATCTTTGTCTATGACAAACCGCGCGAGTCCAAGCACGTCAACCAAGCTGAGTTGGATTATATTCACCAAGACGACGCTGAGGCGCCGAAACAGAAAGTGAAAGAGGAGAAGCAGATGTCGTTCATTGAGGCGTTCAAACACCGTCAGACCTGGTCGTTCGCGTTCGGTAAGTTCATGACCGACGGCGTATGGTGGTTCTTCCTCTTCTGGGCTCCTGCTTACTTCCAGGATCAGTTCCTCATCAAAGCATCTGACCCGCAAGGCGTTGTGCTGATCTTCACCCTCTATGCGATCGTAACCATCGTATCGCTCTTTGGCGGATACCTGCCGAAGATCTTCGTGGAGAAGAAAGGCATGGAGCCGTATTCGGGACGTATGTTGGCTATGCTCATTTTCGCCTTCTTCCCGCTGTTGGCACTCGGCGCACAACCCTTAGGCGGCATCTGGGGACCTTGGGCTGTTGCTATCATCATCGGTATCGTAGGTGCGGCACACCAGAGTTGGAGTGCGAACATCTTCTCGACGGTAGGAGATATGTTCCCTAAGTCGGCGATTGCAACCATCACCGGTATCGGAGCGATGGCCGGTGGTATCGGTTCGTTCCTGATCAACAAAGGTTCGGGTAAACTGTTTGACTACGCGGCGGGTGAGTTCACGTTCAACGGCAATGAGTTTGTCATGAACGCTACCGGCCTGAAAGAGGCTTTCGGCATCGAGATCAACAAGGTCTTTGAGGCGAAAGACTATGTGGATGCGGTGGTAGCTCAAGGCGGTGAGGTCGTTCGTCAACCGATGGAGGCGCTGGGCTTTGCCGGAACTCCTGCAGGTTACATGATCATCTTCTGCATCTGTGCAGTAGCTTATCTGATCGGTTGGACCGTAATGAAGAGCCTTGTTCCGAAATATGAACCTGTCAAGGTTTCATAAATCGTTTGAACGAAGTGAGATAAGAAGTATAGCCCGGTAGAGGTTAAGTAATATGAAACGAATTTCTCTCATGATTGTAGCGGGCTTAATGTCCGCTACAATTGCATGGGGAGCCGGAATTAATTATAACGGTACCTCGCTCACGGAAAACAATGAGTTCACCCGCACGGAATGTGGTACTTCGTCTAAGAATGTGATGAAGGAGGTGAGTGGGCTCGCGTGCTCGCGTACTACGCCCGGTTACCTCTGGGCGCACGGCGATGAGAACACCGGCACCAATCGTAAGATTGTCGCTATTCAGCCTTCCGGCGCGCTCGCAATGACGGTTAATCTGACCACACCGAACAATACCCGTGACGATTGGGAGGATGTCTGTACCGGCGTGTACAACAATACCAATTATCTGTTTGTCGGCGCGATCGGTGACAATGATCTGGCGTTCAACGACCAGTACTACATCTACTATTTCGAAGAACCCGCCATCACTTCCGGGACACAGACAATCACCGTAAACATCATTCACTACGGTTATCCGGACAACCAGGCGCACAATACCGAAACGCTCATGTACGACAATGTGGAGCAGATGTTCTATATTGCCGACAAAGTGGAAGGTGTGTGTCATCTGTACAAACTGCCATTCCGTACGGACTACGGCTCAGATATCCAACGCCTCACCGAAGTGTGCGCGTTAGGTAGCGGCAGTAAGTTCAAACTCGCGAACGGCGGGGATATATCGCCTGACGGGCGGTGTATGGCTATCAAGAGTGAGAAATATGTGCTGCTGTGGGAGCGACAGGGTTCGGAGAGCCTGAGTGCCACCGCACAGCGTCTGCCGGTACAGGTCATGGCGTATCAGACAGAAGAGCAGGGTGAGTCGCTCGCTTGGTATAACGACTCCATCTTCTACACCACCAGCGATTCTAAGAAGGATACTCCTATTTACAAATACGTGCGCGGGAACAACTCTTCCACGCCGGATCCGACTCCGGACCCAGAACCCGAACCGACTCCCGGGGTGGTAATCAACGAGATTTTCATGACCAACCACTACCAGGCGTATATCACGGAGAGTGATACAACGACCATACATGCATATTACCTGGCAGGCGAGGCTGAACCTGCGGTGGACAGTTGTACGCTCAATGTAGGCACGACATGGGAGCAGAGCGGTAATACGCTTACGTTCGTCGGCGCGGACAGCACACAACGCATCTGTACGCTGGATTTACAGCCTGTACAACCGGTTGCTTTTACTTCTACCGAGATCGTTTTTGATGGCACGGAGACATGGGTGAAAGGGGCGTGTGGTTTTGATGCAACCAAGAAATGGCGCATTGCCAAAACCGACGATGACTACAGCCGTGAGATGGCAGGAAAGACGCACTTGGAAATGTTTCTTCCTTCCTGCGACACCGTGGAGATAACCTCCTCTATCACCAATTACGATCGTGCCATTCGCGTCTATGTGAATGGGGAACCGATAGGAGATAAAGTAACGCTGAAGAAAAACGGAACGCTGACATTCGCTGTAAATCAGTCTGCTGCGTTCATGTTCACGATTGCCTCGGCACAGAGTAGCGGTGACGCGGGAATTAAATCCGTCCGCATGGCGCGTAAAGGCTGGGCAACAGACATCGAAAATGTTCAAAATGTCTCTGTACAATGTGCCAAGATCTTGCGCGACGGACAGATCTATATCGTTCGAGGAGAGCAGATCTTTACCCTAACAGGTCAATTAGTGCGATAGCCGTCATGGCTTCAACGACAGGCACGGCGCGTGTGGCAACACAGGCGTCGTGTCTTCCTTTTACGCCGGCTTTTGGTGTGGATGGAGTGGGTTTGAACACGCAGCGGAACACCACTTCCGTGCCATCGGAGATGCCTCCGGAGATGCCGCCGCTGATGGCATTAATCGCACTTCCCGGTTGGGTCACACCGCCAAATCCTGTGCCGTACTCAAAACCTTTGCAGGCATTGATGCTCATGACCGCAAAGGCCAATTCGGCTTGTAACTTATTGAAAATGGGCTCGCCTACACCGGGTGGCAGACCGGTGATACGGCACTCGATGATGCCGCCGATCGAGTCGCCGTCGCGTTGGTAAGAGGCGATCGTATCGTTGAACTTAGCGGGGTCGGTCTCGGAGCCTACTTGGATCAGTTCGGCATGAATCGTAATACCTTTCTCGGCCAACTGCTGCTTGGCGACACAGCCTGCGACCACACGTCCTGCTGTCTCGCGGGCAGAAGCTCTGCCGCCGCCTCTCCAATCGCGAATGCCGTATTTTTGCTCATACACCTTGTCGGCATGTCCGACGCGGTACGTCGTCTTCAGCCACTCGTAGTCTTCCGGCCGCGCGTCCTTGTTCCGAATAATGAACGCAATCGGCGTACCAAGGGAGACTAACTCATGATCGGAAGCGTCTTCATTTTTAATTTTTAATTTTTCATTTTTAATTACTCCCGACAGCCACTCGACTTCGTCGGGTTCGCGCAAAGCCCGCGGCGAAACGCCCGTAACCTGTAACCCGTCACCCGTAACCCCTTTTCCCGCTCGTCTCTCTAACTCGCGTCGGATAAGGTTCATGTCAATAACAAGCCCTGCCGGCACACCGTCCAGCACGCCGCCTATCGCTGCTCCGTGTGACTCCCCGAAGCTGGTAAACGTCCATTTATCGCCAAAACTGTTCATCGCCTGCAAAATTACTGCTTTTTTTTGGAATACGCAAGGATTTGGTGCAAAAACGAGAAAAATTGACTAATTTTGTGGATAAATTTGTATAATTCAAAAAAAAATGTTACCTTTGCAGCCGCTTTGGGTGCAAAGGCGTACGCACGCACGTATATGTGTGAGCCCGCCCATTCGACCCAATATCGGACCAATCACGGAGGTGTATCGGACCAATATCGTATCCCACCACACTCTATATATACTATGTATATATCCCGTGATTTTGAAATTGAGCAAAAAAATGACCAAGTGAAAATGATATAGCCCGCTTTCTCAAGGCTTAAAAGAGAGGCAAAAAGATCTTTGATATATTGAAAAAGACTGAAAAAATGTAGGCAAGTCTTGCATATGTCGTAAAAAAGCAGTACCTTTGCAGCGTCAAAGGTAAAACAACAACGATATATGGAAGATGTAGTATTAAAAATGCCGACCACAGACGTAGCGCTGATAATGCAGTTTGCTAGTCGTATGGGGTGGACGATAGAGAGTCGTCGCAACCCTGTAGCGCGTTTCATTGAGGCGTGCTCCAGAAACAATGCCGCGCTGACCGATGAAGAAATTCAAGCAGAGGTAAATGCCGTTCGATATAACAAGTAATATGAACGTCATATTAGATACCAATATTTGGATTTCCTTCCTGTTCGGGAAGCAGTTGCAGAGTGTTGCATCTGTATTTGACAATGCGAACATTAAGGTTTATGTGTCTCCGGAGCAAGTAGCGGAGATACAATCCGTATTGTCTCGTCCCAAGATTCGCGAACATATATCCCATGAGTCGATAGAAACAATGTGGGAGTTAATGCGCACACGATGCTATCCAATTGAGGACTATCCCGCGGTTGAATCATCTATCCGCGATGTCAAGGATGCATATCTGCTGGCTATGGCAGAAGCCATACCTGCGAGTGCGATAGTAACCGGAGATAAGGATTTGCTGGTGCTTAAACAGCATAAAGAGACAGCAATAATGACCTATCAAGAGTTCTTGGTATTATTGTCCGAAATTAGACTTTAGGTGTAATATTCCTACATTTATAAATTCAGTCTGACACGTTACGAAAGTTTCGTGTCAGATTTTGTTATAGTCTTTTTCAATATGGTAAATGATTTAAAGTGCAAAAAGTGCAAAGCAAAAAACGAATAATAACATAAAAACACATATAGTTATGGGGAAGACAAAACTTATTGTCATTAGAGACACCCAAAATCAAGGTAAGAGTACAACCATTTGGTTGTTGTTAAAGGAATTGTTGGCTCAGGAGGCAAAGGTTATAGAATTATATAACCTTAATGAGGATCATGCTATTGAGATCCCGGATGAGATGCCACCTCAAGGGTTTATCTATGATGTATGGGCTGTGTTAGAATGGCATGAACGAAAAATTGTGTTGGATAGCAGAGGTGATTATGTGAGATATTTGGAGACAGATGTTAGGTATGCAATAAAGAATTTTGATCCGGACTTTATTGTGTGTGCAGTACAGGAACGTCCTGGCTATAACAATATTTGGAACAACTTCAATAATAAGTTCCCGAATACAAAGTATGGTCGAATCTGTTTCTGGGTAGAGCGTTCGGAAGGTGAGACCGACGCGCATATGGTTAAGCGGCCTACGATAGAGGCCATAATGAAATATATGGGTTAAAGTGAAACTAATATGAAATCATAAATAATATCATGGCAAGAAAATCTCCATATACAGACAAGCAATTTTTGCAACAATTGCATATAGATAGATTACGCGGCTTAGAGAATATTGAATTGTCTTTCTGCGATAATCCAAACGAGACAAATGTTTTGGGTGTTAACAAGAAGTATATAACTGGTATTTTTGGTAAGAATGGAAGCGGGAAAACCACATTGTTACAAACAATCCTATGCTTGTATCGTCCTAAATATCATAAAGTTGGTAACGAAGAGAAAGTATTTGCAGGTGCAACATGGCTCACAAGAATGAGTAGATTTTTTAAGCATATAGATGGTGTACTATGGGGAGAGAGCCAATTCTATGCAATCTATGAGCACGACTTGCTTAAAGGGGATACCCGTACTTTTGTTACTAAAAAGGTACCTTTCTCAAAAAGTATAACTGGAAAGAAAGATTGGAAACCTCAACAGCCTCAAAAATTTAATAGAGACATATTTTATGTTCCTATTCAAACGAGTGTCCCAGATATCGAATTTATTGCAAAGGACAAATCAAATGTGTCATATAGATTTACACCAAACAGTCAGCTGAGTCCTAGTATCTTGCAAGCAGCGAGTGCTATAACAAATATTGATTATCAACTTGTAGAGGTGGGCACTACGGCTGGATTCCATAGTTACAGAGTGACTAAACAGATAAATGGTGTATCTGTTAGATATCATTCTTTTAATATGGGAGCAGGTGAACAACGTTTATTCCGTATTCTTGATATACTCTATAATGCCCCCAAATACTCGTTAATCGCGATTGACGAATTAGACATGACCTTGCATTCTGCAGCATTGCGAAAATTAATTGATGTTATTGATGTTAAGGCACAAGAAAAAAAATTTCAGGTCTTTTTTACATCGCATAGACCAGAATTAATGGATATGCCTCAAGTGCATTCTTATTACATTATGCATAGAGGAGACCAAACTTTATGTTTAGATAATCCTACTGCAGATTGTTATGAAGAATTAAGTGGAGAACAGAATAAGCCGTTTGTTATATATTTGGAGGACAAGTTTTCTAAAGCCATAACATCAAAGGTGCTCTCCGATTTAAACTTAATACAGCGATCAAACATAATGTCCGTTGGCACATACCATAATTGCATTGTAATGCTATATGCGGCTATAACACAAGTACATGAGAATGAAATAAAATCCAATCCTGTTGATGCCGATGTAAGGGCGGCTAATATCATTAAAGATTATGTGGCTATTTTGGATGGGGATATATCTCCAGCCATTTTACAGTCCGAAATAAATAAGGTGATAACAGGAGGCGATCCTCTTACTCAAACACGTAAACGTTGGGTACAACAACAGATACTTCAGTATAATAGCAAACCATCGCTTATACAACAGGGCAAGAACATGTGTCCTGAAGAGTTTATCCATGAGGCGTTTAAAGCTATACAAAATCCAATGAGCAGCATTGTTGTTATGTCAAATGGTATAGTGGTTTTGGATAATGACCCACATGGGTACTTTACTACTATTTTAAATGGGAACATATTTAGTATCGAAGGGGTTATTAATGAATTTGCGGTCACTCCTGAATGGAGTAATTACGTTGTGACCATTAAGAGTTGGGCCCAAAGTCGAAAAGTGAGCCACCAATATACGTAATAATTTAAACACAAACAACATATAAAAATTATTGAGCGCGTACACGTACACGCGTACGCGAATGGAATAGAATACTAATAAAAATATAAAATATTAAAACTATCATGAAAAATTTTAATCTGGATTCGGAGAAGTTTGTTCAAGCATTGATTGGGCTTCATGCTGACACCTTCGATATGAACGATCAACAAAGAATAATATCTTTGTCTCAAAAGTTAGAAAATAACAAAATAGGATGGGTAAACGTCAATATTAACAATCTTGTAAATAATGCTAATATTCTTTCGTATCCGGAAGATATATTGTGTTGTTACTACCCTTCAATATACCAATACCTTCAAAAAATACCAAGACAATATTGGTTCGTAATAACAATTCCTCAGGGTGTAGATACGGCAGACCCATTCTTATATAAAAATTTTGAAAATCACTTTGAGAGTTTCATGTCAATCAAGGAAGAAATTAAGCTATGGGGATTAGGAGAATTATTGTTTTTTAAGATTGAGCAATCGCATATTATATCTGTTTTTAATGTAGAACAACCGTGTGTAGACAATGCGAAAAATCTTTCAATTATCTTGCAACAATGGATAAATAAGCAATATTTTGATATTTATAATAAGATTAATTATGCTTGGAAAGTAAGATATTCTAAAGTGTATGAATATGAAGATATTCCGGTGACCTTAAATAATATTGAAAAAGGTAGGATCGCATAATATAAATTTATCAGGAGCATTGGGTTAGGTTATTCTCAAAAACACCACAAACACCCAATATGAATTATTGAGCGCACACACATGCGCGTGGAGAGATAAGATAACAAAAACCCAAAAATATAAATCATCATGAAAAAACTTTAAACTTAATCAGTCGGCTATTGTCATATAGCCATGAAAAACAATCACCGCAGCGCTTCGCCCGCTATGCGGCTATGCTCGCTGGGAAAATTTCCAAGTAGCAATCAATCGGGCAAAAGATGCATGTAACTCGCAAAATATCAATACTGATGATCATTTTCGTGACGTCACGAAAACGATACCTATGCCTAAAGGAGCACAAAAAGAAATCAATGATGTTCTACTCTCCCGTTATGCCTGCTATCTAATTGCACAGAATGGCGATCCAAAGAAAGAAGAGATCGCTTTTGCACAGAGTTATTTTGCTGTACAGACACGCCGTGCGGAACTGATTGCAGAGCGGTTACAACTACAGCAACGGTTAGAAAAACGCGAAGAGTTGAGAGCTTCAGAAAAACGTTTATCTCAAAATATCCCCTCTATTACTACAGAACACGTCCAGAACAATCGCACCGTGAGAGACATGATGGGTCAGCGAGGGATTAAGCCGGAGGAATTGCCGCCTGCAGAGGATATTAAGAAAGTAGAGCGGCGAGTTGCTAAAGAAGAAAAGGCTTTAGGTGAATCACAAAAACTACCCAGAAAAAAGTAAACGAACCAAGTCTTAAGTGTCCGAATGACACCATAAGATGGGCCGGTAAAAACAAGAACGTAAAAGCACAACACTAACCTCGGTTAAAAGAAGGAAATACCTTAAAACTTATCAAGCAATATGAGAACAGATGGAAGCAAACTAAAGAAATTTGAATTTCCTCCCGAAGCTTATGCCATAAGGTTATATTTCAAGTGTGAAGGATGCCAAAATGAAATTGCATTGTATGACATAGAGTGCCCTGCGATTACATTTGAACACCCAGAGCCAGATGATCTCAATGATGGAACCTCTCATAAAACATGTAGTTGTAAATACTGTGGGCATCTTTATGACGTAGATTTAAACAACAGATATGGTGCGGGAATGGGGACTATCAAAGGCTTATATGAAAATGCCTCTGTATATGTAGTCAATCAAGAATCCATAGATACTGTTTTTCAAGAAAAGATTCAGGATCAATATTCACACATAGTTAATCAATGTTACGATGCAGACAAAATGCTTCAAGAGATAGATCCTCTGATAATTAATGAAGAAACGCGCCAATACCTCTATAAGCTGATATATGTTTCTTTTATAGCATGTATGGAAGAATATCTTTATTTTACTTTAATCAACTTAATAACACTTAGTGAAGATAATAAGGATGCTTTTGGCGCTAATGCGGAAAAGATAAGAAGAAAAATTGAGAACGAGTTACTTATACCCGGCAAAAGCTACGAGGAGGTATTGAAGTCTATACTATTAAAGAGAACTTTTCATCCGACTGAAGAAATTTGCGGGTACTACAATATATATGGAATAGATATATTGGAAGGGATTTCTAAAAAGATACTCGATGACGCAATTGATATTCGAAATGATATAATGCATCGAAATGGTTTGAATATTCACAATAATATAACCTCTTTAAGCAGAGAAGATATAGATGCATTAAAAAACGAGGTGCTAAAGCTCATTGGTAATGTTGAAACCCAAGTGGTAAAGTATATTAGAAATATAGAGATCCATGATTGATCAAAATAAATTTCCGGTATATAGCCGCCAATATGTAGACCTAATTAATAACAAGTTTAGGGATGGCGATTTCGTTACGATTTGTAACGATAGGCAGTTCTGCGCTCTGGTGGACGATGAACATGCCGGCGTTTACATGCAAGGATATTCATGGGATCTGCATTTTACGGATCCCTCTGAACGAATAAGTGAGCATGATAATAAATTCCTACACTTAGATACATATAATGACGGAATAACACCGTTCGTTTATCAAGTTGAATCTCTCGACGAGCGACCTCCATATTACTATATTGATAATGATTTTTTGGCTTTATACAAATTATTTCCACGCTATGGTGAATACAAAGAAATCTATTATGTGCAAGTGAATGTGGCTTGTGAGGAAACCATAGTAATCAAAGTAGAAGGAAGTGTTGTATCTATTCGGGAAGACTATTTATTGGAATATCTGGCTATAAAACAATTAAACTTATTGCTGTTTTTCGATTATATTGTATATGACCCTGCAAAATTAGAAGGAGAACCCCAACGAAATATAGTATATTCAGATAAGGATTCGTTTTTTATTTATTGTGATGTAGAGCCAACCGGTTTGTTTCAAGAGTGGAAGTCAGGTGGCTGGTTCATGGGGAAAGTGATATATCGCCATAATAATGACATCCGGCATCTTTGGGATCCAATAGATGACAAATATGAAGATTTTATTGTTGGAGTAAAAGAAAATGGAAAACTTGAGTATAGTACTTGTGAAGAAGATAAGTTGACGAATTTATTTAATTATGAAGGAAAGGGTACTTATACTTTAACACCGGTATATTTTGATAGAGAGGTGTTAAACAGATATATTCAGAATCCTGACCGATATTCAGTACGAGATGGCTATCTTAGTGCTCCGTCATGGATGTTGAAGATGGATAATGACAGAGCAGATAATAATATTGCTGTATTTCTGGTGGATCTGGGGCGTATTCCTTACGCGGAGCAGCAGCACTGGAAAAAATATAATGTGATACCAAAGGGACTGAGTTTGAGTAAAACTGCGGTTGCAAGAAATATCATAGGGCTATCTACTAATGCTAAAACTAATCCGGCGCACGTATTTAAGCAACAATACATTGATCTCAATCAGAAATGGGAAGCGAAATACGGTTGGCCGATATTTTTACCTTTTGGATCTCCTGAGGAAAATGAAGAATTCCAAAACTTGGACATTTTAAATACGGACAACAATTTCAAAGAACTAAAATGTAATATACTTACGATCACTAAAAGTGTTGTTGACTCATTAAATGAAATTAAAATAATTGAAGCTATCAATACTATGGGAATAGATACGAAGGAGTATTTGGATAGCGTTAGCAAGAAAATTGGAAAAGAATTAAAGAATGTCTCTGATATATGTGGTGGAATTAATAGGCTTGAATGTCTCCTAATTACAACTAAAAACGAAGATGTGGAATTTATTAAAACTCTTCGAAATATCCAAGAATTCCGTTCTGGCGTCATAGCCCATAGAGAACATCGGGATTCAAATAAAGCTCGCAATGCACTTAGTCTGGATAAATATGATCACCGAACAGCATTAAATCTTATATATATCGAACTGGCAAATGGCTTTGCTCGAATAAATAACGCCATTTGCAAACCCTAACAAAAACCCCTTTTGCATCCTTTTCGCTGCGAGAACCCAAAGCACGGTCCATTGCTGCCGATCAACTCCTACAAACCCCTCTTTTTGTGAAAAATTGAAAATATTTTTATGTTTTTCGACATTTCCCTTGCGGATGTCGAATTTTTTTTGTACCTTTGCGCCCGTTTTATTCGGGCGCGACAGCGCAACGCATGCGTAGACGCACAAAGGTGCGCAAAAAATGAAAACATAACTAACTAAAAATATAAAACATCATGAAAAATTTAAACTTAATCGAAAGGCTATGGACAGATAGCCATGAAAAACAATCGCCGCAGCGGTTCGCCCGCTATGCGGCAATGCTAATCATGCTCCTCACCCTCGGTGTCGGACAGATGTGGGCGACGGACTTGTATGTCATGAACTTCGATGGCAAATGGTCTTACTCAGATGCCAACAAGATGGAAGGCACATCTAGCCCTTGGGTTCACTATGGTTATTGGAATACCAGTAAGGAGTTCAAAATTGCCACATCCGATTGGTCTACAGTAAATCTTGGCAAGAAGGATAGCAATCCGACAATTGGAGGCTCTGCAGTTGAAGTAACACACGGCAGTGCTACCAATTTAACGTTCCCTACTCCTGCGAGTCAAGGTGGTATCTATAAAATTACCGTCACACTTTCAAGTGGCACTTATAAAGTTAAAATTGAAGCCGTAGCTACGGAACAAACCACATGGAGACAAATTAGTGCGCCAAAGATTTATTGGAATAACACTGATGCTGGTTACACCAATGTCACCATGATAAATGGTCGTTATACCAATTATGGCGGGGATGGAAAAGGAACACTTGCTAGTCCGCTTACCCGCATAACGAATACCAACTTATGGTATAACACATCCATCAGCAATGGAACAGGAGATGGCTCGTGGTTTACATCAACTCTTTTTGTCGATGCAAACTGGGATAGTTGGGAGAATAATAATGTACCTACTCAACGTGCTATGTATGCTGCGTCAAATACGGCAGTTAATACTGCTTCACTAAACAGCAAGACTTTCTTGTTCAGCGCTGCCAACGGCAACCGAGGTGCGACATTAAGCCGCTCGCAACTCTCAAGTGGCTATTCTGAATTAAACAAAACACAGACAGTCGAGGTATATGTAAAAGTAGGTAGTGGATCGTATACTAAGAGAACGAGTAGTTGGCCGGGGACACTGACGCCGGATAGATACTATTTGTCTAATGCGACGACTGCTTCGCATGTGAACAACACGGCATTGACCGCCAGTTCGAGCGTAACCGTTTCTGCAGTACTTACTTCGGCATTTAGTTTGAGTGAGTCTTCTACAGCTGATGGTTATAATTTTGACGGTTGGGGCACAAGTTCAAGTTCTACCCCATCTGGTAAGAATGCTGCATACTCTATTTCGTCCATCACTGGAGCAAATACAATATGCGCTTTTTTCACTGCACCGAGTTACTCTATCACCTATAATTTGAATGGAGGTACGCAACAAGTAAGTCCGGCTCCAGCGACATCATATACGGTAGAGAGTAGTGCTATTACGCTCCCGACACCGACAAGGGATGGATATGATTTCGATGGTTGGTTCGACAACTCCAGTTTTACCGGTTCGGCTATAACCACGATTGCTGCTGGTTCTACCGGTAATAAGGAGTATTGGGCGAAATGGACTGAAGCAAGTACATATTATGATGTTACGTTTGGAGTTCATGAGTCCGGCAATGGTACGTTAACTGCGGTAAAGACAGTCAATTCAGCATCTATCACATCCGGAGAAGACCTTCTATCCGGAACAGCAATCACTTTTACTGCTACCCCGAGTTCATATTATGAAGTAGAAGGATGGTACACCAACTCTGCTTGTACGTTAGGCAAACACGATGCAGGTGAAACGACGTACAGCGTTGCTTCACTTGGTAGTGATATAACTGTTTATGTGAAGTTCAAACCGATTACATATAATATTACGTATAACTTAAATAGCGGTACGAACAATCCGGGTAACCCTGCTACATATACCTATGAGAGTTCGGCTATTACTTTGCTAGACCCGACAAGGGACGGCTATACGTTTGGTGGTTGGTACACGGAAGTCGGATTGACGAACCGTGTATATAGTATTGCTGCGGGTTCTAACGGCAATAAAGCTTTCTGGGCTAAATGGACCGAGAAAATGACGACCGTTACTGTTAACGTCAGCCCTTCAGGAGCCGGTACATTAACAGTCGGTGGCGCCGCTTTTACGCCTGGCAATACAACTACCGCTGGTGTCACGACAAGTCGTACGGTTGTAGCAACTCCGGCGAGTGGAAAAGTGTTCTTAGATTGGTCTGTATCCGGCAATGCAACGGGTACGAATTCTACCAACACTTACACATTGAAAGGTAATGGAAGTGCAGGTACAGGAACCTTGACGGCGAACTTTGGTGTTGCTTCCGGTTGGTATATGGAAGGAACTGCGTTTGGCGGATGGGTTAGGCCTAATACTGCTACATATCAGTTCGCCCGTCCTTACCGTGGAATGGAGAATGTATTTTACTATCCGGCTTCTCTGGCAGCAAGTAGTTATTGGAAAGTTAATGATGGAACGAAACCATATAGCATTAGCAACTCAACTACAGCCATAACGAAAAAAACAATCTATTCGCTTACAGAAGAGTGGAGTAATTCAACCTATGCTTCATCAGCAATGACTAACATCTGGGTTGTTCTTGACAAGAGCAATAAAAAGTTATGGGTGCAGGACCCGCAAACGTATTATAATGTAAATGTGAGCGGCGCAAATGATTCCAAAGGTCCGGTAAAAGTGACGTTGAAGACAACTTCGGCATTTACCAAGGGAGACAATGTCTTTGAAACTACGCAATTTGCGAATGGAGAGACCTTTACTATAACGGTAACACCTGTAACAGGTTACATTCCGACCATTACTATAGGAGGTAATACCCCTGTAACATGGTGGAAAGAGCAAGCAACGTATACCGCTGATGGGACGATGAGCACCAGCGATATTACAGTTACTATCTCCTATACTCCGACGCGTGCCGTGCGGTTTGCGAAAACAACTGGTTGTAAGACATTGACGGCAACTGGCCCGGAGTCTACTAGTGTATCGGATAATACGAAGATCAAAGATGGTACGGAAATCACATTCTCTCAAGAGAATAGTGATGGTTATACGTTCAGTAAGTGGTATAGTAATAATACCGGAATCAGCGGAACGACATACTCTACGGAAGACGACGATTATACGTTGACCGTTTCTTCTACGGCTTATACCATTTATCCGATTTATACGGAGAATATGACTACCGTTAACTTGGTGGCAAGTCCGACGGGTAAGGGAACATTTACCAGTGGAGACGATGCAGTAACATCTGTTTCTGCAGGTGTAACGACACACCCGACAGTAACGGCTGTACCTGCTTCCGGATATCGCGTGAACACCAGTGCTACCGTTTGGAGTGAGAGTAGTGATTATATCACTATTTCGGCAACCAATGCAGCATCTACAACGATTACAGGTAGCGGAACAAGTGGCAATTCGGCTACCTTGACTGCTACGTTTACGCCTATAGTATATACTATCACGCTGAATGATAATGAGGGTAGCGGCGGTGTTGGTTCGGCAACGGTTACGTTTGACGATGACAACTTTGCATTCGCTTCTTCTTTCGTAGCTCCGACGCGTACGGGTTATATCTTCCAAGGATATTATACTTCGTCTTCGATGGATGTTGGTGATCAACTTATTGATAAGGAGGGAAATTGGCACTCTGACACGGAGCCATATGTATATATTGATGGCGGCGGTAATTGGATATATCCTAATAATATGACACTCTATGCCGGTTGGACACCGATCACCTTCACTATCCACTATGATGCCAATGGCGGTAGCGGATCGATGGACGACCAAGTTGCCAAATATGAAGTAGAAAGTTCGTTAGACGGTCAGAATTCCTTTATATCTACGAATGGCTTTACGGCTCCGACCGGGTATGGTATTTATTATCCGGCTCATCCTTGGAACACAAGCGCTGATGGAACAGGAACAGATATTGATGCCGCTACTTATCAAAGCACGTTGACAAGTACGAATGGCGCAACTGTTAATTTGTATGCACAATGGAGCGGTAGATTTGCATTGAAGGCTAATTATGATGGCGGTGTAGATGGATACTTCCGTATTCATTATAATACGTCAATTATTGAAACATTGACCACTCTTTACCCAACCCGTCTCGGATATTTGTGTGATGGATACTATACGGCAGCAGAGGATGGAACCAAAGTTCTTAACGGTAATGGTACCGTTGTAGATGGAAATGTAAGCGGTTATGTAACCGGTGGTAAATGGACTTACAAAGGAACTCAGGACTTCTATGCTCATTGGAACCAAATCAAATATAATCTTGCTTTTGACGGCAACGACTGTGCTGCTTATGTGGGCGAAGCAACCGGTTCTAAAGCAAGCATGGCCAATGTGGAATACGAGACTGATGTAGATATCACAGCCGGTACATTAGCCCGTGAAGGTTATACATTCGCAGGTTGGTCGAAAACGGCTTGTGCAACGAGTCCGACCTATGTTGGCAGCACAACGCGTCATATATCCTCCACAGATGGAGATAATGTGACATTGTATGCTGTTTGGAACGCAAAAAATTATACCATCTCATTTAATGCTTTGGGTGGTGACTGCTACACTACATCCAAATCCGTTGCTATGGGCGCAAACTATGGATCTTTGCCGACGGCTTATGGTAACTCAGGTTATGAGTTCGTAGGCTGGTATACGCGTCCGGAAGGTGGTACGTTAGTGACAGAAGAGACCCAAATGGTTACCGCTTCTGACCATACTTTGTACGCGCATTATGAAAAGAAAGAACGCGTATATTTCAAGAATACCCTGGGATGGGAGAGTGTATATGTCACATGGGATGCTACTTGGAACTATAATAGTGAAGACAAGGGAGCTGGTGCTAGGGGCAAGACGCAGGAATTGATGAGTCACATCTACGGAACAGATATCTGGTATAAGGATGTTCCGGCGGCAATTCTCAGCTCTTGGAAGGGCAACATTGCATTTACCAATATTGCCATGCCAAACTATGATTGGTTCGATGATGGTCAGGCTGTTTATCGTCGTGACTTTGACTCGGATGCAACGATGTTCGTTCCAACGCCGAATGATCCTTACAAATATACGAAGAATACACACGATCCTAAACCGGGTACGGTATATTACAGCACGGACATGATTGTGGATGAGGATGGCTCAGGTAACCCAACCAATTATCGTTATAAGAACGGTTATTGGGTACGCTATGACGAGTTGCAATCCGGTTATACAGTTAAAGGTAGCTGGAAATGGGCTGATGACCACTATGTGGAGAGACACAGTTTGGATGACTCTACATATGTATTCACGATTCGTAACTTGTCGGCAAATTCTAATTATTGGTTCAACCTGTACAAGCACTGTACAACGGATAATGATTACAGCTCTGTCTTCAAACCGGCAGCAGATATGACATCTGCAAGTTCGGATGTTGTATTCAGTGCACAGTATGCAGGCGGTGGCGATAAGAAGATGACGACAACTGTAGCCGGTGACTATACGTTCAAGTTCGTCTTCAGCGCGTTAGGTGAAATTCGACTGACGATTGAATACCCGTTAGCCGTTAATGACTACCGTGTAGTATATGGTTGGAACGATGGTAGTGCGCAAACTTTCTCGTCTGAGTATATCAAGGCGAAAGCAGATGCAGTAGATACCATCTCTATGTTCATCCACTCCGGTGATAATGCTACTGATCGTTCGCTCTACATCCAGAAGTGTACCGGTATTACCGCTGGTGTGCCGACCTGGAATACCACTTACAGCGCTATCACGCTGCCTTCAGAGACGGCAAGCGGTAAGACTTCCGGTGTATATAACTTCCGTATTGCACAAAACGGTAGTGCTGCAGCTACTGGTGAAAGTATTGGTAAGTACGATGGTAATTATTACATCCGTACGGATAGTGCTGCCGGTGGTTGGGACTTCTATAAAGAGTATCCGTCCAGCCAGATGACGTTCTCTGAGTACTCGTTATCGCAGACTCTGTCCGCTCCGTATAGCCACTATTATTGCCAATATGTGGGTAATTCCTCAACGGATATCAGTTATACGATAGCAACAGACTATAGTCCTGCAATCTGTCCGATTCAGGAAGGTGATGCCACGATCGGTGTAGGTAATAAGACGTTGCCTTCCGGCAAACCGGCATCTGTCCGCTTCACATGGAACGAAGAGACGAATGCTACCTTCCGTTCGTATCTGAAGTCCGCGCAAGGCGACGGCAACAAGCGATTCCTGGTATTGCATGGTTCGGATACTAAGGTTTTGGATGCTGATGGTGATGAGATTGCAGGCGAAGGTGAAGGAGCAGAGCAGATGCATGCAAACGAGTTGTTATTCAGTGATACCGAGAACTGGGTATATGAATTGGCATTTAAGGCGAAACCGGGTGCCAAAGTAAGTATCATTGCTCGATACAATGATGTGGACCGTTATCTAGTAGGTGCAGCAGATGCATGGGAAACCATTATCTCCGGTGGCGCAGATACGAAATATGACATCGCTGCCGTTTATGACTTCAAGACCAACCGTCTGATTACTACTTGGATTCCGAGTGGCACAATTTCAGATCAAATAAAAGAAGTGGATGTGCTCATTGAACGTCATAACCAAGATGGTGCTACCACAATCACCTTCGGTAAGGCGGCTATGGAAGAAGAAGCCGGTTCGATCTCTGCGAAACGTGTCATCGGTGCACTCCGTTTCGAATATAACGAATTGGTAGGTCGTGTGGCTTCTTGGACGCCGGATACACGTGCGAAGATGATGTTCTTCGTATCCTTCCCGTTTGATGTCAACGTAAGTGATATCTTCGGTTTGAATACCAACTATGGCGAAGCGTTCATCGTTCAAGGATATAACGGTGCTAAGCGTGCAGAGAAGGGCTTCTTCAAGGGAGATGGAACAGACACCTTCTGGGAGACGCTGCCGGTTGATACCGTAATGCATGCAGGTGTAGGTTATGTTGTAACGCTGGATAACGACTATTTCAACGGTGATGTCGGTCATATCTGGGATAACAAGAGAGCAGGGGATCATGTATACATGTACTTCCCGTCGGCTAATGATCCCGAACATCCGGTAATCATCAACTCGGACGACAAGACGATCAATGTTCCTGCGCACTTGTGTACGATCAACAGAACGTTCAATAGCGGTAAACTCAACCACAAGTACACCGACTCGAACTGGAACTTGATGGGTGTACCTATCTTCCAGAACCACACCGGTAATGCTGAGTCGGGTACTCCGGGAGCTATCTTTACCGCTACTAAGGAGCCAGAGGATACTACAAGTTATGCAAATCCTGAGAATCCGGCGTTCGGTTACTTCTACGTATGGAATACAGACAAGACATATACTATCCAGTCCGCGGTTGACTTTGTATTCAAACCGATGCATAGTTACATGGTTCAGTATGCCGGTGATGTGAAGTTCACTTGTGCAGAACCGGTTGTACCTTCTTTGGCTCCGCGTAGAACGGAGATGAAGGAGAACTACAACATCGAGTTGCAAGTACTGAACAATAGTGGCGACATGCTCAACCATACGTATGTAGAGTTACGCGAGAATGCAGTAGATAGCTTCGCTCTGAATGAGGATATCTATATGATGAGTAGCAACAAGGCAGTGAGTGTATATACCTTCGCAGGAACGTATGACGTAGCAGCTAACGTGCTCTCTATTGGCAGTCATGTGGTACCGGTAGGTGTAATCGTTAAGCAGGCCGGTACGTACACCTTCACGATGCCTTCGAACTTCAGCGGAACGGTAACGCTCGTGGATACCTTCGCGCAAACACGAACGAACCTGGCTATCGAGGATTATGAAGTAACTCTGCAGAAGGGTACGGACGAAGAGCGCTTCTATCTCGAAATCAACCCCAACAACGCTCCGACGGCTATTGATGGCGTAGAGGATGGCTCCGGTTCGCTTAAGGATGGTAAGGCACATAAGTTCATTATGAACGATATGATGTATATCCTGAAGGATGGCGTGCTGTATGATGCGCGTGGCGCAAGAGTGAAATAAAATTGAATGAATAATATGAGAAAATTAGTAATTATGATGATCATGGGGGTGGCGCTGATGGCGCTACCCGCCTTGGCGCAAGAGCAGGAGTGGAAATCGACTTCTGCGATGCAGACTTCCGGTAGCGCCTATACGCCGCAGGTGAATGCCGTTGGGGCGACCGGAGTGGCAGAAATGGCGACAACGACTAATGGGTCGAGCGCTTCGACGCCGAATCGTGCGAAACGTTCTACGGATAATCCGGGTGAACCGGCTCCCGAATTTCACGATGAAGATTCGCCTATCGGTGATGCCGTTCTGCCGCTGCTGCTGTTCGCGGGCGCGTTCCTTATTTGGCGCGCAGCGCGTCCCCGCGCGGTAAAGGAGTAAAATGTTAGCTTCGCTCCCCATGAGCGAAAGATGAAAAATGATAAAAAATGGCATACAAACTTGCGTATGTCATTTTTTTTTTGTAATTTTGTACAAAATTTGAGACTTATGGCAACGCACGATTTGGTAAAAATGTTCGATAGCTCAAAAATCCGCGTGGTTTGGGATGATGAGCAGGAGAAGTACTTCTTCTCGGTAGTAGATGTGGTTGGTGTTCTCACAGAACAACAAACAGCGCGTAGTGCAACAATATATTGGGCCGTAGTGAAAAAACGCCTTAAAGAGGAAGGCGCAGATGAACTGATTACAAATTGTAAACAGTTGAAATTAGTTGCCTCAGATGGCAAGCGCCGCGAAACAGATGTGGCTGATTTAGAAGGCATTCTGCGTATCATCCAATCTGTTCCGTCGAAGAAGGCGGAGCCGATTAAACGTTGGCTGGCGCAGGTAGGAAGCGAACGCTTCCGTCAGTTGCAGGACCCGGAACGGAGCATAGAGCAAGCGATATTGGACTACCGTCGTTTGGGTTATTCGGAGGCTTGGATCAACCAACGTATCAAGACCATTGAGATTCGTAAGGGTTTGACAGATGAATGGAAGCGGAGTGGGGTAGAGAGCGAATTGGACTATGCTTCCCTGACGGATATTATGTATCGTGCATGGTCCGGGATGAACGCTCGTGAGTATAAGAAATACAAGGGACTGCGACAGGAGAGTTTGCGCGACAACATGACCAATGTGGAGTTGATGCTGAATGGTTTGGCTGAAGCTGCCGCTACGGAGATTTCTCAAGAGCGCAATCCGCAAGGATACAATGAGACAGCGGCTATTGCGAATGAAGGAGGCGAGGTCGCTGACGCAGCTCGTCAGAATCTGGAGCAGCGGTTAGGACGCAGCGTCATCTCCAGCCGAAGAGCCGTCAACTTCACTACCCCTCCTGATGAATTACCTTTGCCTAAGGACCCAAATGAGGAGGAAGAAATTACGGATATAGGAAAGTAATTTTACAAAAAATGGCATACAAATTTGCGTATGTCATTTTTTTTGTTGTACCTTTGCCGAAAAATTAGAGAAACGATTGGATGAAATATTATTTGTATATAGACGAATGTGGAGATAATAATCTCAAGAATTTTGATGAACAATTCCCGATTTTTACTCTTTGTGGTGTCATTGTCAGTGAGGAGAAACGCGAGTGGTTGGAACAAGAAGTGCAGGCATTGAAGGAAGAGTTCTGGGGAAACCAATATACCATACTTCATTCTCGCGATATCCGTAAATGTCAACGAGGATTTGAAATCTTGTTCGACTTGGACGTGAAGAAGCGTTTTTATGAGCGTGTAAATGCTATTCTTGGAACAGCAGATGTCTATACAATCGTAGCATGCGCAATATTAAAGGAACCATACATTCGCAATTATGGCCGCTTGAATGACGTGTATGCCCAATCGCTATCGTTTGTCTTAGAAAGAGCGGTCTTCTATTTGGATAGTCTGAATGCAGCGGAAGAGATAGAACTGCATACTGTAGTTGAGCAGCGAGGGAAGAAAGAGGATGAGAAGTTACGTATGTTCTACAATCAACTGCTTGGACAAGGCACCTATTGGGCAAGTGCAGAGCGGCTGAGACAATATGCCAAATCCTTCAAGCTTCTTCCTAAGAAAGCTAATGTGGTAGGCTTACAGGTGGCGGACTTGGTAGCATATCCAATAACACGACATATATTGGATCCTAATGAGCCGAATATGGCTTACGAAGTGATAAAAGATAATATTTATTCAGAGAACATGAAGCAGGTGGGCATAAAGATTATCCCGAATGCATAAAAAAGGATTGCCCGAACCGGCAATCCTTTCCAACCGGGGACACCCCAGTCCATAATTCCGACTCGCGGAATGTTCTCGGGTGCAAAGGTACAACTTTTTTTTGATATGTGCAACAATTTTGTGAAATAATTTACAAAAATGTTAATTTTTAAGCAAAATTGTGAAGTTTTGTGCCGCGCAGCGCGTCCCCGCGCGGTAAAGGAGTAAAATGTTAGCTTCGCTCCCCATGAGCGAAAGATGAAAAATGATGAAAAATGGCATACAAATTTGCGTATGTCATTTTTTTGCAGTAATTTTGCGGCAAATTTCAAAGTTTAGCCTTATGGATAAGCAAGTAGCACATGTGTCTGGTAGTGAATATGCTCAGGATTTCGCGCAGATAGTGCAAATTATAGAGAACAACCGTTCGCAAGCGATACAGGTCATAAACCATGCCTCTGTACTGACGGCATGGCAAGTTGGTGCGTATGTGTCCGATAGGATTAAGAATGCTGCGTGGGGCTCCAAAGTGGTGCAACAATTGGCGGAATATATCCACACCCAAAACCCAACTTTAAAGGGGTGGAGTAAACGTACAATCTACAAGATGGTGCAGTTTTATGAGACATATACTACAGTACAATTTGTGGGAAGAGCTACATCGTTAAAATTGCTTTCGAAACCAGCAGATGAAATTGTGCCAACGGAATCGGCACAAATTAAATCATCATCAATTGTGCCAATCTCATCGGCACAAATTCCAAAGTTCTTATTGAGAACAACATGGAGCAATCACCAAGTTATAATGAATAGATGCGAACTCGTTGATCAGCAGATATTCTATATTCTCTATGCTGAGCATGAGCATCTCAAATATCAAGAGCTTGAGCGCGCCATCAAATCGGATGCCTACTCGCGCGTGCTGAGCGATAAGAAAATGCAATCCGCTATCCTAAAAGAGACCTATCCGCAAGCAGAGGTGTTGCTTAAAGACAAATCCATCTTAGAGTTCTTGGGTTTGCCGCAAAGATACAAGGAGTCGAAGTTGCGTAATGAGATAGTGTCGCACATGAAGGAGTTTATTCTGGAGATGGGTAAGGACTTTCTCTTTGTGGATCAAGAGCATACGCTTGAAGTCGGAGGACAAAACTTCCGCTGCGATTTGTTGTTCTACCATCGAGCTCTGCAGTGCCTTGTGGCTATTGAACTGAAAACAACAACATTTGATCCGCGTGATTTGGGGCAATTGGAGTTCTACTTGGAGGCGCTTGACCAAAATGAGAAACGCAGTAATGAAAATCCGAGTATAGGCATCTTGATGTGCAGGGATGCCAATCCGGAGGTGGTGCGCTATGCGCTTAATCGTAGCATTAGCCCGACGATGGTGTCTAAGTACGAAGAGCAATTAAAGGTCGGCAGCGTTATTCAACGCAGTTTGGAGGAGTTCGTGGAGTTCTTGGATAAATGATGCCGCTCCGCGTTAAGCCGTTAACGGGTTGGCATAAATTTTACAAAAAATGGCATACAAATTTGCGTATGTCATTTTTTTTTTGTAATTTTGCGAGCAAAATCGCAAAACACGGAAGTGAATATGCTGAAGATTAGTGTGAATATGAGAAAAACGATATTAGTAATAGCATGGATGGTGGCTGTGGTGAGTTATGCGCAGCAACTGCCGGATACTCATTTTGAGGATTGGTCGCGCACCTATAACGGAGACGCGCAGTTGGTGAACTGGAACGGGTCGAACGTGTCCCAGGTGGGAATGAAATTTACGTTCATGTTTCAGAAACCCGGTCGTACGGGATCGTGTGCGTATGTGACCGACCGTGAGATCGGTGCCATCGGTATCACCGCTACCGGCCCGGGTTACATGAGCCTCGGTCAGCCTTGGCAGTACATGAAAGGGTTGACCATCAAGAGTGCCACCGCCGGAACGGAAGGCGGAATCGCGTGGACCCATCGTCCCGATACGATCGCCGTTTGGGTGAAGCGTACCGGCGCCAATACGGACAAAGAGGATTTTCATATCCTCTACTACTCGTGGATAGGCACCGCCAAGAGTCATCAGTACAAGAATAAAGTGGGCGGTTGCACCTCGACCGAGCGTATCAACGAGGAGTCGGATATCCGTTCGGCGACCAACGGGAACGAGTGCGGCATCGACCAGCCTGTCAAACAAGTGGCGGAGGGTTGGTACCGCGCGCGTGCCAAGTACAACGATTGGACACTCATCAAGGTGCCGATCCTCTACAAGAACGACGGCCGTCCGACGATGTGCAACGTCATCTTCTCTGCCGGTAATTATCCTGCCTTCCGCGCCAACGACGGCCTGTACGACGGAAACGGACTGTATGTGGACGATGTGGAGCTGATTTACTCGTCCCGCATTGACCGGTTGACCATCAACGGTACGGTGTGGAAAGAGTTCAACCCCAACAGCGAAGCGGTGCAAACGGTGTCCTTGACAGCGTTAGGGGTTACCGGTGACGGGTTACGGGTTGCGGGATATCGCGGAATAGGTACGCTGACGAACATCAAAGGGGAGAAAGCGCGCTTCAACGGCCGTAAGTTAGGCGCGAACGAGATGACCGTCGAGCCGGGAGAGATCAACGGCAAGCCGTGGACTATTACCGTCAAGGCGGAAGATGGAAGCTCTGTACATACGTACAGATTGAAGATTGTAAAATGAAGATTGGAGATTGAAGATTGGAATTTTTTGAAAACATAGCGTGGTATGAGTGGACGCTGATCGGCGTGCTGTTGCTGCTATTCATTGCGCAGATTTATTGGTACGCGCGTTACCTGTGTGCGCCGGCGCGGAAATTAAGGAGAGATAAGAAATCCCCCGTAACCGGTAACCCGTCCCCTGTAACCGACGGCGTATCCGTCATCCTCTGTGCGCATAACGAGAGCGAGAACCTGTCGTACTATCTGCAGGCCTTGCTGACGCAGGATTATCCGACGTACGAGGTGATTGTCGTGGACGATGGTTCGGAAGACAGCACACGGGACGTGATCGAGCGATACATGGTGCGCGACCCGCGTCTAAGGATGACTTTTGTTCCGTACGGCGCACGTGTTCGTTCGACCAAGAAGTTAGCGCTGACGCTCGCTGCCAAAGCGGCCCAATACGACTACCTGTTGCTCACCGACGCAGACTGCGTACCCGAGTCCAAGCATTGGATCAGCGAGATGATGGGGGGATTCGGTTACGGGTTACCGGTTACGGGTGACGGGAAGGAAGTGGTCCTTGGCTTCAGCCCGTACTTTGAGACGAAGGGACATATCAATCGTCTGGTGCGTTTTGATACGCTGTTCAACGGCCTGCATTACCTCGGCGCTGCGCTGTGCGGTCATCCGTATATGGGTGTCGGACGTAACCTGGCGTACCGCAAATCGCTCTTCTTCGAGTCGGGCGGTTTCACGCATATGATGAACAATAGGGCAGGGGACGATGACCTGTTCGTCAACCATGTGGCGACCAAAGCCAATACAGCCGTGGTACTGAGCCGCGACAGTTATACCTGGTCGCTGTCCAAGACGACGATGAAAGATTGGTGGCAGCAGAAACGGCGTCATCTGTCCGTCTCACCGTCGTACAAAGGTATAACCCAGTTCCGCTTGACGCTGGAACCGCTGACGCGCGGATTGTTCTACGCTGCTGTGATCGGAACGATCGTCTATGCGTGCCTGCGTTATCCGATTCAGTTCCTGCAACTGGGATTCGGTATGTGGGAGTTGCTGCTCTGTTGTGCGGTAGGCTTGTTCCTCGTGCGTTGGATCACCCAGACCGCCATCATCAACGTGTCCGCACGACGTATGGGGCTGCGGCGGTTTAATATGTTCAGCATTCTGTGGTTCGACATCGCACTTCCGCTGGTCAACCTCTATATGCTGCTCGTCCCGAAGAAATATAATTGGAAGTAAAAGTTTTAAGTTGAAAGTTTAACGATTAAAGTTTAGAAAATATGGCAGAACAGAAAGAATTGAAAATCAACATCGCTCCTGACAAAGCGCAGGGCGTGTTCGCTAACTTGGCATTGATAGCACATACTCCGACGGAGTTCGTATTGGATTTTGCACAAATAATGCCCGGCATGCCGCAGGCGAATGTGGTATCGCGTGTCGTTGTCACCCCGGATCAGGCAAAGAAGATCCTGGCCGCACTGCAGAACAATATCGGTCAGTACGAGCAGAAGTTCGGTACCATCCAACCTGTTGGTCCTGCACACGGTAGCACGCTGCCGCTGACCTTCGCAGGTGGCGAAGCGTAATGCTGCGCATATTGGAAATTGGAGATTGGAAATTGAAGATTTTAAAATAGATATTACTATGAAAACATTCCCAGCTTCGCAGTTGATCATCAATGCAGATGGTTCTGCGTTTCATTTGCACCTCAAACCGGAGTTTCTGGCAGACAAGATCATTCTTGTTGGTGATCAGGACCGTGTAAATATGGTGGCATCCTTCTTCGACGAAGGATCCATCGAGTGTAACGTTCAGAGTCGTGAATTCCATACCATTACCGGTAAGTTCCACGGCAAACGTATCTCCTGTATCTCGACCGGTATCGGAACCGATAACTGCGACATCGTCATGAACGAGATCGACGCGCTCGCGAACATCGATTTTGCGACCCGCACCGAGAAAGAGAACAAGCGCTGTCTTGACATCGTGCGTATCGGTACATGCGGCGGCATGCAAGAGGACATCCCTCTGGGTACGTTCCTCGTGAGCCAGAAGTCGATCGGTTTCGACGGCGTGCTGGCGTTCTACGAGGACCGCGATAAGATCGCTGATCTCGGCTTCGAGAAAGCGTTCGTGGACTTTGTCGGTTATCCGAAGAAAGCGGCTGTGCCGTACGTCGTAGCTGCTAACCCCGAACTGGTTGATCGTATCGCCAAGGACGACATGATGCGCGGCTGTACGATTGCTGCCAACGGATTCTACGGCCCGCAAGGACGTGTGCTGCGCGTCGGCTTGGCTGTGCCGGATATCAACGAGAAGATCACGGCATTCCGCTACGAAGGACAGCGTATCACCAACTACGAGATGGAAGGATCCTGTATCGCAGGTCTCGCACTCCATATGGGTCACCATGCAATGACCGTTTGCTGCGTGATCGCACAACGTAAGATCGAGGCGGCCAACACCGATTATAAACCGCGTATCAAAGAGTTGGTACGCACAGTATTAGAGCGTATCTAATGAGAAAACAATTAGCAATCATCTTGGCAGCCGCGGGAATACTCTGCGGCTGTCAACAAAAAGAACAAGCATTCCAATACAACGTGGATAAGTTCTATGACCTGGAGATTCTCCGCTACGACGTACCGGAGTTTGAGAGCCTGACCCTGCAGCAGAAATCGCTGCTGTACTGTTTGAGCGAAGCGGCTCTGTGGGGACGCGATATCCTGTTCGACCAGAACGGCCGTTATAACCTGCGTATTCGCCGTGCGTGCGAGGCACTGTACCTCAACTATCCGTATTCCAAAGATACGGAAGAGTTCGCAGCTTTTGAACGTTACCTCAAGCGTGTATGGTTCTCCAACGGTATTCATCATCACTATTCGGAAGACAAATTCCTGCCGGAATTCTCGCAAGAGTGGTTTGTGGCTGCGTGTGAGCAGGCGGGAGTGGAGTACGATGCCGCTATCCTGCCGGTTATGTTCGACCCCGCTGTCATGCCCAAACGAATGACGGCTCAGGACGGTCTGGACCTGGTGGCTAATTCTGCCGGCAACTACTACGGCGAAGGAGTGACGCAGGCGGAAGCGGAAGCTTGGTACGCTGCGCACAAGGATAACTCGGACGAGCCGCTGTGGATTGGTCTCAATTCGCAACTCGTCAAGAACGAGAACGGCGAGATCGTGGAGCGCGTTTATAAAGTAGGCGGTCTGTACGGCGAGGCACTCGAGCAGGTCGTTTATTGGCTCAAAGAGGCACTGCAGTACGCAGAGAATGATCAGCAACGTGAGGTGATCGAGAAGATGATTGCGTTCAACGAGACGGGCGACCTGCGTCTGTTCAACGAATACTGCATTGCTTGGGTCAAAGATCTGGACAGCCGCGTGGACTACGTGAACGGTTTCACGGAGACCTACTCGGACCCGCTGGGTATCACCGGTACATGGGAGTCAATGGTTAACTTCAAGGACCTGGCCGCTACGAAGCGTACGCAGGCGATCTCCGACAACGCACAGTGGTTTGAGGACCACTCGACGACCGATCCCAAATACAAGAAAGAGGAGGTAAAGGGTGTGACGGCCAAGGTCATCACCGCCGCAATCCTCGCCGGTGACTGCTATCCCGCTACGCCGATCGGTATCAACCTGCCGAACGCCAACTGGATCCGTAAGGAGTACGGCTCCAAGTCCGTGACGATCGATAACCTGATGCACGCCTACAACGAGGCAGCCAAGGGTAACGGATTCAACGAAGAGTTCATGATCGACGACGAGATTCGTGCGATCTACGAGCAATACGGGGCGCTGTGCGGCGACCTGCATACCGATCTGCATGAGTGCGTCGGACATGGTTCCGGCAAACTGATGCCGGGCGTGAGCAAGGATGCGCTCAAAGAGCACGCTTCGACCATCGAAGAAGCACGTGCTGACCTGTTCGGTCTCTATTACCTCGCCGATCCCAAACTGGTCGAGTTAGGTCTGCTGCCGAATATGGAAGCGTACAAAGCCGGCTACTACCAGCAGATGATGAACGGCGCGATGACGCAACTCGTGCGTATTGAGCCGGGCAAGGACATCGAGGAAGCGCATATGCGTAACCGTCAGCTCATTGCCAATTGGGTACTGGAGCATGCGAACGGCGAGGTGGAGATCATCAAAGTGAATGTACAAAGTGACAATGGACAATGTACAAAGCATTACCTGCGCATCAACGACTACGAAGGTGTGCGTCGTTTGTACGGTGAACTGCTGGCTGAGATCCAGCGTATCACGTCGGAAGGCGATTATGCGGCGGCCAAAGAGATGGTCGAGACCTATGCGGTCAAGGTGAACCCCGAACTGCACACAGAGATCCTGGCGCGCTATGAGAAACTGAACCTTGCGCCCTACAAGGGTTTCGTGAACCCGGTTTATCACGTAGAGCGTAATGCCGAAGGTGAGATCACGAATGTGACCCTCGATTTCACGGAAGGTTATATAGACCAACATCTGCGCTACAGCCGCGACTACAGTCCGCTGCCTGATGTCAATTGATGTACAAAGTGACAATGTACAATGTACAAAGGGATAAAATTGCCCATATCTAAAAGTATCGCAAATCGCATTTTGCTTTTGCAAGCTATCCATGGAGATCCGCTTATGCGGGTCTCTTCGGATATGCCCGACGATGTGATCGTGCTCCACGACGCGCTCGCGCGCTTGCGCGAATATAAAAAAGGAGAACCCCTCACGCTTTATCTCAAGAATTGTGGCACAGCCTTGCGGTTCTTGGAGGTCCATTTGGACAAATGCTATCCCGATGAACCGATCACCCTTACCGGTGACGAGCGACTCATGGAGCGAAAAGGCAAACCGACCTCGCAGACACATTCCGCTTTGCTCATGCATGGGGTGGAGGTGGATGACGATTCGCCTTATGTAGAGATGACCCGCCGTGTGATTGCCAACTACCCGAACGTGTCACTTGAACCTGATTGGTCGGCTGCGGCTTTCTGGTATGAGTACGTCGCAATTCATGGCGGTGAGTTGTTGCTGGAAGGCCTTACCGCTGATAGCATTCAGGGCGACCGAGTGGTAGCCGACATCTATGCAAAGTACTTTGGCGTGGACACCACTTTCACCGCCGATGGGGCGGTGATAAGTACAAAGGGACAAAGTACAATGTACAAAGGAAAATCGGTCTCGCTCGACTTCGAGCGGACCCCGGATCTCTATCCGCCAATTGCACTTACTTGTGAGCGGTTGGGTATCACGCTCAAAGCGACCGGTACGGAGCGGCTGAAGTACAAAGAGTCCGATCGTCTCGAGGCGGTACGGTTGCACGAGGTGCGGAATGACCACCGAATGGCCATGAGTCTCCTATGTGCCGACTACCCGGTGTCGATCGCCGAGCAAGCCTGTATCGCGAAGAGTTACCCACAGTTTATCCGTCAGTTTTCCGCAATCCGTATTCAGCATATTACGCCTATCAAAGGCGTGAACGATGACAATTTGGGCAAGAAACATGCGCTCTCTAAACTGATCCATGCCGCTACTTCCGAGTATGTATGGATGCACGATGACGATGTGGTGCTACCCAAGGCGACCGATATACCCTGTACAAAGGATGATTTGATTATTCTGCCGCTGCGCATGGAGAGTCTTTCTAAGAATCCTTCGCTTTTGGAGATGCTGCAGATAGCGGAGTATGCGGCGATACAGGAACTGACTATGCGCACGGCCAAGGCGGGTAGGGCAGTCATGTGTTCAGGAGCGAACCTGATCGTTCGTCGTGAAGTGTGGCTGGCGTGTGAAGAGGATCTGCATCCTGAGATTCCGAGTGGGGATGATATGTTCCTGCTCGAATCCGCTAAGCGCCGCGGCTATAAGATCGGTGTCATCGACAAACCTGCATATACCGCCATTGTTCGTCCGCAGACGAGTTGGCGTGCTTTCTTTCATCAACGTATGCGCTGGGCCGGCAAGGCTCCGCATTACACCGATCGGGATATACGCCTTTGTGGCGCGTTGGTCGTGCTGGCAAATGTGCTGCAGGTCCTCTACCCCAAATTCTTTTGGGCCAAGTTCCCCATCGAGTATACGCTCATTCTCAAAAGAGAACCACACACCGAGTGGTATGTGGCTCTGCTTCTCGAACTGGTTTATCCGTTCTATCTCCTTATTTCTCTTCTCGGCGGAATCTTCTCACGCCGCACATGGTAGCATAAGCTGCTACGAGAAGAATCATCCATCCCCATGCTACATCGCCTACGGGCGTGAGAACAGGCGGCTCCAGTACCGGGCCATCGTTCTCTTCGGACCAGCCGTCACCTGCTTTCGCACGGCGCGACACGATACCCATTTTTTCATTGACCACTTCTTCTGCATAGCCGGCTCCGACCGATGTGACGGCGTTATGCGGCGTGACCATGTAGATCATTCCGGTGTAGGCAGAATTGGTCGTTAGGATACCGCGTGTGGTGGTTGAACCCGTTGTGCTGATACCGAACGCACCGCCGTTACCTCCTCCGACCGAATGAACGGTAGCACTGCTGGTTTGATGAATACGCATCGGAGCCGTGGAGCGCATGGTGGTCGGGCTGACCGTGTGGTGATAGGTCGTAGTTGTTGGCCGGTAGGTGGTGGTCCTATGCGGCGAACGCGTGATGGTCGGTGTCCGATACGTTGGGGCCGGCGTGGTAGGCAGTACCACCGGTTGGTGCTCTTCCTGTACGAACAAATAGGGCTTGTGCAGCAACAAGTGTGCCGAATAAATAGACACGCCTAACAGGGCCACTAAGCCGATACAAACGAGCGCTAAGCGAAACTTACGAGTTTTTTCTTGCATCTCTGTCATAACTTCTCCCTTTCGATTAGCGGTTCAACATTTGTTTACCGGTTGCGTCATAGACCCTTCCTCCTTGGAGGATATACAACTGCCCGTTGTACAGTATCTTGCGTGTCTGCTGCGCACCACTCACCACGGTCTCAATGTCCGTAGGTGTCTGCGGTGCTTCTCGGCGTACTACGACGCTCAGCGTGAATCGGCTCTCGGTATAGATCCGTCCGCTCGTTTGGAACGAATAGGTGCCGTACAGCAGGTTAGTCGTCTGCCCGGTCTCACGGTCGGTTAGGTAAACCGCTTCCACGTAGTCGATCGGATAGTCTTCGCTCAGCGCGAAAGTGTACGTGCCGGCATACTCGCCATACACTCCCATCGGCATGGCGGTGTTAGCAGCCACTTCGTCACTCACAGCGCGGAACGCCATGCGGCTGCCGTTCACCATGTACACTTGCGGACGCTCGGTGTAATAGGTGATGAACTTATCCAGGTCGTAGCCCAACTTATACTCGTTGGTGAAATCCGGTCGTAATCGAACGTTGGTTTGGTCACTCTTGCCGTTCGTCGTCAGCGTCACGCCCACAAAGAGCGACTCGTCGGCGTGTTCGGCTTCGGCCACCAAGTGCCGCGGCGGGGCGGCCGTAAGAATACGATTGGTCTTGTCGAACGTGATATCTCCTTCTCCTGCTCCCTGTACGAAGATAGCCAGGAACGGATTCAGCACGCCTGCTGCGCTATGAAGTTTTTGATCATAGGTCACTTTGCTAGCTCCGAAGGATGGCATGGTTAGATAGACATGGGTCTCATCCTTACGCTCCCAGATCACATTGTCGCCTTCGTCGTAGTGATAATCCAACCAACCGTATCGGATGTCTCCATCCTCCTGCGGGTTGAACGGACTGATGTACGGCTGGGCAATCAGGTTCCAGTTGTGGTTGTTGATGCTGGTTCCTAAATTCGTGTATTGATGAATAGCGGTGATGACGGCCTTGTCGTCCTCTTCAGCAGTCACGTCGGTTGTGGCGAGTGTCATCGGGAACACCAGTTCGTGCAAGTACTGGTACGGGGTCTGGATGTTATAACCTACGCCGGCATGGATCACATCCGTTTCCGTGAGGTAGGTCCAGAAGCGGCCGTTGTTCGCGCTTCCTTGTGCTGCACGTGTCGCGCCGTCGTATGTCATGATGCGGTAGTCCGTGCCCAGAACTGGTGTCTCTCCGTTCGACCAGCGGATATCGCTCACGTTGCAGTCGTACGGCAGTGAGAAGAAGTACGGACGACTGTTGTCCTGACGGCGGGTGACGATCACTTGCTGCGTAGCACTATTGAGTGTACCTTTCAGTTTGGCGAACGGTACGTTCTCTCCTTCAACGCGCAAGGTGAGCGAGTTGACGGTGTACTCATACTTGGCTCCACTTGGGATGATCAGCGTACCGCCCGGATAAATGGTCAGGTTACGTACCTCGTCTATATCTTTTGTATCATCGCTAGAAGCCTTGGTCAGGGTTGCACCTTTGAGAATGACCACATCGCACTCTCTGCAGACATCTGCCGAATTGGTCTCACGTGCGTACGAATGGAAGTACGCATCGTCAGCGGTCGTGGCATCGGTCGTCTTAATCATGATCGGCACTTTGTACTCCGTGCTCGCTTTCTCTTCCGTTCCTTCATACACTTTCACGCGCAGCATGGTACACGAGAGGGTGTCGAGTTGCGGAATAGGAATAGTGTACGTACCATCATCATTTTTCTTGCCGGTCAATTCGTCTACGGAGGTGATGGAATCGAAATGTGCGTAGTAATTGTTGTAGTTATAGTGACCCACATAGGAGAAGTTGTCGCAGGATGTTTGAACTTCTATTGTAGCGTTATCCTCATCAGGAACCTGCGCTCCCCACCATTCGTCACAGAGGGTGTTAAAGTAATCCCGGTTTTGCGCTACGGCATTCAAACCGCTCTTGACGGTGTTCTTACGAACGAGCAAACAACGGTTCGTCGAGAGGGCAAGCGTATTACCTTCAGCGTCTTCTCCATCATCGCAGTTCCAGCCATCGGCATCACCCCAGCTGGGTTGAGAATTAGCTGCGGAATAAGCTGTGCCGGCATTGATACCACCGATGACATCCAACGTATCTGTGCCGTTTAAGAGCAACAAACCGTCATCTCCGGATAGGGAAGTAGTTAGGTTTTTAACCAAATACCATACCGAATCAGGATCATTCTTATAGGTCAGTCCATAGGTGCTTTCCATACAAGTGATGATACTAGCATCGTCTGCATCATTACCATTGTTATACACAATAATCTCCTCTCCCGGATAGATATAGCCTTTTTCGTGATGCCCCATGGTATCCAATGCAGTGATTTTTTGGTTATCATCAGTGCCGCTCGATTTTCCCCATTCGGAGCCGTTGTTACTGGATTTGACTTTTATATTGGCAAGCGAAATCTTTTCTGCAGTACCGTTGTAGATTGCCCATAACTTGATGTTCTTATATGCCTCATAGTATTTTGAGAAGAATAATCCATCCGCATAGGAGGTGGTAACGGTACTATTTTCCTGCTTGTCCTCAATAATCACCGTAGCAGTAGCTTCGTCTGCTGCCAAGTTGATACGAATACTATCCGGGAACCATTCGGCAATAGAAACCGCGGTCGCTTGCGTGCGGAATGGCTTAATTGGGTGAGGGCATCCACCGCCTGCAAAGACTTGCAAATAATAGTCCGTGTTATCGTTCAGTCCGCTTATCGTGCATGGACTGGTCTGACTGGGAACCGAAGTTACAATGTTGGATCCTAAGTCATCGTCATAGATGACGATAGTAGCAGTACTTGCTGAGGCTGTCCAGCGGATAGTGGCTGTGTGCGTTCCCACACTAACGGCTACATCAGTCGGCACGTCGCTACAACTAGCGGTGGTGAAACTGCCTTCGAACGTGCGGTTACAGGTAGCACCCTTGGCGGTGACGGTGTAGTCATACGAGGTGGAAGCACTCAGACCGCTGATAACCAAACTGGTCACTCCTGCGGCTACATCTTGGTCTGTTCCGTTGGAGCAGGTGATGTGATAGCCGTTGGTAGCGCCCGATTGATTGTCCCAAGAGATAGTAGCGCTCACGTCAACTGGCTCAACCACTACTGTCGGCACTGCTACTTCGTTACAGCACTCCGATGAGGTGGCATAGTAAGTCGTACTATTACTCTTGGTGAAATGTATGTCAATACTGCTTGTTGTGTTACTGGTAGCAGTCGATGAAACACCATATAATTTAAAATATCCACCACTACCTGCAGATGAAGGATTTTGGGCGCTATTGATATAATACCCGACATTGGAATTATTAGTGGAAATGCTGGAAATGGTGCCCAAATCCGTGGTGTTGTAAATATAGCCATTATTCTTGAACTGAATAACACTACCTACTTTTCCTGCATTAGATTTATTGAAACTAACGCTCATTGTATTGGTATTGTCGCTATCATCTACGGCATCTATATCATTCAAGGTTCCGGAATATCCCTCACTGGCAAAGTCGCTTGGCTGAATAGTCAACGTGTACGCAGTAGAACCACCTCCGTCTGTATGTTTATATACGGCATATACAGTACCATCTGTGCTGACTTGATCGATCAAAGTAGGCTTACTGGTACTTTTACTATGTGGGGCAGCTGTCCATCCTTCGAACGTCCATTCCGTACAAGCGTTGTTGACATAAACACCGGTAGTAGGTAGGGTGTAGGGTTTGTCTTGCGGCCCCAAATGGTACTCCGTTCCGTCGCAGGACAAAGTAACATTGATCGGTGCTACATTGGTAGTGAAATTGCCACTCAAAGCACAGTCATTGTCTTTATCACCCGGAGAAATGATCCAGGTGTAATTGGTCTCCGGACTCAAACCCGAAATGGTAACCGGTGAAGTCACACCTGTTTCCGTTTTCTTGGTTACACCGCCTTCGTCAATATATACATTATAACTCGTACCGCTCTTGCCTGCCCACGTAAGGGTGATGCTATTATAGGTGGTGGCTGTTGCTGTAACCGTTGCACGGTTATCGCAGTCAACCGGCAAGAAACGGAAGGAGTTATTGCCCGAAGTGTACATACCAAACCGGCTCTCTCCGTCGCGGTAGTATAGATTGCGTCCTTCGTCTATCTTTTGGGCAACGTTCGTGTTTATGGCATAGGTGATACCATCGGTTGTTACTAAGCTCCACTCGTAGTTATCGCTGGTAGCTGAAGCAGGGGCAGCGCCGTTGTTAATTCCCGTTCCGCCGTTGGCTGCATTGCTCCAAAGGCACTTTTCATTACCTAAGAAACGAACGCGTGTTCCATATTCCGCATAGCGGTCATTTGCGCCGCTGGCCTTATAGACATTAAGCAAACTGTACAGCGCGGTAGCAGGACCGGCAGTCACTTTAGTAGGGTTATTGATATCATCTACGCTCACTGCTTCTCCAGCGTATGTGCCCGAGCCGGACATATTAGCAGGCAGAGCGTACCATTGATCGCCGTTCTTGATAGCTATCACAAATTTCTCCGGCAGGGAACGACCATGTACAGTACCGGCAGTGTAAACAGGTGTTTGGCTACCGCTGTAGTTGCTGCTGAAGGTGATTGTGGCGTCCGCAGTGGTGTTATATGCCGTCGGATTATATTCCAGAATAAGGCTGGTCGTCAGATCTTCGTCTTTCGTGACAACATTGCCGTTAGCGCCCCAACCTACGATAGAAAATCCTGCACCTGACACAGAAGCACTCAACGTGCTGTTTTTGTCAAAATTAGTTGCCGTTACAGGTACTTCGACCTTGACAAACTGTCCGTTCGTACTCGTCACCCACGGCGATGCCGTCGCCTGCACTTTCGGTCCGCACTCTGCCTCGGTAGAGTAGTATACATTTCCCGAACTGACTATTATCTCATTAAATCGAACTTGAGCGCTAGCTGAAAATGTAATGGATGATTCATTTCCCGTCCATACATTACCTGAAATAGATCCTTTTGTAGTACTGAGGTTTGATATGTAGTAACCAGATGAGGGGGTAAATGAGATAGATGTTATTTTACCTATTGAAGTTGAAACAGTAAAATTAGAACCCGAATAAGTGCGTATCTCTGAACTACATATACCATCATCTGTAGAAATCGTAAAATTACCAATAGTAGCGGATTGAGAGCCTCGTGAACTAGTCCAACCATTAGCAGAAGTGTTTGTTGGAGTAAAACTTTCTTCTCCTCCTCCTTCAGTATGCTTATACACTGCATAAGCGTTTCCGCTTGCGGTAAGTTCGGTAATGTAGGTCGGTTTGGTGGTACTCTTAGCATAGGCGCTTCCGTACCAACCATCAAACGTCCATGCGTCGCATGCATTGGCTGCGTATGTGCCGGTAGTAGGTAAAGTATAAGGGTTCGGTTGATTGTTTAAAGTAGTGGAAGTGCCTTTATAATAGAGAGTTACGTTAATTGGAGCTTTTGTAACATTAATCGTGTAAGAAGCAGAAGCAGAGCAATAGGTACCACTGGCTTCTACGGAAGCGGTGATGGTGGTAGAGCCTACTTTACCTTTTAGAGTTACTACTCCCGAGGTGTTTACCGTTCCAATGGTTTCATCACTACTTGTGTAAGCAACCGTTTGTCCTGCTCCTTTACCGCTGATATTTACAGTTTGTGTGTAGGAGGCGTCATCCGTCGTCTTATCAACTGACGTGTTAGTAAACGACATCGTAGGTGTGTTTGTACAAGTCGAAGCTGCAGTTCCGCTTATTGTTACGCTTCCGAGCCATAAGTTTCCGCCGCCTCCGTCGAGCGTGATTTTTATAGCTTGAACATTAGAATTAATGCTTGTAACTGACCAAGGGGTGTTGCTGTCAGCTAATGTTTTGGATGCAAAAGCTGTACCAGAATAACTGGACCCATTTGTCGAAGTATATAAGGACGCTGTGCAGGTCGCATTTTTTCTCCTAAGATTACTGATATTTAAACTTATATCCGTGTAACCACTTAAGTTCAGACCCGTTATGTATATACTGTTACCATTTGTCCAAGTCCCATAATATGAGCCTGTTGCTCCTCCTGATCCTGCAGAAGTAAGACTACATTCGGACATTAATCTTGCTCCGGAATTATCGGTCTGTGAGCTTGTGGGAGCATAAGTTTGATTTGCTGTGCGCGATGCTCCATTCCAACTGGCTATTGTAACAGAGGCTCCCCATACACTCACACTGAGAACGATGAATAAAACGATTGCAAAAAAGCGGTTGATGTTTTTCATATTGGTGTCTGCTATATATTACTATTGTTCGGGCGCGAGTGCGCGTGCAGGCACTTGCGCGGATTCGACTACAAAGGTACAACAAATTTTAGACATACGCAAATAAAAGTACATTTTTTATCAAAAATGTACAAAAAAGAACCACACACTAATTAGCATGTGGTTCTTTTTCAAAGGATGTGCTTATTGGGCGTACTGGTTAATCAGCCGAACAATCAGTTCGTTGAGCAGTTCTACCTCATAATCGCCGACCGTGGCTTCTATGTGATCGCCTCCGACACCGCTGTGGTTGGTGAGGAACACATAGGTGCCATCCGTGGAAATAGCTGTGAAGCGCAGGAAGAACTCCGTCTGTTTGTCAATACCGCTGGCCGCAACCGGAATGATACGAATACCATGACTCGCGTAGCGCGGAATAGAGAACTGCAGGCTCTCGATCACATCGTTGCGCTTGTGAGGAGGAGCGTCCAGCAGCATAAATGCCAAACGAATACTGCTCTCTTCACGCCAACTCAGTTCTTGCAGACCTGCCTCCAAAGCCGTGTGTACCGCTTCCGGAAAATCGCCTCCGCCGTCTGCGTTCTGCTTCTGGATGAAAGCGACCGTCTGAGACAGATCGGATGTGAAATTGTTGGCCTTGGTCACGTACTCATCTCCTTCGTCGCGGTAGAACAACGCAGCTGTGCGGATGTTCGCCTCGGCGTGGTTGTTCTGCACGGTGGTGATGATGTTGGTCAGGTCGGCTTTGAGAAAATCGATCTCATCGCTCATCGACCCGGTAGCATCGACAATGAACGCGATGTCGATGTTCGTAGTGGCGGGCACGGATGCGATACACTCGTTCCAAACCACCTCATCGCCCCAACGGGTGACCTGAACCGCTATCTCTTGCGGCATGCCGTCCACGATCAGCATCAGGGTCGAGTCTTCGACCTCTTCCTGCAACTGCGTCAGACCGACAAACAGGTTGGTCTCGCCTTTGTTATCCGTACGCGCTTCGTACAGGACCACCGAAGGACCGCACTCCTTGCAGATCAGTCGTACCGGCACATCTTTTTGTACCGCCCCGTTCGCATCCTTCACACGTACCGCTACGCGGTTGTTCGTGTACAATCCCCAGTAACTGCTCATGTCCGTGTAGTTGGCTCCTTCCTGATCTTGTTTGGTCATCAGATCAGACCAGAACGTCCAGTGGTCCAGGTCACGCCATTCGCCGGCAGTTACCTTACCGGCAAACTGTTGCTCTTCGCCTCCTTCACCATTATCTCCGCCGCCACCTTCGCCGTAGAAGTCAGCGCTTTCCGGCTCTACGCCATCTATCAGTGGATTGGACTCTTTGACGGAGCAGGCACAGAGCATCGCTACTGCGCAGAGCATTACTGAGAACTTTTTCATATGCGTTGTTTTTTATGCTACACCACTGAATCCCATGAACGCCATCGCCAACAGACCAGCTGTCAACAGAGCGACCGGAGTTCCTTGCATGGCCTTCGGCACTTTCGCCAAAGCCAATTGCTCGCGGATACCGGCGAACAGAACGAGTGCCAGACCGAAACCGATAGCGGTTGCCAAAGCGTACAACGTACCGTTCAGCAGGTTGTAACCCAGGGTCACCTCTTCGGTCGAAGGCAGTTTCTGCATCAGCTGTGCCGGATCAGCCACGATCAGGGCTACACCGAGAATACAGCAGTTGGTTGTGATCAACGGCAGGAACACACCCAGCGCCTGATAGAGCGAAGGGCTCACTTTCTTGAGCATGATCTCGATCATCTGCACGAGTGCAGCAATGACAAGAATGAACAAGATCGTCTGCAGGAACAGGAACGTGTTCGGATCACCGAAGATCTCCTGACCCATGTAGTTGAGCAACTGCTGGAGCAGATAGGTCACTACCGTGGCTACGGTGAGCACAAACGCAACCGCTGCACTCATACCAAGCGCCGTGTCAATCTTCTTACTTACTCCCAGGAACGGGCAGATACCCAGGAACTGGCTCAATACAATATTATTGACCAATATTGCAGAGACAAATATCAAGAAATAAACCATACCTTACTTTTTGTTTATTTTGTTAACAATAGCCATCAGGTATGCCAACGCGATGAAGGCACCCGGGGCAAGTACGAAAATCAAAGTGGCGTACGAACCGTCGTAGATCTTGGCACCGAAGATCATTCCGGAACCGAGGAACTCACGTACCAGACCGAGCACGGTCAGCGACAACGTGAAGCCCAGACCCATTCCGATGCCGTCCAACGCGCTCAGACCTACGCTGTTCTTCGCAGCAAAAGCCTCTGCACGACCCAGCACGATACAGTTCACCACAATCAGCGGAATGAACAAACCGAGCTGCTCGTCAACTGCAGGAGCATATGCCTTGAGCAGGAACTGAACGATGGTCACGAAGGTAGCAATCACCACAATGAATGCCGGAATACGCACTTTGTCCGGAATCAGTTTCTTGAGCATCGAGATCACCACGTTCGAGCAAACGAGCACGAACAAGGTAGCCAAGCCCATGAACATACCATTCTTGGCGCTGGTAGTGGTGGCCAGCGTCGGACACATACCCAATACCAAGGCAAACGTCGGATTCTCTTTGAGAATACCGTTGGTCAAAGTCTTTAATGCATTATTCATTTTGTTACCTCCGTTTCTTGAACAGGTTGATTTTCACAGTGGTGCTTGCAGTGGCCCTGGCACTTGCCTTGGCATTTGTGCTCGCACTTGCCCTCACAGTTGCCTTCACAATGGTGCTCTGCAGAAGCCACACTATCCGGGTGTTGCTCCGTGGCGCTGGTAACAGCTTCGATTCCTTCACCTTCATGCAACGCCAGATAAGCCTCGTTGATCGCTCTGAGGAATGCGCGCGAGGAGATGGTAGCTGCTGTGATGGCATCTACATCACCACCGTCCTTGCTGACTGCGAACGAACCGTTCGCCTTACGGCCGAGGAGGTAACTCTTCACTTTCGTCGAATCGTTGAACCAGTCTGCGATATGATCGCCCAGACCCGGGGTCTCCTGGTGCTTGAGGATCTGATAGTTGACAATAACGTCCTCTGCATCCAATCCGACCATGATCTCCTGGTTGCCACCGAAGCCCATCGCTTTGGTCTTAACGGCTGCACCAATGAAGGTCGAGTCGATGTATGCGCGATAAACGGTCAGACCTTTCTCGGTCTCAATCGTGTCTTTGATAACTGCACCTTCGCCTCCGTTCGGCAGGACGCTGAACACAGCCGCTTTCTGCTTGTCGGCTTCTTGCTTAGCAATCGTAGTCTTGGTCAGCAGATATACGCCTGCCAACGCACCGGCTGCAACAACGCAGATGAGCACGAGGCTAAGCATCATGTTGGGGAGTGAACTCTTTAATTTTTCCATAACAGATCCTCCTTATTTCTTTTTCTCGCCGAAACGCGTCGGACGAAGCTTGTTTAACAATGGAACGCACGCATTCATGATCAGGATAGCGAACGACATACCTTCCGGATATGCACCCCAGGTACGGATAACCATCACGATCACACCAATGCCGATACCGAAGATGATCTTACCCCATGCCGTCATCGGGCTGGTCACATAATCGGTAGCCATGAAGAACGCACCGAGCATCAAACCACCGGTCAGCAGTTGGTAGCCAACGTAGTTGCAGGTGGTCATGCCTTCCGGCAGCATACCTGCCCATCCGAGGCAAGCTGCGAACAAGGCAACGGTTGCGATGATCGATACCGGGATGTGCCAAGTGATCACTTTCGTGCAGATCAGGAACAATCCGCCGATGATGAGTGCGAGTGCACAAACCTCACCGAGCGAACCGCCCATCATGCCGAGGAAAGCGTTCTTCAACGGAACAAGGTCGTTGATCACACTCGCGTCGCCTTCCTTCACCATGTGCTTCAGATAATAGAGCGGGGTGGCACCTGTTTCTGCGTCCAGATACGCCGTCTCAAAACCCTTGGCAACAGGCCAAGTGGTCATCTGTGCCGGGAACGAGATGAGCAGGAACACACGGCCTACCAAAGCGGGGTTGAACGGGTTCTGACCCAGACCACCGAAGGTCATCTTACCTACACCAATCGCTACGACTGCACCAATCAGCACAATCCACCAGTCGATGGAACTCGGCAGGTTGAAGGCTAACAACAGACCGGTCAGTACTGCCGACAGGTCACCTATCGTTTGTCTTTTCTCTTTGAGCACAAAACGGCTGATGATCCATTCTGTGCCAACGCATGCCAGAATAGAGATGGCCGCCGTGATCAGCGCTCCCCAGCCAAACTCCAACACCGATACCACATACGCGGGCAGCAGCGCAAGAATGACCAGAAGCATGTTTTTCCGAACTGAATCACTACCATAAGCGTGAGGAGCCGGAGCTACAATTAATTGTTTCATATTCGTAAATTATTCAGATTACTTGTTTTACTTAAAACTTTAAACTTTAGAACTTCTCTAAACTTTAAACTTTCAACTCTCAACTACTTTTTCGCAGCAGCTGCACGCTCACGCAAAATAGCACCTACTTTGGCCTTACCCGGACGCATGGAGTCGAGCAGACGACGGTGAGCAGGACAAGTAAAGACGCAGCAACCGCAGTCGATGCAGTCCATGATGTCGTGTTTCTCCAACTCGTCGTACATCTCCAACTCAGCCATGCGGCTCAGCAGGAACGGCTCCAGACCCATCGGACATGCCTGTACGCACTTACCGCAGCGGATACAGTTCTCTTCCTCCGGACGGATACTCTCTTTCATCGGCAGGAACAGCAGACCCGACAGACGTTTGTTAGCCGGCATCTCCTCTACATGGTCCATCGCGCGACCCATCATCGGACCGCCGCCGATAATCTTACCCGTGTCTGCAGGTATACCGCCTGCCAGCGCAATCACTTCCTCAATCGGCGTACCGAAACGAACACAGTAGTTACCCGGCTTGGTCACTTTCTTACCCGTCACGGTCATGACGCGGCTGATGAGCGGTTTGTTCTTCTGAACAGCCTCGTAAACAGCATAGATCGTCGCTACGTTATCCACCACAGCACCTACCTCAATCGGCAGCGCACCGCTCGGAACCTGACGACCGATACATGCGTCAATCAGCTGTTTCTCACCGCCTTGCGGATATTTGAGTTTCAGCGGCATGACCTCAATGCCCAGCGAGGTGTTCGCCAACTTGGTCATGTGCGCAATCGCATCCTTCTTGTTGTTCTCAATACCGATGATGGCGCGGTCTACGCCCAGCGCTTTCTTCAGAATCTGAATACCGATGATGATCTCCTCACCGTGCTCCAGCATCAACTGGTGGTCACAGGTCAGGTACGGCTCGCACTCCACACCGTTCACAATCAGCACTTCTGCCTTCTTGCCCGGAGGCGGCAGCAGTTTGACATGGGTCGGGAAACAAGCACCACCCAAACCGACGATACCGGCTGCAGCGATCTTGTCGATGATCTCTTTCGGCTCTAATGTGCACGAACGAACCAGATCCGGGGTGCGGTCGATCTCCGGTAACCACTCGTCACCTTCGACATCAATAAAAATAGCCTGACCCGGAGCTCCCCATGCATCTTTCCAATCGCCGATCTTGGTAACCGTACCGCTGACCGGAGAACTGATGTTGGCACTTACGAAACCGCCTGCTTTCGCCAGCAGCTCGCCTACTTTCACTTTAGCTCCGACAGCCACCACAGCCTGTGCCGGCGCACCGATGTGCTGCACCAACGGAATGATAGCCTGCTTCGGCAGCGGGCACTCCGTAATGGGCTGGTGTGCGGAGAATTGTTTGTTATCACGCGGATGAATTCCGCCTAATCTAAATGTTCTCATAATTTGCTACTCTTTGTACGTTGTACCTTGTCATCACTTCTTCTGCGCCATGCCGATGTGCATCGGGAAGGTTGCTCTCGGCGTCGGTAACGCTTTAATCTTAGCGGCAATAGCCGGGTCAAAGCCTTTCTTGTCACCACCTTCGCCTGCTGCAGGGGCAGCTTCTTCGGCTGCGGCCGGTGTCAGTACTTTCTTGACCTCTTCCATCGTCGGTTCACCTCCTACCGGGCAAGCCAAACCGTCAATGCCGCCTGCTTTCACACATGCTTCCGCAAAGTTACGACAACCGGCAAATCCACATCCGCCGCAGTTGGCTCCCGGCAATACCGCCGTTACCAAATCAATACGCGGATCTTCTTCTACTTTGAAAATCAGGCTGACAATGTACAGCAACCCTGCGGCTACCAAACCTGTCACTCCCAATACTCCCATAGAAATTAGAATTACACTCCAATCCATGTTTAGAATTTGTTAAATTGTTTGTATATTTTGATTAATTATTGTTCTCACAATTTTCTTGCTGTGAACGAGAACTGCTTTTGCAACCGTCCTTTGAACGCTCCCAGCACGATGTAGTACAGCGCGATCGAAGCCAGCGATACCGATCCTACAATCGCTTCGTTGTAGGGTGTGAGGCATGTCAGCGCCACCATCACAACCAGCATCACTACGAACGGCAATACATAGGCTAACAACACCGCTCTCCACGCCAGATGTTCACGCACCTCTACCTCCACTTTGTCTCCCACCGCCATCGGTTCGGTCATGATCGCGTCCATCTCTTTCTGCCGGCTCTCACTCGACATACACATGCTCTTCGCTTTGCACGCCGAACAGGCACTCGTCTGCACAATCGCCACGTGCGCCATGTTGCCGTTGACGCTCATTACCACACCTGTATGTCGAATCAGTTCTTCCATAAACACAAAAAGCGGTGCAAAGATACAAATAAAAATTTATATATGCAAGCGCGCGCGGACTTTATTTATAAAAAAATGATTTTTTGCACAAAAAACGCCAATCTTTCAACTTTCAACTTTCAACTTTCAACTTTTTTTAGTACCTTTGCATCGTATTTTGAGTTATTGTGCGCAAAATCGTAAATCGTAACTAAATTGTCACTCGTCAATAAATCGTAAATCGTAAATCTGTAAATCGTCAATATACATCATGCCAAGAACTTCATCTAAATCCGGAAATAGTGCTCCTGAGGCGAAAGCCGAACGGGAGATTCGTGTAGAGAAAACACCGTTCTGGGAGACGGTCAAGCGAATAGCGACCGCACGTGAGACGCGGGTCATCATCGGTATTCTGATGGTGACGTTTGCGCTGGTGATGCTGATCGCGTACATCAGTTTCCTCTTTACCGGTGTGAATGACCAGTCTGTGCTCGCCATGGACCAGGCAGACCGCGTAGCCAATCGCGAGGCGATCAAGAACCTGCTCGGTTTGCCCGGCGCACTGTTGGCACGTTTCCTCGTGGACGGCTCGTTCGGTTTTGTGAGCGTGCTGCTGGCACTCATGCTCGGTATCTACGGCTTGCGTCTGATGCACGTAATCAAAGATATCCGCGCCATCAAGTTGTTCTGCGGCGGTACGTTCTGGATTCTGTGGGGTTCCATCACCCTGGGTTTTGCGCAACTGATGATCAACCACGGCGCTTATCGCTGGGGTGGGGCTTTCGGTTCATGGATAGCAAATTGGATGCATAGTTATATTCATGCAATCGGTACGTTCCTTGTGTTAGCTATCGTGCTGATTATCTTCCTGATCGTAACCGATCCGAAGTTCATCGACCGCTGCAAATCGTTCGGTCTGTGGGTAGCCGGTTTGTTCAAGAAGAAAGCGAAAGCAGAGGAGGTTGTTGTTCCGGTTGAACCGACTGAACCGGCTGCCGAAACGACTACAGAAGAGCCGGCTGAAGGCACCGAAGTGACCATCGACCTTCCCGTAACCGCTAACCCGTCCCCCGTAACCGCTAACCCCTCTCCCGTAACCGCTTCGGACGACGATGTCACCTTCACCATTGAGCCGATAACGGAAGAACCCGAACCCGAACAGGAGGCCGAGCCCGAAGAGGAAACGGAAGAGCCCGTGGAGGACGAGCCGCTGCCTGATGATGGCGGACCGACCGACGGTACATTGACCGACCTGCTGCAGAAAGAGGCGCAGGAAGAGGAGGATAAGTTGAAGATCGAGGATGTGAAAGAGGATGATCTCTATACCAAAGATCCGCAGAAACTGCTGGAGAAACTGGGCCCGTACGATCCGCGTAAGGACTTGGAATTCTTCAAGTTCCCGAGTTTGGACCTGCTCAAGGTCTATGACAACGAGTCTGCCCCGGTCATCGACGAGAACGAGCAACGGAACAACGGTGCACGTATCGTCACGACGCTGCGTAACTACGGTATCGAGATCGAGTCTATCAAAGCCACCGTCGGACCGACCGTGACCCTCTACGAGATCGTGCCGAAGGCCGGCATTCGCGTAGCGAAAATCCAAGCGCTTGAGAACGATATCATGATGTCCCTTTCCGCTACGGGCATTCGTATCATCGCCCCGATGCCGGGTAAAGGAACGATTGGTATTGAGGTGCCGAACGAGAAACCGCAAGTCGTCTCCATGCACTCCGTCATCGCTTCCAAGCGCTTCCAGGACGAGCAGAAGATGAAACTGCCGATTGCGTACGGACGTACCATCACCAACGAGGTGTTCATGTTCGACCTCGCCAAGACCCCGCACCTCCTCGTAGCGGGTGCTACCGGTACCGGTAAATCCGTCGCCATCAACGCCATCATCACGTCACTCCTGTACAAGAAGCACCCGGCTGAACTCAAACTCGTCATGGTGGACCCGAAGATGGTCGAGTTCGCGCCTTACAAACCGCTCATCAAGCACTACCTGGCAGCCATGCCCGATACGGACCCCGAGCAGATCGTCATCACCGATTGCGACAAGGTGATCAACACGCTCAACTCGCTCGTCATCGAGATGGAGAACCGCTATAAGCTGCTCATGGATGCCGGCGTGCGTAACCTCGAGGACTACAACGAGAAGTTCGTCAACCGCCGGCTCAACCCCAACAAACTGGTCGGCGACAGCCTGCATCACCAGTTCCTGCCTTATATCGTCATCATCATCGACGAGTACGGCGATTTCATCATGCAGGCCGGCAAGCAAGTCGAGACACCGATTGCCCGTATCACCCAGAAAGCACGTGCGGTCGGCATGCACATGATCCTCGCAACCCAGCGTCCGTCCGTCAACATCGTTACCGGTGTGATCAAGGCCAATATCCCGACCCGTATCGCTCTGCGTACGCAGTCCGTCATCGACTCCCGTACCGTGCTCGATGCCAAGGGTGCCGAACAGCTCATCGGGCGCGGTGACTCGCTCTATGCCGGTAATGCATCCGTGACCCGTATCCAATGTGCTTTCGTTGATACACCCGAGGTGGACGCGATCGTCGGACATATCGCCAAGCAGCAGAAATATACCGAACCGTATCAACTTCCTGAGTATGTGGGTGAAGGCGGAGAAGGCGAAGCACTCGCTCCGGGTAGCGTCGATATGAAACGCCTCGATCCGATGTTCGCGGACGTAGCCCGTTACGTAGTAACGAAACAGGAGGGCTCAACTTCTCGTCTGCAGCGTGCGTTCGAGATCGGTTATAACCGCGCCGGCAAACTGTCTGACCAACTCGAGGCAGCCGGAATCGTCGGACCGAACAAAGGACCGAAGGGACGTGATGTGCTCATCACCGACTTGGATCAACTGGAGAAATTATTGGCAGAATTAGACGTCAAATAACCCGTAACCCGTAACCCATAACCCGTAACCCGTAACCAATGACCAATTTGTTACTTATACTAACCATCCTCAGTTCGTTCCTTGCGAACCTGGAGACGAAGACCTTGCAATCGGACTTCACCGTCACGGTGGCGGAGAACGTGGCATCCCCGATGAACTATCCGGGGTCGCTCACCATGCAGGGCACTCAATTCAAACTGTCCATGTTCAATATAGAAGCCGCCTATGACGGCAAGACGCTCTATATGTACTCGCCGGACACGGACGAACTGACGCTGACCAATCCGACCGAGCAGGAACTGGTGGAAGCCAATCCGTTCCTCTACGCCAAAGCGCTGGTCGATGTGTGCAACATCACCGAACGAACCGTAACCGGTAACCCCTCACCCGTAACCGTTATCACCCTCACACCGAAAGATCAGTCGATCGGTATTAACCGTTTTGTGCTCAAAGTGCGCACGGTCGACCTCATGCCGCTGCAACTGGAGATCAAAGAGGGCAATAAATCCTCTACGCTCAAACTAAAGAACCCGGCATTCGTCACCTCCTCGCCCAAATATGAAATTCAACCGGGCAAGGATACCTACCTCAACGACATGCGCTTCTAATTTTTAATTCTTAATTTTTAATTTTTAATTAATGAAAGTAAAATGTTTAATTATAGGTAGTGGCCCTGCTGGTTACACAGCCGCTATATATGCTTCGCGCGCTAATCTGGCGCCGGTACTCATCGAAGGTCCGCAACTCGGCGGACAGTTGACCACCACCACCGAGGTGGAGAATTTCCCCGGTTATCCCGACGGAATCGATCCGTTCACCATGATGGACGATATGCGCCGTCAAGCCGAACGCTTCGGTACCACCTTCGTCTCCGGTATCGTGACCAAAGTGGAGTTTGCCGCTCCCGTAACCGGTAACCCGTCACCCGTAACCCATAAAGTCTGGGTCGAAGACACAGACCTCTATGAAGCGGATGCGGTCATCATCGCTACCGGCGCGAGTGCCAAGTACCTGGGTATCGAGTCCGAGCGTACGTACCGCGGCCGCGGCGTGAGTGCGTGTGCGACCTGTGACGGATTCTTCTACCGCAAGAAAACGGTAGCGGTCGTAGGTGGCGGCGACACGGCGTGTGAGGAAGCGAACTACCTCGCAGGCCTGTGCGAGAAAGTATATATGATCGTGCGCAAACCGTACCTGCGCGCGTCCGAGATCATGCAACAGCGTGTACTCAATAATCCCAAGATTGAGGTGCTCTTTGAGCACAACACCCTCCAACTGACCGGAGAAGGAAAGGTGCAAGGTGCCGATCTCATCTTCCGCAAAGGGGAGCCCGACGAGGCTATCAAACACATCGCTATCGACGGATTCTTCTTGGCGATCGGACACCATCCCAACACCGGCCTCTTCAGGGATTTCATTGCCCTTGACCCCGAAGGCTACATCATCACCGAAGGACATAGCACGCAGTGCTATCAACCCGTAACCGGTAACCCCTCACCCGTAACCCCTCTTCCCGGTGTCTTTGCTGCCGGCGATTGTGCCGACCCGCATTACCGTCAGGCCGTCGTGGCTGCCGGCTCAGGTGCCAAAGCGGCAATCGAGGCCGACAAATATATCAAGTCTCTTTAGCCGCTCCCGTAACCGGTAACCCGTCACCCGTAACCCATAAAAAATGACCTCATTGCGAGGTCATTTTTCATTTTTCATTTTTCATCCCCTTCATATCGTACTTCGTCCTTTCAGTCACGATGTACGGCACACCGTCGATAATCACTTTCTGACTACTGACTGCTGACTGCTGAATACTCTCCACGTTCGTCGGCTCACCGGCTGCGATCTGGAACACCGTCATGATAACCGTTGTCGGCAGGTAGTTGTTGTTACCCGGGTGATAAGCCACCACCGTCACTTCGCCTTCGTTCTCCGGGGTGATCATGCCGTTCTCGATGGACAGCAGACACTCCGTATACGCGTACGTGATCTCCAGGCCCGAACTGAGGACCGCAGAAGACGGGATCGATTGACCTACCGTCAGTTCGGTCTCCTGGTTCTCCCACGTGATGAACTGAGCAGCTTTGTTGATATGGAGCGCTACGGGCAGTTCACGGGTGTTGTACAGACACAGGTCATTCGGCGTGAAAAGAACCTTCAGAGCATAATCGCCTGCATCCAGAATGCTGCTCGGGTCTTGATCTACCCAACTGAACGTACCTTCTACCTTGCCCAGTTGCTCCTCAATGAGTGCTTCGCTCAAGGCCTGACCATAGGTCAGATCGCCTACCGTCACACCAATCATCGGGTCCGCTTTGCGGATCGTCAGCGTCTTGCTGATCGGCTCGGCTGCGTTGAACTTATAGTTACCCGGTTGGGTCGCGGTCAACGTCACTTCACCGGCACACACAATCACCACTTCACCGTTCTCCACGTACGCCACGCTCTCGTCCGAACTCTCGTACACCACTTCCAGCGCGGACGAACTGAACGCATTCAGTAGCACATGATCACCCGCTGTGCACTCGACTAAGTTCTGAATCCACGTCAACGTCTGGTCGTATTTCTTCGTTTCTCCGCTCACGGCAATACGCACTTCCTTGCCCTCACCGGCTAGCACGATCTCACCGCTGTGCTGACCGGCCTCGCTGTGCGAATAACGAATGGTCAGTTGCGTCGTCTGCTCAATCAGGTTCTTCTGACCGATAGTGCTCAACGATGCCGAGAAATGCGGGTCGGTCGAACTAACCTCTGCCACGATGTTCGTCCACGTGATGTTCACCGTCTTCGTCCCGTCGGCATCATCCACCATGCCACTACCGAACGGCCACTCGTCCGTACCCGCACTCAGTTTCTTCAGCTCCGTCACTTTGATCTTACGGAATACCACTGCGGTGTGGGCGCTCGCCGCGAACTTCAGGTAACGCGTCGTCGTTGCCAAAGCCACTTCTTCCTGGGTGTCGGTCGAGATGGTGTTACCCTCTTTGGATACCACCAACGACCAGTTGTTGTGGTCGGCTGACTGGTACACACTGAACGTACCGTTACTACCGCCTTGCCAAGAGAAGCTTAAGGTCTCTGCGATACCGGTCTGCGATAACGCGATCACACACTCGTCATCGTAGGTACTGAATACAGATATCTTACCAACGGACAAACCGCCTCCGACACCTAACACCGGATTGGAGAAACTGACGTTATCAGTCTTAGAGATAACGGTCTGGGCGTTCTCAAAATCACTCTTGCTCATCTCTGTGTCCCATGCCAATTGAGCGGACACCGTCATAGCCAGCAGCATGCCGGCAACTATCATGTAGATCTTTTTCATAGGCATAATTTTCCGCAAAATTATAACTTTTCACCCATATAAACAAAAAAAAGTTTCCTTTCCTTAATAATCGACAATAAAATCACAAATATATTTGCATATGTGCAAAAAAAGTAGTAATTTTGCGGGCTGTTAACAAATAACCGTGAACAAACAATTCAATTGAATGAAAAAATATCTACTTAGTCTACTCTTTTTATTACTCTGTGGTACGACTGCGTTGTATGCCCAACAAGACACGAAGTTTTGGTTTGCTGCACCTTATTTCAACTGTATCCACGGAGAATCCAGTCCGTACCGTATGGTCATCTTCGCGTTCGAAGAAGATGCAACCGTTACCATCTCCATGCCGGCCAATTCATCGTTCACGCCGATTGTGCAAACTGTGCCGAAGGGTGGGTACGCCAATATCCAGATGGCGAGCAACAAAACAGCCGGTGACGCATCTATCACCACGCCTTTTAACCAGATTTCTGATCGCGGTCTGTTCGTTTCTTCGACCAGTAAGATCGAGTGCTATTTTCAGGTGGATGGAGATAACTCTGAAGCATTTACCTTAAAAGGAAGGAACGCGTTGGGTACGAACTTCCTCATCACCGGACAGAAATCCTTTAACAACGGAAGTGGAGGCTCGTTTGAAGGCTCGCGACACAGTTTCCATATCGTGGCGTCTGAGAACAACACAGTAGTGACCATCAACCCTTCTGCCGCTATCTTAAAAGCGGACGGTACTGCCGGAATAGGACCGATCACTGTTACGCTGCAGAAAGGCCAGACATACGCGGTCGCTGCCTATTCGCAAAATGCGACAGATAATCTAGTCGGGACGACCATTACCTCTACCAAACCGATTGCTGTAACTTCCAACGATGACTCCGTTTATACCAACGGTAGTGCCGATACAGTAGGCGAGCAGATAGTGCCGACCGACTTTGCCGGAACGGATTTTGTGATTGTATGCGGAGGTGGTTACTATGAGTACTGCACCATTTTTGCGATGCATGACAACACGACTGTCACTACTTCCCAAGGCGATTCGTTCTCGATGAACAAAGGAGATTATGAAGTTGTTTCCATGTACGGCCGCAATGCCATGCGTATCGAATCCGACCTGCCTATTATGGTCTTTCAGGTATTAACTTCCTCCGGGTCTAGCGGGGAATTAGGAGGAACGGTGGTACCGCAGGTTCACTGTACCGGTTCGAATATAGCCGGTTATAAGACTTTCTCCAGCGGTATGAGCGTGAGCATTAACTTGATTACAGAGAAGAAGAATATATCCCATTTCTTGCTGAACGGCACAGCGATCTCTGCCTCCTCGTTCCAGCCGGTGGATGCGACGGAGGAGTATTACTATGCGCGTCTGCAGCGGACCGCTTCTTCCGATGCTTCCTATGTGGTAGAATGTACTTCGGGCTTCTTCCAGATGGGTGTGTCGGAAGGTGATTATAGCGGTTCTAGCACCTATGGTTTCTTCTCGAACTACGGTGCGTACTATTTGTCCGAGGTAGAAGCGGTCTTCCTGGAGAATTCCGTCTATACATGGGAGAACCATTTCCGGCCCGGAGAAACGACTCCGATGACGTTTACTGTTCCGGGCGAATACCGCGACACCATACCGGCAGCGGATGGATGTGACAGTATTTGTATCCTCCACTTGCAGAGCACCGGTTGTCTTCCGATGGAGACCCGTCCGGATACGATTGTTCATACCGGCGCATCGGTGCCTATGTGGGCTACCGGTTCGGATTATATCACATGGAGTCCGACAACCTATCTTTCTACAACAGCGGATGGAGACTTGTACGCCAATCCGGTTAATACGATCACCTATACCGTTTCCAGTTATAAGAAAGGACTGTTAGGTAGCAACCTCGTGGTCAATGGTGATTTTGAAGCCGGCAATACAGGATTCACGACAGACCTGAACTATATCGCACCTCGTCCCGGTACCGGAGGATGGGTCAGTTGGGGTGAATATACGGTAGCGGATCAGGTAGGCTCTTTCTGGGGGACATCGGATGTCGGCTACGCATACGGTGGTAGCGGACAGATGATGGTTATTGACGGATATGACAGACCTAATGTAATGATTTGGCAGCAGGAGGTTGCAGTAGAGCCCAATACCTATTATGCGTTTTCGACGCAGGTCATGTCCTGCCTCATCTCGAATCAGACAGGTAGCTATGCCTTACTGCAGTTCTCGGTCAACGGCGAGCAATTGGGCGATATCTTCCATTCACCGACTGCGCTCTATGAATGGTCGCGTTACTACGAAGTGTGGTACAGCGGCAATAACACAACCGCACAGTTGACTATTCTCAACCAGAACAGCGACGGGTATGGGAATGATTTTGCTATCGACGAGATCATCTTCGAGCCGCTGAATATCCTTTGCGATACCCGAACGGTGAAGATCACGGTGTTCGAATCGGTGGATACCACGCGCTTTGCAGATGCTATTTGTGCGGACGAACTGCCGTACACCCATCTGGAGACCGGACTCGTCTTCCCCGAAGGGACTGTTTCCGGTACGAAGTTGACCAAGACCCTCACCAACCAATACGGTTCGGACAGCGTGCTGTTAGTAGAGTTGTTTGTATTGCCAACTCCTAACCTCGTCGTTCGTCCTGACACCGTGATTGGCCCGGGCGATACGGTGCAACTGTGGGCTACCGGCGCTGACTACTACGAGTGGTCGCCGGCAGACGGCTTGATACAGACTGCGGATAATAAGATATACGCTTCTCCGACTGAGACGACCACCTACACCGTGACGGGTTATTCCACCAACTCTTTGGGAAAAAGCAACTTGGTCATCAACGGCGATTTTGAAGAGGGGAACAAGGATTTTACATCGGATATGTTTTATCGTCCCGGCTTCAAACCGACCGGTACCTCCGGCGAATATTCCATCAACGATGCCGTCAATAAGTTCTGGGAATCGAGTAGCGCGCCTGATGCTGCTACCGCTCCTGCGTATGGTGGCAGCGGTCTGATGATGATCGTGGATGGTGCCAACTGGGCCAATGCCGTCGTGTGGCAGCAGCAGGTAACCGTCACCCCGCATACCTATTACACGTTCTCTGCACAAGTGATGTCCTGCCTCGCCTCCAATAAGCACGGCAAGTACGCTCTGCTGCAGTTTTCGGTCAACGGCGATCAATTGGGTGAGATCTTCCACTCGCCGACCGTCCTCTACGACTGGTCACGTTACTACGAAGTGTGGTACAGCGGCGAGAGCACAACCGCTACGCTCACCATCTACAACCAGAACACCGACCATAACGGCAACGATTTTGCGATTGACGATATTCGTTTCGAACCGCTTAACTCCGGTTGTGCATCGACTGCTTCGGTCACCATTGTTTATTACTGTGAACCGGTACAGGGCTCGTTCCAAGTGCCGACTGTCTGTGCCGACGCACCGACGCTGCCGATTGAACTGACGCTCACGGCCGGTGAGATCAGCGAGTACTCCGTGCATTTCACCAATGCGGCACGCAATACCATGCCGTTCCGCGATACGACCATCACGGTTGCCAGACAGCGTGCGTCCGCTTCGCCGATCATCCTCGATGTGCCGATGCCTGCAGACCCGACCGATCGTAGCCGTTACCCGCGTCCGGATGACACCTACACGGTCAGTCTCTCTGTCAGCGATATCTGCGGCAACACGCTCCAACTGAATGCTCAACCCTTCACGGTGCTCTATCCGTCGTGGATTACCGAGCAGCATTGGGATGACGTCATCTCGCTCGTCAACGACACCTACAACGGCGGTTACACCTTCAGCCACGTGGCGTGGTTGCGTGACGGCGTCGAGTTGGAAGGAGAGAACAACTACTACATCTACCTGCCGCACGACCTGTGGACCGATGAGACGCATACTACGCACGCTACTTATCAGTACCAGGCTCTGCTGACCCGTACCGATGACGGCAAGACGTTCCTCACCTGTCCGATGGAGCCCACGCCAATTGATAAGACCGACATGATGGATGGGAACAACCCGTACGTCGATGTCACCCCGCGTCTGGTGCCCAAAGAGAACCCGGTAGTGGAATTGTCCACCAACACGGTCGGCACCTATTGGCTGTACGACATGGCAGGAAACTTGGTACAAACAGGAACGTACGCACCTTGCGTGCATGCCAAATTGGACTTGCGTGTGCCGGATATACGAAGCATGTACGTGCTCGTGTTCACCCCGACAGGCGTGAAGAAACCGCTGGATGAGAAATACCGTGTAATCCGTATCATCGTTGAGTAAGCTATGAAACACACTATCAAACATATATACCTCTTGTGCGCTCTCTTGTGCACGATGGGAGCACAGGCTCAACTCGGTCGGCAGTTCTGGTTCGCAGCCCCCGAGATGGCGCAGCACAGCAAGGACATGTCCCTGCGTCTTTACCTGGTGACCCAAACCGAACCGGCTGAGGTCACGATTTGTATGCCGGCGAATGAGCACTTTGCTCCGCAGACTTTCCATATCGCCCCGGACGGGTTCCAAGAAGTGGTGCTGGCTGCCGATTATACCGCGTTCATGGAGCGCTTCGCAGCTTATCATAACCGCGTGAATACCAATGCCTTGTGCATTGTTTCTGATCAACCCATCGGCGCGTATGTGCAGATGACGGGTGTCAATAGCGAGACCTATACGCTCAAGGCCGAGAACGCCCTGGGTACAGATTTTCGTCTGGCGGGACAGAACACGTATCGCAACTCGAACTCGTTCCCCAAGCACGAGACCTATCGCAACGCGTACTCGAGTGCGCAGATTATCGCGACGGAAGATAGTACGGTCGTGATCGTCACGCCGACGCAATTGCTGTTTGGCGATAACCAACTCATCCCGCGCCAAGTGACACTCAACCGTGGTGAGGTGTACTCGTTCCGCGCGGATAGCAAACAGGCGGAGAGTCATATCGCCGGTACGCATATTGAAGCCGACAAACCGGTAGTAGTCAACACGATGGACGACTCCATGTCGCCTTATCAGGACTATTACGGCGAGGATGCCGTAGCAGATCAGATGGTGCCTTCGTCCCTGTTGGGAACGGATTATATCGCCATCGGTCACGGGCTCAAGTGGGAAGGTGTGTGTATCACCGACCTGGAGACCGGAGATACGGAGTTCTGGTACATGGGCGATAACGAGGTGCGTTTCATTCATCGGGATCAACCGGTTCAGGTCTTCCAGATCTCCGGCCATCGTAACGAAGCCGGAGGTACGCAGTTACCGCCCCTCACGGCCGGTTCCAAACAGGTGCAGTACAAGCGTCTTGGTGACTCCCAATGGTGCTGGTTCCATGTGCTGACGCCGAGTTCTAACATTGCTAATTTCCAAATAGACGGCGCGCCGCTCGATTCAACGGTGTTCAAGACCGTAGAGGATGCTCCCGGGTGGTCCTATGCCGTGCTCAATATGGATAACCGAAACAAGAACGACGTCATCACCGTCACCTCGTCCGGCGAACCGTTCCAGATGAGCGTGATTGACGCCTCCTCGGCACGCCAGAGCGCCGACGGACGACCCGTTCCGACCAGCTGCTCGTTCGGCTATTTCTCCAACTACACGACCGATTCGATTCCCCGCATCGACACCATCGTGAAGCCGGATACGATCATCGTGCCGGATACGGTCAAGGTGGACTCTGTGCCGCGTAAGCCCAAGTACGGCCCGCACAGCATCCTCATCTACGGCGAGGGTATGTACTCGCATATCCCGTTCGGCAACACGGATTTCCAATGGGGCTTCGGTTACGGTGCCGGCATCGGTCTGCTGTACCAGTATCAGAAGAACCATTTCCTGCTCAATGTGGGAGCCGGTTTTATGTGGCAGGATACGGAGCATAAACGTACGATCCATACAACCAATAACATCATCGATTCGCAAGGCACGCCCTGTATCGTCCAATCGACCAACGTTCGCTCGGACCGCAGCCGCTTGGGGTACGTCGAACTGCCCGTGCTGGTCGGTGGTACATGGGGTGGGTTCTACCTTCTGGGTGGTGTCAAGATCGGCGCGCCGCTCTTCGGTAACACCCTCTGCCGCACCCGCGTCACAGATGACGCGATCTACGACCGGTACTTCGTACCGTTTGAGGACATGACCAACCATGCGCTGCGCTTCGATGTGCCCTACGAGCAGAAGAAAGAACGCATCGTTTATAAGTTCGACACCCGTCTCAGTCTTGAACTGGGGGTTAACCTGGGCGATGTCACGATGCGTCGTCACACGGTCGCTCCGACCGATACGCTGGACAGCCTGTCTGCCGCTCCAATGGAAGAGATCATCCTGCCCGAAGAGCAACCCGAACCCGCGGTCGAGTGCCGCTTGGGCGTGTTCGCGGACTACGGCTTGCTGTGGCTGCCCTATACGGGCACACAAGCATGGCTGGATGACTCCAACTTCATGCAGGTGGAGAAATGGCAGATGTCCCATCCGCTCAACTCCACGCTCAATAACCGCAACCGGGCGCAGAACTTCTTCGTCGGCATCAAACTCACCGTCCTCTTCCATATCCCTGCAAAGCAGGACGAGTAGTCGGGTAGTCGCTACAACCGCTCTAATTCAACCGTGAAGTGCCGCATCAAGGATTAGCATTATTTTTGTTTGCGACAATTATTGCATTCTCTTGAGCTCTTCGAGCACCTTGTTGAACGGTTCGGCATATGCCGGATAATGCCCTTGGAGCCATGTGGACATCTTGGTCATAAGAGAAACGGATAAAGCCACAGGATTAGAGACAATCTCCTTGGTTGCTTCCATCGTATGTTTCTGCGCCGGTGAAGCAGACGCCTCTATCAGTAGATGGAGGTCTTCTTGTGTAAATGCTTTGCTGAATATATTCAAGAAAAGCGTCTCCATATTGTCAGAGATATAGGTCATCACAGATGCCACAATAGTTTTTGCATTCTTGATTCCGTTATCAGTCAGCGATTGCTCCAGCACCCCCACAATCGGTTTGAATGCTCCGTTCATCGCCTCGCCTATTTGCGACTCTACATAGTAGGTATGGAATAATTGACGGTATTCCTCCGAAATAGAAGCATTAACGGGTAGCGGTTCCGGTTTGTCGCCGAGCGCTATCTTTCGCATAGCAGTAGAGAAATAGGTGATGAACTGCGCATACTCCGGCGATTGTTTCACTTCTGATAGCACCTTGGCGGAGCGCTGCATCATCCCTTGATAACGAGGATCGCTATATAAGTTTTCCAATTCATTGAGATCATCAAGCGATACATATTTGCGAAAGACGGGTTCATAGATATCCGCTAAATCTTCAGCGGCCTGCGTAGAGACATATTCCGTCATGATCTGCGTTACTTTCGCCGAATCATCCGGGAACGTCATCTGCAGAATTGAGCCTAACGCCTGCGGAATCCGGTCGATATCATCTTGCGATCTGTTCACGTAATTCATTAACGCATCGCGATAAGCGTCTGCAAAAACCATAGAGGAAGCAATGCTTACGAAAAGCAAAAGGGAGAAGATTCGTTTCATATGTATTAGGATTTAGTTTGTTAATCGGCTGCAAAGTTACAACAAATTTTCCAAATTTGCAAGATTTGGACGTTTTTTTTGCATATTTTTATTGGCGTCAACTTTTTCAGGACGAGTGTCTATGTTTCTAGGAAATCGCATACTTTTAACTTTTTATCTTTTTTGCGTACTTGCGGTAATGGCATCGTACGGGCACGTTCGGGATGCGAACGTAATGCGAACGGCATAGCCTCGAAATACCCACGAGAATGGTTAACGGACCACCAAGAATGACTAAGAACAACTAACGATTTTAGGTGCAATCAGGCGTGAATTAATAAAAATTAACCATGTCAGTTCTGTCAGTTCTGTCAGTTTAGAAAAGGAAACTGACAGAACTGACAATACTGACAAATCAAAAAATGATGTGAGATTATGGGACTTTGGGACTTTAAAGTCTCATAGTCTCAAAGTCTCAGTGCAAATTTTTACTTTTTTTAGCGCTCATGGTATGGGTGTCCTATGGGCATGTTCGAGATGATTGCGAAATGGAAAACATCGACTGCGGGTGTGGAGCGGTGTCAACTAGACACCTGTAATACAAAGAAGAAACGGCAAAGCCGATTGTCAGGATTAAATCCCGACGCAATAGACGAAAAAGGCGACGTTTGACAAACACCGACAACTACCAAGAAGAAACAAGAATAATTAGTAAAACAAAAGGTAACCCGTTAGGACTACCCTTTGTTTATAAATAGAGAGATGTTGAAATTTACCAACCATCTTCTGATGCCGGAGAACTTTGATTAGAGTCCGTTTCTGTATTCGTTTTATCAGAAGAACTTTTGTCTTTTTTTCTTCCCATAGCATCAAACATGGTAGTAAATGCATCTTTAATTGCAACTCCTGCATCTTTGAAGGCTTGTCCAACCTCTGAGTTACCTCCACTACGTTCTCTTTTTTCGCGTTTTGTGCGGCGGTTAGAAGTTGTTTGAGAATCTTCAGAAGGCACATTCTCTACAGCCCATGAATCATCATGTGTACTTTCATATGATTCAGTTGCAACCGATTTCTTTGGTGGAGATACAAATCTGCCATCATCATAAAGCACGCCTTCTACCTCTGAAGAAGCTATCGTTTTTTGAGCATTGCCTTTCATGTACGCAACCTCTTCTACTCCGATAGATACTACCGTTACATCCTCAATGTTTCCATTATTGAATGTTACAATTATGTCGGAATAGGCAAATAGAGGACATATAGCACACAAGGCTAAAAGAATCCGTTTCATTAATCTTCGGGTACTAATCTGAACATATAACTAACATCGTTGTCATCAATAATAGAAAGAATATCTATCTTTTTAGTCTGCGAGTAGTATCCTTTCTTCTCACATTTGATTTCGATTTGCACATTTCCGGCATTGTTATAGGTCAAACCTTTGATATTGATAGTCTCGGTTCCTTCGTACGGAGTTGTCTCCAGATACTTGTAATTCTGGTTCTTAACTTCGGGTGTTTGAGAAATGACACGCCAGGACACATCAGCTCCCTGTGGTCGAGAATTTACATTCCAATGCACAGCAATATGTTCCAAAGCTGTATTGCCTTCGCCTGTGACTTTCTTATTAGCCTCTTGTTTGGGGTCTTCAGAACGATGCAGGAAATATGCTACACGATCCCAGTCAATGTCTGCAAGAGCAGCGGCATAAGCTTTGTTGATGGCTTGCTGAGCGTACGAAATGGACTGTGCGCTACCATAAACACTTGCTCGGCCAGCGACTTCTGTAGTCGGATAAACGATTGCACGGTTATGGTCAAAGATCTTTATGTCCATGATTACCGTTCCATTCCATCCTATACCAGACAACCAGTCGGTATGGAACTCCTTAATTGTAATTTGCATCAAATAATCCGTAGCGACATCTGCGTCCATATTGAAACCCATCGTACGCATATAACGGCGCATACTTTCCGGCACAAAAGAACCAATTCCTGGATTAACATTAACGGTGGGTTTACTCGTAGCGGCTGCGTCATAGACTTGGATAAGTCGTTTGTCAGCACGTCCGTCTTGCACATTAAGGCGGATTCCATACTCAAGATTTGCATATTTGTCTGCTTGCGGATTTTCAACAAGAGCGAGATTGATTGTTTGCACTTGTGGCTGAGCAGGAGCAACTGCTTTACTCGAAGACGAACAAGAGGTGGCTGTCATTGCCACTAAAGCCATAAAGGCAAGAATAAATTTACTTTTCATGGTAGTTCGAATTATTTAGCGTCTGTTTTCAGTTTGATGAGTTTGGCAGAAACGGTGGTCTTGAGTACTATTTCCTTACCACGTTGTTCAATGTTAGTCGAAATTACGGGTTCTATTATACCATCTGCGCCCCGTACTTTAGATGCATTGATAACACGGTAAATAGCCAATTTACGAACGACATCTTCTGGAGCCGGATCTCTCAACGATACGCTTCCATAATCGTTTGTGAGGAAGCCGAAGCGTGCTATACCTTCGTAATCAACAAGTTTCCATTTGTAATCCTCATTGTCCCAACGATAAACGAGTTTAAATTCACCGTTTTCCTCTTTTACTGTAATCTGTTCTCCTTTCTTCTGTTCGGAATAGAAAATAGTGGCATCAGCGGTTACTGTATTTACTATTGTGTAATCTGTTCCGTGCTTGAGATTTAACTCATCTAAACCTACAGAGTTGATAGTGTTAATCGCCTTAGGGACAATTCTTTGTGTCATCTTCTTCGGACCAAAGCAAGATGTCATTGTAAACATGCATACCATCGTCATGGATGCAATAATCAGTTTTTTGTTAAACATAAATAAATGCATTTAATTTGTGTTTTTCTACTCACTTAACGGCTTTTCGAATACTCCGTTAGCTCGCATAGGGATGAGAGTGAGGCGCATAAAAAGAGCGTGGAGCTAAGCTGCTTCAATCTGGGTCTAAAGGATTTGCTGGACTACCTAACACACCAAATCTATACGAACAAAGCCCACGCTTCAACGTGAGCATTTTGGCTTGTTCCTTGGTGTGTTTTAAGTCTTAAGATAAGTGTCCAGCTTTCTTAGACCCAAGTATTTGAGCTAAAACGCTATAATTTTATGTATGTTGCCTTTTAATCGTTTTTTATCATAGGCGGTATTTTTTTGTTTAGTGTTGTTTTTTAATCGGTCAAGATTGCGGGGCAGAGCCTACATTGCTCCTATTTTTACGTCTCGGAGAGGGGACGGTATTAACAAGTGAGCAAATACTCAGGTGCAAAATCTGCACCGTTCGCCCACTCAATCGTATTATACGCGATGTGGAAGTTCTTAAAGAACGTCAAATCGCGCAAGGGTTCAAAAGCGGCACCTTTCAACTTGTCGCTGAAATCGACCACCCTGTCCACATTGTTATTGAACCACAGATGAATCTTGTGGTCGCCAACGTACTGTGCTTTTGTAATTTCCAGAAAATCCATAATCGTATTATTTTAAAGGTACAATATGCTTTACCATATCACCGTTCTGAGCACGATCCCAATTCTCCAACAGTTCGTCACGGTGCAAATCCAGCCACTCAAGTATCATGCGCAAAGCACGTCCGGGCATCTCGCCTTTCACCACACCATCTTTAATGCTGACCATAATCTTGTAATCGCCATACCAGGCATGGAAATGAGCAGGAGCATGATCCTGAAAGTTCATAAAAATGATGATTCCGTAAAACGTACTAATCTGCGGCATAATATCGAGTATTTTAATCGTTAATTTTGTTATCTTTGCAACTTTTGGCTGCAAAGGTACTGCTTTTTTGCGATATATGCAAGAAAAAAATGCATTTTTATGCGAAAATAGGTAGAAAAAGAAGAGGAGCAGTTCCGAAGAACTACTCCTCACATTAAATCCCAAAGGAATGATTACTCCTCTTTTTTGGTTGCTTTCTTAGCAGCAGCTTTCTTAGCCGGCTTCTCTGCCTCTGCTTCCATGGAAGCCTTGAGGTCTGCGAGCGCAGAGAGATCACCGAGGGTGGTCTTCTCTACCTTCGGCAGGTCGAGAGCGGGTTCTTCAGCCTTAGCGGCTTTCTTAGCTGCCTTCGGAGCTGCCTCCTTGCGCTCCTCCCATGTGCGGAGGTGCGAAACGAGGATACGCTTAGCGTCAGAATGCCTCCACGCCGTCCTCGAGCGAAACGACAGCGCCCTTGTCGGTCAGTTCAACAACCTTACCATTAACGATGGTATCTACGCCGAACTTAGCCTCGAGCTCTTCCCACGGGTTCTCCTCGAGTTGTTTGTGACCGAGGGAGAGACGGCGGTTAGCTACGTCGATGTCGAGAACGACAACTTCGATCTGTGCGCCGATCTGGGTGAACTCATTCGGGTGTTTGATCTTCTTGGTCCAGCTGAGGTCGCTGATGTGGATCAGGCCGTCAACGCCTTCCTCGATCTCTACAAAGACACCGAAGTTGGTGAAGTTACGAACCTTAGCCCAGTGGCGAGTGCCAACTGCGTACTTGGTCTCCACGTTAGCCCACGGATCAGCCTTGAGTTGCTTGATACCGAGGGACATCTTACGCTCAGCGCGGTCGAGAGTCAGGATAACAGCATCTACCTCGTCGCCGACTTTGAGGAAGTCGTTAGCGGAACGGAGGTGCTGGCTCCAGCTCATCTCNACGCTCAGCGCGGTCGAGAGTCAGGATAACAGCATCTACCTCGTCGCCGACTTTGAGGAAGTCGTTAGCGGAACGGAGGTGCTGGCTCCAGCTCATCTCGGATACGTGAACAAGGCCTTCTACGCCTTCTGCGATCTCGACGAATGCGCCGTAATCAGCCATCACAACAACCTTACCGTGTACCTTGTCACCTACTTTGAGGTTCGGATCGAGTGCATCCCACGGGTGCGGAGTCAACTGCTTGAGACCGAGAGCGATACGCTTCTTCTCCTCATCGAAGTCGAGGATAACGACGTTGATCTTCTGGTCGAGTTGCAGCAGCTCGTGCGGGTCGTTAACGCGTCCCCAGCTGAGGTCGGTGATGTGGATAAGACCATCCACGCCTCCGAGGTCGATGAAGACACCGTAGTTGGTGATGTTCTTAACCGTACCTTCGAGTACCTGACCCTTCTCGAGTTTGCCGACGATCTCAGCCTTTTGAGCCTCGAGTTCAGCCTCGATGAGAGCTTTGTGGGAAACAACGACGTTGCGGAATTCCGGATTGAGTTTAACGATCTTGAACTCCATCGTCTTGCCGACGAGGATGTCGTAGTCGCGAACCGGCTTCACGTCGATCTGGCTACCCGGGAGGAAGGCTTCCATGCCGAGTACGTCCACGATCATGCCGCCTTTCGAACGCCATTTGATGTAACCGGTAACGATCTCACCTGCGTTGTAAGCCTCGTTAACGCGATCCCAAGCCTTAGCGGTACGTGCCTCGTTGTGAGAGAGCACGAGCTGGCCTTTCTTGTCCTCCTGGCTCTTGATGTAGACTTCTACTTTGTCGCCTACTTTGAGCTCGGGGTTGTAACGGAACTCAGAAGCCGGAACGATACCGTCGGATTTGTAACCAACGTTCACAACGACTTCACGTTTGTTGAGTGCGATGACCGTACCCTCAACGACTTCGTTGTCCTTGATGGCGCTCAGGGTGTCATTATACTTTTGGATTTCTTCTTCGTTTTTTGTGCCTTGCTGTTGTGCTTCATAGGCATCCCAGTCGAAGTTCTGGAGAGAAAGATTTTCTGCCATTGTGGTAGAATTTTTGGGTGGGAGACAATATTTCGTTATAACGTTATATCGTTATATCGGTATATCGAAATCCCGTTAAAAGTTAAACATGTTAGCCTTTTTCTTGTGAAAAAGCGTGCAAAATTACTACAATTTTTTGGATTGACCAAATTTTTCGGCAAAAAAATGAAATTTTTTATGCGATTGTGCCGATTTGTCGGACGCGTTGCTCGAAAGTGTCGCGGTCACCCAGGGCCGCGTTTTTCATCTTGACGCGGTAGTTGGAGATGGTGTTGGGACTGTAGCAGAGCAGTTCGGCAATCTTGGCGGAACTATTGATTCCCAGCAGGATAAGCGCGAAGATTCGCATCTCGACCGTCATCCGTTCTCCGGGTTTTGGTGTGACCCGTGCCTCGGGTTTGAGCAGGGCGTTGAAGTCCTGGACGAAGGTGCCGTAGATAGAGAGGAACGTGTCATCGAACGAGCGGTAGAAATTCTCCATCTCGCGGTCCATGAACGCTGCCGCATCCCGTTCTCCGGCTTTGCGAGCCATGGTGGTGAGACGGCGGATATAATCGCTATAAACCTCCAGGTACCGGCAGATGTACTGCTCTTTGACCTTATCGGCCTCTTTGAGTTGGCGGTTGATGGTGCGCAGTTGTTCGTTCATCTGTTTCATCTCCTGGTTGAGGGCGTATAACCGCCTGTTCTGACGGCGGGTGTAGATGACACCGAACACGAGCAGAATGAGCACAACAGCCAGGCTGATGAGGGCGAAGGTGAGGCGGATGGAGGACTGCCGGAGCTCATGTTCGTACCGCGCCGCGATGAGGTGGCCGGGTGTGAAGATCTGGATGAAACGGGTAGGAGCGTTGAAGAACGTGGCGTTGGTGAGCGAGTAATCGCTCAGGTTGTACGCGCGCTCCAGTTGGCCGTCGTCAAAGCAGTCCTGCGCCACGATCCAGGAAGAGCCGTTGTCGGTGATGCCGCAACGCACGTCGGTGATGGCGGAGCGAACGAGCCATTCCTTGCGTTTATTGAGGTCTCCCGCCTGCTCATAGAGAATGGCTTGTCCATAGGCGAGAATGGCGTACATATGGTCTTCGGGCGTGTAGCGGTCAAGCAGTTGCCCGTTGTATCGGATGGCTTCGACCCAGTTGTTCTTCTCCTGTGCGCGGTAAGACGCGAGCCATAAGGCGCTCTCTTCGTTGAAGGGTGCATCCTTCTCGAGGGCGACCATCATGGAGTCGTAGTACTGCTGCGCCCGCTCTTTGGCCTCGTCCTGGAAAAGCGGCACTTGGGCATTGGCAGCCGCATCGCTGTACAGCAACCATGCCATCTTGTACCCCTCAACGCTGCTGATGGACGGCATTCCCTCTTTGTCGAGCAGGGCGGTGGCGTTGCTATAATGACCGGACGAGGCCAGCAGTTTGACCATGCCGATGAACGCTTCCGTACGAATAGGTTCGTCCGCATCCTGCTGTTTGAGGAACCATGCCCGGGAGGAATCGCTCTGAAAATGCTGGTACTCCTGCGCGATACGCAGTTCGAGATCCGGAGTCATGGGACGAACGGCACAGAGAGAATCGATACGCGCCTGCTTACGGGCAATATAGAGGTCCGAGTGCGTTACTTCGGATTCGAGCACAGTCAGAAGGGAGTCGAGCGTGTCGGCAGATGCGGACGCCAAAGTCAGCAGCGCCCAAATAGAGCAGAAAATAATGCGTTTGGTCATAATGTGTAAAAATTGACGCTGCAAAGGTACGACATTTTTTTGATATACGCAAATATTTTACGTACTTTTTTTTGTTTTTGACACAAATTAACCTGCTCATAATCAGTAAAAATATACGTACTATAACGTACTTTTGTGTTGTATTGCATAAAGGAACGCTTGCGTATATACGGAAAAAGCAGTAACTTTGCAGTCGAATTGAAACAAACAACATGTACCATGACTACAGCAAATCTCTACACAGCTTCTACAGAACGATACGCTCAGCCGACGATGTATAACCGTTGCGGCAGGAGCGGTGTGTTGCTTCCGAAAGTCAGTCTTGGCTTTTGGCATAATTTCGGTGACGATGCTCCGATGGAGCGGAGCCGTGCCATCACCCGTTATGCGTTTGACCACGGGGTGACGCATTTTGATTTTGCGAACAACTACGGGGTACCGGCGGGTAGTGCCGAGGAGACGTTCGGCCGGTTGATGGAGCAGGATTTTCGTCCGTACCGCGATGAGCTGTTCATCTCGACCAAGGCGGGCTATCTGATGTGGGACGGTCCTTACGGTGAGTGGGGTAGTCGCAAGTACCTGTTGTCGAGTCTGGACCAGTCGCTCAAACGAATGAAACTGGACTATGTGGACCTGTTCTACTCGCATCGATATGACCCGAACACACCGATTGAGGAGACGCTGCAGGCATTGGTGGACGCGGTACGAATGGGCAAGGCGCTGTACGTGGGTATCTCGAACTGGCCGCTGGAGCCGCTGAAGGCGGCAACGCAATATTTGAAAGAGCACGATGTGCCGTTGCTCATCTATCAGGGACGGCTCAACATGCTGAACCGCGAGCCGATCGAGGAAGGGATCCTGGATTTCTGCCGCGAGCAGGGAATCGGCTTTATTGCTTATTCGCCCCTGGCACAGGGTCTGTTGACCGACCGGTACCTGAACGGCATCCCGTCCGACAGCCGCATGGCGCAGGAGCATTTCCTCAAGTCGGAACGCAGAACGCCGGAGTTGCTGGAGTACCTGCATCATCTGGAGGCACAGGGTAAGGCCAACGGCCGGACCATCGCCCAGGAAGCCCTCTCGTGGATTCTGGAGCAAGACGGCGTGACCTCCGTCCTCGTCGGCGCCAGCAGCGTGGAGCAGTTAGCCAATAACTTGCAAATAATCAACTAAAAATAATAATAACATGAAAAAATTAACCTTATTATTTGCGCTCCTATGCGCAAGCGTGATGGGATGGTCGACTCAGTATTGCGAGACAGTATTAACAGGCGATCATACTGGAAGTACAGCAGGAGAATGGACTTCTTCTAATGGGCAGAATTTAACATTTACTGCTTCTAGAGTTGGTACGACAAATAAGACTCTTTTTAAACTAACGAGTACCACTAGCACCATAACTGGCTTGTATGTGGCTACTCTGGAGAATGCAGGAGGAGGTAGTACAAGTAACTTTAACGTTCCTGCTAATACGGATTTAGGAGGTTGGTCTGTGGAAAATGGAGTTCTACAAAAAGAAGTTGAGTGGGATACATACCCAACCGGATTAATCCAAGTTTATTTAGTTGCAAGACGTTCTCAAGCACAAGGAGGTTCGGATATTATGGGTGCTCAGATTTTTAATGTTGATGTGAGCTCTGCTTGTACCTCGAAAGCCGATCCTGAATTGAGCCTTAACGCCACCTCCAAGACGTTGGAGATTGATGCAACGGCGGAGACCTTCCAGATTGTAGCCGATAAGGCTGCAGGAAGCGGATCAATCAGTTATTCGTCCAATGCAGGAGATGTAGCAACTGTTTCCAATACGGGTTTGGTGACTGCAGTCGGTGCCGGTACAGCAACGATCACGGTTAGTGTAGCTGAGAATGATGATTATGCCGCAGATAGTAAGACGCTTACAGTTGAGGTTATTGACTGGCCGAACGTAGAATGGTTGCAGAATAGCGGCGATTCCTACAAACTGCATATTTCTCCGGCTATTGCCGATGGTTTTGGCGGTAAGCGCATAGAGAATGGCAATATTTGGGTTGGCTGTCCTTCGGCTGAGTTTGGCGCGTGCTCTATTGATTTTACGCATGTAGGAGCCGGTGCCAGTTTCCCGTTAAGTAATTTTACCAAAGCCCGCAGTCAGTTCACATTGGTTTGTCAAGGTACAACTTACACCTTTACAGTATATCGCAAGTTCGATGGTGTTAACCTAGCGAAGAATATGCCGACATATGCAGGTGCAACGGCTCTTCCGAAAGCAGAGGCCAATGACGGCAACAAGGGCTCGCGTTGGGCTTCCGGTGGAGGAGCAAAACACTATCCTACCTATAAGGATATGGCTGAAGACTGGTGGGTAGTTGATTTGGGCGCGTTCTATGAGATCAGTTCCATCAAGACGCTTTTTGAAGGCGCTACTCCTAAAAATTACAGTTTCTATACCTCTCCCAACAACGATTCATGGGTAGAGATTGACAGTTATAATGCAACGCCCAAAGCAGGAAATACGGACGCGGATTATAATGAATATACGTATAGCCCGGGTAAGGTTGGCCGCTATGTGAAGCTATTTGCACGAGAAGCTGTGCAGGCGGATTTTGCATATGGTATCTCCATGTGGGAGTTCGAAGTGTATGGTCAACCGGCAGAAGGTTATGATGTGAACGCCCCGGTATTGGCAAGTGCAGCTTTAAGCGGTACGCCTACTGATTCTCAAGTGCAGATAGCCGTTAGTGCCACCGATGCGGAAGGCGCTGTGACGATTTACCGTGTTAAAGACACCGGTCATGGCATCGACCATAACTGCACGGCCGCTGCAGGAATTATTACAATTGATGATTTGTCAGAAGGTACCGATTATAGTTTTACTATAACCGCTTTGGATGCTATTGGAAATCAGTCCAATGCGATCGTTGTTAATGCCAGCACGGCAGACGATATGACCATGCCGCAAACGGCAGCACCTACTCCCAGCGCAACCGGAAAAGATGTTCTGGCGATTTATTGCGATGCCTTCCCCAATATCTTGGCGCACTCCTTTGATAAAGACGGTTTTGCCGGCATGCCTCTGTATGAAGAGAAGAATATCGGCGGCGACAATTGCCTGATTTATGATCGTTCCGGCTCTGCCCCTGTATATACCACATGGGGAATGTACGATGACGGAGCCAACGCTATTATTGCGGCTACGGGCTACAGCGATCCGAATGATGCAGGCCATAAAGGTGTGTACGCAGCAGATATGAAAAATCTGCATATAGATATTTGGTCCTTGCAGGCATGTGCCACCATTCTTGTTCGTATCAACGATGGCGCCAGAACAGGTGACTTACGCTTGTCTCATAACGGAGAGGGATGGCAAAGTTATGATATCCCCTTAAACGAGTTCGTGGCAGGTGCAAATATTAATAACGTCCGTTGGTTTAAATTTGAGGCATTAGATGCAATTACCGGCAAAGTAGCTATTGATAACGTTTATTTCTGGAAAGCTGAATCCGGAAACAAGAGTGTTTCGGTAAGCGTGAATAATGGAACGATGGGTTCCGCTTCCGCTAAAGTGGGAGACGATGATGTAACTCTCGTTACTACCGGTACGGAAGTAACCTTCACAGCCACACCGAACTCCGGTTATAGTTTTATTAATTGGACTAAGTCCGGTGTTGAGGTCTCGACCTCCGCAACATATGTATTAGAAGTAACGGAGAATACCGCTCTGGTGGCTAACTTTGAGGCCGAGCGTACTGCTTATTGCAGTACTCCCGTGACGGATACTCAAAGCAGAACACTCTATTTAACCATCTCGAAAACGGATAATGAAAATGAGTACAAGATACTTTTCGAAGGTTCTGCAGGAAACAAGATCCGCGGTAATAATGTATATGTGGGTACGGGATTAACATTAACTAATGTAAACGGAGAGTCTTCCTATACGTTTAATGCAGCATCCGGTGCTTGGCATGTTTCGACAGAAGGATTTGGTTCTGCATATATTACTTTTACCGCAACCAACTTCCGTAACATAAGTTTTGTCAACAAGGGTGTTGATCTCTTCCGTGATCAATCGAGCGGAGGTAATGACCTGTCTTCGTTCAATGCATTCCCCGATGCAAGTCTCATCAAGTGGGATGCTACATGTACGGACGACGAGGCTCCGGTATTGGCAGCTCCGGTAGCAACAGTACTGAGCGGAACCTCTGTTCGCCTGGCTGTCTCGGCGACGGATAACATGGCCGCGTTGCTGAGTTATTCTGTCAACTACAAGCCGGAAGGTGACACGGGTGCGGGAACGAACGTACAGTTTAACGGTACAGCCGGTGAAACTACTTCTCAAAACATCAAGGGTCTGACTGCAGGGGTACGTTATGAGTTTACCGTAACGGTTTCTGACGGCACCAATGTGTCGGACGCACAAGTATGTTACGCTACTCCGTCTATGCCGGCCGCTCCGGTTCCGACGCATAATGCAGCCTTTGTTCGTTCGGTTTATTCGGATACCTACGAATCCGCATTGGCACATGGTTTTATTAAGAACAACTGGAGCTGGATCAGTTATTCGGAGCAGAGTGTAGGTGGCGATAATATGTTAGTTTATACCAACACAAATGCACCTGCTCAAATGCCGGATGTGGCATGGGGTACGAATAATGATGGAAGTGACGCCATCATCGCTAAGGACGGCTTTAACGATGGCGTTAACAAGGGTCTGGATGTTCGTCAAATGCACTATATCCACTTCGATATCTGGTCATCTGTTGCCACCAATTATCCGGAAGTTTATCTAAACGACACGCATGCGGGCGGGTTCCATTTGAATAATACCGGCTGGCAGTCGTTCGATATTGATATCTCTTCCTTGACAGATGAGCAGAAGACGAACATTCGCTGGATTAAGTTCATTGCATTCCGTGATCCGGGTCCGGAAGAGATCGTGATCGACAACGTTTACTTCTGGTCGTATGGCGTAACGGCCAATCCGGCACAAGGTACGGATGCAGGCGGTTGGGCTACGTTCGCTGCTCCGGTTAAACTGGCTGTTCCGTCCGGTCTGACGGCATACAAAGCAAGCTATGAGAATACAGGAACGGAAGAGATTCTAAACTTGACTTCAATCGCTGTTATCCCGGCTAACGAGGGTGTGATCCTGAAAGGTACGGCCGGCCAGAACTACCTCTTTGCTCCGACGGATGCTGCTGATCCGGATATGAGCGGTAACGTATTGGTAGGTTGCCCTGTTCGTACGGATGTGTCGAGTGTACGTGCTTCGCAAGATATCTTCTGCATGCGCTACTCAGGTTCGTACGACATGACCGGATTCTTCCTCTACGAAGGCCAATATGTTCCGGCAGGCAAGGCATACTTGCCGCTGGCTAAGACCGGTCCGTCCAGCGCTCCGCGTAAGGTTCGCTTCGTCATCAACAACGAGCAGACCACTACCGGCATTGAAAAGACCGGAGCAGACGCTGTGGAGGCTACAAAGTACATCGAGAATGGGCAATTGTTCATCCGTCGTGGTGAGGCTGTTTACACCATCGAAGGCGTGCGTGTAAAATAAGAGAATGTATAACCTTATAAAAGATGAATACGATTATGAAAAAGAATTATATGAATCCTCAGACAGAGGTTATGCAACTCAACAGCCAAGTGATCATGGATTCGATCACTATCGTTCACCACTCCGGTGGTGGAGCCGGCAGCAGCGGATTTGATGAGAGTAACATTATTTAACAAGCAATTTCATACATGAAAAAACGAATCTTTCTATTCACCCTGATGGCGCTGACAGGTCTGGGCATGTGGGCGCAGAACCTGACGGTCAAGGGTGTGGTGATGGCTCAGGACGAGCCGGATCCGGTGATTGGTGCGAGTGTGATTGTCAAAGGAACGACCATTGGTACAGTCACCGATTTTGACGGTAACTTCGAGTTACAAGCGAAAGTAGGCGATGTGCTGCAAGTGAGCTTCATGGGTTATAAGAGCCAGGAAGTGAAAGTGGCGAACGCCGGTCCGATTCGTGTCACTTTGGCTCCGGACAACGTGATGCTGCAGGAGGTAGTCGCCGTCGGTTACGGTACGATGAAGAAGAGTGACCTGACAGGTGCGGTAACGTCGATCAAGGCGGACGATCTGTTGAAAGCGCCGGTATCCGGTCTGGATCAGGCGTTGCAAGGACGTGCAGCCGGTGTGACGGTAACCAGTAACTCCGGTCAGCCGGGTGAGGGCGCGACCATCCGTATCCGCGGTATCGGTTCGGCGCTGGGCGGTAATGACCCGTTGTATGTAGTCGATGGTGTAATCACGAGTGATATCAAATGGCTCTCGCCGACCGACATCAAGTCGATGGAGATCCTGAAAGATGCCTCCGCAGCTGCTATCTACGGTAGCCGTGGTGCGAACGGTGTGATCCTGATCACCACCAAGTCGGGTGGAGAAGGAAAGGTGAACATCAACTTCGACGCGTACTGGGGATTCCAGAACCGTTGGAAGAAAATGGACGTGCTGGGTGCGAAAGACTTCGCCGACACGGAACTGCGTATCGGCGCTATGCGTGACGGAGCATCGGAGATAGCTTATTATTTGAACAACGGTTTCCGCCCCTGGCTCAACCTCTATAAGTTAGGTAATGCCAATGTGAATATGATTTCGGAGTATTATCCTATCAATTTTGCATACGAAGATCAAGTGACCGATTGGCAAGACGAGGTGTTCCGTGCGAATGCATTCATGCACAACTACAACTTGTCGTTTGACGGCGGTAGCGATAAAGGACACTATGCGTTGTCGGCTTCCTATTTCGGACAAGAGGGAACGATCGTCGGCAGTAACTACAACCGTTTTACCCTCCGTTTGAACTCGGATTTCAAGGTGCGCGAGTGGTTGACGATCGGAGAGCATTTCTCCTTTGTCTCCTACTACGGACGTAACGCGATGAACAATAGTTCGTCTGCCGGTGCTTCCATGATTACAGCGGCCTTGGCAATGGCTCCGTGGGATCCTGTTTACTATCCTCAAGGAAGTGTGAACAAGAACGGCAAGGATATCAGCGAATATTACTCGGCAGGTTCGAACTTCAAGAACGTGACCAACCCCTATCAGATGGCGTTTAACAGCGAGCCGATGAACCGTACCGAACGTGCTGTAGGCGATGTGTTCTTTGATATCAAGCCGGTAACGGGTCTGACGATCCATGCGGCTATCTCGGCCGACTATGGTGTAGTTCGCAACCGCACGTTCACGTACCCGAACATCTATACTAGTTATAACGCATCGGACCTCAACTTCCTTTCGTCCAGCATGGAGCGTTCGCTTACGCTGTTGGAGGAAGCGACGGCAACTTATGCGCGCGAGATAGGTAAACATAATTTCTCCGTCATGGTCGGTCAGACCTGGTCGGAGTTCAATACGTACAGCATCGGCGGTTCGGGTGCGGGAATCCTGAACCCGATTCCGAGTAACTGGTACTTGAACAACACGACACAGAAGCAGACCTATGCTTCGGACGGTGTGGCTCGTACGCGTCGTCTGTCGTTCCTCGGCCGTGCGTTCTATTGCTACGACAGCCGTTATATGATCACGGTTAACTTCCGTGCAGACGCTTCGTCTAAGTTTACGAAGAACCCATGGGGTTTCTTCCCGTCGGCTGCCTTGGCTTGGCGTTTGAGCGAGGAACCGTTCATGCGGGATCTGGAACTGGACTGGTTGGATAACATCAAGATCCGTGCCGGTTTCGGTCAGGTAGGTAACGACGGTGTGGGTTCGGCTGCGTTCCAATACACGATGTTCTCCGCCGAGAACGTATTCGTCAGCTATCCGTTCGGCCCAGATCAGTATTCCGGTATATCTACCAATGGTGCAGCTGTACTGCGTCAAGTGGATGAGAGCGGTAAGTGGGAGACGAACGAACAATGGGATGCCGGTATTGACTTCAGTTTCTGGAACGGTAAGTTAGCCGGATCGATTGACTATTTCCGTCGTGACACAAAGGATGCGCTTCTGTACGTGAACGCCCCTGCCCAGGTGGGTAACATGCACGCTCCGGTACGCAACGTAGGTAACATCCGCAACGAGGGTGTCGAGATCACGCTCAGCCACGATAACACGGTTGGCAAGTTCCATTATAATATCGGCGCTAACCTGTCGTACTTGCATAACGAGTTGACGAAGTTGAACGGTGGTTCTCCGCTCTGGGGTGACCGCACCAAGACAGATGAAGGCATGGCGCTCAATTCGTTCTGGGGTTATCAATACGAAGGCGTCTATCAGACGGATGAGGAAGCGCTGGAGCAACTCTATACCTATACCGCTACGACAATCGGCGTACATGCCGGAGATGCGCGTTACAAAGATGTGAACGGCGACGGTAAGTTGGATGAGGATGACAAGATGGTGATTGGTAATCCGTTCCCGAAGATCTCGTACGGTTTCAACTTCGGCGCCGATTTCTACGGTGTGGATGTACAGTTGTTCTTCCAAGGTGTGGCTGGCAACTCTATTTATAACGCACAACGTCAGATGTTGGAAGGCGACGGAAGCGGATATGCGTTGGCAAGTTATATGAAAGATGAAGTGTGGGTAGGTTATACCGATGCCGTACGCAGTTCCATGCTCAGCAAAGGAATCGACTACTATGAGTTAGAGAACCGCAACGGTACGATACCTAACCCCTTAGGAAGTCCGACCAATACGGAGAACTCGACTCGTTTCATTGAGGACGGTAGTTATCTGCGTCTGAAGAACCTGCAGATCGGTTATACCCTGCCGCAGCACATTACGCAGAAGTTCCGTTGCAACCGCCTGCGTTTCTATGCGACGGCATCTAACCTGTTCACTATCACCAAGTACAAAGGTTATGACCCGGAGGTGGGTGGCGGTGTGGACTACGGAAACTATCCGCAGAGCCGTACCTTTACGTTTGGTTTGAATGCTAACTTCTAATGGAAAGGAACACGAATATGAAAACGAAAATCAATATAAAAGCTTTGTACATTGTACTTTGTGGCTTTGTACTTTCCTTCTCAAGTTGCAAGGATTATTTGACGGAGATTGAACCGGGTACAACGCTGTTAGAGGATTTCTATACCTCCACAGACGCTGCTGTGCAGAACGTAACGGGTTGTTATGCCCCGCTGATGTGGGAGTTTAACAACACCTATTTCAGCGAGTGGTTCATTGGTGATATTGCCAGTGATGATGCCATCAAAGGTGGTGGTAGTACAACCGATATGGCAGACGCATACGATATCGAGAACTGGCGTACGACGGACCAGAACAGCCTGTTGCTGCAATGGTATCGTGCGAACTACCAGGGTATCGGACGATGCAATCTGGCGCTGGAGTATATCGGCAAGACGGAACCGGGTATAGACGCGGATTTCACGCCCGAGATGAAGAATCGTCTATTGGGCGAAGTGTATTACCTGCGTGCGTACTACTATTTCCGCTTGGTACGCGTGTTCGCCGGTGTGCCAATGCCGCTGAAGGTGCTCAGTTCATCCGACGATTGGGGCATGCCTCGTGCGTCGGTTAATGAGGTCTATACGCAGATTCTGTCGGACCTCGAGCAAGCGAATAGTTATCTGTGGCTCAAGAGCGCATACGCCGGTGCCGACATGGGTCGTGCTACCAAGGGTGCTGCACAAGCGATGCTGATGAAAGTGAACCTGTATATGGCTTCGCCCTATTGGCAGAAACACGGTGTCCTGTCAGGTGGTAACTGGTCTCCGTTGAGCAAGAGTGCGGCAGACTGCTATAAGGATGCGAAAGCATGGGGTGACTCCATTATGGCTTCGGGTGAGTATAGCCTGTGCCCGAACTACGAGGATAACTTCACGGTAGACGGAGAGAACGGTCAGGAATCGGTATTTGAGATTCAGTATGCCGAAGTGCCTTGGGGAGACTATGGCGAGGGATTCGGTTATACAGCCGGCAGTTTCACGCAGATTCTTGTGCGCAGCCGTAACGAGAAGATTGGCGGTGGTTGGGGCTTTAATCACCCGACACAGAACCTATACGATGAGTTTGAGGCAGCAGACTCTATCCGTCGTGATGTGGCAATTCTCATTCCTTCGGCAGAAATTGATTCCACGTATCAACCACAGTCAGACGAGGACTATCTGGGCAATAATATGCTTAATAACAAATATGGTATGTACCGCGATCCGAAGGCTGTAGGCGGTGGCTATGGCAAATGGAGTCTACACGCGAGTCGTGGACCGCTCAACAATAAACAGATCCGTTATGCCGACGTGCTGCTGATGTACGCAGAGGCTTGCCTGGGTCTGGGCGATGCCGGAACGGCTAAGACCTATATAGACGAAGTGCGCGCACGCGTAGGCTTGGCTCCTTGTGCAGCGGCTAACGATGCAACCCTTCGTCACGAGCGCCGTTGCGAGCTGGCTATGGAAGGTCACCGTTGGTTCGACCTCGTTCGCTGGGAAGGTGTGGACGGTAATGGCCTCAAAGCGCATATGGATGCGTATAAATTGACCGAGACCGCAGATGCCCAGCACCACATGCAGGAGTTCGTGGCCGGCAAACATGAACTGTTCCCCATTCCGCAAGAGGAACGTCAACTCAATCCAACATTCATGGAGCAAAATCCAGGATATTAATTCAATTAATTAACAATTTTAAACTCAACAAAATCATGAAAGCAAGCAAGATTTTTGCAGTTGCATTAGCAGCTTTGGCATTGGTTGCATGTAACAAAACTCCGCAAACCGTAGAGGTGGAGAAAGTAGAACTGGATCAAAAGACATTAACTTTGGAGGAAGGACAAGAGGCTACATTGGTAGCAACTGTTACACCGGAAGGTGCTGCTACAGTAGCATGGACTGTAGATGATGATGCGGTTGCATCCGTTGTTCCGGCAAATGATGGTAAGTCCGCTAAAGTGGTGGCTGTTGCAGAAGGTCAAACTATCGTAACAGCTACAGCAGGTAACAAGAGCGCTCGTTGCATCGTTAAGGTAGGTGCTGCGACTCCGGAGAACCCGTTCCAAGTACTGTTGGAAGGCAAGAACTACTATGTATTCAACTTGGGTGAAACAGCATTCGAGGCCATTAAGAACAATGTGAAAGAAGACCTCCGTATTGACGGTGAGTATGTGGGAGACGCTATCCCGCAAGAGACCACTTGTGTTCTGGAGATTTGGGGTAATACCTTTGGCGGAGGTGCCGGCGGTGGTTTGAACTGCTTCGGTCACACCGGTGAGAACGACGGTTATATCAGCCTTGTATCGCAAACAGGTGAAGGTTGGGGACTTGGCTGCGGCGGTTTGCGCGTATGCCATCGTACGGTTGATTTGAGCGCCATTACGGGTGACTACTACTTGGCTGTCGTTTACAAGACTCCGGCTAACAATGCTACCACAACAGCTAAATTCACGCTCTATAGCACGAATGTAGAAGGAGCAGAAGTAGCAAAAGAGGTTTCCGGCAATACGAACGGAGAGTGGACATTAGTTGAGTATAAGATGTCCGATCTCTTCTCCGCTGGTCTGGATTGGAACACTCCTTGGAACGAAGAAGTTAAGGGTGCATGGTATTCTCTCGGTCTGTTGATCAACGGTATCGGCAACGGTCTGGATGTAGATGCTGCATTCGTTTACGAGAAAGCAAACTAATCAAATCATCTTTGCAGGCAGGGGTCTGATCGCCCCTGCTTTGCCCTATAAATTAATGACCTATGAAAAAAATCTTTCTTTTGGCTTTGGCCGCTCTTGTCTTCGTTGCCTGTGAGCAACAGAAAGTAACCCTGCTTACGTTATCTGATAATACGTTACAGATGACGGTAGGAGATATGAGTATAATCGATGTAGAACCGAATGAAGCAGACATCGTGTGGAGCTCTTCTGATGAACTGGTGGCTACCGTAGATAAAGGTATTGTCACAGCTGTCGGCGTCGGGTATGCCTCTATACGTGCTACGTTGGGTAGCAGTTATGCCGAGTGCCAGGTGTATGTTGTGGGGACAAAAGGAGAGACTCTCTCGTTGACTCCGGCTATCGTGCCTCTTAAGAAGGGTGAAACGTATCAGTACACTTATACTTCCACCTATGACGTGCCGCTCACCTGGACCTCTTCGAATGAAGAGGTGGCTACTGTCTCAGAGGAAGGTCTTGTGACGGCGCTCAAGGGAGGTAATGCGGTTATTACCCTCAGTAACGGATTAGAGGAGTTGACTTCTCGCGTAGCCGTGGATCATACGTGGGGCGAGTATGTGTTGGTTTGGAGTGATGAGTTTGACGGTGCCACCCTGAATACTCAAAACTGGTCTATAGAAGTGAATGGTTCCGGTGGAGGTAACCAGGAAAAACAATACTATACTGACAGAACGGAGAACCTGCGTATTGAGGATGGTAATTTGGTAATAGAAGCGCGTAAAGAGAATTATAATAATCGCGAATATACTTCTGCGCGTATTAACTCCCGCGAAAAGCGCGCTTTCAAGTATGGCAAGATAGAAGCGCGGATTATGTTCCCGAAAGGTGGAGGAACTTGGCCGGCGTTCTGGATGATGGGGAATGATTACAGCAAGGTAGGTTGGCCTAAGTGTGGCGAGATAGATATTATTGAGCATGTCGGTAATCAACCGCGGATGGCTTCGTTTGCTACCCACACGCCTTATAAAAACGGAACAAAAGGAAATAACTGGTCGTCGCGCTCCTACATGGACGGATTGGAAGAAGCGTACCATGTGTATGGTATTGAATGGGTAGAGGATGATTATAACGGCATGGACCGTATTCATTTCACTATTGACGGTGAACGGTTGGCTACCGTCATGGAGGATGCAGATCATGTGGATGACAATTACTATTGGCCGTTTAATAAAGAGCATTTTATCATCATCAATTTAGCCCTTGGAGGTTCAATGGGTGGTACTATAGACGATAGCATCTTTGATTCCCCGGTGCTGATGAAAGTGGATTGGGTACGCGTATATCAACGTGAAGAATTAGACTAATGAAGAAAATTCTGTGCATAATATGGGCTGCATTAATTTTATGTGCCTGCGAGTCACCGTCCGTGCTACCGGACGAAAAGAATGTCGCGGATAATATGCATAAATCGCCCAAGCGCGGTGTGGCCTTCAATTTCTCTGTGGCGGACGATCTGCCGCTCCTTACCGATGCCATCTCGTGGGATTATAACTGGGGAAATGATCAGAACAGTCTTGCTGCTTCCTGGATGGATGAGGAAGGGGTAGAGTTCTGTCCGATGTGTTGGAGCAGTAATTACAATGCGGATCGGATACGCGCATACGTGGCGGCTCATCCGAGTACCAAATATATGTTGGCTTTTAACGAGCCAAACCTGAAAGATCAGGCGAACATGACGCCGGCTAAGGCAGCAGAGTTCTGGCCACCGGTGGTAGCGTTGGCGAAAGAGTTGAACCTCAAGTTGGTCTCTCCTGCGATGAACTATGGCACGGTGTCCGGATATAATGACCCTATCAAATGGCTGGATGAGTTTTTTGCGCAACCGGATGTCTCATTGGATGATGTAGACGCTATTTCTATCCATTGTTACATGGCTTCTCCGCAAGCAGTAAAGAACTATATTGAGATGTTTGAGAAGTACAACAAGCCAATCTGGTTGACCGAGTTTTGTGCATGGGAAGAGTATGCCATTCATTCGGCAGAGGATCAGATGAGCTACATGTGCTCTATGCTTAACCACTTGGAGCAGAATACGAAGGTAGAGCGATACGCATGGTTTATTCCGCGGTACAAAGCAGGATTTCCGTATATGCCGCTGCTGACCTATTCGGCTCCGTATGAGCTGACCGATGCCGGTCAAGTGTATTGTGGTTTCTCGACGTTCGACCAATCGGTGTGGTTACGCACGGACAGAGCGATAGACGCTACGCAGTATGTGGCGGTGTCGTCGGACGAGATCCAGGTGCGACCTTCTACGGACGGTGAGGGACTGATGCTCAGTACGATGAAGGAGAACCAGTACGTGGATTATCAGATATATCTTGCTGCTCCGTGTTCGTCTGTCTCTATCCGTTATGCGGCGCTTGGCAAAGCGGAGATTGCCCTGTGGGATAACGAAGACCCGGTTGCTCTTGCCACACTGGCTGCCACCGGAAGTATGAGCAGTTGGGCGACCTGTGAGGTGCCGCTTACCTTGGACAAGGGCAAACATACCTTACGTCTGGAAGTACAATCCGGCGTGGCTAATATATACCGATTCCAAATAAAATAAAGCGTTATGAAGAAACTACTTCCACTTTTACTTTTGTTCTGCATTGCTTTCTCGGCAACTGCGCAAGTCTCGGTGGACAATTTTGAGAAAAATCCCAAGCAGTGGGATAATATCTCATGTTGGTCCACAATCATGGACAATCCCTATAAAGAGGGATTAAACCTCAGTTGCAAATGTTTGCAGATCGTTCGTACTCCGGGCTGCGACAATTGGTCGGGCGCCATCACTCATCTGGCAGAACCTGTCACCGGCTATCAGTATGTGCATGCTTTGATGTATCGCAATAACGCACATCAGCCCAACGTGAAAGTGACAGACAACGGAGAGAATCTCGATGTCGCGCCGATGACGCCGATTGTTGCAGGTCAGTGGCAGGATGTGGTATTTGATATTAGCGGCAAAGAACAGGTTGATTTTATTTTCTTCATGGCGGATCGGGAAGAATTAACCGAGGATGCGGTGGTGTATATCGATGATGTCATCTTATCCAACGATGCCACACCGCGGACA
>CACZZL010000009.1 GCA_902785605.1 uncultured Bacteroidales bacterium
TCTGCCGGAACATACCGAGAGTACCTCACAGAAGTAGCCCGCACCCTCGAGAACGCCGACTACCTCGTCCCGGCTCTCACCTACAAACTGCAAGTGACGAACTCTCCCCGGTTCAAGCGGCTCCTACCGGTCCTCTGTCAAGTCCCCAACAGATCCGGTATCCGCTTCCACCGCGGCACGAAACCGGAACACAGCAAAGGCTGCATCCTCGTATCAGCCGAAAACGAACAAGTATTAACCGAGCTCTGGCTCAAAGAACAGCAAAATCATGAAGAAACACGTATTGACATTTGCGCTCATCCTTAGCGCAATCTGCATCGCTGCTACGAGTTGCAAAGCATGGAGAACCATCTCCACTACCGCTACTTACGTTCAGCAGAACGACTCCACCACGGGTAAAGCGTCCGCGACCATTACCACCAAAACGGTAGAAGAGTACCAGGGGGTAAAGAAAAACTAAGGCTTTGTCCATTACGCCGGATACTATCCGGCAAACACCAACCACGAGGCTGCGCGTGGATAAAGACAGCAGCAGCGATCTTTGACATATTAAAACCCTCTCATCTGGCTTAGAGGAGCCTTCAAACCTCGGGAGGACTGCTAGTGAAACGATAGTCCGACCGAAGAGCGAGGGCATCCGAGTACTTACTGTTAAAACAGAGTTTTAACACACGTACGAGGATAGCCAGCAGCGAATGGCAAAAGTAGAATGGGCTGACGCGATCAAGACCGTCAGCGGTGCCCTCACCAAAATCAACAAGAAGTCGCAACACGCCGGTGACCAGAAGATGATTCTCGCTACCCACCGTGTAGCCGAAACCACCAGCCCGGATTGCTCCCGCCTCTACATGCGCGGCCTGAGCTCCGTAACCCGCTCGACTCCGGTGACTACCAAGGAGATGCGTCTCCGCGTACGCTTCGCCGCTGTCGCAGCAGCAGTCGCTGCTCGTAAGGACAGCCTCGAGTTCGCATCGTCTGACCAAGCTGCGTTCCTCGCGCAGAAGGATGCTGCGGACGGCAAGAAGACCATGAAGGCGTACCTCTGGAAGGTCTGCGGCGACCAGTACGACGCCGAGCACCCGCAAGGCTAATGGTCGAAAGGCTAACGGCTAAAGTAAGGAAAATCGCACCCGAGAGGATGCGATTTTCTGCTATCTACGACCATGATGGCGATGATGTCGCGGCGGAGCTTTGCGTACTTCTACCCATTGCATTCTCCTCGCGTCCTCGAACCGCTTCATGCGCATAGCTTGTTCGAACCGGATCTCCCTCGGCATCGGACGACCCTGACGCAGGATGATAACCCGCTGCTCTTTCTTAAATTGCTTACACTGGCCTTTGCCTTTCCTTACTTCTCGCGCGCTAACATTCAGCACGAGCATAGCACTTACGGCTACTAAAACTAATTTCTTGATCATCGTTTTGTCCTCCTGATTTAGCGTGTTAATACTTCATTTATAAACCGGTTCACTCACCAATAAACAAACACCGTGCCAAACTAATTTTATCTTTTTGCACAAAATTCTTGCATAATTCAAAAAAAAGCAGTAATTTTGCAGCCAATATTTGGAAAATATTGCTATGAAACGATTTTTTCTCTCTTTCACAGCCCTGTGCTGTGCCGTTGTTTTGTCCGCAGCCACCGTCAACTACACCGCGGATAACACCACTATCTTCTCCAACCCGGAGCGCGGTTTCATCACGATGCTCGAGGGTCATCTGACTACCTCCAAGCCGTACGCGGTCAAGGGCAAAGAGAGCACCTTGGATAACAAGATCTCCTCGGAATGTATGTCGATTATCCTGGTGCATTACTACCTGGATAACTTCAAAACCACCGCTACCCTGCCCGGCACCGTGCTCAATGCGTTTGACGAGGATATGGCGGTACTGCGCAGCAAAGGAATGAAAGCCATTATCCGCTTCTCCTACACCAATTCGTCCGACGGCAACGATGCGGAATGGAACATCGCGAAGCAACATATCTCGCAGTACAAATCTCACTGGCAGGCCAATGCAGACGTCATCTTCTGCTTCCAGGCCGGTATCGTAGGTGCATGGGGCGAATGGTACTACACCCAGCACTACGGCAACCAGAGCTCGACGATGAACAGCAGTCGCCGCTTAGTCGTGGACTCGCTGTTGGCCGCTGTACCGGCTGACCGCTGCATCCAGTTACGTACACCGAAGTTCAAGACCGGATACGTAAATAGCACACAGCCGCTGACCGCCGCAGAAGCCTATTCCGGCACTGCCAAAGCCCGTCTGGGACACCACAACGATGCGTTCCTCTACGACTACGACAACATGGGTACGTATGCCGATACGGCTACAGAGAAACCCTATCTGGCACAAGAGACACTCTATGTACCGCTGGGCGGCGAGACGGATATAACAGACCTCAACCTGACCAAACTATGGGCCACGTACGAGAAGACGACTGCCGAAATGAGCCGACTCCACTGGACTTTTATCCAGAGCGGCTACGCCGAGACAACCACTAATTACTGGCGCAACAACGGCACGTTCGACGAGCTGAACCGTAAGATGGGTTACCGCTACCAACTGGTTAAAGGAACCTACAGCGACCAAGTGGCAGCCGGTGCCAAACTGTCGGTAAACCTCCAACTCAAGAACGTCGGTTACGCTCCGCTCTATAATGAGCGCCACGCCTACATCGTGCTCAAGAGCGGCAATAACACCTTCCCCATCCAACTCGCTTCCGATCCGCGCACATGGCTGCCGAACGGCGTTGTCACCACCATCAACGAGCAACTGACCGTGCCGACCAACGTACCGGACGGCACCTACCAGCTCTACCTCTACCTGCCGGACGCATACGCATCGATCGCTTCCGACCCGCGTTATGCCGTACGCTTCGCCAACACGAACGTGTGGGAAGCAGCCACCGGCATGAACAAACTGGACGCATCCGTCACCGTCACCGGTGGTGGTGTCACCCCGCCCGAACCGCCTGTTTCGGATGCCATCACTCTCCCGGCTACCCTCAACAAAGCCAACGTCACCGCCTACAGCGATAACATGAGCTGGTACAACACCGACTACTTCGATTTCGGACCGACGGACGCGCAGAACACCGACCGCTGGGCAGAATGGAACGTCTATCTCCAGTACCCGGGCGAGTATATCGTAACAGTCAACGGTTCGTACCCGAACGGACACCAATGGGAACTCACACTCGCCGGTGCGAACAAGAGTTATACACTCCCTGCCAATTATGCAGCAGGCGAAGTGAGTGAGACCGGTGAGGCCGTATGGGACCTGAGCACCGTGGCCAAAGGCAAGTACACGCTCAAGGTGCAGAACATCATGGCCTGGGGACAACCCAAACTGAAAAACATCACGCTTCAGTACAACGGCGAACTGCCCCTTGATATCGAGCATACCGAATTCAACGCGCCTCACGACGGACAAGCATACGACCTGCTGGGCCGACCGGTAGATGACACGTACAAGGGTGTCGTGATTCAAGATGGAAAGAAGATTATACGAGTAGAATAAAAAAACAAAATCAGAATGTCATTACAATGCGGAATAGTGGGTCTGCCCAATGTGGGCAAGAGTACCCTCTTCAATTGTTTAAGTAACGCCAAAGCACAGAGTGCGAACTTCCCGTTCTGCACCATCGAACCGAACGTAGGAGTCATCACCGTTCCCGATGAGCGACTCATCAAACTCGGTGAACTGTGCAAACCCGAACGCGGTGTCATCCCGACCACCGTGGAGATAGTCGATATAGCCGGCCTCGTCAAAGGTGCCAGCAAGGGTGAAGGACTCGGTAACAAGTTCCTTGCTAACATCCGTGAGACGGATGCCATCATTCATGTGCTCCGATGCTTCGACGACGAGAACGTGGTGCATGTGGACGGTTCGGTCAATCCGGTGCGCGACAAAGAGATCATCGATGCCGAACTGCAACTCAAGGACCTCGAGACCGTAGAGGCACGTATTCAGAAATGCGAGAAAGCCGCCAAAGCCGGTGGAGACAAGAACGCCAAACTGCAACTCGAGGTGCTCGTCAAGTACCGCGAGGCGCTGTCGCAAGGTAAGAACGCCCGTACCGTTGAACTGGATAACAAAGATCAGGAAGCCGCAGCACGCGACTTGTTCCTGCTCACCAACAAACCTGTCATGTACGTGTGCAACGTCGATGAATCCGCAGCCGTAATGGGCAACGCCTACGTCGAGCAAGTACGCGAAGCGGTCAAAGACGAGGACGCTCAAGTGCTCGTGCTCGCCGCTAAGATCGAGAGCGAGATCGCTGAACTGGAGACCTACGAGGAGCGACAGATGTTCCTTGAAGAGATCGGTCTGCAGGAGTCCGGTGTCAACCGTCTCATCAAAGCCGCTTATGCCCTGCTCAACCTCCGTACGTTCCTCACCGCAGGTAGTGACGAAGTACGCGCATGGACGTTCAAAGCCGGAGCCAAAGCACCGCAATGTGCCGGAGTCATTCACACCGATTTTGAGCGTGGTTTCATTCGTGCCGAAGTGATCAAATACGCCGATTTCATCGAGCTTGGAGGCGAAGCTGCCTGCCGCGCTGCCGGTAAACTGGCCACCGAAGGAAAAGACTATGTCGTGCAGGACGGAGACATCATGCACTTCTTATTCAATGTGTAACAAAAAGTGCAATTTGAAATTTGAAATTTGAAATGATCGAATCATTATTAGCATACGGTTGGTGGGTCTGCGCCATCCTGATCGTAGTCGGTTTCGTAGCCTTGGTCAAAGGCGCAGACTGGTTGGTAGACGGCGCTTCCGCTATCGCCAAACGCTTCGGTATCAGTGACCTGGTCATCGGTCTGACCGTTGTCGCGTTCGGCACCTCGATGCCGGAGTTTGTGGTCAACATGGTCTCCGTGGCAGAAGGCACCACCGATCTGGCACTGACGAACATCCTCGGTTCCAACATCATCAACACCTTCGTCATCCTCGGCCTCACGGCCCTGGTTTACCCGATCGCATCGCAGAAACATAGCCGTAACTACGATATCCCGCAATCGATCATCGCCGGTATGCTGGTGCTCAGTTTTGTGGCTATCCAACTGCCCTTTGGTGAGACCGATCGGGGCGTCGGACGAGTAGGCGGCGTGGTACTGCTGACCATGTTCGGATTCTTCCTCTACAACACCTACCGCTTCGCCAAAAAACATCCGGAGAAAACAGAAAGCGAAGAATCCGGCACCAAGGATATACCGGTACGCCGTGCGATCGCGCTGATGTTAGGCGGTTTTATAGGACTGGTAGTAGGAGGCGAACTGATTGTAAAAAGTGCCGTTGAAATCGCACGATTATGCCATGTGGGCGAAGCCATCATCGGTCTGACCGTTGTAGCCCTGGGTACATCCCTACCCGAACTGGCGACTTCCGTCATTGCAGCGTTCAAGAAGAACAGCGATATCGCCCTCGGCAATGTGATCGGCAGTAATATCTTCAACGTCTTCTTTGTGCTGGGCACCAGCGCAGTCGTCCGTCCGCTGCCCTCGTACGAAGGCATTGAACTGGATGCGCTCATGGCCGCCCTGGGCAGTATCATCGTCTGGCTCGCTGTCAAAACGAACCGCGAACGCAAGATCCAACGCTGGGCAGGAGCGCTGCTGTTGCTCGTCTATGGCGGATACCTGACCTACCGGTTAATGATGATTTAAAGGCGAAAGGCTAAAGGTTGGCATTAAAGAGACGACGCTCTCTGTCGAAGAGCCAACCCCACTTATTGAAATAGCGACACATGTTTTGGATATGGATCCGAAGCATGTGTTTGTTTTTATACGATGCCTGCGCATGATCATGCACGATCGTCCATTCCGGATAATAGAGCGTGAGCCAGTTGCGGTGAATCGAGCGCGTGAGGTCAATATCCTCCGGGTACATAAAATAGCGCTCGTCGAACAGTCCTGCCTCTACTGCCGCTTGGGTGCGTAGTAACATGAAACAGCCGCTCAGATAGGGCGCGTTGATCGGACGCTCCAGATCCTTGTCGCGCAACTCATACCGCTTATTACGCTTTGCCATGAGCCATGCCGGCAGGAAACGACGGCCGAACACATCCAACGGCGTCGGCAAACGCTTGGCCAGATACTGCTGCGTGCCATCGGGATTCAGCACCTTAGGCATCAACTGTCCCACCTGAGGGTGGACCATCATCCAGTCGTGCATCGCGTCGATATCCTCCGCTTTCACGCGTATATCGCTGTTCAACACCAGATGCAGATCAATACGCCGATACGCACTCTCCCGTAACGCGACGTTATGCGCACGACCATACCCGAGATTAGACGGCATATGCATATAACGCAACTTCGAATGCTTGATCACCGTCTTGGGATACACCTCCCGCGCTTCGCTGTTGTCCAGCAGGTACAGCTTATGCAGGCTCTTCACACGCAACAGCTCCTCCACAAGAGGCAACACCTCCTGCTCCCAATTCGGATGATATAAGACAATGGAAATATTTAACATTGGTGATTGGTCATTGGTCATTTATCGTAGAAACTGACGCACCTTGCGCAGTTGTTTACATGCCACCGTAAGGTATCCGGCACCGATATGGTTCTTCTTGAGCGCTATATAATCCTCTTGGGTCTTGGACAACCTGGCCTTGGTGTTCTTGTTGCTCGCTCCGCCGATCTCCATGGACACGATCACTTCCGGTATATAGTGCGTTTTGTACCCGGCACTGAAGATGCGCAGCATCATGTCATAGTCCGCCGAGATACGGAACCACTCGTCGTACTCGCCCACTTGGTCATACACGCTCTTACGGACATACACCGTCGGGTGCGGAGGCATCCAACCGTACTTGAGACTACGCGGGTTAAACGCATTACTCTCCCAATGACGCACCACGCGGTTTCCCCGGCAATACTGCAAATCGCCATACACCACATCCGCCCCGGTGGAGGCAAAAGCGGCTGCGATATGTTCGATGGAATCGGGCGCAAACAGCACATCGTCGGAGTGCAGGAACCCGATCACATCGCCGGTCGCCATGCGGATGCCTTTATTGATGGCATTGTAAATGCCTTCATCTTTTTCCGACACCCACCGCACGTTCGGATGCAGCTTGGCATAACTCTCTATCACCTCTTTCGTACCATCCGTCGAAGCGCCATCCACGATGATGTGCTCTATCTCCGCATACGTCTGCCCCTGCACGCTCGCCAGTGCCCGCTGCACCGTCTTGGTGCTGTTGTAGGTAATGGTTATAATCGATATTTTCATGGTATCAATTGCGTATATACATTTTTTACTTGTTCATAACTCTTGTCCCAAGAGAATCGCTTGGCGTTCTCCAGTCCTTGTTCAACGATCGTTTGGGTGGACTGCGATTGGAGTTCGCGCACGATCGCTGCCATCTGCTCGGCCATCCGCTTCGGCGTGTCATGCGCCACCATCAGTCCGTCCGCTCCGATCACTTCCGGCACAGAAGATGCCCGCTGGGCAATCACCGGACACCCGGCTCGCTGTGCTTCCAGGATAGGCAGTCCGAACCCCTCATAGTCCGACGGGTACAACAGACAGAGTGCTTCGTTGTACATCGTGTTCAGTTGCTCCCGGGTCACCCCGGCTGCTGTTCGCAACTCCAGTCCGGTCAACCGGCTCACTTCCTGCGCTACATCATAACGTTTGTACGCCACCTGACTGTTTCCGATAAAGAGCAGGTAGCCTTTCTTTTCTACCGATTTCATCGGATAAAATTCCTCCCCTACGCCGTTATAGACCACGTGGATCTTGTCCTCCGAAACCCACGGGTAGAAACGCAACACATCGCGTTTGGTGTTCTCGCTGATACAAATGACCGCATCACTATGCCGTAACGCCCGTTCCTCTTCCCACAGATGAACCGCTTTGGCCAACCCGCTGCGGTAAAAATGATAGGTCAGATCGTGTACGGTGGTCACATTGTGTACTCCCTTCTGCGGTAAGATGCGGAAATAGGATGAATGAAAAACAGCCGGTGTCTGCGCCTTGTAGTCCGGCACCCGGTACCGCTCCAGCCAACGAGGCTGCATAGACTGACGGTAGTCCAGTTCGGTCAACTGCAGATCCTTATCCTTCCGCGCACGGGACAACAACTCACTCCACACTACCGATATACCTCCGTAGCGCTGCAGCGAATAGATGATATGATCATAAACGACGTTCACTGTATGAGTTGTAGCCATTGTGGCATGATTTGTTCTTCACTATAGGTTGTTTGTACAAATGTTTGCGCTTTTTGTGCCCGTTGTGCGGCTTCGTCCGGATGGGTGATAGCGTATTCTATCTGCGCAACCAGCGCCGGGATATCTCCGTTCGGAACGAGCCATCCTCTGTTCTCGGCTAACAGTTCAGCCGGTCCTTGCGGACAATCGAACGCCACACATGGCAGCCCGCACCACATCGCCTCAATCAGCGCCAAAGGCAGACCCTCATACCGGGAAGACATAACGAAAAGCGAAGCGGATGCGTACTCGTCCTCCACCTTATCCGTACATCCCGGCAACTGCACATTACGCAACCCCATCTCTTGGATCTGCGCTTCCAATTCCGCCCGTTTATCTCCTTCACCCACTATCCGTAATGTCCACTCCTTTGTACCTTGTACATCGTCACTTTGTATATCCTTCCATGCTTGCAGCAGCATATCAAAACCCTTCTGTTCATGCAAGCGGCCTACTGCCAATACCTCTTTTTGCTTCGGTTTCATCGGCACTTTCTTGCCATCCATACTGCAACTGTTCGGAATGACGATCACGTTCGTGCACCCGGCTCTGTTCCAATCCTCCTGATCTTGTCGGGTCAGCACCACCAATCGCTCCAGCGGCTTCACGGCGCGCACCAACTGACGGGTACGAATCCGTCCCATGAGAGCCCAAATCGCTCCCTTATGGTTCGCCATCAGTAACTGCTGCCGCTGGTTCATCGCAAAATGCACTTCCGCGATCGTGCGACAAGGCATCTGACGCAAGAACGCAATCTCCTTACCGCAAAGCGAGATGCATAGGTCAATCTTATTCTCCATAATATACGTACGCAGCGCACGCTCGTAGGCACGCATACGACGCATATGGCCGACCCATTTGGACCAGAGCGGCTTCGTATAGTCGGCATCAAAATCCATGTTCAACTCCGTCACCCGTACCCGCTCGTCTAAGGCAAAGCAGCAGGTCGGCTTCCCTTCCGGAGTCCGCTCCGTGGTCACAATAGACACCTGATGATCCGTATGCGCCACCAGCCAGTTCACTTTCTGCGTCAGCACCCGCTCCATGCCTCCGGCATTATAGAGATGCGGAATACAATAGAGGATGTTCATGACCGGCCCTCCTTCTTTGTGCCCAAGCGATTGAGCCATTGTACGATTTGATTCTGATGCGTGGTGATGGCCATGACGATTGCCAACAGCAGCAGGCTCCAAGTTACCAGACGCGGATCGAAGAGCAGCGGAGCACGCGGGTAGATCAGGGCGTGACCGACCAGCAGGAAATACATCAAGTACCAATAGACACTCTGTCCGGCACGGTAATAACTCTCCTTCACCCATGCCCCGATCAAGAACATCGACAAGGCAGTACCCACTGCCCCGAACGAGCGATAGGCCTCACCGATCATGTTCGTACCGGTGCCCCATGTAGCGTTCGGTCCTAAGAAAAGGTAAGACGGCAGGTCACCGCCATGCAGCATCTGCGGGGGCAGTTCGGAGTGCGCGATGATGTATCCCGCCAAACCGGGTATCGGCGAACTGAGGTCCAGCGACATGCCGGTGAACCAGGTCAGATCATTCTCCTGCGCCCATCCGAAGAGACGGAAGAGGTTGACATCGTTGATGATGAGGTCCTCGTAGATATCCCAGAACTCCTCCAGTTTCAGATGCGCCAGTTTCTGATGCCATGCACCGGTATCCAATCCCTCCTCACGCAGCGTCATGACAAGGAACAGCACAATAGACCCACCGGCTACCATCGTCAACACCTGCCACCATTTGAAACGATAGACATACAGACTGAATCCCGTAATGAGAATCAGTGCCAGACCGACCGCTAATTGACGACTGCCGGCAGAGAGCAGAATGAGCATGAACGCAGCAATCACCAGCAGATAGAACCACCATTTCTGCTTCGGCAAACGGAACAGGAAGATGGCCATCAGGTAACAACCGATGGTGAAGATATTGTTGAAATAGCTGTAAATACCTACTGTGCGCAAGTTCTGTCCGTCCGCATAGACGCTCTGCAGCGCCGTCCAGCCGCCGGTTGCCACAAACAGCAACCACGCCACCATCGTGATTCCGAAGAACCAGATATACTGCCGCATGGAGATGGTGAAAGTCGGCTCGGTCGGCTCTTCGCGCCGTAGTTGCAGAATACGGGTAGCACCCAGCATATACCACGCATAGCCGAAATAGGCCAGGGCCGTCGCACGTGTGACATAGTTGTCATTGAACGCGAAACTGAAGAACGACCAGTAGATACGCTCTGTCGGCGCATAGAAGACCGGATAGACAAAGTTCACCAGGAAGAACGACAACGCAAAGAAGAACTCAAAGCCCAACCAGTGCTTGCGTTTGTTGGTCACAAAAAAGAGGACGTTCTGCACAATAAACAGCACCATCAGCGTTACGCAATAGTCGTAACTGTAGGTCCACGGTGCCTGGATATAGAGCACCGTCGCTGCGATAGCGAATGCGATATTGAGCAGGTAGGTCAGCATCTCTCTTTAGCTCGGTGAAGGAGATAAAACAAGAAGGACAACCGTCCGAATTCGGGTTCCTCACTCCATGCCGTCAGTGCGTTCTGCCGTCCTTGCTCCGAGACGGTCGGACGGTGCATGGCTTTCCAGTGATAGCCGCAAATCCAGCGTTTCTCCAGCTCGCTGAGTTCCATGTGCTCGGTCGCCAAACGGTAGATGGCATGGTCCTGCACGATGTTCAAGCCGTTATACTCGGCTCCGCCGGACACTTTGTGCGTATGCTGACGGAACTTGTTCAGGCTCTGTGACACATACGCCACCCGTCCCTGCATCGCCATCTGAATCCAGAACAAGCGGTCTCCGCTGGCTGTGAACTGTGCCACCTGCTGCATATCGACCGTTTGGGCCGCCTCACGCCGGAAGACCACCGCCGAAGCATTGCAGATCGTGTTGTACCCCAGCAGATAGCGCCGAACGAAGGTATCACCTACCATCGAGAAATCCGCATCCCACTGTGGGTCGCGGCTGCGTGCGATAACTGCACCGTCGCTGTCGATCCATTGGCTGTGACAGAACGCCACGGTCGCATGCTTCTGCTCCAGCGCTTCTACCAGCGTAGAGAGCAAGGTCGGAGCGGCTACATCATCACTCTCCGCAATCCACACATACTCACCCGTGGCCCACGCCAAGCCTTTCTCCCACTGCAGGAAGGTGTTGCCGGAATTACGGTCATTGACCATCAGTTGCTTCACCCGCGGGTCTTTGGTATAAGGCTCCAGGACCGCCACACTCTCATCGGTGGATGCATCGTCCAACAGGATCACCTCAAAATCCGGATAGTCCTGCGCCAGGATGCTATCCATCCGCTCCTTCAGATAAGAGGAGTGGTTAAAATTGGGCATTATGACACTTACTTTCTTCATAGGTGTGGATGATAAAAGTGTGCAAAGGTACAATAATTTTTGCATATATGCAAAACTTTTGTGCTTTTTGTACAAAAAAAGCCCGAAACTTACGTTCCGGACTTCATTTTTGCTAACGAGCAATGGTTTTTTAAGCCTCTGCTTCCTCTGCGGGAGCCTCTTCGCCCTTAGCCTCTGCCTCAGCGGCAGCAGCTTCCTGAGCAGCCTCTTGAGCTGCAGCAGCGAGCTCAGCGGCAGCAGCGGCACGCTTCTCAGCGATAGCAGCTGCTTTCGCCTTGTTGGTCTCTACCTCTTGAGCGAGGAGAGCCTTAGCGGCAGCACGCTTCTTGTCAGCCTCAGCAGCGCTGATCTTACCATTCTTAGCATCTTTTTCTGCTTTCCAAGCGTCAAAACGCTTCTGTGCCTCTTCTGCACTGAATGCGCCCTTAGCGACACCACCGTTGAGGTGCTTCATAAGCAGTACGCCCTCGTTCGAAAGGATGGTACGTACGGTGTCAGTCGGCTGTGCACCTACGCCTACCCAGTACAGAGCGCGATCGAAGTTAAGGATCACAGCTGCAGGGTTAGTGTTGGGGTTGAACGAACCGATACGCTCGATAATTCTGCCGTCACGCGGCGAGCGGCTGTCTGCTACTACGATGTGGTAGAAAGCGTAGTCTTTGTGACCATGACGAGCCAAACGAATCTTTGTTGCCATTTGTTTTTGTTTGATTTTGTGGACCTTGGATTACGCGAATCCGTGTCCGGGTTAATATTAATGACGTGCTTTTTACACGAAAAAGCCTGCAAAGGTACGACTTTTTTACGATATGACCAAATTTTTTTGCAAAATTCATTCAAAAAAAGACGATTTTTGATGCTAAACTTCGCAAAACGGCCGATTACTCCGTATAAGTAGGGATCGTAGCCGAGGTGGTTATCGCTTCGCCCGAAAGGTGCACCACGATGGTTTGCGGCCCGTTGTGCAAAATAAGCCAGGGCACATTCAACCGACGGTTATACACAATCGCCTGATCGAGTGTTTTTTGCGTCAAGGGCACAGTCTCCGCCTTGCACTCAATGAGCATCATCGGCTGCATGGAGCGATCATACACGATCGCATCGGCGCGATAACGCTTTGCGTTAGTTGGTGATTGGTGATTGGTGATTGGTAATTGAAGCGGCACTTCCACGGCAATGAGAGAGGCCGGATAATGCAGTTGCTCCACCAAACGATGAAGCAACTGTTGTCTTACCCACTCTTCCGGAGTGAGGCGTACCCATCGGTGACGCCACTCGCAAAAGATCTGCTCTTTGCCGTTGAACACTCTCGTTCGCATAGGTAGTCCTAAGTCAACCTAGGTATTCCTATTTCAGATAATTATCCTTCAGCGAGCAGGTACGGTTGAGAACAAGGTGTTCTGCCGTGGTATCCGGATCCACTACAAAGTAGCCCTGTTTGAGCAACTGATAGTGGTTCTCTTGTTCGATTCCATCGGCAAAAATCGGTGCGTGCAACTCGCTGCGGAGCGCACCTTCCACTTTCGCTGTTACCACCTTCAGACTGTCCGGATTGAGCAGGTCACGGAAATCTCCCTCCTCGGCACTCGGGTTCTCTACCGCGAACAAACGGTCGTAGAGACGCACCTCGGCATCGAGTGCCGAATTGCACTCTACCCAGTTGATGGTCGCTTTGGTCTTACGGTTACCGCCTTCAGTGCCCGACTTGCTGTTCGGGTCGTAGGTAGCATAGACGGTGGTGATATTTCCGTCTGCATCTTTCTCACAACCGGTTGCCTGGATGATATACGACGCTTTGAGACGTACCTCACGACCGCCCGGGCTGAGACGGTAGAACTTATTGTCCGCCTCTTCCAAGAAGTCGCCGCGCTCGATCCACAACTCGCGTCCGAATCGCATCTCACGGGTACCTAAACTCTCGATTCCATCGATGTTTTCTGCAACGATGGTCTCGCCTGCACCTTCGTAATTGGTGATGACCAGTTTGACCGGATCGAAGATGGCGCATACACGCGGAGCGGTCTCTTTGAGGTCCTCGCGAATGGTGTGCTCGAGCAGGCCTTGGTCAATCATACCTTCGACCTTGGTGTAACCGATCTTGTCCATGAACGTGCGGATAGCTTGCGGGGTATAACCACGACGGCGCAGACCGCACACGGTCGGCATACGCGGATCGTCCCAACCGGCTACCAGACCTTCCTTGACGAGCTGCAGCATCTTACGCTTCGACATGACCGTATAGGTGATGTTGAGGCGGTTGAACTCACGCTGTTTCGGACGATAGTCCGGACCGTACGGCGACAAACCGCAGAAGTTCGGACCGCTGAACTGGTCAATGAAATAGTCATAGAGCGGACGGTGTACCTCGAACTCGAGCGTACAGATCGAGTGCGTCACACCCTCGAAATAGTCGGACTGACCATGTGCAAAATCGTACATCGGGTACACATTCCATTTGCGTCCCGTACGGTGGTGCGGGTGCGAAGTGATGATGCGGTACATGATCGGATCACGGAAGTGCATGTTCGGGTTCGCCATGTCAATCTTGGCGCGCAGTACCATCTTACCTTCCTCTATCTCGCCGCGCTGCATAGCCTCGAACAGACGCAGGTTCTCTTCGATCGGACGGTCGCGGTACGGCGAAGCCACACCGGGTTCGGTCGGCGTACCTTTCTGCTCGGCGATCTGCTCGGCTGTCTGCTCATCTACGTAGGCCTTGCCGGCTTTGATGAAACGGATAGCGAGGTCGTAGAGCTGCTGGAAATAGTCGGAGGCATAGTAGATCTGTCCCCACTTGAAACCCAGCCAGCGGATATCGCGCTCGATGGTCTCTACGTATTCGGTATCCTCTTTGGCAGGGTTCGTGTCATCAAAACGGAGGTTGCACACGCCGTTGTACTTCTCCGCGATACCGAAGTCCATGCAGATAGCCTTCACGTGACCGATGTGCAGGTAACCGTTCGGCTCCGGCGGGAAACGCGTCTGGATACGACCGTTATTCACTCCTTCTGCCAAGTCTTTTTCGACAATTTGCTCAATAAAATTGAGACTCCTTTCTTGCTCTTCCATATATAATTATGCTTTTACTATTCCTCTTGTTGAATTTCGAATAAAGGACACGATCGTGTCTCGTTCGGCACTCTGCGGCATGGTTGCCAGAATATGATCGAGTGCCTGGGTAGTATTCATACCTCCTTGATATATAAGGCGATACACCTCTTGGATGGTATGAATCTGCTCCGGTGTGAAGCCGCGGCGGTTCAGGCCGATCGAGTTGATGCCGCAGTACGCAATCGGTTCGCGTGCGGCGATGATATACGGCGGGATATCCTTGTTGATCTTCGAACCACCTTGAATCATCACATGGCTGCCGATATGACTGAACTGGTGCACCAGTGTGCCGCCTCCGATGATGGCGAAATCGTCCACTTCCACCTCACCTGCCAGCTGCGTGCAGTTGGACATGATGATGTTGTCGTGCAAGATACAGTCGTGCGCCACATGGCAATATGCCATGATGAGGTTGTTGTTTCCCACCACCGTCTTGCCTTTCGAAGCCGTGCCGCGGTGAATGGTCACAAACTCACGGAGCACACAGTTGTCGCCGATAACGGTCCAGGTCTCCTCCCCTTTGAACTTGAGGTCCTGCGGAATACAGCCTATCACGGCATTGGGAAACACATGACAATTGTCACCGAGAATGACATTATCATCGATATACGCAAACGCATCCACCGTGACATTCTTTCCCAGTTGTGCCTTCGGGCTCACATATGCTAACGGACTAATCATTATTCACTCAGTATTTGGTTTCTAAATCTTCTTACACATTGGGTATTGAACGTATGACCGGGTTTGTAGGCGATGATACGTCCCTGCAGACGCAGGCCGAGCAGCGATAAATCTCCGATGACATCGAGCAATTTATGCCGTGCCGGTTCGTTCGGATAATTGAGCGGGGAGAGGTAACCGAGTTTCTTGGCATCCAAATGCGGCTGCCCCAACTTATCACAGAAATAGTCCATACCGGACTGCGACAACTCCGTCTCGTAGATGACGAGCGCGTTCTTGAGGTCACCGCCTTTGATAAGGCCTACACGCAGCAGGGGTTCAATCTCGCGCACGAAACAGAACGTACGGGCCGCCGACACATCATTGGCATAATCATTCAGATCCTTCAACACCGCATGCTGCTCGCGCAGTAACTTGGAGTCAAAGGCAATGGTCACATTGACCTCATAATGGTCACAGGGCTCAATACGCATCGAATTACCGTGCTCGGAGATATACTCTACCGGTTCGGTTACCACATAAACCTGTTGCTCCGCGTTCTGCTCCTCCAACCCGACGCGTTGAATCTCCTTGACAAACAAACGCGCGCTGCCGTCCAGAATAGGCATCTCGGGGGCATCTACATCAATGATGCAGTTATCCACACCCAGCGCATAGAGCGCACTCAGCGCATGCTCCACGGTAGAGATCTTCCATTTACCGCGCTCCAACACCGTACCGCGCTCCGTACCCGACACGTAGTCTGCCAAGGCCTGATGGCAGGGTTGTCCGGGCAGATCGACACGACGCAGACGGATACCGGTGTTCTCCGGTGCCGGATGGAACGTAGCCGTCACATACAAGCCGGTATGCAGACCTACCGAACTGAGTGTAAAACTATCTTTTAATGTATGCTGTCTCAAAATAATTAATAATTAACAATTTATAATGAATATCAACATTTTAATGTTGACCTGATTGTTTGAAGCGAACGACGGCGCGTCTCCATGTAGCGGCATCGATGGCGGGGTAACCCATGTATGTACCGGATTTGCGGATAGAGTTGGGAACGCCTGTTTGGGCGCCGAAGACGCAGTTATCCGCGATCTCGATATGTCCCGCCACGCCGACCTGTCCGGCTAAGATGCAATGTTTACCGACCTTGGAACTACCGGCGATACCCACTTGGGCACAGCAGAAAGTGGATTCGCCGATCTCCACATTGTGGGCGATCTGGACGAGGTTGTCTATCTTGGCATTCTTGCGCACGATGGTGCTACCCATCATAGCGCGGTCGATAGTGGTATTAGCGCCGATCTCCACATCGTCCTCAATGATGACATTGCCGATCTGCGGAATCTTTTGGTTCACCCCTTGCGCATCGGGTTCGAAACCAAAGCCGTCGGAACCGATGACCACACCGGCATGGAGGATACAGTCTTTCCCGATCACCGAATGGGCGTACACCTTGACACCGGCGTACAGCACCGTGTTGTCTCCGATGGTCACGTTGTCACCGATATAGACGTTGGGGTATATCTGCACACCGGCACCCAAGCGCACGTTCTGACCGATATACGCAAACGCACCGACATACGCATCGTCGGGCACGGCTACGCCTTGAGCAATGAACGACGGCTGTTCCACGCCCTGCTTGCGCGGGTTCATGGCTTTGGAGACCAGTTGCAACAACTGTCCCATAGCACCGCGTGCGTTCTCCACCAGAATGAACGCACCACCGGCTTTGCCTTCTCCGTCAGGAAAAGCGATCTTGCCTTCTACGAGGCTACGGGTGATAAGCACCACGCCCGCTTTGGTCGTAGCCAAATACGGCAGGTATTTCTCTTCGGTAACAAACGACAGGTGTTTGGCCTGCGCTTGCTCGATCGGTGCCACATCACTGACCAGGGCATTCGAATTACCATACAACGCCCCGCCCAATAAAGCAGCTATTTGTTGTGCACTAAATTCCATTACAATCTGTATTTAAAAATATACCGTTTTGTCGGCTTGCGGGTAAGCGCGGCAAGATCCAATATCTCACTTGCCTGCGCAATGTCGCGCACCGTGCCGTCGGAGTATAAAATGTCGATCGAATCGGCCTTTTCTGAATACGTATTACTGGTCGACACATGCTCCGACCAGAGGTACTCGCCGTCCTTTTCGTCTATTCCCAATGCCTGTGCATAGGTCTTGTTGAGCGCCTTTTTCTGCTCATCGGTCAACGGTGCGTCCAACAGTTCTCCGCGGAACAGCCGACGATTAATGAAACTGCGGCTCAGTGCACTCAGCACTTTGTCATCACTGCTGATCCATGCTTTGATGGCGCACAGCACATCGTTATCGTCCAAGAGGGCGTATTGCTCCAAAGCCTCGCTGGTCGGCGAGAACATGGAGAAGTCCACGCGCTGGTAGAGGAAATAACGCAGGGCCGGTGAGCAGAACAGCTCTTTTCCGTCCTGCGCCAACTCTTTGGCACGGCTGAGAATCTTAATCAAATGCTGCTCGGCAGCGACGGATGTCTTGTGCAAATAGACCTGCCAGTACATCAGACGACGCGCTACCAGGAACTTCTCCACCGAGTAGATACCCTTTACCTGTACCACCAGCCGGTCGTCGCGTACGTCGAGCATCTTAAGCAGACGCTCACTCGCCACACGACCTTCCTGCACGCCCGTAAAGAACGAATCGCGGCACAGATAATCCATGCGGTCCACGTCCAATTGACTGGAGATGAGTTGATGTAAGAAATGTTTGGGATACTCGTTCTTGAAGATAGCGATCGCTGTATCCAATTGACCGTTCAGATCAATGTTGATGCGCTCCATCATGAGAAGCGATATGTCCTCGTGCGTCACACCATCCACCAGCGTGTGCTCCAGCACATGCGAGAACGGTCCATGTCCGATATCGTGCAGCAGAATCGCGATCATTGCTGCCGTCTCTTCCTCTTCTGTGATCTCCACATCCTTCAGCCGCAGCGAACGAATCGCCTCTTGCATAAGGTGCATCGCGCCTAACGAATGACCGAAGCGGCTATGCAGCGCACCCGGGTAAACCAAGTACGACAAACCTAACTGACGGATACGGTTCAGACGCTGCACGTAGGGGTGCTGTAACACGTCGTACACCAGTTCATTCGGTATAGACAAGAACCCGAAAACAGGGTCGTTGATTATCTTTCTTTTGTTGGCCATAATTCAAAAAAGCGTGCAAAGATACAAATAAAATATGAGATATGCAAGAAAAAAGCGCTTTTTGGGGCGCTTTTTCCTTTTTTTTATCCATGCTTCATTTATTGTGCACGTCGGCCGTCGAGCGTGTAAAGTCCATCTGTACTCTGCACGTACAGCACCTTGTCGATCATCACCAAACGGTTGTTTTTCTCCGTTGAAATCGACTCAATCTCTTCTCCCCACTTGCGGGTAAATTTATAGATTGGCGGGTTACCGTCATCGGCATCCGAGGTGGTATAGAACGTGTCGTCGTCCAACCAACAAATCGCCTCACCTTGCCACTCGTAGGTATTATACGCCTTGATGGGTTGCGGTTGACGTTTGATTGCATCCGCTACACTCTCTCCGTCCTGACGCACCCAATAGAGTACCCAGCAATAAGTCGCCACGATGTTATTGTGGTTCTTGATGAGGATGTACTTACCGTCCGGAGAGATGTCCGCTGCGGTGACTAAGTGGAAACCCTTATACGGCTTACTTCCTTCACCCAGGTCCGACTTCACACCCAGGTCGCAAACATACTCCAATGTCTGCGTCTCAGTGCCGTAGTCCAAGCGGAACGGAATACGGAACACCTGGCACACATCGTAATAGACCTTGGTGATGATGTAAATCATGTTCTCTACATTGTCGTACATCAGCGCCTCGTTGTTATGCTTCTTACCGTCCGGATAGACGTACTTGATCTGTTGCGGTGTCACCGTTATCTCGGGTGTGTTGGCTGAGTCAATTGCCGGCTCTTTGAAATAGACGATGCTGTAGTTACCGTCCGTTTCGTCGTTGTCGCCGAACGCTCCTATGAACAGGTAGTTGGTGTCGTTATACACACCGCCGCTCATATCTTCCCAGTCCCAGCGAATCGATTTGTCGAACTTCACTTTGCAGGCCCGTTTCTCGCCTTTCTCGTCGGTTGCAATGATATACTTCACCGTCTCATCGCTCTGCATCCAGATGAAACCCGGCGTCACGCGTGAACAAGCAATACCGGATACCTCAATGATGTTCTCGTTGATATCCAGTGTGCCGCACTGTGTTTTCTTCCACGAATAGTTCCACTCCAGCACCTCCCCGTTATAAGTCAAAGGAGGAGCTGCAAAAGCCGAGATGCCCATCAGCATCATTCCGAATAATAGAATCTTTTTCATAACTATCACCTTTCACCAATAAGCTATAACCTTTACTTTGACAACGCATACATAGCGAACGCTGCACAGCCGATACCGGAGATCTGGAACCAGGTCGGCTCAACCGGTTCGTTGAATATATACGCGATGATGAACGACAGCAGCACGGTTACCATCGGTGACAGACCCTCCATCGGTGATACGATCACTGCCTTGCCGTGACGATACGCATACACGAGCGTCAGGGCACCAATTGAGTTCAGGATCTGAATACCGAAGCACATCGCGCTTTTGCTCCATACTTCTTCTCCGGCGAAGAACGCTGCGGCATCTCCATTCATGAAATACGCTACCGGAATGAGTACCAAACCCGACAATGCCATCCAGCAGAAGATGGACTCGGCATCCATATGGTTGTTGGCAAACTTCATGAAGAAGCCCTGGATACCCCAAGCCAGCAACACCAGGCAAGCCAGTACGATCATCAGCACCATGTTAGAAACCGAACCGCTCTGGTCGGACTCCAACGACAGCAACAGAATAGCTGCCAAAGCGACGATGATACCGGCAATCTGCCATTTGGTAGCACGCTCTTTGAGGAAAATAGCAGCGAGTGTGATCACGATCACCGGTGACATGGAAATGAACGGATAAACGATATAAGTCGGACCAAAGGTCAGGGCCTTGAACAATGCCAATTGTCCACCGGCACCGAGCAAACCGACTGTACAACCGAGCAACGCCGATTTCCAATCGTGCAGGAACTTACCTTTGTTGATGATAAGCGCTGTGATCGCGCACGGAATCATCGTCAGTGCCCAAATAATATACGTCACTGTATCAGGTATACCGTGCTGAATCTGATACCCGGAGAATGCGCCCCATACACCCCACGTGATGACGGTGATGAGGATAAATACTAACCACAATTTGTTTTTCATAACTATTTCAATTTTTCAAAATAAGGCAATCTGTCCAGCGGAACCTGTATATGATAGGTTTTCCCGCCTTTGTATTTACGTCCTTGTTCGTCACGCCAAGTGCCTTTTGGTAAGCGGACATCGCGCTCTAAACGGTTATCCACTACCGGCGCCACAAGATACTTATCTCCTAACATAAACTGATCTTTGCACTCCTCAAATCCCTGATGCGGGAATTGATATTCCATGCACCGAACGATGGGTTCTCCTGTTTGCGCCGCTTTACGCGCATAGGTCATTATATAGGGACCGAAAGCGGCATGTAACTTCGCCATCTTCTGCACAATAGCGAGGTTTTCCTTACTAAGTATGCGCCACGGAGCTACGGAGAACTGCATCATCGGCATCAAGGCATGCACCTGTGCCGAACGGACGATGAGCGCTTGGTCAAACTCATCATCCTTGATATTGAGGAATGCCGCCCATTGACCACCTCCGATCATATCGGGGCATGCGTAGGCATAACCCATCAGACCTGCCACACACATCTGCGGAATAAGCTGGCGCACGGCATCCCAACTATAGTCTTTATCTCCTAAGCGCTGTACTAAAGGTTGGCCACCCATCTTCCAGCATGCACGGTACTCATTGAAGGGGAAAGACAAACCGATCTTCGCCCATGAGGAGGTATGATCCACATTGGTTGCCATCTTATCATAGGCGCTGATGGCAGTCGAAGCATAGCAATTGTTATCTCCCGCATCGAACTTGAATCCGTCAATTCCATAATTCTCCTGCGCCTGCTTGAGCACTTGCACAAAATAATCTGCGGCCTCCGGATTGGTCAAGTCATAACAAGCACTATAGCCGTTCCACCAGTTGAGTATCGCCGTACCCCCGTCCGGGTTGCGCAATAAGTATCCTTTCGCTTCCAACGCACGGAACTCCGGCGAGTCAGGACTGACAAACGGACAAATCCACACCATCACTTTAAAGCCCAACGCGTGGAGTTCGTCTATCATCCCTTTAGGATCCGGGAAACGTTCTGCCTTAAAATCGAAATTGCCGTAATAGCGTTGCCAGTTATCATCGATCATCAGCACGCCTACCGGAAAACCGTTATCAATCACCGCATGCGCATAGTGGAGGATATCTTCCTGGTTCTGGTTGTACATTAACTCAATCCAGGTGTTGTACTGCGGCATAGTGAAGAAAAGCGTATCCGGTAACATCCCGTTCGCCGGGAAATACTTTAACTGCGCAGCCAAATACGCATCACGGAGCGTCTCACCTGCCTTCACACGCGTAAGGGGCCTAGAAGCCTTAATGTCACCATTTACAGCCTCAAAAGCAAACGCTCCTTCACTCCACATATACTCGCCTTCCGAAGAGAGGAAAAGCGGCACCAATTGGTTATTGGCATCTTGTGTAGCCAAATCGAATACCGATAGGTTTGTGTAAGGTTGTTCATGACCCAAACCTACCGATGCGCCCCACCATTGCGCAGCGTGCATGGTGTAGGACACCGCAAGCAACAATACTATGTATTTAATCCGGCAGGCCATTAACATTGATAGTTGTTATGTAGTTATAACCCGTCTCTGCCTCCCACATGTCGTTGTTGGCCAGACGAATGGAGTACCGCGGGTCGTCGTGCAAGGACGGATAGGGGTCCGGCAGGTTGAGGTAGAGTTTGTACTCGCCTGCCGACAGATCCTTCAGCACGCAAGAGAGTGTGAACTTACTGGTCTCACCCGGCATCCAGAAACGCGGATCCACATCTTGTTTGAAGATATGTTTCTCGCTTGGGTTGCCGGCATTGACGAACACCAACTCCACATCGCGCGCGTTCATCGGCGCCGCAAAACCACGGTTGTTCATGACGCAGTGCGCCTCAAAGGTACCTCCCACTTTCGGTTGGGAGGTCAAAGTCACTTTCTCCAACGCCAAGCGATATCCGAGGCGCGTAAGGATCGAATCCATCGTGCCGTCCTGACGCCACATACTGGTGACGGACTCACGGTAGTCGCGGTTGAGGTAAGTCCAGTGGTACTTCTCCATTTCTTTGAGAGCGTTGACGCCGTTCGAATACGAACATTTTTCACAAGTCTCACCGCCCATCAAGGTATATTTGGTATCCTCTGCCCAGAAATTACGATCTATGTCTCCGTTCATGTAGGTTCCGACATCATTGGAGGACGAAACAAAACAGTCGTTGTGTCCGCAGATACGTGCCTTGTAGGACCCGTTATGTGCCTCTTCTGCCGTCAGCGGAGAGGATGTTGAATCACCGCGCATCTTGAGATAACGGCGCTTATAACCCGGTATACGCAGGGCCACCTGACGGTCTGCCGGCAGTGCTTCAAGCACATGCTCCAGCACTTCCCAGCGCATCTCGTAATCCGAGTCTTTGGTGGGGTTCTGTTTGTAGCCGTTATCCGTGTAATACCATTCCCCCCATGAACCGAGGAAACCGCATTGCATACACAGAATCACATCCGAATGCTTCTGCAGGTACGGCGTCAACTGGTCTATATGACGGTGAACATATTCCGGCGTAGCGTTCCACGGCCTTGCCGACTGATCCATACTGCTTTTATAGGAGAAACGAAGCACGACTTTTGCACCGCCTTCGCGCAGGGCATTCATATTGGTTTCCAAGCGATCGAGGAACTCTTGGGGAATATCCGACTCCATGTAATCAGTCAGATAGTAGGAGTGCAGATACAATGTAAGTTTGGCGGACGACTCGCGGTTTCGGTCGATAACAGTCGCGTTCGCATGCGAATTGAGGTCCGCTGAAGTATAATAAATCTGCACAAACAAACCACGCTCGGGATTCGGGAAGATCTCATCCGTCTCGGTGAACTGGATTGTAGTGCCTTTCGGTTCAGGTTCGGGAGTATTACATGCTGCAAATAGCAGAGTTGCAAATACTATGGGGAAAAACTTTCTCATAACGTAAGGATAAAAAACGGTACCGGTGTGGAGCGGTGTGCCACCACACCGGCACCTTCAATCAACATTGATTAAGCTTAATTTGTGTTGTTTGTTAAGATTAACTAATTCCGGAAATTATTTGTTAATTTTAACTTTCAGTTTAGCTACGTGGCCGCCAGGATTAGCCTCAGTATCTTCGCCAATCGGCAGAATACCTACAGATTCCCAGTTTTGCTGGATGTCGAAGCCGATACCGAACTCTTCATTGCTAAGAGTAACGCCTTCCCAGCATGCCGTAGCGAGCAACTCACGGAGGAGTTGGATCTCGAACTTACCGTCTACGTACTGGCTGTTACCAACAGGAAGCTGACCTTCACCAATCATAGCGCCCCAGAAGTTGGAAGCATCACCTTCACCAATTGCAGGGTCTTTCCATGACCAACCAGAACCACCTACTTCACCCCACCATTTGAAGACAGCAGGATTGTAGATGTTCGGTTCGCCCGAAGCGAAGATAGCTGTCTCGCAAAGGAGGTCACAGTTAGCGTCTGTGAACTCGTCGCCATAACCACCGGTCAGGTCGCTATTGTCGACGTCGAGGTACACATGGAACGGAACCCACTCGAGGTCAACGATGTCGTCCATGTTCGGCTCAACGAGGATGTTGATGTACATCTCGGTAGCGTAAACTGCAACGCCCTTCAGGCCAAGCAGTGCTGCATTCTCAGGGCACTCGTAAGAAACGACTTTGTCTGCAGGAAGAGCTTTCCAGTCCTCAAGGCTGTTGTCAGTAACGTCGATTTCCGGGATGTCAGCAGGCGGAGGAGTAACACCACCATCGGTTACCGTAATTTTGCATACTGCCGTTTGGTCACCAGCCTTAGCGGTGATGTTTGCTTCACCAGCTGCAATACCCTTAACCAGACCTGCGTCAACAGTTGCTACTGCCTCATTACTGGATGCCCATGTAACGTCCAGGTTGGCAGTCAACTGAGCAGTTTCACCAACAGCGATGGTAACTTCTGTCTTATTCAGACTCAGTTTGTCGGCTTGTGGCTCTTTATCTTTACATGCCACGAAACCTAATGTCAGCGCTGCAAGCGCTACAGCAAAAAATTTGTTTGCTTTCATAATGTTTTGTGTTTTAATGGGTTAATAAATAATGTTGATTGGATTCTTTTTATAGTTTATAGTTGAAAGTTTAAAGTTTATAGAAGTCGTCTGGTTTGAAGTTTATAGTATAAAACTTTCGTCTTTAAACTTTATTACTTCTTTCAACTCTCAACTTTCAACTTTTAACACTCATTTAGTATCCCGGGTTCTGTTGGATACCGCTAACGGTCCACTCATTGTTCGGGATAGGATAGATAATATGCGGCTCAGTGGTCGGATCAACGATCTTGTACGGCTGTGCGCCGGCATAACGGCGATCCATTTTGAGTTTGTTACGGCACATGTCAAAGTGACGGTGACCTTCCCATGCCAACTCCATACGACGCTCGTCCATCACGATGTCAATCACGTTGTCGTAGCCCAGGAGGTTACCTACTGCGAAAGTAGGAATACCGGCACGGGTACGAATGACATTCACGTCATCCAATGCCTCCGCATCCTTACCCGTACGGGCATAAGCCTCTGCACGGTTCAGGATCACTTCACCCCAGCGGCACAGAACCGGCGAACTCAACATCGGGTTGCCGTCCTGATAGCTGAACTTGCTGATGAAGATCATCGGAATCGTATATCCGGTACGAAGCGTCACATCGTTGTTGATACGTACCATACAGTCCTCACCCATGTAGTTAGCGTGATACTCGTAGTACGGACCTGCCGGATCGGCTACGCCCTCACCGTTCACCATACGTTTCTCGATCGGATAGGTGTTGCCGTCCGAACCCTTGAACGAGTAGTCGCCTGCATTATCAATCAAGTTGGTTTTGTACTTGATATGCGGAGCCTCGGGATCGCTGTCGCTGGCCGGAATAGTAACATACACTTTCTTGCCTGCTGCGCCGGAGAACTGCGGCAGGATGTAAGCCGTGTAGCGTACATCCATCGGATAACGCTCGTACAGGTACATCAGCGGGTCAGACGGATAAATCTCGCCCCAGCCGATACCGTCTTTGAGGTACATCGAACCGATTGAAGACTGACCACGGTCATCGGTTGTCTCGTGTGCGATGCAGAACAAGGTCTCTTGACGATCCTTTGCATTGGCAAAATAGGTAGCGAAATCGCCATCCAACTTGGAAGCCGGAGCAGCACCGTTGAGCGCCTCATCCACGGTGGCAATACACTTGTCATACTCCTCCATATAGAGGTACACGCGGCTCAGGATGCCCAATGCAGCCTCTTTGCAAGGATAACCCGCATTGCCACGCGGCTTGCTGCTCATCAGATCTGCACCCTTACGCAGGTCCAGTACGATCTGGTCATACACCTCACCGACCGTATTACGCTTGATACCTTCCGAAGAGGTAGTAACGCGCAAAGGTACACCGAGGTTATCACGGCCGAACGAATAGGGCTGTGCATACAGCGTTACCATATGCAGGTGCATCAAACCACGCATGAAATAAGCCTCGCCGAGCAACTGGTTGTTCTCCGGTTTGCTCTCATCCAAGGTCTCGATGACCGTGTTGCACATATAAATAGCCTTGTATCCCACCATCCAAAGCGTACCTACGTTCTTCAGACCATCGGTCATCATATAAGCGGTCGCTTCATACAACGGGTCCGTTGTGTGTGCCGACAAGCAGATGTTATCTGCCGGGAACTCTGCCAACTGGAAGTAGTGACGAACATAGCAGTTACCGGAAGCGTAGCCGAGGAAATCCACCTCGTCCTTCAGTACTGCATAGCATCCATCCATGATATACTCCGCACCTTTGGCATCCTGCAGCAACAGGTCACTGTTCAACTCATCGGAAGGGAAAGTGTCCAGATTGCAGCTGCTAAAACCGAGCATTGCTCCGAGTGCTACGGTTAAGTATAATGCTTTTGTTTTCATAATTCTTTCAACTTTAAACTTTAAACATTCAACTTAGAAAGAGATCTCAACCCCACCTTGGAACGTACGTCCGACAGGATAGTTTTCCGAATAGAAGCCAGCGAGACTGTACGTTGATTTCTCCATTGTGATTTCCGGGTCCATACCGGAGAACTTGGAGGCGGTGAAGAGGTTGTCAGCCGAGAAATAGATGCGGCACTTGGTCATGTGCGCCTTGCTGATGAGCGTCAGCGGGAAGTCATAACCAACGGTCAGGTTCTTAAGACGGAAGTAGGAACCGTCCTCGAGATAACGAGACGAGATCTGGTTGGCGTTCTTGTTTCCGTTCAAGGTTGCTTTCGGGTGTGTTGCGTTGTCACCCGGGTTCTGCCAACGGCTCCAACCGAGATTATTGTTCTCGATCGAGAGCTGGTTGTACCCCAGATAAGCACCATCGGCATCCGAGGAGTGACGGGTGTAGTTGTAAATCGTATTACCGTACTGGTAGTTGCTGTTCATATGAATGAAGATACCCTTCCAGCTCAGTTGTGTGCTCAAACCGCCGGAGAACAACGGAGTCGCTTTGCCCACTGCATGTGCGTACGTATTGTTGTAGTCATTGGTAGTGGTCTTGTTGCCGGCTGCATCCAGGATGTAGTTACCGTCTGCATCTACGCAGTACCACAGCGGGTCACCATTCGTCGGATCCACACCTGCCCACTCTTTGAGCCACCATGTGTAGATATCCTCACCCTCAGCAATACGCTGGTTAACAGAAGATGCCTGTTGGAAGATCGGAGTATGATCCGGCAGGCTGGTTACACGGTTCTGGTTGAAACCGATGTTGAAACCGATATCCCAACGCCAACCATTCAGATTGATGACATTCGCGTTGATATTGAACTCAACACCACGGTTACGAACCGCACCCGAGTTCTTCATTACCTCGTAGAAACCGGATGATGGCGGTAGTGGAACGTAGAGCAATAGCTCCGTATTATCCGTCTGATAGAGGTCGATATTCATCTCAATACGTTTGATGAACGTCAGGTCGATACCGAGGGCTGCCATCTTCGCGGTCTCCCAGTGCAAATCCGGGTTAGACATACGGCTCGGGCTCGCTGCTACATTGCCTTGATAGAGCGCGCTCAACGAATAAGTGGACAGGTACTGGTAAGCCGGGATATCACTGTTACCCGTGATACCGTACGAAGCACGGAGTTTGAAGAAACTTACGACATCCTGGTTCTTCATGAAGTCCTCGTTACTGATTAACCAGCTGGCTGCTACTGAGGGGAAATGACCCCAACGGTGGAAATTACCGAAGTTGGAGTTAGCCTCCGTACGGTACGAAGCCGTAATGAAATAACGCTTGCCATAATCGTAGCTGGCCTGTACGAAGAACGACAATGCCTTACCCGGCATGATGTAACCGCCATTGGTAAACGGAGAAGAAGAGTTCAAGGCTTGTACACCGTTCGGCATACCTACACCCGAAGCATTCAGATACTCCGACTGCCAGATACTGAACTCATGACCGATCATAGCGTTGAAGCTGTGCTTATCCCACTGATAACCACCTTTCAGGAGGTTCGTCGTGCCGAACGATTTGCTCTGTCCGACACTCTTCTCCAGATATCCGTTCTGATACGACGTATCATAGGTACGCGGGTCAATATAGGTTGAACTCAACCAGTGTCCGGCACCGAACGTGTTCGTTGTCGAGAAGTGCAACCAATCCGTGAAATGTACGTTCAACTGCAGCACACCTGCGAAATCGAAGCTCTCCGACTTAGCGTAGTTGTACTCCGTGCCGTGCAACGAGTTCCAGGTCTCCTGGCTCCACCATTTCTGGCCGTTGTCCGGACGCTTACCGTTGGTGATCATCACATATTGGTTGGTCAGGTTACCTGCCTCATCATATGCGTACGGGCAGTCCCACGGCATCTTGAAGAAGGCATCACCCAACATCGTCCAACTGGATGCATAATCTACGCTCGACTTCGAGAAGTCAACCTTGATATTCATATCCAACCATTTGGTAATGTCTGCTTTCAACGAAGCGTGACCTGTCACCTTCTGCATACCGGTCGATTTGAGCGTTCCCTGCTCACCGAAGTAGTCGAGCGATACATAGTATCCTACGTGCTCCGAACCGCCGTGAACAGCTACGTTGTAGTTCTGTACCACACCGGTATGGAAGAACTCGTTCTGCCAGTTCCAGTCTTGATCCAGCAAACTCTCCGGATAGGTCAATTTGAATACGGTCGGCGAGAAGAGTTGGCTGTGGAAATTGTACAACTCAGCCGAACGCATCATGCGGTAGTTACCGAACAATGCCTGCTTGGCACCGGCTGTTGCCTTGAGGTCCACATGCACTTTGTCACCTTTCTTACCACTCTTGGTCGTTACTACGATAACACCACCTGCACCCTGTGCACCGTAGATACCGGTCGAACCGGCGTCTTTCAATACGGAGATGGTCTCTACGTCGTTCGGGTTGAACGCACCGCCCATCACACCATCTACTACGTAGATAGGAGCGGAACCGGCGTTGATAGAACCTGTACCACGAATACGGATCTGAGCCGCATCACCCGGCTGACCACCGGCGTTAGAAACGGTCAATCCGGCTACTTTACCTTGCAGCATATTACCGAGGTCACTGGTCGTCACATCGGTCAACTCGTCTGCAGTCACTGTTACTACGGCAGAACTCAACTCTGCACGCTTCACTGCCGAATAACCCAAAGATACCACTTCTTGCAACATTTGAGCATCCGACTCCATGATAATGTTCATGTCGGCTACGGCACGAACTTCAATCGTTTTGTAGCCGATGTACGACAATTGCAATGTTGCTTTGTCAGGCACCGTGAGTTGGAAATTACCGTCAAAATCAGTAACCGTACCGGTTGACGATCCTTTCACCAGAACACTCACACCGATCATCGGCTCTGCACCATCGGCGTCGATCACCTTACCTTTGACGTGGATATCAGCAAATGCTGCTACCGCCAACGTCAGGCAGAGAAAGATTGCTTGGATTCGTTTCATGATAATGAATAATGATTAATGAATAAAGATTATTTGTTTTCTGACAGTTTCAGCAGATAGTTGCGCGTGAACTCCACCTCAATCTTCGGATTCGCGCCGCTGACCTCAAACTCACGCGGTTCATCCGCCGTGTACTCAATAGCCGTATAGGTCTTCGCGGGATCCAGACCCTTCAACTCTATCTCTCCCTCAAAAGCCGGATCATCATCGATATAGAAAGCATAATAGAGCGCATCGTTCTGACGGATCACGTGTGCCTCCGGATAGTCATAACCCCAAGTGTAGAGGTTCAGGTACTCACCACGAGCCAGGTTGTTCTCCTTATAGATCTTCATCCATTTGCGGATGAGCGCCTCTTTCTCCGGCGTCAACTTGAACGGACCTTCCGTCCAATCCGGGTTGTCCTCCGGATAGGTGAACTTGGTACCAATCACCGAACCGGTACCGATCTGCGAAGCAAAATCATCACCGCCGTCCGTCAATTCGATATGGTCACCGTAGTAAGCCAGCCCGGGTGCCATCGCCGCATAGGCTTTGCGTTTCATACGTACCTGACGAGAAGACATCGGGTCGGACGCCACCGCCTGATTGATCTGCGGAACAATCCAGTAGTTCACTGCGCAACCGCACGGACAGATCTGAATAACCGCATTCGGCTTGTACTGACGTGCCTCGTTATACACCTTCTCGTAATAGGTGTACATCTTCTCCGGCGCTTCCCATGCATTGTCCAAACCTGTATGCTCGTTATAATCCGGCAGACAGCAGTTGAGGTGCTGACCGTCAATCTTCAAACCGTCGAAGTTCCATGTCTGCAGGAACATCTTCAGCAGGTCCTTCGTATACGCATCCGTCGCAGGATTGATTGGCGACAGATACCAACTGTCCCACCATGTGATATACTCGTGTGCCCACTCGTCGGTCAACAGCAACATCTCCGGGTGCTCTTTGACGAGCTTCGTATCCGGGTCAGCCGCCAACGGAGCCCACCACAGTTTGGCCTTCATGCCGCGTTTGTGAATCTCATCCGTGATGTGACGCATGTCTTTGTCGCCACCGGGGAAAAGTTCATTGGTGTTCCAATCACCTTCCGCAATCTGGTATCCGTCATCTACGTCCACCCAGGTAAAACCGAGTTCCGCTACTTTGTCCAGCGTACCCAATACCATGTTCATCTTGAACGGACGTCCGTATCCCCATGCGCACCAAACCGGCTCGAATGCCTCCGGCTCGGACGGTTTCATCTCCACGCCTTCATTCGCCTGCATGTACTCCGAGAACGTACGAAGTGCCGTGAAATAGTCTCCTTTGTGCGTATAGCGGAATGCTTTGAAGCAACGCAGCGTATCGCCTGTTGCCAACTCTTTCGGCTCCGGCAGGTTATAGTGCAGCGCCATCGACACCTTGTTGTCATACCGCTTCCACGCTACCGGCATCGAGATCATGCGGAGCACCGGCTCAAACAGACCGATCGCCACACCGCCATCACGCTGCCATAAGTCCACTACCGGGATACCGCCTCCGTAGTCGGAGTTGTTCATGCCCAGGTAGTTCTCTTTCTCAAATCCCTCTGTCACCGGAAGTACCCAATCCAAACGGGCGTTGGTGCTGCTCGGCTGGAGCGACCATACGACCGAGTCCTGTGCCTCCACCTCTGTGCGGCACAACTCATACCCCTTCACCGTCACCGGCTTGCCTTCGTTCACGAAATACGTCTCTACAATCTCCAGACCTTCCACTCCTTTTACCGGAGTCACCGTCTGGTGTTTACTCACGCGCAAGCCGTTCTCGCTGTACGGGAACGACTGCATATCCGCTTCGGCGCAAATCAAACGCGCTGTGTCCGCTTTCGGCGCACAGGCTGCTAAAAGGACAGCGGCAATAATGTAAAGTGACTTTTTCATTACTTATATTGCGTTAAGATTCGTTCTGCGTTATCGTGGTACATCTTCTTGAGCACCTCATCCGGCAGATTGAAACCCGACAGTGCCCAATGATATCCGTACTCCGGTACATAGAAGTGCTCATCGTTCGTCTCCAGCACGCGGAAGATGTTACGATACATCTCTGCATCCATGCCGTTATCCGTACCGAACAACACGCGGTCCTGATATTTAATAAGGAACTCACGCGTAGCGCGCGGCGTGTGCGCGGACTCGGCTACACGTGCCGAGATATCGAAATACATATTCGGATACTTATCCAGCAGCGCACCCAGACGCGGCAGATCGTGCGTCATGTTCAGGTAATGGCACGCAATGAAAATCGCCTCCGGATTCTCACGTACGGCATTCTCAAACGTCTCCATCAACTTGTCATAACCGTAGCAGTTCGTCGTATCCACATGCCACGTAACCGCATTGACCAATCCGTCATTCTTCTCATCCATAGGCAGATACATCCAATACGGCTCTGCGATATGAATACTGATCGGCATCTTGAGCTCAGCTGCTTTCTGAATCAGCGGTTTGATACGCGGATCGTCAATATGAATATCCTTACCGTCTGCCGGACGAGCATACGTATCACCTTCGCCTTTGTCGCCCAACTCACCTACACCTACAGCGCCCAACTCGTTATGATAACGCTCCAGCAACTTACATGCCGCCTCAATTCCTTCCGGTGTATCAATATCCGTATAATCGAAGCAGCACCAGAAGCGGAAATGGTCTTTGTACGGAGCGTACAATTCCACATACTCCTCAAACGGGCGACCGATCCATGAGCAGTGCATAACCGCCGTATTCAGCACACCGACCTTATCCATCGTCTCGCACCACTGCGCTACCTCTTCTGCATTCGCAGCATAGTCATGTGCATGCATATCGATAATGTCGAACTTGGCACGCTCCACATAGGTAACGGGGATATTGTTGATTACTTGCGGATTAAACTCCGTCAGTAGAATCTTGTCCGCCGGATTAGCAGACGATTCGGTACTTGCCTCAGGGGCGCTACATGCCGCCAATACCAGTGCGGCGCTAACGAAGAAGAATAACTTTTTCATAGTATTTCTAATTTCGGGTGCAAAGTTACAACTTTTTTTTCATATATATACTATATATTTATATGTTTTACAGCATATTTTACGTAATTTTAACAACTAAGGCACATATATTCAATATATTACGAAACATAAAATGTTATTTCGTAACATTTCGAAAAACACGAACGAAACTTTTTTATTTGCATATTTCGAAAATATTTCGTACCTTTGCACTCGATTTTGAAACTACATAGCCATGAACTCATCTTCCGCAAAAGAACGTAGAGCGCTGATTCTGCGCTTATTGGAGCAAAAAGACGAAGTGCTGGTTACCGAATTGAGTCGGGATACCGGTATTTCGGAAGTGACGATTCGAAAGGATCTGACCATCCTTCAAAACCGTCACCTGCTGCTGCGCACCCGCGGCGGTGCCATGCGCAAGCCGGTGGAGAACCAGAACGAAGACACCGCCATCTCCAAAAAACAGATGTTTAACTTCAAGGAGAAAGAGCGTATCGGAATCGAAGCCACCCAAATGATCAAGGAAGGTGATTTCATTGTGCTGGACTCCGGTACTACGACCCTCGAGATCGCCAAACATCTGGACAAGTTCCAGCACTTGCGCATCTTGACCAACGCCATGAACATAGCGACCGAACTGGTCAAGTACAACCGCTTCGATGTCGTGCTGCTTGGCGGTAACGTACGCGCCAAGAGTCTCTCCATGGTCGGCCCGCTGGCCCTGTCCGTTCTCCGTAATTTCAGCCGATACAAACTGTTCCTGGGCGTGGACTCGTTCTCCATTGAAAACGGAGTCTCCACACCGAGTATGGAGGAAGCGCTGCTCAACCAGATCATGATTCAGCAAGCCGACCAGGTCATCGCGGTCTTTGACTCGTCCAAATTCAACAAACGCAGTTTCGTACATATCGCTGACACCAAAGAGATAGATACCATCATCACAGATCGCGCAATCCCGACCGGCATGACCTCCAAACTGAAAGCCGCAGGAGTGGACGTGCGCATCGTATAACCCTCCTTATCCCAAAAAGAATCAGCCCGCCAACGCGAGCTGATTCTCTTATACGGTCAAGCCTTCAGGGTTTGCCGCCGATAAGTCCTTACTGAACCTGTACCCCCATGATGTTGTAAACCTTGCCGTCTCGGAGGATGAACAGCTGTCCGTCACGAATGAACTTCTCACCGTCCTTCACATTCTCCACTACGGTATTCTCAATACCGGTCGGCGGTGTGTGCGGCGTGGTACGTTTCACTCTCATCGTATTGATGAGGTCGACATTACCGTTTTTGTCCGCTGTATAGGAATTCATCTCGATACAGTCCGCTTTCACCGTGAATTTCGTGAACGACGGAGCACCCGGTTGCCCGAAGAAACCGGTGAACAGATCGAAATAGTTCTGTACCAAGTGCTTGTTGTAGTACTCCTCCATCTTGGCACGGCTGTACGGATCATACCGTTTGCGACCGCAGGTAGCACCGATGAAATAGAGCGTACCATCGTCCGTTACATACTCACCGTTTTTGTAACCGGTCATGTTGGCACTGTGACCACCGGCTGTAACCGTATCCACATTGCTTACCGCGCCCTCAACAACCGTACGGGTCCACGGGTCAACCGGACCAATCACCTCGTAGCAGTGGTCATGACCTTGGATAGCGAGGTCAATCTGGCAGTCTGCGAAGATCGGCAGCATGATGTCACGGAACATCGGAGTCTCCTCATCTACCGAGTGCCCCGAACCCGAGAAGATATTCTTGTGGGCCAATGTCACACGGTATTTGACATTCGGATGCGCCTCAACCTGATCGTAGAACCAGTTCTTAAGATCGGTGGACAGATAGGTCGAACGACGCGCCGAAGCACTACTACCGCTGGCACGCCACCAGTCTTGGAGCGAATAAACCATGAACAGCACGTCACCGTAAACGAAGCTGTACGTGATACCCTCGAACTGCGGTTTGGTCTTGGCCGTCTGGTTGAATGCGTTGTCGGTATTGAAGTGGTACGTATAGTTGAAGTTATCGCTGTCATCGTGGTTACCGTCCGTCGGTACAATCGGCATCTTCATGATCACCGGTTTGATACTCTCTTCGAACCAACGCTCCCACTCCCACTCGGAGTTGGCGTTCGTACCGGTCTCTACGAAGTCACCCGGGAACAGGCAGAAACGTGCGTCACCGGCATGAGCCGCAGCCGCGGTGGCACACCAACGCGCATTATCCACATACTCCTGATCCATAATGTGGCTATCCGTCATGTAGATGAACGAGTATTCACCTTGCTCGGCGTCCTTGGTACGGAACTGAGCAATCTCACTCCAGTGACCTGCGAAACCGACACGCCAGCTGTATACTTGCCCCGGTTGCAGGTTCTCCGCAATCGCCTTATGGCTGACATAGGTGAACTTGGTCTTGGGATCAATCTTAGCCGCCTTAATGATACCGGATGTCGAAACAGCATAGTTCAGCGGTTTCGTAGTTGTCGGCGTAGCATGGATGGTGATGACCCCATTACCCTGCTCAAAATCAGCAGCAACTGCATCCGCTTTCGCTACCAACTGTACCAAACCTTGTTCGATACCTCCGTTGGTGAACCATGCAAACGCCATACGCGTCGACGGGTCACCGTTGATATTGGCGATCATGTTATACGGCTCCTCTTTCGGCACCAACTTACCGGCAGCCGCATTCATCTCAGCGATCTTGCCTGCGATACTCGGCAGGTCGCTCTCCGGGTTGAGAGAGTCAATACGCGCAGCCTCTTTCGCAATCAGGAACGGCATCCAGGACGGAACCGTATAGTCCTCCTGCTTGTACATCGTATCGGCAGCCAGCACCTCATCCGGATACTTGGTCGGCGGAATAGGAAGCACTACCACTACAGCGAAGTCGGTAAAATTACCGTCCACGGTCGTCACACGTACAATGGTCGTGTCTTCGGTCAGACCGGTGATACCGCCGTTGTCATCTACCGAAGCGATCGTCGGATCGTCAATCGCCCACAGGAGGCGTTTGTTGGTAGCGTTCGCCGGTGCGATGATAGCGGTGGCACCCACTACCTGCTCCTTGATCACAAACAGCGTGTCTTCGTAGATCTCCACACCCGTTACGGCAACAACTTGCGCATTCGGGTTGTACTCATACGCACCTACATCTACCCCGTTACCTACCGGACGTGCTACGCCTAAGATATCGGTAGCCGGTGCTTTGTCAGCGCGACCTTTGTCAATCAGCGGAGACGTGGTCAGCAGCGACCAATCGGCTGCGCGCATAGCAGCGATCTCACCTGCGTTCTGCGGAACACCGACAAACGTAGTCGGGTTGTTGAACTGCGGACCGTCTGCGTCCATGTTGTTACGCGACATGCTATACGAGGTGAACGATTCACCGTCGAATCCTTCATCCGCCCAGTTATTACTCGAGCCGTTGCTCTCGCCGCTGATGAAGTTAGCCGGATCGGCATCACCTTCTTCGTCACGGTTGCCCCAGAATACGGAGTTATACACCTGATCTACCGAGTGAATACCGGCATATTGCTTGCCTTGGTTGTTAACCACCGTACAGTTCTCTACCAAACCTCCGGCTTCATTATAAATACCGGCAGAACCGGGCCAACCGTCGACTGAACAAGTGTTGTTGTACAACACGGTGTTACGGATGATACAACCGGCATTGTGCAGACGAACAGCACCGTACTTACCACTGTTACCACGTACAATACAATTCTCCATCACGGCGTTCTTGTACAGATATGCACCACCACCGCTACTTGTCGCTTCGCACAACTCAATAGTGGTGTTACGGATAATAGCCGGAGTAGCTGCATTGCTTGCATTCGCATATACACCGCCACCGCCGGAACCTTTACAGTTACGGACAATACAATGGTCCATAATTACATTACCACGGATGAACGCGCCACCGCCTTCACCTGAATATTCTGTATTCTGGAGTATTAATCCTTCAATTAGAGTCGGGTTTGTACAATCGTTGTCATATTTGACGATAAGGAACTTACCTAGACCAGTACCATCGAGGATGGACTTATAATTCTCGATGTCCCGTGTACCAGTTGTAGCATTATAACCACCGCGGATGCTCACACCGTCCTTCAAAGATATGGTCTCGTTATACGTACCGGCAGCAACATACACTTCATCACCGGATGAGGAAGCATTAACTGCCGTTTTTACACTGGCTTTCGCGGTCGCCCAACTCAAACCATCGTTCGCATTGTCGCCCGTAGGAGCAACATACCGAACCGTTGCTGACGCGCACAACGCTGCTGTGCAGGCCGTCAATAGGAAGAATAGTTTTTTCATGCTGGTTAATTATTTGGTTGTTTCTTGTCCTAAGCTGTTGAAGATACGACCGTCGCGCAAGATATAGAGCTGACCGTCACGCAGGAACTTCTCTCCCTCTTTCACCGCCTTCGGTGTTACCACACCCTCGTGCAGATCGGTCACCGTGTGCTCACGGTTGCGTACGATACGCATCGTATTGATCAGCGTCACATTACCTTCGTCGTCATCGGCCGTGTACGAGTTGAACTCCAGACAGTCTTCTTTCACCGTAATCTTGGTGAACGTCGGAGCTTCCGGCTGACCGAACATACCCGTGAACAAGTCAAAGTAATTCGGCACATTGTGGTGCTTATCGTCGAACAGTTTCGACAAATCATCCGTGTACTCGTTCTCCATACGCTGACGAGTATGCGGATAATAGCGCTTGTGACCACAGGTTGCACCGATGAAATAGAACGTACCGTCATCGGTACAATACGTACCGTTCTTATAACCCGTCATGTTCTTGTTCGTACCGCCTTCCACGATTTCACGATCCGAAATAGCCTCCATGATCGGCGTCAGGTTATCCGGATCAACCGGACCGATTACCTCATACGTATGGTCGTGACCCTGCAGCGCCACATCGATCTCACACTCCTTGAAGATCGGAAGCATACAGGTACGGAACAAAGGAGGATCCTCATCCGTCGAGTGGTCCGAACCCGAGAACAGGTTGAAGTGTGCTAACGATACACGGAAATGCGTATCCGGGTTGTCATGACACTGCTGACGGAACCAGGTACCTACGTGATCCGACAAATAAACAGACCAACTGCGATACAACTGGTCGTAACTCTCACGCCAGAAATCCTGCATCGAGAACACCAGGAACAGCACATCACCATACACAAAACTGTACGTGATACCCTCAAACTGCGGCTTGTCCGTCACATTCATATTAAAGAAATTATCCGTATTGAAGTGATACGTGTAGTTGATGTTCGGGCTGTCATCGTGGTTACCGTCCGTCGGTACGATCGGCATCTTCAAAATGACCGGCTTGAACGACTCCTCAAACCAACGCTCCCACTCCCATTCGCAGTTATTGGCATCTCCGTCCTCAACGAAATCACCCGGGAAGCAGCAGAACTTGGCATCCGGCACCGTGTTCACAGCCGCCAATGCACAACGACGTGCTTCGTCCACATAGGTCTTGTTCATGATATGACTATCACTCATGATGAGGAACGAGAACTCGCCTTGCTCCTCATCCTCGGTGCGGAACTGAGCGATATCGCTCCAATAGCCCGGGTATCCGACACGCCAACTGTATGCCGTACCCGGCAGCAGGCCCTCTGCCAACGCTTTGTGGCTCACGTATTTATAACGCACGCCTGCACCCAGACCGGAAGCATTCCGGATATAAGTGCACTTACCGGCATATCGCAACAACTTGGTCGTCTCGGTGTTCGCCTGCAGAACGATCATATCCTGTGCCGCATCAAAATCCGCTTCCGTCGCATTCGCCATCGGCAGAATCTGTACCACACCGTCCGTAATGCCCTCGTTCGTGAACCAGCAGAAACCCATACGACTCTTCGGGTCGCCGTTAATGGTGGCTACCATGTTATACGGCATCTGCTTCACCTGCAAGCCGGCCACCGCGTCTACCAAGGCCTGTAAGTTAGCCTGCGTAGCACTCGCCACAGCTGCTTTCTTGGCGACCAAGAACTGCGTGTACGTCGGCACCGTATAGTCGGCTTGCGCATACAGCGTGTCCGCCAACACCTCCGCCGGATCCAGTTCTTGCACTCCTGCATACATACCGAACGGCATGCAGCAGATCATCAATAAGTAAAAAAGTTTTCTCATTTGTGTATTATTTTAAGTTCATTGAATTTCTCCGTTCGGCCGTTCTCATACACCTTGAACGACTCAATCAACAAATGGTCTTTTTTCACCGTCACACGGGTGTAACTCGGCGCACCCGGCTGCGTGAACAGACCGGTAAACAGGTCGTAATAATTCTCGACCTGATGGATATGCTTGCTTGCATCCATCTCCTCACGAGTCAACGGGGTGTAACGTTTCGCACCGCAAGTAGCACCGATGAAATAGAGCGTACCGTTTTTTACATTATAGGTATTCCCGTCTATATCCTCCGTCAACGGCTTGCAGTTATCCGGATCAACCGGACCGATCACTTCATACGTATGGTCATGACCCTGCAGCACCAGATCCATCCGACATGCTTTCATCACCGGCAACATCGTCTTCCGCATCAGCGGCGTCTCTTTGTCCCGCTGGTGATCCGAACCCGAGAACAGGTTCTTGTGCACCAATCCTACATGCCATTCCGCCTCGGGATGCGCCGCTACCTGCTCCTTGAACCAACCGCCCAAATCGCGGGTGAAATACTCCGAACTCAACTCCCGCATATCGTACTCGCCGCGCCAGAAATCCTGCATCGAGAACGCAATCAGCAACAGATCGCCATACGCGAAACTATAATTGATACCCGCAAACTGCGGACGCACCTTCGTCACTTGATTAAAACTCGTATCCGTATTGAAATGATACGTGTAGTTCAGCAGCGGACTGTCATCATGGTTGCCGTCTGTCGGTACAATCGGCATCCGCAGGATCACCGGCCGCAGCACTTCCTCGAACCAACGCTCCCACTCCCATTCGCTGTTGTTCTCTGTGCCTGTATCCACGAAATCACCGGGGAAAACACAGAAACGTGCGTTCTTCTCATTGCGCGCAACCGCCTCCGCACACAGGCGCGCTGCGTCTATATATTCCTTATTCTGTATATGACTGTCCGTCATATAAATGAACGAGAACTCACCCTGCTCCTCATCGGCCGTGCGGAAAGAGGCCCACTCACTCCAGTGTCCTTCATACCCTACACGCCAACGGTACTCCGTTCCCGGCTTCAGGTTCTCGGCCAGCGCCTTATGACTCACATACCGAAACGCGGTGTTCTTATCAATATGCGCGGCTTTCAACAAACCCGAACTCGAAATCGCATAATGGAGCGGCACAGTCGTCGTTGCTGTAGCCGGAATGCTGAACTTCGGTTTCTGATGCAGGTCTGACCCTGCTGAAGGCTGAAGGCTTCCTTCATAAATCTCCACCACACCCTTCTCCACGCCTTCGTTCGTGAACCAGCAGAATCCCATCCGGGTCTTCGGGTCTCCGTTAATAGTCGCCACCATGCAATACGGCTCTTCCTTGTCCTGCAGCACAGACGGATCGTTCGTCTGCAGATACGTCATAAACGAAGGCACCGTATAGTCAACGGTCGTGTACAACTTATAGTCCTCCGCCTGTTCCCGTTTGGCCGCAGGAGCCATCTTCGCAATGCGATGCGTCGGCTTGCCCACACTATAATCGGCTGCCAGCATAATAGCCTGCTCCGCCTCATTGAGCGGCACACCGTAGAACGTAGCCGGGTCACGGAAATGCGGACCGTCTGCCGTCTCATTGTCCCCGCTCAACCACGGCTGCTCGAAGAAATGTGCCTCGAAGCCCTCATCGGCACGACTCATGCCCGACTCGCTCTCATCCGACACATAATTGCTCGGATCCACAAACCCGTACTCATTGCGGTTACCCCACATCGTGCAGTCATACACCGAACTCTCCGAGTGAATACCGCCGTACCGGTCACCGTAGTTATGAGCTATGACACAGTGCTCCAACGTACCGTCGAAATTCGCCACACCTCCGGCATCCGGCCACATATGTCCTGTAGCCGTGCAGTTATGAATCACACAATTCTCCAATCGTGCCCCTAATGCCGACGCCTCCGGCAAATCGCCTTTAATCAACACACCGCCGCATTGCAGACCACTGCAACCGCGCACGACACAATGCCGCATCGTCACCTTACCACGCAACCATGCCGCACCACCGCGTTCGTTATGACGCGCGTTCTGCAGCACGAAATTCGCGATCAGTGTCGGACGCACCATATCCTGCTCGCACGTCACCAGACGCGCACCCAGGTTCTTACCGTCCAGCACGGTATACCCGTACGGACGACGAGTCATGTCGCCTTGTTCCGTCCAGCCGCCAATGATCGTGAGGCCGTCTTTGAGTTCAATACTCTCGTAGTAAACGCCCTCCGCCACATACAACGTATCACCCGGCTTGCAGTTGTCGATACCCAACCCGATTGTCGCTTGCGCTGTCTCCCACGAACGACCGTCATTGCCGTCCAAGCCGTCTTTCGACACATACCACGTAGCCGCTGACGCATTCAACGCCAGCGCTACGCAGCATAATATGAAAAATCCCTTTTTCATTACTAGTTGTCTAGTTGCCTAGCCGTCTAGTAGACTAGTCTATCAACTCCAACCGAATCGCTCTCTACCGATCTTCTCCACATCCTCACGGCATGTGAAAGCGGTCGTACCACCGGCTGCCGTCGTATTCACAGCACCCGTCATGTTACCGTACTCCTGGCACTTATCCAACGGATCACCGGCTGCCAAACGGGTAATGAAACCGCTATTGAAACTGTCACCGGCACCTATACAATCGACTACGTTCTTGTTCAGCAACGCTTTCTGCATGCGATCCGGCTCACCCTTACGCATCAGCAGACTGCCCTTACTGCCGCACTTGATGACAGCCGCATTGGCGTACGGACGAATCTTCTCTACCGCCTCTTCCAGCGTCTCGCTGCGCGTCAAGAACTTCAACTCCGTCTCGTTCGGCATGAACACCGTCAACAGCGGCAGTACTGCCTTATAATCCAAATCCCAAGTCTCTGTCGGATCCCACTGGCTGTCCAGCGAAGTAGTCACACCGTTCGCCTTGCACAACTCCAAGATCTTCATCAAGTCGCGCTTCACGCCGCTTTGCATGAAAATAGACGAGATATGAATGTGCTTCGCCTCTTTGAACACCTCCGGGTTAATATCCTTGAGTTCCATATAGTCCATCGAACCCTGATACGTCAGGTTCGCACGGTCCTCGTCGTAACTCATACAGATCGTAGCACCCGTCGCATACTTGTCCTGACGAATCAGATAGCGCGTATCCACGCCTTTCTTCTGCAGACTCGTCTCAACCAAGTCACCGAAACTGTCATTGCCGATCATGCCGCAGAATGCCACCTTGGCACCCAGCGCCGCAGCGTTCGCAGCAAAAATAGCCGTCGAGCTACCCAGCGTCAGCGTCATTTGTTTGGCAAACTTCTCTTTGCCGATCTCCGGTTCGCTCTCGATCTGATTCAAGATCAAATCCACATTCAATTCGCCTAATGCGATGATATCAAACTGTTTCATAGTATTACATTCTTGCTTTAAAGAAATTCATAATTTTGGTCGTCCATCCTTGCGGATAGTCGTGTTGCATCTCCGGCGCAAACACATACTCCTTATCGCTCTCCGGCGTCAACAAGTTATTAAACGGCGCGATATTCGTGTGTGGAGGACAGGTTCCGTCCTGCAAGCCGCTCGAGGCCAACACCGCTGCGGAAATCTTCGTCGCCAGATTCTTCGTATCGAAGTAACTCAAAAACGCGTACATCTCCTCATCCGTCATACTTCCCTTGTTCGCCTTGGCCGTCTCTGCCGGCCAACTGACGATCTTGAAGTAGTCGGGGAAATCGCCCAAGAACGCTACGTTCGGAGCGATCGCCGTGAACGGATACAGGTCGCTGCACAACGATGCGCACGCATAACTCAGCGCACCGCCTTGACTCGAACCTTCCGCAAACAGCTTGTTCATGTTGCTCGTCGGCCGCGTAGCCATGAAACGCACGGCTTGCACGCAATCCAGGAACGCACCGCGGTAGTAATAACTGTTCTTGTCACCGAAATGGTAAGCGAACCAATCGCCGTAGATGTTCTCCGTCGCCTCGTCCACACCGGGATTAGTGCCGGCCGGGCGGTTGTTCAAATACTGGCCGCGATGCGACAAATAGAACTCCGCATACGTGCTGTTGCCTCCGTACGGACACTCGACCTTGCTCTTCGTGCCTTGCGTGTCGTACCCGTAGAAATGCATGATCACCGGGTGTGCTTGGCCGTCCTGCGGTTCGCAGTAATACCCGCGAATCTTCACCGGCTCACCTTCCAAACCGTCGGGCACCGAGTACAGTTCCACCAGGTACACCTTGCGCGTCGCACTGCTGTGGTTCTCGATCTCCGTCAGCGTCGCGTTCATCTCTACTGCCGCCAACTGCGCTTTCGCCGTCTGCCAGAATTCGTCAAAATCCGGTTGCATATCCGGCGCAGAAACAATGTCGAACGGATCGATACCGAAAATGAACGAACGGACATTCTTGTTGTTCACGAAACATACCGCACGGTAGAATCCCGGCTCCAGGTTCTCCGGTGTGGTCACGATATAATCGATCGTCCCCTTTCCGGCAACCGCTACGCTGTCCTTGATCTCCGTCACGAACTGCTTCGTATCCGTACTGATTCGTACCACGATCGGCATCACCGCCTTGCCCTCATTCGGGTTCTCCATATGCAGGACGATCTGCGGCTTGCCGCTCCAGATCCAGTTGTCCGTAACCGGCACAGACGATTTCACCAACGACAAATCGGCCGGCTCCACCACTTCCGTTGTATCTGTCGGTTGTGTTTGCGGATCGTCAACAGGTGTCGGGCGCTCGCATCCGCAAGCACCCAACATCACTGTCAATGAAATAAAGAATATCAACGAATATCGAACCATAACCTAAAACTTTAGCCTATAACCTTTAGCCTTTAGCCTTTATTTCAGATAATCGTTCAAATTAACGATATTAAAGGCGTTATAATATTTGTCCATATTGTGCTCAATACGCATCAGCACTACCTCTTCTGCCTGAATACCCAGACGCTCCAGGTTATCATACAGCGTCTGACGAGCTACCAATGCCTCCGGCTTCTGCCAGATGTAACGGCAACCGGTCTTCACGAGCCACAACTGACGATCCGGCGTGCAGTCCTTCAGGTCCTTGCCTACCTCTTCGCCGTGCAACCATTTCTTCCAACGGTTGGACTCATATACGCATTGCCACAGCACTTGGGTCATGTTACTCAACTGAGCAATCTTGCCCTCTGCGTACAGTTTCTTCTCCTCCTCTTCGAGCTCTGCCAACGCGTCGTACTCGTTCATCGTGAACTCCGGTCCTACGTTAGCCGCACCCATGCCTGCCTTCGGATAATCCTCCGGGTTCTCTACATCGTCGCTGTAGTGACCCTTGATATAGCTGCCGTACGGACGAACCTTAGCCGTCAGTTTACGGGCAACCTCCGGATCAAAGAACGTCGTGTGCAGGTCGGTACCTACCTTACCTACGATGAAGCAAGGCCATACATCATCCAGACCAACCTCATGCAGACCGGCTTTCAGACCCTCCAGGAACGTGTCGAACGTCTTCTCGTCTGCCAAACCGCCGTGTACCTCTTCCGTACCTACTTCGTAGGAGATCGGCGCGATGTTATGTGCCTTACGGAAGTCCTCAGCATGCTTAATGAGCTCAACCGTACGTTTAACAACCACGTGGATATCGATGATCTCGCCCTTCGGCAGGAAAATATCTACCGTCGGATCGACGTGAATGAGGTCATAACCGGCCAGAATAGCCGCCTCATAACTCTTCTTCACACCGTTCATAGCACGCTCGGTGTCCCAGCGCTCAATCGACTGTTTGTCCTTCAACCACGGACCTCCGTGATCGATCGCTACTACGTACGGACCCGTGTAATGAACAGCCGCAGCCTCACGTGCCAAGATCTTCGTGAACGCTTCCTGCGTCATACCCGTGTAACCACCGTCGCAGTCCACCTGGTTCAGCGTGGTTGCGAAATAGATCGGCGCGTTGTTACGTTTCGCTGCGCGGAATGATGCTTTGATTACCGACAAGGAGTTCGGACAAGCCGCAAACAACGTCATAGGAACTCCGGTTGCTTTCTTTCTCTCCTCCATTACTTGGAGAATATGCTCAGTCTTTTTCATATATTGTAAATTTTTAATTCTTAATTTTTAATTTTTAATTATTCATAAATCGTCACTCCCTCTACCACGCGGTGGATATTTCCGCTTACGCTCGGTGCATCCGGATTCAGACCGTGTGCCAACGAAGCATAGTAGCCCAGCAACTGACCAACAACCACGAACGGCACAATGCCATAGTGCTCATTCTCTGCATAACCGTACGGCATCTTAACCACGAGGTCAGCCTTCACGCCCGGTAACTCCGGTGCCTTGCCACCAATCACAATGATCTGTGCAACCGGCGTGTTGTTCGCATCTACCTGCTTAACCAGGTCGCGCTCATAGCGCTGTACACTCTCCTGATCGGTCATCAGATAAACAACGATCGACTTGCTGTTTACCACAGCTTTCGGGCCATGACGGAAGCCCAGGAAGCTATCGAACTTACATACTACCGCACCATCAGTCAACTCCTGCAACTTCAGATGGCACTCTTCAGCTATTCCCTTCAGTGCACCCGATCCCAGGAACACACCGCGCTCGAACGGACGGCTCGCAATCTCTTTCAGTTTATCCTCGTACTCGGCAATAACAGCCTCAGCATTCTTCGCTGTCTTCTCGATCATCTCCTGATCCTTATCCAGCGTATCAATATGACCGAGCATCAAGCAGGTCAGCAACATCGTCGAGAACGAACTGGTCATAGCCAACGACTTGTCATCGGTCTCTTCCGGCAACAGCAGCAACAGGATATTACTTTCGCCATTCGCCATTCGCCTTTCGCCTGCTTGCTTGGCAAGCTCACCGTTCTTATTACAAGTGATATACACGTGAGCTACGTTCTTACAAACCTTGTTCGCCAGATTCACGGCTGCCACACTCTCCGGGCTGTTTCCAGAACGGGCAAAACTAATCAGCAACAACGGACGCTCTTTGTCCAGCAGGTACTCTGCATGCGTTACGATATCGGTCGTAGCTACCGAACGTACATTACGCCACATACCGCGCATTACCGGACACAACGCATCACCGATAAATGCCGATGTTCCCGCACCCGTCAACACGACATCCGTGTCCGGAGTCAAATACTTGTGCATAAACGCACTAACCTCAGCCTTCTTCTCTAACAGCATTCCCATCTCTTTCCGCCACATCGCAGGCTGCTGATGAATCTCATTGAATGTAAACATTGTGTTTGCCATAATTATATAGAGTTTTTAAAATTTTTAGTCTTTCTTTTTACGCCCATCGGACCTTTCTTCGTTCGCCTTCTTCGTGCCCATCGGACCTTCTTCGGTTCTTCGTGCCCATCGGGCCTTTCTTCGGTTCTTCGTGCACTTTGGCGACATTTTTGTCGCCATTAGCAGCTTGGCTTTTCTTCGTTCATTAGCCCGGCATCGTATGCCGGCCGTCTACTTTGCTTTCCTGCGCCTATAGGAGCCTGCTTCGTTTCTCGTGCCCATCGGGCCTTTCTTCGTTCATTAGCCCGGCATCGTATGCCGGCTTTCTCGCGCCCATCGGGCCTTTCTTCGTTCTTTTCCAGCTTGTCCCGCGCTGGGCATCCCCATTTTTCGCTGCAAAATTACTATATATTTTTTATATACACACACGCGCAAATTATGTTTTGAAACATATTTTCGAAATATTAGAACATAATCCTCTGATAATAAATCGTTTGTAACTTTCGTTTCTTCTTTCGGAACGTTTCGTAAAAGTCAAAAACACCCATCTCCATTTCATCTCACACCCGTTCACTCCTCGTTTTCGGTCCAATAGTACGAGATTAGTAGGATATTAGTAGGTGATTAGTAGGTGATTAGTAGGTGATTAGTAGGTGATAATCGGTCCGTTCAACGATCGTCTTGTTGTCAAGAACACTTCTCCCTATTACTATTCTGCCTCAATTTTTCGAAATGTTACGAAATAACCAATACAATCTTCACAGAAACACAAAACAGACACATTTTCAATACTATACAGAAAATCGCGCACCTTCCTTTTGAAAATATGTTTTATAACACATACGCGTGTACCTTTTATCACGCGCGAAAGTAGTATCTTTGCAGCGGTTTTTATGGGCCTACCCCACCAACCACCTCAAATAGCTTGTAATTTTAAAATTAAAATATCATGAGAAAATTTTTCTTCTTAATTCCGGCATTGATCATCTCAATGATGGTGAATGCTACACGAACGGAAATCAGCACTTCCACCTATGGTAGTGACAACGTACGAAAAGCATTGTATTATGCTAGCCCTAACGACACTATCGTTTTAGCAGATGGTACGTACGAAGAATCGACATCCAACTATCTTGCTTTCGACAAGAACATCGTTCTTATGGCAGCAGGAAATGGTGCCATTATTCGGACTCAAGTTCCGGTGACTATCACCAATGGTGCCAGAGCAGAGATTATTGGTGTGAAATTTGATGCCACGAACATGACAGGCTACTCACATTTAATTTATGCTGCAGATGCCAGTGAAAATAATCGTCTTATCATGGATGGTTGTGATATATACAACTATACTGTTGGTAAAGCTATTATTGCTGCCCGTTCTTCTAATAAGTTAGATTCTCTTATCATCAACAATTGCAAATTCTACAACCACACGACAAGAAGTTGTGTCTTTTTGGAGAACACCGAAAACAAAGGTTTGATTGTTACCAACTCTACTTTCTATAATATTGCAACCGGTACCGTTGATTTTAGCGCTGGTATTCTTGATAACAGAGGCACAACAGCAGAAGTTCGCGTTGATCACTGTACATTCTATAACGTGCAAGTTAAGAATACGGATTACGCTACCGTTGGTCAAATCAAATCGTCCAATTCTATCGTTTCCAACTGTATCTTTGCGATGCCGGAAAGCACTGCTAACCTTCGAGCCATCCGTGACGTGCCTACAGCTAACAACTGTCTGACATACAATTACACCAAAGATGATAACTGGGGTATTCATAGTAGCGTTGTCAAAAATAATTGTATCCAATTAAAAGATCCTGCTTTCGTCAATGCTGCAAGCGGTGATTTCCATATTACGGATGCTTCCCCTGCACATTTGGTAGGTTCAGACAACAAGAGCCTTGGTGCAAAATGCTGGTGGCCGGCAGCACCGGAAACAGACTTTGCTACTGCATACAACTTGGTAGGAAGCAAGGCCGGTTTGGTTGGAAACATTCGTCTCAACGCCAACAATAATATTGAGTATTACGACAACTCCGTTGCCGGTACAGCAGTTTGGGAAGTCAAAGCAACACGCGCTTGCGCTATCCAAGCGGTTATTGATATGGAAACCGGTTCGGCAAGTGGTAGCATCTTCCAAATCAAAGTGTACAAAGAGAATGGCGAAGAAGTAGGTACCTTTGATGCTTCTTACAAAGATGACGATGAAGACATCAATATGTCGGGCACCGTATATTTGCCGAAAGCCGGTGTTTATACCTTCAAACTCTTCAATAACCAAAGTTGGTCTTCTGCTAAAATGGAGAAAATCATTCTCTCTTATGCAGGCGGTGCCGTTCAAAACATCTCTACTACAGTTAATACCACACTGCCGATCGCCGAGGCATGGTATAAAGGTTGCACTCGTACCGACGACTACATCCAATATCCGTCTTCCGGAACTGCAGACGCTTGGATGAAATGGAATATTGCAACTTCCGAAACCAAATACTACGACTTGACCGTTAATGTTAATACGGAATATGCGCATGGTTTCACAGTCGCTGTTTACGAAGATGAAGATGCTGAACCGGTCGCTTCTGTAACGGAAGGTTCGCATGTGAATACGACAGGAACCTTGGCTCTTGAAATAGGTCGCATCAATCTCGCCGGTGGCAAGAACTATGTTGTGAAGGTTACGAATGCGCCTTCCGGCTCACAAGCCAAAGTGCTTGACGTAGTATTCGCCCCGGTAGCGGCTAGCGCTACTTCTCTGCCGGGTACATTGGAATTCAATGACGCGGTGCTGAGCCCCAATGCACATGTCACGAATAGCATGTTGTATTTCAATGAAATCGGCGACACCAATCCGCAGGGAGAATGGGCACAATGGGCTGTAACAACCGACCACGATGGTGCTTTCCTCTTTACGATGGATGTAGAAAGTGCCAATGGTCAGAGTTACAAAATCACAATCCTGGATAGCGAGAACCACACTATCGCCGTCAATGAGCAAGATCTGGGTACGGGTACAATGACCATGAAGCATTACTTTGAGTTGACTGCAGGTAACTATTTCGTGAAAGTGGAAAATACCAAATCTTACTCGAAAGGTCACCTCACCAGCCTCGTGGTTACAGAACCTTCGCTCCTCACAATTGACGAAACAGCAACCACGAATACTGTCATTCACGACAATTATAGAAATGGAAATCATGACATCCAGATCAACCGTACCGTTTTGGGAGGTATGTACAATGTGATCTGCCTGCCGTTTGATGTAAACAGTACTCAATTGAAAACTGTCTTCGGTAGCAGTGTAGAATTGTACCAGATGGCAAGCGCAACTATGGAGGGTTCTGTGCTCGACTTGCAGTTCAGTGCAGTAACTTCCATCTATCGCGGCACACCGTACCTCATCAAGACCGCTGCTAATGTGGAGAATCCTATCTTCATCGATGTAGAGATAAAAGAGGAAGCAGGCCAGCAAACAGATGGTACTGCAGCCGATTTCATCGGAACATTTGTTCAGAAATCAGTAGAAGCTGACGGACAAAATCTGATTCTTCTCTCAGATGACAGATTAGCATTCCCGAACAGCGACAAGACACTCAAGGGCTTCCGCGGATATTTCCGTGTCAAGACACCGGGCGCTGCACATATTATTCAACATGCACGTATCATTGCCGGAGAACAAGTAGTAACGGCTATCGACCTCGTAGAGACGCAGAGCGAAACCGTTCAGAAAGTGATCGAGAACGGACAACTCATCATCATCAAAGATGGTGTCCGCTATAATGTAATGGGTATTATGATGAAGTAATTACAGGAATACCGAAAAACAAACACACTAAAATTTTAGCATTATGAGAAAACATTATATTATACCTAGCACAACATCTGTTGCTCTTCGTACAGATCATGTATGCCAAGCCCTCGTGAACTCTGTTCATGGTAACCTGAATTTACATTTCATCCCCGGAACAGACGAGGACCCGATTTAATGCCCATACACATCCTTATGAACAAAACTATCACTATATTTTGTGTGTTGTTATGTGCCGCAGCGGTGCATGCCGCGACCGTCAACGTCTCCCCGGGATCGGGAACAATCAACACAGCTGTAAAAAATGCGGCGGATGGTGATATACTTGTTTTAACGGACGGCACCTATTCCGAGTCTTCGGTCAAACCCACCGTCGCCATCACGATCCAAGCAGCCGACGGGACACAACCCGTTGTGAAACTCTCCGGCCGCTTTGAGGTAAAAGCGAACTTTACCTTGCAAGGCATCAATGTGATCAGTTCAGGAGAAGTGATTCGTATGGTCGATGCCACCACACCGTACGACGTCACGGTCAGCGATTGTAACATGAGCGGATGTCAGAACTATTTCATCCGTGCCTACAGCTCCGCTGAAGCGCCGTACATCAATTCGCTTACGGTCACCAACTGCATCTTCTCCATGGAGCAAGATGGCGACACCGGTTCTCCCCGTGCGATTGCCTCCTCACGCATGCTGACGCAGATGAAGAGCCTCAGCGTCTCCAACTGTACATTCGACGGGAAGACCAACGGTTCCGGACGAATGATTTATCTCCATCCGGGAGATGGAATTGAGGAACCTCGTGCTCCCGAAGGAACGGTCACCATTGACCATTGTACCTTCTATAACAGCAAGGACACGCGCGGTGTATATATGGCGAATATAGATGGCGCCCATATATCCAACTGTATCTTCATGAACCCCGTGCAACGTGACAACACGGTCAGTTATGCGATGTACGGTACACATTCGCTTATCGAGAATAGTTTGGCTTGCAACGCGCCGATCAAGTACTCCACCGGCGCGGTTGTATCACATTGCATCAACCGGAACCCCTATTTTGTAGATGCAGCGAACGGCAATTTCCAACTCTATTCCAACAGTCCGGCTATCCATGCCGCTACCGACGGTTCGAACCTTGGTGACCCGCGGTGGGGTGTATCTCCGGAGACCTACGACAACTCCAACGATCCGTACGAACCGTACAAAATGCCGTACTCGATGTCACCGACGACGAACTCCGTGAAGGTGCTTTGGCAGATGTCCGATGAGTTTGAACCCACCGAAGCATTGGTCATGTATGGAACGGACTCCACGAACCTCGACCAGCAGATCCTCACTTCCGACGGCTGGAACGTAGCCGACGAAGGATACGTGCATGTCGTCACACTCACCGGGCTCCAGCCGAACACCCGCTACTACTTCACCGTAGGTGCTTCCGCTACCCGCCGCTGCTCTAAGATCAGTTGGACCAAAACAGCTCCTGAAGCCGGCACCGCTTTCCGCTTCTTCTCCATCAGCGATATCCATGGTAATGCGTGCAACAACTGGTCAAACATGCAGGATTTCATCTGCAACCTCGACTGCGATATCGCACTCATGAACGGAGACTTCGTTTCCTCCAAAGGCGATGACCGCAACTGGAACAACTATTACTTCAAACCCGGAGAACCATTCCTCGGACAAGTGCCCTGCATGTCCTCGCCCGGAAACCATGAGACCGGAGACCCGTTCACATTCCGCTGGTCTTCCTTCTACGACTATTTCCATCAGTTTAGCCATGAAGGCCCATCCGAAGGAGACACCATTGACCCGCGTGGAGAATCCTATTTCCACTTTGTTTATGGTAACATGGACGTAGTCGTTCTCAATATCAACGGCGATCCCTCATCCCCGAAATTCGATAAAAACAGCCGCCAATACGCGTGGGCAGATTCCATCCTTGGAGCGTGCACACAACCTTGGATCATCATCTGCCACCATGTGGGTGTACACACTACCGGCTATCACGGGCAGTGGGCAGACGAACCGCGGCGCATGGGTACCCTCTTTGAGAAACATGCCGCTCTCGGCAAACACATCATCTCCCTATCCGGTGACGACCACTCGTTCGAACACCTCTACAAAGATGGTGTCCACTACGTACGCCCCGGCTGCGGACGAGATGCGAACTACGACCAGCAGAAACAACTCAAAGACTGCCAATACTCGCTGTTCTATCGTCGTGTTTCCTGCTTCTCGACATTCGATATGGCTGCTGATGCCTCCGCTATCTATCTCACCGCCTATGACTCCGTCGGAACCGTCTTCTATACATACGAGTTCAAACAGGACACATGGGATCTGCCTTTCGTTCCCGAACAGGCACAAGTAACGCCGTACAAGTTCTTCCACGACGGAACAATCTATATACGGCGTTCAAAAAACCTTTATACGACGGTAGGGCTCAAAGTAGAGTAATCTCTCCGAAGAACTGCGGACAATGGAAGTCCGGCTTCGGCAAATCAATCGGCTGCCAACTGACAAAATGAGGCTTTTTCGTCTTGTCAGCACAATTATAGAAGTTCGCTTTCAACGTTTGTGGGAAAGCGGGCTTCTTTTCCCGAAAGATCAGCCTCAGCGGAATGCGCAATTCCACCTCCCACGCAAACAGTCCGTCTTTCTCTTCAAATGCCTCTCTCGGGAACGTGCACTTGCGCTCAATTGTGCCCATTTCATCGGAAGAAAACGGCACAACCTCTTCGGCTCGGCCTAACCGTCTTGAACCCACCATCGATCCAATACAATTACACTCGAAATTGCAATAGTGCTTATCCCCCGGCACTTGACAGAAGAACTCCACACACGAGTCTTCCCACACCGGTCCCTGGTCCTCGGTCGTCACAGCACGTAACTGTTCTCCCCTCACCCGATAGTGCAGATACAATGCCTCATGGTCATTGCTCACTTCCACACTCACTTCCGGCTTCTCCGGAAAAGATTCCGGCCAATTGACATTATTGATTGCACAAGTCATGGATAATTTGCTTCATTTGAGGTTCTACTTTCTCTTGCTCTTCCACCAAACGCAGCTGCGCTTTCGTTCGTACCAAATTGTGTTCCGGATACGCAATCTTGTAATACGTATCTCCGTTCAACCAATCCGTGAAGAAACGCACTGTCTGCATATAACTCAGCAACCGACATCCGTACGGCAACAACTCTTTCTCCAATTCCGTCAGGAACGTCGCCTCCTTTAGATATCCGCGCGCGTAGGCCTCAAAGATCTCCAGATCCACATGGATATTATCCACATTCGGATCATCCTCCAGACCCGTGTTGGCCGCCGTACGCATGAAATCACCGAAGTCGCTGAACACGAATCCCGGCATCACCGTATCCAGATCCACAATACAGATCGGCCGGCCTTTCTCGTCAAACAGCACATTGTTCACCTTCGTGTCACAGTGGTTGATGTGTTTTTTCAATTTACCATCTCTGAACAACACCTCTGCCAGACACATCATCTCTCGGCGTTTATTGATCCAATCAATGATATCCTGGCTGGCTGCTTTTCGGCCTGCCTTATCCGCTGCCAACGCTTCGTCAAACTCCTGCAGACGGAACTCCATGTTATGGAAGTTCGGGATCGACTCACACAGCGCATTGAACGGCAGATCCGCCAACTGACGTTGGAAACAACCGAACGCCTGACCGGTCAACTCGGCCGACATCGGGGTCACTTTCTCTTGCGAAGTAGCCGGCTCAACCAGCACATACAAACGCCAATAGTCTCCCTCCGGACTCTTGTAAAACAGTTTCCCCTCTTTGGTCGGAATCAGATGTAACACTTTGCGCTCAATATTCTCCTCACGGGCAATGAGCAGTTTCTCACGGATATGCGAGGTCACAATTTCAATGTTCCGCATCAGTCCTTCCACATCTTTGAAGATATGATGGTTGATGCGCTGCAAACAATACGAAGTCTCGCCGATTCGCTTCGCCGGAACAACAAACGAATCATTGATAAAACCGATACGCAGCGGTTGCGGTTCTTCCAATTCGTTCCAAATAGCAAAATGCTTTAATATATCTTTCATAATACTAAATTTTTCAATCTTCAATCTTCAATTTCAACTCCTCTATACTCTCGCACGTTTTCCAGCCTGCAAACTGCTCTCCCGCCTTGCGGTTTTTCTCGAGATCATCGACATAAATCGTGTGTGCACTGTCTATCTTCGCCTCACGCACCACATGCTCAAAAATCTCCTGATTCGGCTTGGCCATATGCAGATGATGCGACGCAAAAACAGCATCGAAATACGAGCCTAATTGATATTGTTCCCAGATCGGATCCCAATGCAGCGCATTCGAATTGGACAACAGCACGGTCCGATACCCTTTCTTACGCAGCGCCGCAATATAATCCAATCGCTCTTGCGGTAACTCATCCAACATACTCAACCACGCAGCACGGATCTCCTCAATCGTCGTCCCTGCGTAGCAGTATTCCTGCAGACTCTTTAAAAAATCATCGGTACTGATATTCCCGTACTCATAGTCATGCATCAACTGCTTCGTAGCCGCACTCACAGCGACCACTCCTTCCCCTTCATCATCGATACCCAACACATTCCGCACATTCGCTTCACCCATCATGCGTTTGAAGTTCCCCACACAACGAGGCACATTCAGATTGATGATCACACCTCCTAAATCAAAGACAATAGTATTTACGTCCATCCGACATTAAAATATAAAAGATTCCATTCTCAATCACCTTGGTACATTGGACCTTGTCACTTTGTACATTTTCCACTCCTTCAGACGGCAATTCTCCCGGATTCATCGGAGCATTTTGGCTAACGATCACAGTACAATTCAGTCGGTTATAGCCCGAACTTGCATCCCATACATTCACATTCGCACAACGTACGGCATAACGCGGATCATTCTGAATCGACTCGTACTTGTCCGGCATCCACAGATATAACTGATAGGCACCTTCCTGCGCATTCTCCGGTATATCCACCTGTTCGTTGATCCAACTGATCTCCCCGTTCGGCAACCATCTTCTCGGATCGGCTTTCAGCTTCATTGTATACGAAGCCGATACCGCGCCAACTCCTTGCATCACCAGATAAACCGGTCGCTCATTGTAGATCGGTGCATACCCGTCATTACGAACCCGTATCGTCACATTCATCTTACCACCGGGCGCTACTTCATCGGTATACCGTCCGTCCAACAAATTATACCGATACCCCATATGCACATTCAACGTGTCATAAATACCGCTACTCTTCCATCTGCTCGTTACTTGCGTAGCATAACTCTTGCCGCAGAACGACCAGTGGTACTTACTCATCTCCGACGGAGCTTTCGCATAGACCTGCTCTGCCAACGAATTGCTCTCCACATTCGTCTCGCCTCCATTCGGCACATACAAAGTCTCTGTGGCTACATATTGACGCACCCTCGGATCATCGTCATTCGTGTTGCTGGCATACGTACCATCATTGCCCCAGTTGTTCAAGAACGCATCGTTGTGGCACCCCATCCTTGCTTTCTGCGTATTCTGAAACGCCTCTTCTGCCGTCAACGGATTGGAGTCATTCAGATACTCGGTCTTGATCATCGGATAGCGGAACAAGACAAAACGGTCGGTCGGTACATTCTCAAACAAATACTGAATCACCAAGCGCCGATTCGCATTCATGTGCTGGCTCTCATTGCCGTAATTAGTCGTGTAGTACCACTCGCCCCAAGATCCGATGAAACCGGCCTCAATCACATAAATCACATCCGCATTAGCTGCCAGATGCGGCTTCAACTGCTCCAAGTGACGTTGAACCCATTCCGGTGTCGCATCTACCTTGTCACTCTGACTCTCCGTATACGCAAAACGCAACACACACTTAATGCCGCAGTCGCGCAGTATCTGCATGTCTTCGTCAAAACCCGCAAGCACTTCGGACGGGATATCTTCAGCTTTGAACTTATTAAAATTATACAACACCATTACCAGCGTCATCTGGTTGCTGCCGCCCCAGTTGTGGTCCAGATTGTTCTTAACCACGGTCGGGTGAGCAACCGACACTTTGTAACTCAACTCTTCAGTATAACCCCTTTCCGGATTTTTGAAGATCGTTGTATTGTCCGGTGTGTACATCACCACAACGGCTTGCATCGTCATGAACGCACCAAGCAGCATTCCTGCCAAACAAAGAACCTTTTTCATATAGATGGTATTTTTTTATGATTAGACCGCAAAGGTAGTGCTTTTTTTTTATATACGCAAGATTTTTGTGCATTTTTACAACAATAGGACGAAAAAATGTTTTAAAATTTGCATATATGCAATTTTTGTTGTAACTTTGCACGCTTTTTTGGAAACGAGTATGAATATTATCAAAACTCCGATTGAGGGCCTGTTGGTCATTGAGCCCCAAGTGTTTAAAGATGCACGCGGATATTTCGTGGAGACCTACAACGAGCAACGCTACCGCGAAGCCGGTATTGATGCACAGTTTGTTCAAGATAACCAATCCTGTTCTTCCTACGGCGTGGTGCGCGGTTTACACTTCCAACGCCCCCCTTACACCCAAGCCAAACTGGTGTGCTGCACCGTCGGCCGCGTGTTGGACGTAGCTGTCGATCTGCGCAAGAACAGCCCCACTTACGGACAGTTGTACGGGGTCGAATTGAGTGAAGAGAACAAACGGCAATTTTTTATTCCGAAAGGTTTCGCACACGGCTTCTCGGTCCTCAGCAACCAGGCTATCTTCACCTACAAGTGTGACAACCTCTACCACCCCGAAGCCGATGGAGGTATCCTGCTCAACGATCCGGATCTCGCCATCAACTGGCAGATACCCGAAGAGCTGCGTATCATCAGCGACAAGGATACCAAACATCCCTTATTGAAGGACTTCGACAACCCTTTCTAAATAGTACCTGTCTTTATGAATATACTCATCACCGGCTGTAACGGACAATTAGGGAACGAGATGCGCGTACTCAGTGCACAGCATCCCCGCCACAACTACTTCTTCACCGACGTAGCCGAATTGGATATCACCGACCGCCAAGCCGTCTCATCGTTTGTGACCGAGAACGCAATTGACCTCATCGTCAACTGCGCCGCTTACACCAACGTGGACAAAGCGGAAGAGGATGAAGCCACCGCGCTCAAGATCAACGCAGACGCGCTAGCTGTCTTGGGCAGTCAAGGTATACGGGTCATTCATATCTCTACCGACTACGTCTTCTCCGGGGACGAACATGTACCCTGCCGCGAGGCCGATCCGGTTGCTCCCCGTACTGCCTACGGGCGCACGAAGTTGGAAGGAGAGAAACGTCTTCTCGCCGTTTGTCCGGAAGCGGTCATTCTCCGCACTGCCTGGTTGTACTCGTCCTTCGGAAATAACTTCGTCAAGACCATGATACGGCTCGGTCAGGAGAAAGAGAGTCTCGGTGTCGTCTTTGACCAAATAGGTACCCCGACCTATGCAGCCGACCTCGCACAAGCGATCTTCACCGTCATCGAGTCACCTGTTTGGCGTCCGGGCATCTACCATTTCACCAACGAAGGTGTGTGCTCATGGTACGACTTCACGCTCGCCATTCACGAGTTGGCAGGCATCACAAACTGTCGTGTTCGCCCGATTTTATCGGAAGAATATCAATACCGCACCCCGCGTCCGCACTATAGTGTGCTCGACAAATCGAAGTTCAAAAAGACTTTCGGAGCCGAGATCCCGCATTGGATGGACGGATTAAAAAGATGCATGGAAAAACTATGAGAGACGTATTGCACTTTTTAGAGGAGTTATCGCTCCATAACGACCGAGAGTGGTTTAATGAGCACAAGGATTGGTACTTGCGCAGTCATGAGACGTTCATGACGTTTGCACAAGAGTATGTGCGTCGCTTGTCCGAGATAGATACCACGCTGGTGGGATTGGAGGCCAAACAATGCGTATGGCGCATCTATAGAGACATCCGGTTCTCGCACGATAAACGACCCTACAAAGAGTACTTCGGGGTCTTTCCCGCAACCGGTGTACCGGGACAGCCGAAGACCTGGGGCAGAAAATCCATGCGAGGCGGATACTACGTACACCTTCAACCCGGACAATGTATGTTCGCAGGCGGTATATGGGATCCGAGTAAAGAACTGCTGAAAGCTCTCCGAACAGAGATTGAGGCAAACTACGAGGAAGTGGAAGATATCATGGGTAACAAGAAATGGACACGTTACTTTGATCAGGATTTTGATTCGTATTGGAATTCAGGGCTAAAGAAAGTGCCGGCAGGTTTTGACCCGGAGTTCAAACACGCCGAATGGTTAAAGCATAAAATGTACACGTTTAGCACACCGCTTACCGACGACGAGGTCTGCGCGCCCGATTTCATCGAACATATCCTGGACATCGCAGCCACCGCCAAGCCGATGAACGACTTCCTCAACTACACCTTCGAGGAGTACGGTGAATTCCCGAGTAGGTGCTAAAACCGGGTCTGCTAGTTCTTAGCCACAAGGGCACGATCTGCTAGTTCAATGGATAGAACGGGGCTCTCCTAAAGCTCAAATCCGAGTTCGATTCTCGGGCGGATCACAAAACACAACAAACAACACAACCATGAAAAATAGATGGCTTCTTGTATTGGCGATATGCATTCCTCTGATGGGATATGCATATAACGACACCACTTTCCGCCACACCACCGACACGTTCATGACCGTCACACAGGTTCTGGACAGCACACTCAAGCAGTGTGAGATCGTCATTCACACCGATTCAACGGACCGTACAGGACATTATGTCGAAGCACATGTTGGTCTCGGCTTCGGCTCGCTGGGCTATAACCTGGTTGACCCGTACAGCAACACACACGGTTCGTTCAGCGGCCTGCTGCAAGCCCAGTACGCGTACTTCTTCACGCCCAACTGGGGTATCGGAGCTGGACTATGGTTCACTAACTACACCACCTTTGCACATTGGGGAGGCACGTTCATTTGGAAAGGGCAGACCGATACGGACCTTGAGCAGAACTACGACCACGATGCGCATGTAAAAAGGTGGAAAGAGCGGGAGACCACACACAACATCGGTATCCCTATCTCCGTTCAGTTCCAATACCAGAAAGAGGATTGGAAAGCACGGCTCTTTGCCGATCTCGGCTTCGCACCCTCTTTTGACGTCTCCAAGAAATACCGCGTACTGGACGGAGAAATACAGCATTCGGGCTACTATCCGAACTGGAACTTGTTACTTACCGACGTACACGAGTTTGGTCCCAAACAGTACGACTACACAGGTGAGATGAGCGTACGCCCGCAGATAGCGATCTTCGCAGACCTGGGTGCACTCCTTCCCCTCACCAAACAGATTGACCTCTACCTCGGAGGATACTTCAACTGCGCACTCAACGATGCCAACAGTTCCACCAAGAAACCCTTGGGATGGAAAGATGACACCTTCACCTTCATGGATTCGTACGAAGGCGCCTACGCAACCTACTACAGTGGAGCGTCCCATCCTTGGGAAATAGGTTTCAAGGTCGGTATCCATTGGCACTACATTGCCCCGGACAAGCACGAGACGGAGGACTACTTCGACTACTTCCTGCGCAATGACACAACCATCCGTTTCATCGAAAACACAGATACCATCATCACCGAGTATCCGGACACCATCGTGGAGCAGCCGATCATCGAGGTGGCTAAAGAGGTGGAGAAATTCAACAAGATCTACTTCGCCTTCGACAGCTATCAGTTGACGAACAAGGCGAAGAACTACCTCAAATCCATCATTGAAGCACTCAACAAAGTGCCGGAAGCCAAGATCTCGATCGATGGTCACGCATCGTCGGAAGGACAGTCCGACTACAACGACATCCTCTCGGCAAATCGTGCAAAAACGGTAGCTGACTACCTCATCAACCACGGTGTGGATAAGAACCGTATCGTCACCGCCGGTCATGGATCGCGTGTGCCGAACGAAGACACCGAATACGAAGAGATGAACCGCGACAGACGTGTTGAGGTCTACGTGGTTTTAAACGAAAACGACAGCAACAAATAAGGAGGGCCGACAGATGAAAAAATCACTTTATATAGTTTTAGGCTTATTAGTAAGCATCACGCTGCATATGCAAGCGCGTACGTTCGTTGCAGGAGAAGACATCTATGTCAATGCGCAACAGGACTTCGATTGGTCACAGGACGGTGCCAAACTGTACCTCTACCTGTTCAACTCTACCGGTAACATGTGGTTGGACCTCACGCAGGAGAACGGTAAACTTTACAGAGGTACTTTCACTTCCAACTGCTCCTACAACCAAGCCATCGTCGTTCGTAAGAACCCCGCCAACGCAAGCCATGATTGGACCGGTGTTTGGACGCAGACCGGCGACCTGGATGTCGTGGACGATTGGAACTGTATCGATAACTTCAACGATGCAGGCAACCGATGGAAGATGTATTCACCTTCGCTGGACAAGATTTCCTCTTACACCGCTTCGCTGACGGCTGAGGTGATTGCTGTATGCCCCAGCACCGACAACATCCCGCTGTCGCTCAAAGCCAAACTGAACAGCACCAAGACCGCCTATGCTTACGGCGATGTACACGGTCACGCATGGTATACCTCAACGGACTCGAACCCGTGGACTTCCTTGGATGGCTACAGAGGTTTAGTACGAAGCGGAGAGGAACTGATCGATACCATCATCACGCTTCCGAACCCGATCCCTGCTAACGGCATCTATTACTACCTGCACTCCAGCAACCCTGCCGGCCGTCGATTGATTCATGTTGTACCGCAAACGACCGGTTGCGATCTGGACTGCGAGATCACCTCGTTCGAGACCGCTATCTCGGCCGTTAATGCCGATGACAACACCTATACGCTCGATGGAATGGTAGCTTTTGGCGTAGCAAACGGCTCACTCGTCATTACGTGTGACGGAGTATCCGTTTCGATTGACGACGCGCACAGCCCGCAGTCTTTCTCGCTCCACGGTGTACCGGCTGCTACCATCAGCGGTCAGAAAACCAAAGCATACGCCTACTTCACCGGAAACGGTGCCTGCCGCGATTCCATCGAAGTGGATGTTCCCAATGCCACCGAGGCGGTAGACGTTCAGACGCGCGACTCGCTCACGGAGCGGACGATCACCCTGACACCCAAGGACTACGATCCCGCCAACAACTACGTATGGCTGGCCGACGGGGATACCATCAAAGGCGCACCGCAAGTGCTGACGCTCAGTGCGTTCCACTCCGATACCACTATTACATATACCTATAAGGAGTACTACCCTGCTGCCGGTGACATGGATGACATGATGAACAACGGCGGATACGAAGACCCGTCCATGGACTACGGTTTGTACGGACAAGTCAGCACCATCAGCAACTACAATTTCTGGGGGCGCTTCCCGCAAACAGCCGGCACCCAAATCAATTTCTACACGGACACTTTGCCTAGTGGTGTGAACCCGGACAAACTGAACCGAAACGGTTTTGCAGTCGTACAGAACGCCAATAACTTCTGGCATTCGTATGCGCCCGTCAAACCCAAAGAGGGTGCTAACTTCGCCCTGTTTGATGCCGAGACAGGTGCTGCAGGAGGTAACAAGAAAGCCTGGTATGCCACCTCGGCCAACAACCCCAAACTGAAGTTGCAGAAAGGTACGACTTATGTGCTCTCTTTCTGGGCCGCGAACATCAACAACTACGGTGAAATGGACAATGCCGCACGTTTCGTTTTCCGTATTGAGTACAACGGTCATGTATGGAACTCCGACACACTGGACCTCAGCAAGCCCGAGTTCCGTAACAACCGCTGGCACCAGCACTCCGAAACGTTCTACGCCGATGAGGACTGTAACAACGTCACCATCTCCGTGGTCAACCTCAACACCAACACCCTCAATATCGGTAACGACTTTGCGCTGGACGACATCCAGTTCCACCCCATCAGTTCGGTCTCCAAAGTGGTCAAATCGCAACAGCAGTTTGTAGTCACCGCGCATGAACCGAAAATAACAGCCTTCACCGCCACACCGCAACCCATAAGCTGCGGCGGAAACTCGTTCGTAGTCAAGATGCATGTTGAGTACGAGAACCCGGACGGTCAACTCATCATCCGAGATGCAACGGACAACACCGACTATCCGTACATCGTATCGGCGCCGTTTGATACCCCCAAGACTCTGGATGAAGACCTAACCATCAACATGCCGACAGCTGCTCTGCACAACTGGGAAGTGTTCTTTGAGAATGCACCCACCGTCAGCCAAACGACCACAACGAATAGCCCTGTCGTGCCTCTTATCGACACGGCCCACATCGCGTTCAGCGAACTCAGTTGTACCGACCTGACCACTACTCTCACGTTCGATCTGGACTACACCTACCAACGCGGTACACTGACCTATTGGGTAGATGCACTGCCCAAACAGACCGCCACCTATAGTGTGGACGACCCGACCAAGCAGACCTTAACCGGCCTGACCGTGCCCAATATCCCGGCTGACGGCAGAGCGCACAAGTTGTATGTGTCCTTTAGCGGTGCCAACAGCTGCGTCAAGAGTTATACCTTACCGTACGCTCCGATGACATCAGTCATCTCTTCGTTCGAGGTAACCAAAGACAATGAGACCGTGCTCTGTGATGCGGACTCCTTCACCGTTACCATCACCGCAACAATCCCCTATGCACTATCTCGACCGGCCTTCTTCACTCTACCTATTCCGGGCGGACCGACCATTACTTCCAGTATCGCCGGAGAAGGCAAAAAGAGTTTCACCTGGAAGAACATCCCGGTGCCCATGTGCGATACTTCAATGGTATTCACCATCCGAATAATGGAGATTTCCGGCATGCATGCTTGTCCGGTAAGTGACACCATAGATATGCCTACGCGCATGAGTTGCAACAAACTGGATACCGCTATCTGCCAAGGCGAGACCGTCACTTGGATGGGGAATACCTACACAGGACATGTCGGTCAGACCGATACGTTCACGGTCGGCTACGACTCGCTCATCCTGACCGTACACGCACTGCCGGCCATCACTACCAACCCGATCGCCATGACCTGTGACGATGAGGCCAATATCCTCATTCCGTTCACCGTAGTCAGCGGAAATCCGGATATCTTTGATATCGCCGTCGGCAGCAACCACTACACGGGCTCCATCGTCGGCACCGACATCTCGTTCGTTCGAGCCGCTGAACTGGTAGCAGGAGACTACTCTGCAACCGTAACCGTCGGCCAAACGGGTATCGATTGTACCACGCAGGTGGATGTCAACTTCACCGTCGCATTGGGCGGCAGCCTGCTCAGCAAATGGACCGATGTCCTGTTCGTGGACAACTCGTCCAGACGCTTCATCAGTTACCAGTGGTACAAGAACGGCACAGAGATGAGCGGCGAGACCATGCAACGGCTCTACGACCCGAACGGCCTGAGCGGTACAACCGATGAGTACATATGCCGTCTGACCACCGGTGACGGTCAGACCCTCTATACCTGCCCGATCACGTTCGATGAAGTGACGCCGAGCCGCACACAGAGTACAAGTAGCGAAGCGCAAATAATAGGCATCTACGACACCATGGGTCGACCCGTTTCCGGACAACTCAACAAAGGTATCTACGTCATCGTCACCGAGCAAGACGGTGAGCGAACCAGTAACAAACTGTTTATTTATGAGTAAACCTATCTTACCCGCCTTGGCGGTGGACGCAGCCTGCAGTGGTAACCCCGGAGTGATGGAATTCCGGGGTGTCATTGCCGACACAGGCACCGAGGTGTTCCACCGCGGGCCGTTTCAACAAGGGACCAATAACATCGGCGAGTTCCTCGCATTGGTGCTCGGTTTGGCGTATATCAAGAAGTACAACCTCAATTGGGTTATCTATACCGACAGCGTCACCGCACTCGCCTGGGTGCGACAGAAACGATGCAAGTCCAAAATCGAATGGAACGCATCCAACCAGGACCTGTTCCACATGGTGCGCAAGGCCGAAATGTGGTTGCATGATAACACCTGGACCACCCCCATCTACAAGTGGGACACCAAGGCTTGGGGAGAGATTCCGGCAGATTTTGGTCGCAAATAGCCCCTTTTTGCAAAAAAAAGATAACAATTTTTCATTTTTTATACGAATTATTTTCGCATATAAAAAAAATGTTGTAACTTTGTAGCCGCAATTGATAAAACAATTTATACACAAATAATTTAAATTATTACACACTATGACAAAAGTAGCTATTAACGGCTTTGGCCGTATTGGTCGTCTGGCTTTCCGTCAGATGTTCGAAGCTGAGGGTTATGAGGTAGTTGCAATCAACGACTTGACCAGCCCGAAGATGTTGGCACACCTTCTCAAGTACGACACCGCTCAGGGTGGTTTCGCAGGTAAGTTCGGTGAGGGCAAGCACACTGTAGCTTTCAAGGATGCTGTTCTCGCAGAGGACGGTAAGACGGTTGTTACTCCGGGTTCGATCACAGTTGACGGCAAGGAGATTACTATCTACGCTAAGCCGAACGCAGCTGAGCTGCCTTGGGGCGAACTCGGTATTGATGTAGTACTCGAGTGCACCGGTTTCTACACCAGCAAGGCTAAAGCAGAGGCTCATATCCAGGCAGGTGCAAAGAAAGTAGTTATCTCCGCTCCGGCAGGTAATGATCTTCCGACCATCGTTTACAACGTAAACCACAAGACCCTGACTCCGGCAGATAAGGTTATCTCCGCAGCTTCTTGTACGACCAACTGTCTCGCTCCGATG
>CACZZL010000010.1 GCA_902785605.1 uncultured Bacteroidales bacterium
TTGCGACTCAAATTTTACTTCACGAATCATAGTGTCTCCTCCTTAGTTTTTGCGTGGATCAATCGATTTAACTGCACCTTGCTCTTTGGTCGTGCGGCCGTACGTACCGGTAACGCTCTTGAGTGCTTCGTCTGCCGGAACACCCTTCTTGATGGCGTCCATGAACTTGCCCATGTGAACGTACTCGTATCCGCAAACCTCATTGTCCTCATCGAGGAACTCCTTGGTGATGTAACCTTCGGTTAACTGCAGGTAACGAACGCCTTTAGCCTTGGTCGAATACAACGTACCGCACTGGCTTACAAGGCCCTTACCGAGGTCTTCCAGACCTGCACCGATAGTCAGACCGCCCTCCGAGAACGCACTCTGCGTACGACCGTAAACGATCTGCAGGAACAACTCGCGCATTGCCGTGTTGATAGCGTCGCAAACGAGGTCGCCTCAAGAATCGTCTTGCCCGGCAGGATCTCAGCAGCCATAGCTGCGGAGTGCGTCATACCCGAACAACCGATCGTCTCAACGAGTGCCTCTTCGATCACACCGTTCTTTACATTCAGACTCAGTTTGCATGTACCCTGTTGCGGAGCACACCAACCGATACCGTGCGTCATACCCGAGATGTCCTTGATCTCCGTAGCCTTCACCCATTTGCCCTCTTCGGGAATAGGAGCCGGTCCATGTTTCGGACCCTTAGCTACTACGCACATTTCTTGTACTTCTTTCGAATAAATCATGTGTTTAAAAATTTTTTTATTTGATTGTTTGTAAAAATTCTATCAATTTAATGACTTGTATCTTTGGAAAATCAATTGACTTCAGAGCATCAAAATGTTTGTCGTTGGAGACGATGTAAGTTGCATTCGCAGAAAAAGCGCAGTCTACAAATTTATTGTCATCCGGGTCTGCTTGAATTAGTTCCAAGTGATAACGCGGGTCAATGAACTCCACAAAAGGACACTCCGCTAACAATCGAATCACATTATCTGCTACTACATTAGAAGTTTTTTGCGCAATTATTTCGTGGTATTCTTCCAAAATGTCATTGGAAACGCATAAAATATATGTCCCTGTCTGGATACCTGTCCAAACAGGATAATACTCACTATGCCGTGACAGCGCCATAATGAGGCAATTGGTGTCCAAAACAACCTTATTGAGCATAACGGTACGGGGTACGCATATGTTCTTGCCCCCACTGTTCAATGATTTGTTCGTTGATAGTACCGTTGTCCCACAAGCGATCCATTTCATCGTTTACCTTCTGTGCATAATAGTTGGCAAGGACTTTTTGGATAGCTTGTACCTCATCTACGGTCTTAATGCGATCAACGACCCGTAGTAGGTTCATTTTGGCTTGATGTAACGTCATTTCGCGCTCCATAACTTTGTTCTCTACATTTTGCGCTGCAAAATTACTACTTTTTTTGCATATATGCAAATATTTGTGCATTTTTTTTGCACAATTCAAAAAAATGTAGTATCTTTGTACACGATTTTAAATAAGAAGATATTTTCTCCTGACATATATGACTATATAGCCAAATCAGACTAACGAGAGAGAATCGAGAGAGAATCGGATCGGACTTATCACGGAGTAGGAAGGGAGGCAATACCTATCTAACTTACCATTCAGCCAACTGATAGTCCAACCGTCCAATTCAAACTTTTCGACATACGCAAGAATTTAATAACTTTTTTATTAAATTATTCGTTTTTATTTGGTATATTGAGGAAAAAGATGTAATTTTGCAGTGCAAAACGAAAGGAATGATTTATGAAATCTACTATCCGTCGCTCTCTTTGGGCAATTGTTGTGGGGCTGTTGGTTTGCGGATGCTCTGTTTTTCAGGCTCTTAAATTGAAGGATTGCACCTATGAGTACAGCCATATTTCGGATGTCACTTTTTTGGAAATGACGCACAGCGAGTTAGTGAGCATTCAGGGGATCGCCCGTGTGACGCGCTACCTGCGAAACCCGACAGAAGATGTCAAAGTGGGCTTCACGCTTCATCTGAAAGTGAGCAATCCCAATAAAGGCATCGCTTCGATGGAACGGCTCTATTATACAGTGTGTCTGGACGACTCGTTGCAGGTTGCAGAAGGCTCTGTGCCGGAGAATTTTACGGTCCTTGGCGGCACGTCGGCTAATCTGGCTTTGCCGTTGAGTTTCAGCATGAACCAATTGTTCTCGGGACAAGGCAAAGCCAGTTTCCGCAAACTGGCTTTGAACATGATCAACCGTGGCGATTCGCCGAGTAAAATTACGGTCAACCTGCGCCCTGTGATTCGTGTCGGTGGCGCTGCAATGAGTGTCCCGAATAATATCCCCCTGACGTTCGAGTATCCTACTCCGGAAGAGTCCGGCTCCAAACCGCGCCAGTAAGCAACGATGAGTATATTCTACTTCACTTCTCGCCCATCTATCGTATAGACTATGTCTCCGCGGAGAATGTAGATTTGACCGTCTATCAGCACTTTTTGCGGTGCAGAGGCGGGATGAAGGGTCTCTATGTCTTGCGGCGCATAGTAGAACTGTCCGTAGATGATATAGTCCCACGACGGATTCGTCAGTTGCAGCAAGTACTCGCCCGACTCTGTGATTTGTATTGTCACTTCATCGCGGAATGTGTCAGATTTTGGAGCATTGTGTATTGCAGGTGCTTGAGCCGGAGCATTGCGCTGCAGCGTATAGGTGATGTCCGTGCCCATGTTCTCATGAATGGTCAGTTGGTTCCCCTTCAGCGTTGCTACCAATTGGTTCGGGTCCACAGGATCAACGGTTGACGAACCCGGATCGTCTTGTGCGTACAGAGGAATGGTGTCCGAAGGATGTTCTTCTACGTAATAGCCATTAAACTCACATCCATACTTTTGTGCTTTTGGAGAAGAATACACCTGCTCGCCGTCTTTATAGGCGCAGAGGAGCGTAAAGACGCCAAGGTCTGCGGCGCTTGGACAAAGTTTATTGCTGTCATAAGCACCAACCGGTCCGTCACTCATTCCAACACCCTCTATCCATTCCATCCAGTATGGGTACACTTCCATGCCTTCGTATGAAGTAAAAGGAATAATTTCCAATGTGAATATTCTCGGATTGCTGTCGCTTATTGCGATGACAGTGGCATTATGCGCGTTTGTACAATCCTTTTTCTCCGTCTCCCCGCCAAGCCACACGTTTTCCAGTTCATCGCCCACTTGCGCGTTGAAAGCATACAAAAGGTACGCGTTCTGACTATTCGCCGGCACGTAATAGATGTCTCTGTTGTTGCCTTCATGCAAAGCTCCTATGTACTGACCGTTTTTTTCTAATTTATAATAAATCACTGGCATATCGACAAAGATACTGATACCAGTATCCCCCTTCAAACGATAAATATCTGTTTCCAAGTAGCAATATGGCCCCATACATTCAAACGGTTCATGAAGCACATTCCACTCGTCGCACAACGAAGGGATACGCGTCAACTCATCCGAGAAATACTGAACATACAGGTCGTCAATGTTGCTCACTACCAAAAAATCAAAACTTCCTTGGGTATAGGGAGTTCCGGAGGCTCTCGCTTGTAATGGCAACAGATAAATAGCCGGAATAGGCGCTGTTTCTATATGATCCAAGAAGTCTCGCACCTCTTGATTCGAGGAACTCAGGTAATATGTTTTGTCGCTTGTCACTATGGCCGGTGTTACGCACGGAGGACATTCTTCTCCTTCCTCGCAGGGAGAGTCGAGCCACTGAATTGTACCACTCACCGTAATATAACTCCAATATAGTTCGTCCGGGGCTTGTGTTAAACATGTAGCCCCACTCAACATCCACACGCTGCTTACTATCGCAAGCATTAACGTAAAAATAACTTTTCTCATAGTATAGTTATATTCTGTAGTTTGTCTTGTAGTTGTCCGCCGGAAACGCCTAATTTCCTGGCGGTCAGATCTTTTAACTTACCGATACTCTTCGGCGAACAATTGAGCATATCGGCAATCTCTTTATGGCTCAGACCAATGAGCACTAAGATACAGATACGTATGTCCTGTTCGTTCAGCCCCTGCGCCTGCAAACGGCTTGCCAAACCGTGAAAACGTTTGTCCATTTGTCGGCACAACGCCGCAAAATCTTCCCATTCCAACTCCTGCCGCATATCGGTTGCATGGCGAACGACCTGTATGTTATGCATCAATTCGTTTCGGCGAGTGGTCTCATATGCCGATGTTTCCAAATGTAACTTCCGTTGCTTATGCACAACCACTGCTCCCCAAATCAACAAACCGATAACTATCGCTCCTAGCAGAATCGCTTTCCATGATGCAGCCTGTTCCTTTTTTGACAAATCCTGCTGCAACAGTTGTACGGCTTGTGCCAGTTCACCATGACGCGTCTCGATGGCTTTCTGTACGTCGGCACGCTCCGATGACAGCGCACGGATGACTTCTTTATCGGCTGTACTGTCGTTGTGCGTCAATATATAGTAGAGGTCATCCAGCGCAAAAAGGTTCGTTGTGCGAGGCAGAAGCAGTTGGGCATAATACGTTGCCGAATCATCCATCTGTAAAAATGAATACGCCTGCGCGCGAAGCGTGAGCAGGTAGTCATTCGCCGGCGGCGCGGTATAAACCAGCACCGAATCATATTCTTGCCTAAAGAAGCACGCTGCGGCTTTGGTCTCAACAACCTTTGCCTGCAAAGTCTGAAGTCTGACGGCTGACATCTGAAGGCTAAGTGCTGAATCTACAAGCTTTAATGCCTCTTCTTTCTTGCCCGCAGCCGCCAATTCCCAAGCCATATTATTAAGCGCGTACGCATAAGCTAACGTATCATCCGTCTTCCTGAAATGTTCCGCACTCATCCCATACACCTCGTACGCGGTCTCATGGTCATTCGCCTGTCGGCACATGTTCGCCATGTTCGAATACACGCGTCCCAATAACGCTTCATCGTCCGTACCGCTATGCGCCGCCTTGATGAACGCCTGCATGGCTTCCACCTGTTTTCCCTCCTCGCGTAGCGTCTTCCCGTTTTGGTAAAACGTCATCGCACAGGACAATAATATGACCGCAAAGATGTTCATGTTACTGAATCTTCACGCCGCCGGGGCTGTAGAAATGATGGTCAAGAAGGATATACATTTGCCCGTTCATCATTACTTTATGGGCATCGTCAATAGGATAACGGAATGTACCATACACGGTACCTATACTTGGATGGATCAGGTGTATACTGTATCGTGCCGTGTCTGTGAGTGTCAATGTGACGGATTTATCGAAACTGGTTTGCAGAACTACCTGTGGATTAGTCATATTATGCACCAAAATCAGGGCTTCCCCTTCCAACCCTTCATATACCTTCAGCGTGTTGCCGGTTAGTTCCGCTTTCGCTTGGTTCGGGTCAACGGGATCTACCGTCGATGAACCCGGGTCGTCTGCACTCTCTGTCTGTGTACATGAGTTAGAAAAGTTAAGCCCATGTGTCAGTGGAATGTTTACCGTGGAGCCCGCGTACGCTATCAGCGCGCATAGGCATATTCCTATTGCTGATAAAAAACGTTTCATATACTTTTGCGTTTATTGCTCTACAAAAACCAGATAATATGCTTCATAAGGGTCAAATAGACCTACACTCGGGGCATATAGATAAACTGCCGCTTTCTTGGTGGAGTTGCCGAAATAGTGTTGGAACTCCTTTTGGTACGATACGCTTTGCCAGATATGTTTCATCTCCCTTTCGTTAACCGTCTCGGCATATTGCCCATCTTCACCTAGTCGTGCGAAATGTTCGGTCCCTGGGAAAGGAATAGCCTCTTTGACGGGTAAGCCTGCACGGAAAGGCTCAGGAAATGCCAATTGACCACATCCGTTCCAAACAATTGTGCCGTCCACTAGCAGGTTGCCGGTGTTACTGTAATATAGTTTGATGAATCCGAAATCGCACGGTGCCTTATATTCTGAGATAATAGGAATCAATTCCCCGTCATTTGTTTTACCCGATACGTTCAAAGCGTAGAACCCTTTGTACTGGAAAGTAAAATAGTCCACTTTGGAAATCAGGATGTCTTTCTTGAGGTCAGACTCTTTTAGGTCGCTTTCCGTGAAATCGTCAGACGGTTGTCCTGCACGAAGATTGTTGATGTCCATAAATACACCTTTCATGTATAAAGCCAACACCAGTTCATATTTGTTGGCATAACAATCATTGCCATAAAAAGAGGCCTCAACATAATCATCAATAGGAGTGACAGTATCCAAAGCCGCAAGAAGTTCTTCCGGTGTATTAAAAGTCAATTTGCCTTTTCCCCATCCTACGCCCAGAGAATAAGAAGCGCGAACGAGATGGCTATAGGTTGTTGAATGGCGCATATCTTGTATCCATTGGTTGAAAACGGATTTCAGAACGGTAAAGTCATCGTTCTTTACCATCATTGCAGCGTAGGTGGGTGCCGAGATATGCACTTCTTTCGTAATACCGTTTTCCGTTTTGTTGTATTTCCGGTAATACATTTTTGTCTCTTCTTCGCTAAAACCCTGTTGCCTTAACAGGCTGTTGGAATCATCCCCCTGCATCCCGATACATGCCTTAACCAACGTGAAATCGTTGGTAACAGCTTCCTGCTCCTCCGTCGCGTGGGAGATAGGTTGAGACGGAGCAAGCTGCGAGTCGCACGCAGTTAAAACGAGTGCTGCTAAGAGCACTATTATTAAAGAAAAATGGATAGATTTTTTCATAATATCAAGTTACGTCTGATAGTTATGGTTAATTTATCTTTTTAAGGTATTCCTGCGTCGTTATCGGTCCTGCAACACCTGTTATGGTATATTCCCATTCCATTTCAGAGTCCGTGAGTTTGCGGATAATATAAGGTACCCGGCCGATTTCCTCTCCTGTCGAAAATCCGGTAAACTCAAGCAGTAACGTGTTGTCATTCTGACGGAGCAACTTATACTGCCAGCGCGTTGTTTCGTTCCCGTCCTGGGCGTATACGGCGGTTGACTCGGAGAACTCCCATGTAATATTGTATTCCGACACGTCTTGAGCTTCTCCATGATTGGCGGAGTTAGTCGCAGAATAGGATTTGCATGACATTACTTGCCATTTGCCTATAAGCAATGCTTCGTCGCCTACTTGGTTGTTTTTGCAACCTGTTAAAATCATTGCGCATACAGTGCACATCATAAATGTCAGTTTTTTCATGTCTGTACGTTTTTGAAATCCGGTGCAAAATTACTGCTTTTTACGGACATGTGCAAGAAAAAGTATTTGAAAAAAGCAGAATATAATTGTTTGGTATTCTGCTTTTTATGGATCGTACTGTTTGAAAAGTACGTTTTTGAGTGATTTTATTTGCTAAATACTGCTTTTACTTCGCGTTTGCAAGTGTGCGAGACGGATAAGTCGCCATGAGAGCCTTGCCATGAGTAGGTCCATTCCATTTTGCCTTCAGCGGGGAAGGAGACCGTGAAATCGTATATTTCGGCATTGTCACTACGTTGGAACCCGTCCTCTGCGCGGAGGTAGATGAAGTTATTCTTGGTGTCAATTTCCAAACGACCGTAGTACTCCTCGCGTGATTCGTTGGCGAAGTTCTCTTTGTAGTAATAATACATATCTCCACTGCCGTCGTCTTTCTTCTCAATGTTCAGAAAACCACTGTCATAGGTGAAATCTTTCTCCACTTTGCCCTCGTCCATATTCGTCCACTTGACGGAATAGGAAGTCAGCGTCCACTCACCGATCATTTGGTCATAATTGACGGATGGTTTCTGCGGTTCGTCTTTGTCACAAGCGCAGAAGAAACCTGCGCAGAGCAGGCACAATAGTGCCAGATTAAAGTACTTTTTCATAATGGTTGTATATGTTGTTTATTATTCCCAAGGCAGGGAGTATTCGGTTTCTTGTGAGTAGATAGCTTTGATGGTATCGCACACTCCGCGAGGATTCCTTAATAAAGGTCGGGTGGAGTAAAAGCACTCACCGGTGATCTCCGGAATAGTCCTGTTAAGACGCATCTGTCGCCCGATCTCATTGCCGGTTCCCCAAGGGCTGTCTTTCTTTGCTCCCTCCAAACGGTAGGGTGCCATGCCGATATAGAGTTGGCAATTCGTACCGCGTACCTCATTCGCCCACCAATACGCAAGCGTCTCATAGTCAGCGGCTTTCTTGCCGATCTCCCAATAGAGTTGCGGGAGAACGTAGTCGATCCAGCCGCTTTTGATCCACAGGCGAATATCGGCGTAGAGGTCGTCGTAGTTCGTGATACCGGCGGTGGTAGCGCTACCTGTCGGGTCCACAGACGCATTGCGCCATACACCGAAGGGCGATATACCGAACTGCACTCCGGGGCGGCACTCGTGGATGGTCGCGCTGATGTCTTGAATAGCCAAGTTGACGTTATCCCGCCGCCAATCGCGGATGTCCGTAAATCCGCGCGGATATGCTTCGAAGGTTCTTTGGTCCGGTAGCGGTTTACCGCCTACAGGGTAGGGGTAGAAATAGTCGTCCATGTGGATGGCTTGGATGTCGTAGCGCGCTACGATGTCTTGGACGATCATGCAGATCCATGCGCGAGTGATGGGCTGTCCCGGATCGAAGTACCACTGTTTGGCATATTCCCAAAACCACTCGGGGTGTTGCCGCATGATATGGTCGGGCGCCAAGATAGACGTGTCGGTTTTGTTGAGGTTGACGCGGTAGGGGTTGAGCCATACATGCACCTCCATGTGCCGTGCGTGTGCTTGCTCAATGGTCCATGCCAACGGATCCCAGGGTTCCTGTTCACCCCAACTGCCCTGCGTACCGGTGAGCCAGTGAGCAACCGGTTCGTATTCGCTGCGGTAGAGTGCGTCAGCGGTCGGGCGGACTTGGAAGATGATGGCATTGATGCCGAGGGATTGCAACGAATCCAACAGAAAAACCATCTCTTGCTGCTGCCGTTCGGTGTTACCGACCGCTTCGGGCGTAGGCCAATCGATGTTCGCTACCGTAGCAATCCAAACTCCTTTGAACGTGATTTGAGCGTTCAAAGGCATAATGAATAATGAAAAATGAATAATGAATATTCCTATTACTATGTTACGCAATTTGACCATTCTCTACATGGAATATTTTGGCGTTCTCGTTGGGTTTGAGTATCTCGGTCAGGTGCTGCCGGTCGGTGTCGGTGATAAAGATCTGTCCGAACTCGTCGCTCTGCACCATCTCCACGATGCGCTCTACGCGTTCGCTGTCAAGTCTATCGAAAATATCGTCGAGCAGCAGTATTGGTTTACCTATATACAAAGCCTGTGCCAATTTCATCGCGAGGACGAAAGTACGTTGCTGTCCTTGCGAGCCGACTTGCTTGAGCGGATAGTCTCCAAGACGCATTTCCAGGTCATCTTTATGGATACCCTGTGAGGTCCAGCCGAGAATCAAATCCCGTTGTCTGGTCTTGACGTACGCTTCGCGTAAATCGCGTTCTTGCAGTTGGGAAACATAGCGTAATTGCGGTAACTCATCGTGCATTTCGGTCGCATCATTGCGACCGGAGATAGCGTTGTAAGTCTTAGCAAAATACGGTTCAAAAGCCTCAAAAAACTCCGTTCTTGCTTTATAGATGTACTCAGCCGGTTCGGTCATCTGCCACTCGAGAACCTCCAGCAAGTCGTGTGGCGGTTCTGCCGCGTCGGCGTACTGCTTGAGTAGGGCGTTGCGCTGTTTGAGGAGCGCATTGTAAGTGGTCAGGCAGTCCAGGTACTTGCGGTCCAATTGGCTGATGACCACATCCATAAAACGTCTGCGTTCGTCTGAACCTTCGTCGATGAGCTGCTGGTCAGACGGGGAGATCATCACCAGGGGTATCAAACCGATATGATCAATGAGTCGCGGGTAGTCTTTCTTGTCTTTGCGGAACTGTTTCTTGACACCCCGTCTTATGCCGCACGAGATAGTAAAACTTTCAACTTTTAACTTATCAACTTCTTTCAACTTTAAACTTTCAACTTTCAACTGTTCAGGGCTTCGGTAGATGCCCTGAACAAATGCCATCTCTTCGCCGTGTGTGATATTGAGGCTGTCCTGCGCGGTGAAGGCGGATTTGGCAAACGACAGCAGGTATATTGCGTCCAGCACATTCGTTTTGCCTTGTCCGTTGAGCCCGACGAAGCAGTTGAGCTTGGGGGCAAACTCAAGCGAGGCTTCGCGAATATTGCGGTAGTTGAGAATGTTTAGTGATTCTAAAATCAATTTTTAATTCTTAATTTTTAATTTTTAATTTCTTATGCGTACGCCTCCACGTCTTCTTTCGTAATCTTGGCGCCTGCGAGGATGATGAGTCGCTCAACGACATTGCGGAGTTGGCGGATGTTACCGGTCCAATCTTTTGATTGGAGCGCTTTGATGGCCGCGGGGTCGAAGGTCTTGAGGGCGATACCCTGTTCTGCGCAAATCTGTGTGGCGAAATAGTCCACGAGCAGCGGAATGTCTTCCAATCGGTCGTTGAGGGCCGGCACTTGAATCGGTATCACGTTCAGACGGTGGAACAGGTCCTCGCGGAAGTTGCCGGCTTTGATCTCTTTCTGTAGATCCTTATTCGTTGCCGCCAATACGCGGACGTTCACTTTGATGGCTTTGTCCGAGCCGACGCGGGTGATCTCGGACTCTTGGAGTGCGCGGAGCACTTTGGTTTGTGCCGCCAGACTCATGTCGCCTATCTCGTCCAGGAAGAGCGTGCCTCCGTCGGCTTGCTCGAACTTACCGGCGCGGTCTTTGACGGCCCCGGTGAACGAACCTTTCATGTGTCCGAACAGTTCGGATTCGATGAGTTCGGAGGGTATGGCAGCGCAGTTCACTTCGACCATAGGTCCGGCTGCGCGTGCTGATTGCTCGTGAATGAGGTGTGCGACCACTTCTTTTCCTGTTCCGTTGGGTCCGGTGATGAGCACACGTGCCTCGGTGGGGGCTACCTTATCTATTATCTCGCGTACGCGGGTGATAGCGGCTGATTCGCCGACCATTTGCGGGCCTTTGGCAGCAACCTTTTTACGCAGCTGTTTGGTCTCTTGCTTGAGGCTCTTGGACTCCAGCGCGTTCTTGGTAGTGATGAGAATACGGTTGAGATCCAGCGGTTTGAGCAGAAAATCGTACGCCCCGAGTTTGAGTGCTTGCACCGCGGTCTCCACGTCTCCGTGTCCGGTGATCATCACTACCGGACATTCACCATTAAGCGTAGCGTCACCATTTTCATCATTTTCAGCATTTTTAAGTTTCATCAGAAACTCGAGTCCGTCCATTTCGGGCATCTTGATGTCCGAGAAGATGAGGTCATAGGCTTTGGCTTGCGCCATCTCCAGACCGATTTTGCCGTTCTCGGCTACGTCCACTTCATGGCCTTCATCAGCCAAGATCTCGCGGAGGGTGTTGCGAATCCCGCGTTCGTCATCTATAATCAGTAGTTTACTCATAAATTTATGAAATAGTGTGCAAAGTTACGACTTTTTTTTGAATTATGCAAGAGAAAGAAAATTTTTGTAAAAAAAAGAAGATTTATTTGCACATGTCAAAAAAAATGCCTACCTTTGCACCGAAAATGTGTATGACGTAACATAGTATGTTATAAAACATATTTACAAACCAATTTTTATTTAATTTTTAAATTCATTTAACATGAAGAAATTCTTTACATTCATTGCTGCTGCGCTGTTTGCAGGTAGCATGATGGCTACGGAAGTGGTTTTTACGAATGCTGATTTTGCTGGTCAAGGAACCGCAAATACAGGTAGTGAAGTAACCGCAACCAAAGATGGCGTTACCTTTACTTACAGTAAAGGATATAGCGCAACTGAATCGCTCCGCTGCTACGCTCACGGTGCGCTGACCATCAGTGCTGAAAGCACTATTGAAAAAATCAACTTTACTACTACCGGAGATAAAACCGGTGGTTTGGAAGCTGAAGTAACTGTCGGCGCTACGACTTATTCTGTAGAGGACCTCGCTTCCCAAGCTCGTTTTACGGAGATTAAAGTTACTCTCGGTGGTGGCGTAACTCCTCCGGCTGTAGCTACTCCGGTTATCTCCGGCGATGAGACATTCACCGAGAGCGTGATCGTTACGATTACATGCTCTACTCCGGAAGCGGACATCTATTACACCACAGATGGTACTACTGACCCCAAGTGTGATTGTGCTGCTGCACCTGAGTACACGCAACAGATCGTTCTCACGGAGACTACTACTATCATGGCTGCCGCTTATACCGGCAATGACTGGAGTGCTGTTGCTACCAAAACCTTCACCAAGGTTGATCCGGTGGCTGAGCCGACCGACTGCGCTACTGCTGCTGCGGCTGCTTTGAGTGTTTCGAAGAACAACGAGCTCTACAACGATGGCGCTGTTTATACTATCAACGGTTATGTAACCTCGATTCAGACTGCTTACAGCGACCAATATCATAACATCACTTTCTGGATGGCAGACGCTGCAGACGGTGGTAATGTATTAGAGGCTTTCCGCGCTGCATGTGCAGCAGAGGCTGATGCTCCTGCAGTAGGCGACAAAGTTGCTGTTACCGGTTCGCTGACCAAATATAACACTACTCCGGAATTCGCTGCTGGTTGTACGTTCACGATCATCGAGCGCGCAGGCGGTGAGGAGCCTCCGGTAGAGGAAGAAGTTGTTATTACTGACACGCTGACTGTTGCTGAGGCTATTGCGCTCGGAATGGCTTTGGATTCGATGGGTGTATCTGAAGAGATCTATGCTATCGAGGGTTATGTAATCAACCCGGGTGCGTTCAGCTTGCTGTACAAGAACCAGAGCTGGTACATGGCTGACGATGCTACTGCTGCAGCTTCGGACTTCCAAGCTTACAACTGCTTCCCGATCCAGAACAATGACACGTTGAAAGTGCTGGCTGGTGATAAGGTTCAGTTGGTTGGTAAACTGAAAAAGTACTACAACAAGAATGCTGCTCAATACATCATTGAGGTTGAGAAGGGGAATGCTTCCTTCATTTCGATGGCAGAAGGTGACCACACTGTAGTTGTTACTACCGAGGAGATCACTGTAGCTCAGGCTTTGGAGATTGGTAACGCTCTGGCAGCAGGTGGCGTAACTGAGAAACAGTACAAGATTCGCGGTTATGTTTCCGCTATCAATGTAAAGGCTAGCGACGCTTACAGTGATCAGTACAAGAACCAATCGTTCTACGTAGCAGACGACGCTACCAGCACTGCTGCCAGCAACGCTGATGGTGCATTCTATGTATATCGTGGCAAACCGGAGACCGAGGCTGAGATTCCTGTAGGTACGCTGGTTGAGTTCACTTGCACCATTAAGAAATACGTTCCGGCACAAGGTGATCCGGTGATCGAGAATGCTGACCAGAACATCGTTATCACGATTTTGAGTGACGTTCCGGTTGATGACGCTGACGTAGTATTTGATAAGGATGACTTTGCGGGGCAAGGTCAGGCTGCTACGCAGACAACTCCTGGTGGTGCTGTTTCTGCAACTAAGAGCGGTGTGACCTTCACATGCGACAATGCATATGGCGATGGCCAATATGGAGTACGTTGCTACCAGGGTGGTAATATAACCATTTCTTCTACTGAGCAACAAATCGGTAAGATCGTCTTTGAGTTTGCTACCGTTAGCGGTAAATATTACAATGGTGGTCTGGACGAGGAAATTGTTGTAAACGGCATGGAGTGGAGTGCAACTGGTCTGGCTTCTCAAGCTCGTATGAACAAGATCAAAATTTACTTCGGTGAGTATGAGAAAGAAGAAGTTGACACTCTGACAGCAGCTCAGGCTCTTGAGATTGCTCAGAGCCTGGAAGTAGGTGCTACCCAGAAAGTAGTGGTTAAGGCTTATGTTGCTAAGGTTAAGACTGCTTATAGCGAGCAATACGGTAACATCTCTGTTTACCTGACCGACGATCCTGCTTCTACCTATGGCGATATCCAAGCATACCAAGCTAAATGTTCTGCTGAGGACGGTGCAGCAATTGCTGAGCACGACCTCGTACTGGTAGAGGGTAACGTAACCCACACGCAGAACCAAGATGGTTCCAAGGACTACTACGAGATTGCTAAAGGTGCTCAACTGAAGCTCCTGGAGAAGGCTCAGGGTATCGAGAACGTTGTTCTGACCGAGCAGGTACAGAAGGTTGTTGTTGACGGTGTGATCTACATCGTTCGTGACAACAAGATGTTCAACCTCCAAGGTGTACAAGTTCGTTAATAGTCGAAAGACAAAAGACGATAGACAGAGGAGTCGCAGCAATGCGGCTCCTTTTATTTTGTCATCTGTAGTTGACAAGGAAACTATAAAAGTGAAAAAAGTTTCCATTTTTCTTGCGTATGTCAGTTTTTTTTTGTACCTTTGCACGCTTTTTTTGTGAGAACGATGTCGCAAGATCAGAAAAATAATATCATTAAGACAGCAGGCGAGATGTTTTTTCGCTTGGGAATACGCAGTGTCTCGATAGATGATATCTGTCGCGAACTCGGTATGTCCAAGAAGACATTCTACGTCTATTTCGCGTCCAAAGATGAGCTGATCGAGCAGTTGTTGCGTTCGAATGTAGCGCACATGGAGCAGAAAATGCGCACTACGATGGAGTCCAATGACTTTAGCGGTATTGTTCGTAAGTTCACGCAGTGGATAGCGACCGAGCAAGAGGATGTGCGCAAAGTGCCGCAGTTGGTATATGACCTCAAGAAGTATTATCCGCGGCAGTACCATGATTTTCAACTGCAGTCTTTTGAGACCCAGCAGCAGTATATTGAGAAGTTTATTGAGCGGGGAATGGAAGCAGGTCTCGTGCGCGCGAATATAAATAAGGAATATACGTCGCATTTGTTTGCGAAGATCTATACGGACGCTTTGCGGGATTTTGAGAAGATCGAATCGAAGGGCCATAACCTCCCACAGTTCTGCCGTGTGGCCTCGGATATATTGATGCGGGGCATATTGAGTGAAGAAGGAATGAAACTATATAATAATTGAATATGAAGAAAATAGTATTTTTTATGATGGCGCTTGCCGTTAGTCTCGGTACGATGGCAGAAGACCATGTGATGGCGGCCGCTAAAGGCGAAGGGCGAAAGGCTGAAGGCGAAAGTGCGCCGGCTACGTTAAGTCTGTCGCTTAAGGAGGCGCAGGACTACGCGGTGCAACAGAACCGCAGTCTGAAAAACGCTTCGTTGGCCGTTCAGGAAGCTTATGCGGCCCGTTGGCAGACGATTGCGGCGATGTTACCGCAAGTGGACGGAAGTTACAGTTACAGCAACTACCTTGGTTACAGTGCTACGTTGTCGATGGGAGGTACGAACGTGAACATCAACATGCCTAATGTGGGTGCGTTCGGTGTGACGGCTTCGATGGGTATCAACGGTCAGGGAATCGTTGGTGCGCTGCTCAACAACATCGCTATTGACATGAAAAAGATTTCGCTGGAGCAGTCGGAGTCGCAGTTACGAGGCAGTGTGATGAGTTCGTACGTGTCCGTGTTGGCACTGCAGAGTATATCGGCATTATTGGACTCCAGCCTGCTGAATATTCAGAACCTGGAGCAGATTACCCAGAATACCGTCAATGCCGGTGCAGCCGAGCAGACCACGGCGGACCAGATACGCGTGAGGGTGAACACATTGAAGAACTCCATCAACACCCAGCGCCGTAACGTGGAGCTGGCTACCAACAGCCTCAAGGTGCTGCTGGACGTGCCGGTGGAGACCGAACTGGTGCTCACGGAGCCTATTGACGAGGTCCTCTCGCCCGAGCGTGTGCTGAACCTCCTGAGCCAGAACTTCTCCATTGAGAACAACCTCAACTACCAGCTCCTTGCCAAACAGGTGGAACTGGCTAAACGCAATGTGCATATGGCGGGCTGGGCTTACGGTCCGACAATCGCGCTGGCTTATAACTACACCAACCAGCAGTACTACGGCGAAGGCGGTATGCGTATGACGCCTCCGAACGTCATACAGGTGTCGGTGAAGATGCCTCTCTGGTCGTCCGGCAAGCGTGCAGCGGGCGTAGTGGAGAAGAAGATAGCCCTTGAAGAGGCGAAAAACACCCTCTCCGAGACTACCGACAACCTCGCTATCCAGTACCGCCAGTTATGCTTCAACCTCACCAACGCGTATGAGACCTATATGAACGAGAAAGAGAACATAGAGGTCACGCAGCGCGTCTTTAACTCCGCTACGGAGAAATTCAAATGGGGTGCTGCATCGAACCTGGAGCTGACCAACGCCTCCAATGACCTCATTAACGCGCAATCGACCTACGTGCAGGCAATGCTGGAGCTGATCAATGCGCAGGCTGAACTGGAAGAGTTTTTGAATAAATAATATTAGTTATATATGAAAAAGAACATTATTTTTGCACTTGCAGCCCTGGCGCTTGATTGAGCATATCTACTGCGAAGTAGGGGACAAAGTGAGCAAAGGTACCGACCTTGTTCGCATGGATCAGACCCAGTACAAGACCACCAAGATCTCGATGGCGAACCTCGAGGTGGAGAAGAACCGTATTACCCAGCTCCTCCGTTCCGGTTCGGCTACGCAGCAGCAGTACGACCAGATCACGACGCAGTACAACTCGACCAAAGAGCAGTTGGAGTTTCTGGAGACCAACACGTATGTGAAAGCTCCGTTCAGCGGCGTAATCTCGGCGAAGAACTACGAGGACGGCGAGCTCTACGGCGGTCAGCCTATTCTGGTGCTGACTCAGATAGACAAACTGAAAGCGCTGGTGGCTGTTCCTGAGACCTATTTCCCGCTCCTCAAGAGAGGTATGAAGCTGACGCTGACGTCGGAGATCTATCCGGGCAAGACTTTCCCTGCTACGGTGGAGATTGTTTATCCGACCATTGACCCCTCCAGCCACACTTTCCAATGCAAGATCGTTATCCCGAATGGCAGCAACCTGCTTCGTCCGGGTATGTATGTGACGACAACCATCGGTCTGGGCAAAGCGAATGCCATCGTAGTGCCTTACCAGAGCGTGGAGAAACTCGTCGGCGCCAACGACCGCTATGTCTTCATCGTGGAGGACGGCCGTGCCAAACGTGTTGCCGTTACTCTCGGACAGCGTTTCGACCAGGATATTGAGATCATCGCTCCGGAGATCAAAGAGGGTGTCGAATTCGTCACCACGGGCCAGCACAAACTCGTGGACGGCGTCAAAGTGAATGTAGTGGAATAATTTACTAGTCTGCTAGAAAACTAGTCGACTAGACAACTAGGAAATCCTATGAGCATTTATAAATCAGCAATCGAAAAACCGGTGACCACCGCCCTCATCTTTGTGGCGGTCATCGTCATCGGTATATACAGTTTCCTGAAGCTGCCGATTGACCAGTTCCCGGAGATGGACCCGCCGTATATTACGGTCATGACTACCTATCCGGGTGCATCGGCTTCCGAGATGGAGACCAACGTGACGAAGATCATGGAGAACGCCCTGACCTCCGTCGATCACCTCAAACACATCACTTCGCAGAGTAAGGATATATGGCGGCGAACAACCTGCCGGACAACTGCGCCAAGCCGGTTATCTTCAAACTATCCACCTCCTCCATGCCTATCTGTCAGTACTCCATCACGGCGGATGAGACCTATGCGGGTCTGGACAAGATCCTGAACGACGAGGTAGTGCCGCAGTTGAACCATATCGACGGAATCGGAAATATCTCCCTTTCTGGTGCGCCTGACCGCTATGTGTATGTCAATATCGACCAGCAGAAACTGGATGCGTACGGCATCACGCTGGAGCAGGTGGGTCAGGTCGTTTCGGCGAATAACCTGAACCTCTCTTCGGGTACGATCAAGATGCCGCAGGAGCAATACCAGATGCAGGTTCGGTCCGAGTATATCGAGTCCTCTGAGATCGAGAATCTGATGGTAGCTATGACGCCGCAAGGTCAGCAGGTCTTCATTCGCGACATCGCGACCGTCAAAGATACGATCAAGGACCTCTCGCTGGACGAGAAGACGAACGGTCGTGAGGCGGTGCGTCTGATCATCGCCAAGCAGACAGGAGCGAACACCGTGCAGGTTTGTAAAGACGTGCGCAAAGAGTTGGCGCAGATCCAGAAACAGCTGCCTTCGGACGTGAAGATCGAGAAGATCTACGACTCGTCGGAGAACATCCAAAACTCCATCAATTCGCTGGAGGAATCGGTGCTTTACGCGCTGTTATTCGTGGTGCTCGTGGTATTGTTCTTCCTTGGCAAATGGCGCGCAACGATCATCATCGGAATCACCATTCCTATTGCCCTGATTGTGGCATTTATCTACCTCGGAATGGCGGATTCGAGTCTGAATATCATCTCGCTTTGTTCGTTGACCATCGCCATCGGTATGGTGGTGGATGATGCGATTGTAGTATTGGAGAACATCACCCGTCACGTGGAGCGTGGCGAGGATCCGCATGAGGCGTCTATCTACGCCACCAACGAGGTATGGGTATCCGTTATTGCGACGACCCTGGTGCTCGTAGTGGTGTTCGTGCCGCTGACCATGCTCTCCGGTATGGCGGGAATTATGTTCCACGAGTTGGGATGGATCGTGACGGTAGTCTGCTGTACCTCCACCCTCGTGGCTATCTCGCTGACACCTATGCTCTGCTCTAAACTGCTGAAAGCCAAGAAAGTGCATGTTGATGAGAACGGCAATCTGGTGGACGACGAGGCTGGCAAGAAAGGATGGTACGAGCGCACGGTGGTACACATGCTCGATGTTATTGACGAGTATTACGCCAAGTCGCTGGGTTGGTGTCTGAATCATAAGGCGCTCACGCTGCTGATCCTGTTTGCATTCTTCGTCGCTTCGCTCACGCCTGTCTTCATGGGTAAGATCGGAACGGACTTTATGCAGGAGCAGGATAATGGACGTCTCTCTGTGACGATCAAGTTGCAGCGCGGTACGCGAATCGAGGAGACGCTGAAGACCGCCCGTGCGCTGGAGGCGCGTTTCGTGGCGCTCGTGCCGGAGATTGAGCTGATCAACACCTCTGCCGGTTCCAACGACGATGCTACGATCGCGGCTATGTTCTCCTCTACGATGAACAACAAGATTCAGATGACTGTCCGTCTGCCTAAGAAATGGGAGCGTGACCGCGACATCTGGACCATTGCCGAAATCCTGCGTCAGGAAATGGCAAAATATCCGGAGATCAACGAATACCAGTGTGCTGTTTCATCTGGCGGTCCAGGCGGCGATATCACGGTGGACTTGGAGATCTACGGTTACGATTTCGATAAGACTTCGCAGATGGCAGAGCAATGCCGTCAGTTGATTTCGCAACTGCCGGGCGCGCGCGACGTGAATATCAGCCGTGAGGACGACCGTCCGGATATCAAGGTTACGGTGGACAAAGAGAAAGCTTCGCGTCTGGGTCTGAGTTCGGCAACGATCTCTACTTATCTGCGCAACCGCGTAGCGGGAATGTCGTGCGGTTACCTCAAGGATGATGGCTCGGAGTACGATATCGTCGTTCGTCTGGAGGAAGATGACCGTAACTCGATCTCGGATATTCTGGATCTCTCTATTCCGACCGCAATGGGTAAGACCGTTAAGTTGTCCGAAGTGGCTTCTGTGGGCGAGTATTGGGCTCCGCCGACGATCGAGCGTAAGTCTCGTCAGCGTATTGTTACGTCCCTGTCGGCTACTCTACCCATATTGGCGGTGACTACGAGACGCAGCAGGATACGTTCCGCGACATGGGTCTGCTGATGGCGCTGATCGTGCTGCTGGTTTATATCGTTATGGCGTCGCAGTTTGAGAGCCTCCGAATGCCGGGAATCATCATGTTCACTATTCCGTTTGCCCTTTCGGGCGTCATCATCGCCCTTTGGCTCACGGGCCGAAGCCTTGATATGATCGGTGCGCTGGGTCTGGTGTTGCTGGTGGGTATTGTGGTGAAAAACGGTATCGTGCTCGTGGACTATATCAACCTTATGCGCGAGCGTGGTCACGAACTGAACGAGGCTATCCAGATGTCCGGTCGTAGTCGTATTCGTCCTATCTTGATGACCGCATTCACTACGATCCTCGGTATGGTGCCGATGGCTGTGTCCAGCGGTGAAGGTGCCGAGATGTGGCAACCGCTGGGTATCGTCGTTATCGGCGGTCTGACGGTCAGCACGTTCCTTACGCTGTACCTCGTTCCGGTTCTCTACGGTACGATGGCGCGTCATGGTGACCGCAATAAGAAAGAGGCACTGCGCAAGAAGTTCATCTTCATGGATATTAAGGTAAAGAAGGAGGAAACGAAATGAAATCTGTAATGATCGTCTTTAATCAGGCCAATACGGGCCGTGTGGAATATATGTTGGACGTGCTGGGTATCAGCGGTTTCACGTTCTTCGAGCAGGTACAAGGTCGTGGTACAAACGGCGGTGAACCCCGCCGTGGTACCCACGCCTGGCCGGAGATGAACTCCTGTGTGATCACAGTTGTGGAAGACGAGCAACTGCCGGCACTGCTGGAGTCCATCAAAAAACTCGACCTCCGCAACGAGGAGGTCGGTGTCCGCGCTTTCGTTTGGGATATCTTCGCTACGGTCTAATCAACGTGGCGAATGATGTAGTACGGAATGTCTAAGGCTTGGATCTCCGCTTCGTAGCGATCAAAGAGTTCTTTGCGGATCGCGTCTGAACCATTGGAACGGGCAGGGTCGGGAATCCAAGGTAAGTCCGGATAAGTCAATAAGTAAACATCCATCGGATAACGGTGGATGTTTTCGTTTAACCACTCCGGTACGCGTCCGAAGGCATAGTCAAACCAGACCTTGGTGACGATTAACTCCGTATCGAAGAAGGCGAATGGTGAGTGGCTAAAGGCTAATGTCTCCATCTCCTCTATCTGATGGCGGGCGATAGCGCATAGATCATCGAACGTAATGACTTTCGTCCAATCATCCGTTCGCCCATTAGCCATTATTTGCTCCACGTATGTGCGCGCGTACTCAGGTACGTACGTACCTTCATATCTACGCGCGAGATAACGAGCGAGCGAACTCTTACCGGTACTCTCCGGTCCTATGATTCCGACCCTATAACCCATAACCTATAACCTTTACCTCGTAAGCATCAGTTTGATGTTCAGGCCGACGTTGTCTGCCTTGACGGGGTAGGAGGATGAGATGAGCGGTGTGGTGCCCTGGTGATCGTAGAAGAGTTGCAGGTTGATCTTCTGGCTCAGGACATAGTCCGCACTGATCTTGAGCGCAAACACTTTGTTACCGGACGAAGCCTGCGTGATACCTTCTTCCACCTTACGCAGCAACATCTTCACATCCTTGTAGGACAGATCGACTTGCAGCTTGAGGTCGTTGGACACTTTCTTCTGCCCGCCGTCTTTCTTCTTGGCAATGAAGTTGAGGTTCTTGATGGTGTAACCTGCACCGATCACGAACTCGTTCGTGTGTCCTTCGGTGAGTTGGACGCTGGTCACGTTGAGTGCCAGGTTACGCTGTTTGCGGTACTCGGCTTTGAAGGACAGCGAGTTTTTCATCGTCATGTTCAGACCGATGAGCGGAGCGAACGCTTCGGTGATGGTCACATTGCTGATGTCATACGCAGACGAAGGCCGCGGTGCATCCGAAGTGACGTCGCGTACGAAACCGATCTGTTTGTTGGTGCCGTCTGCTCCGATCCATGTGGAGTAGGAACTGTAGGAGCCGATGGAGTACTTACAGGTGTAGGCATGGGTGAGCGTGACGGACTTGAAGTGGTCGCGCATCCACGGCAGTCGGCCCAGACCGTCATAGGTGACAGACCAGTTCGGTAAGATACTCAGGAACCCGAGGAAGGGGTTGAGGCTGACTTTGTTCGGGTCTCGTCCGGTGTATGCGGACAGGAACGCCGGCACCAGCACATCGGCGGAGCTGGGTGTTACCCGTCCATGCTTGTTCGGGTCATACTTAGTGCCCGACGGGATGTTACTCATGAATCCTTCGCTGGGCAGCGTGATACCGGTGTACTGGTCTTGAACGCGGTTGGTCAAGACGGTACGGTTCGCGATGAAGGCATCATAAGCCGAGTTGGCGAAGTTCTCTTCCTGTGAACCTACGCGGCTGAACATCGTTCCGATCGCTACTTGCGTGATGTTGAACGAACCGGTCATGTTCTCCTGCAAGTGGTCGTAGGAGTAGATGATGGAGGTGGACTGCGCGATGTAGCGTTTGCCGTTCAGTTGCACTTTGAATCCGGGCAGCGGTTCGAGTGTCAGTTTGATGTCGAGATCGGAGGTGTGTGCGCGGGTAGCGGGTTGGATGACTGAGGTGTCCCCGGACAGCCAGCCGTTTCGTTTGGCACGATCGATCATGTCGTTGGGTATGAAACCGAAGGCGAAGTCATAACCCGGCGCATAGCGTCCGTTCACTCTGCGTTGTCCCATGAATCCTGCCTCGGGTTCGAAACCCGGGATGGTCATGGAGTTAGTCTCACGATAGGTGACTTGCAGACGACGGAACATCGTACCTACGTACGCGAACATGTCTCCTGCCACCTGTGCCGGCGTGCGCTCGTTGGGGTCACGTGTGGTGACGGTGACGGTCGCCTTGGCACAGTCCGCTTTCGGCGTAAGTGTCAGTTTGGCGTTTCCGTCCGGCTTGAAGCTGACAGGGATAGCCTTGCCGGTTGAGTCGGCTACCACGACGGTGAGTAACTCGCTGTTCAGACGGTGGGATATCTCGATCGCTTCCCCTTTCTTGAGCACAACGGTCTGGGTGTAGTTCTTGGGCTTGAAGGCGCGTTTGGATCCTCTTCCTGAATACCGCTGGGTCATGGTCTTCCAGTACTTGGACTTACCGTACCAGGTCTCGAAGTTAATACCTCCGTCCACTTGCCAAGTCTGCAAGCTGCTTACGGTATTACCCATGTTCGTACCGGAAGTGGTAGAGGCGGTACGGGTCCAGTTGTAGGTCGCGTTGTAGGAAGCGTTGGCGGTGAGAGCGTCCAATCCCGGAATGCGGTTGAACGGTACGTTCCAACTGGCGGTGAACACCTGTTGGTAGGTGTACGGCGAGCCCCAACGAGCCAGCGAACGCTGAATCGTGTCGCGCCATGCTTCGTACTTGTCGTGGTTGAACTCCGCATCAAAATACTGTCCTTTGAGTATCTCCGGTGTGTATTTGCCTTCATCGATGATGGCGTTCATCGCGGATTGGAAACTGAACTTGATGTTCTTGGTGAAGTCATACTTGATATCGACGTTGCGGTCCCAGGTGAAGTCCTTACTGAACGTGAGATCCATTGCGTCTGACGAAGCGCCTGCCAGGTCGCGCATCTTCAAATGGCTGAAGGTGCGGTGCATGTTGGTGTTGAACGCCCAAGACTGCGGCAGGTAGTAGAAGTTCATCTCTTTGAGGAACTTCACTTTCTGCACTTTCTCCACTTTAGAGAACGGTTCCCAAGGTTTCGGGTTGAAGCTATAGGCGTATTGGAACGAACCCTTGTGGTCGGTCGTGTAGTTAACTTCCATCTCCGGGGAGTGCTCCAACTGTTTGTTGTACGAAGCGGAGAGCGCGAAGTTCGCCGGGTCATAGAACATATCGCGTTTCTTGGAGTGGATGTTGACCTTGAGGTTCGTCACGGAGAACGAAGTGGACTCATGCACAGTGTTGGACATCTTCTTGATCGAGTCCCGTTCTTCCTTGGTGTCGTACGTCTCGAGTGTCTGTTTGAGTTTGACATCCGTGTCGAGCGGGTCGTAGTCGGGGCTGGTGGTCTCGTTGCTATAGGATACATACAACGGCATCTGGATCTTCGCCTTCTCGGGGAAGAGTCGTCCTGCTTCGAGTGCCGCACTGACGCTCAACTGGTAGAAGTTATCCATGTTACGGTCCAGCACGTTGGATTCGATGGAACCGTATCCGGCAGTCTCCAAGCGACCGGCTACGTTCACTTGGGCAATGTCACTGATGGCCAGCGAAGCGTTGGCCATGGCTGCCACACCGCCTTGCTCGTTGAACTGGCTGAGGCGTAACTCGTTCACCCATACCTCACCGCTGACATCGTGCTGTCCGTTGTTTCGCACACCGATCATGATGGTTGATACCTCTTCGAGGGTCGGGTTACCAAGCACGGTGATCTTATTCTGCGGTTTGTCGTTCGCATCGTCGTAGATGACGTACGGAATGGTGTTGCTCACGCCTTCATTGCCTGCCCGTTTGGCTTTGTTACGGGCTATCTTGGCATCGGTCAGGGCCTTGAGCGGGAAGTCGAACATGTTCTCTGTCGGCCAAACAGCTTCGCGGTCTGCGACAGAGTTGTTGTTATAGACACCCGGTTCGGTGAGGTGAAGCGGGATCTCGTATTCGTAGTAGTTATTACGCAAGTCGGTACCCAAGCGAATGAAACAGGTCAGGTCCCCGTCCCGCAGGTTCGGATCAACGGCACTCAGTTGCTCCGCGTGTACGAACATCTGTAGGTTCTTGTACTGGCGCATGTCGTAACCGGTGTTCTTGTACATCGCTCGTGCGTCATGCGGGCTGAGGTTCATCACACGAATGACCATGGCCTGCTCGTTCTGCGCAATGAGTTGCGCCTGACCCGGATCGGTCTGGCGGCTCACTCCCGGCGGCAATACGTAGTTAACCGGTGTGCGGGTACTGTTCTCCTCGATGTTAACGGTCTGCACGTCAATGGATGCGGACGCGTTGACCGGCGTGCCGACAGGAGCCAGGTCGCGGGTGTATTGTCTCCAATCACCGCGTACGAGGTCCAATGTGGCAAAACGCAAGTGTGTCTCATGCTCACAGCCCGTGAGGTACATACGCATGAAACGAATCGATTTCCAGTTGCGGATAGAGCCTATCTTCTGTACGCTGGCGCTGTCACCGCGGAGAGGTATCTTGAACTGATACCAGGTCACGTCTTGTGTCGAACCGTCACGGAGCGTCACACGGCGCACTTTCTTCTCGGTGATATGCTGACGACCGACCTCCATCATGTCGGAGCGGAGGATGACCTTGTACTGATAGTATTTCTCGTACTCGTTGAGTGTGTTATCGAGGTTGATATCCTCTACATCCGGCGTGAGGGTGGAGGCAGTACCGTAACTCTCGGTCTGCTGTTCGGTAGCGGGTGAGTTACCTTCGGTACCGTTATAGTGCTTGTAACGGTTGAGGATCGACACCTCCTGTTCGTCGAAGTCTGTGCCGCGGTAGTAATGGAAATTATCACCGGCAGGGTCTCTACGGGGCGAGAAGTCATCATTGCCCCATGCGTTCCATACGTCCGCAGAAACGCGGCTCTGCAGTTCGGTCAGGTACTGCTGATAAGCGGGCCAATTCAACTCTTGCTGCGTGCTCAGACCGTTGAGTCCGACATCCTGCATAGCGCGTGCTCCGGTCTCGTTGCTGAACGCTACCACGGTGCTGGTAGTACGCGGGACGTAGCCCCACACGGTCGAATCAACACGACCGGCATCAGCTGCCGAGACAGGCAGACCGTGCTCAAACGCTTTCTTACCGTCTCGTAAGATATCCTCGCTGATGTCACCGAGGTTGATGACCAGTTCGCCTTCGTAACCCTCGGGGTTGGTGAGGGCAGGATCCATCAACCAGAACTGGATGTACTCGATGTTGGCTTTCTCAAAGTCCGTGTTGTCCAATCGGCGCATGATACCGCCCCAGCGTTGTTTGGGGTTGGTGAGGTGACCGTCTGCGCCTATCTCGCTTGCGCTGATGTTGTATTGTCCACGCTCGTCGGGATAGAACGAGAGGTTAAGCACCGACAGTTTGGTGTCCACGTTGCTCGCTTCCTGACGGTTGGGATAGATCTCGTCCTGATAGACGATACGCGTACGGTGGTCACTGAGGGCTGTCACATCGTTTCGAATGTGAGCAGGGGTGTTACTCTGCGGGTAGCCGAAGATGGGGTCGACGGCATACCACGACAAGTGTGCACGGTTCTTGTTGTACGAGGTGAGGTTGATATCCTTGGACTCGTTGAACACAGTCGGTGTGGAGGCCAGGAACCAGTAACTGGGGTAGTGGACATCGATATTGGTGGTCGTGGCCTCGAAGTCATCGATATATGCCGTACCGACCGCACCGACATCGTTGGTATGACCCGGGATGAGGTGTGCAAACTCGGCGTTGATCTGGAATGTGGAAGGAGCGGTTGCTGTTATCCAAGGGATCTTGTCGATTGCGTTGGTCAACCACTGCATCTCCGTTTTCCAAGAACCGTTGACACCCCAGATGGTGTTGGCCAGCGGTTCGGAACCCGTGTTCACTTTCGTAGTCAGCGGGCGTTCGCGCAAGTGCATGATCGTTCCACCGATCACGAGGTCTTTGTTGAACTCGTACTCCAAGTGGGCTCCGAAGAGCGATTTGCGCTGGAGCGAGAACGTGCTTTGGTTCTCCAGTTTGACATCCACGTTGGTACCGGACTCCAGGATGGAGGTGTTAAGAATAGTGACCGTTCCCATGGTGTAGTCGACGGTGTAGTCGACGTTCTCGATGAGGGTCGCACCGCCAGCGGTGACGGTGACAGATCCGCGGGGTACGTTCATCGCGCCCAGACGAATCTCGCTGCCGTTCGTACCTTTGTATTTACCGGTGAGGTGGAATTTGTTCTTCTCGCTAATCTCCTGAGCGACTACAAGCGTGGAGTCGTACAGTTCCTGGTAGCAATATTTGCTGACCAGACGCGGGTCATCGCCCAGCACGGAAGCCAGGTGTTCACCGAAGGGCTCGAGAACAGGGAAGATGATCTTACCGCCGGAAGAGTATATGGTGATGCCTTCCAGGAAGTCGAATCGTCCGTCCGGATTGGCGTTGTTCTTCGAGTCCAAGCGGTCGAGGTTCATCACGCGGATGAGTTGCTTGCCTTGGATGGGTCCTTCGTTGAGGTATTGTACGTCTGTTCCGACCGAGTCGTTGCGGTAGGTGACGTACAGTTCGAACTTCTCCTGGTTGATGCTGGTTGCTCCAAGTGCATAGATATTTTTCATCATCAGGTCCCAAGTGCCTCGGTTCTTCTGAGTGGGGGCGTTGGCACTGGATTTCAGCATCTTAAGTGCCAGCGCGTTGGGCGCACGCAGTTCCTCGTTACCGTCTGTGGAGAACTCACCGACTTGGAATACTTGTCCGTTGTAGGTATATTCGTAGGCGACGGCGAGCACTTCGTCCTGGTTGAGGGCGCTCTTGAGGGAGATGTAACCCAGCGCTGCATTGAGCGTATATTCGCTGCCGGTGAGCAGACGTGCCGATTCGATCTTCTCGAAGTCCGCTCCGCCTTCCATGCCGTTGAGTCCTTCGAGTGCCGTACTGGTCTGTTGCAGGTCTCGGAATGGGGTCGTGCGAATGGTGGAGTAGAGGTTGTTGGCGTTGTTATCCGGCGCGCTGTTCGGTGCACCGCCCCAACTCGTGTTCTGCGTGTGACGGCTGTTCTCACCGAGGTCGGTGAAAGCAACGATGTTACGTGCCTGATCGTAGTTACCGCGTTTATTGGTCACCCACACTTCGATCTTGTTAATCGTCACACCGGACGCTATGTACGGCGCGCTGGCCATTGACTTCTCGTAGTTGTCACGGAAGAAGTGGGATAGGAAGAAATGTCGGTTCTCGTCGTAACTGTCACCGCTGATATCGAACTTAGTCATCTGCGCACCGCCTTTGCTGCTGACGGTCTGCGCTTCGCTGTTCTGCTGCGAGATGAGGGCCTGGATACGGAACTTACCGAACTTGAGGTTGGTCTTGATACCGAACAGGGCCTTGCTGCCGCGGATGAGCGAACTGTTCAGGTCCATGGTCACATTACCCGCCTCGATGGATTGGATGATATCGTCCTCTTCTCCTTTGTAGTTCAGTTTGAGGTTCTGCTGGTCGAAGGAGAAGGATGCCTCGGTGTTGTAGGAGAGGTTGAAGTTCATTTTGGAACCCACTTTTCCTTGGATGCTGGCCTGTATCTTCTCGTCGAAGTCGAAGATGTTGTTATTGCGCGCGCGTAAAGTAAGCGACGGGTTTGCTATGTATTGGTGCTTGAATCCGAACAGCAGTTCGGCGGACCCTTGCATCTTAAGTTGTACACCACCCGGGCCGAACACTTTGTCTGCCGGGCCGATGTTGAACTTCATGTCGGTAATGTCGAACTTGGTCTCGTTGTTATGCTCCACTTCGCTTATCTTCTGCTGCCAATAACGGTGCATGATCTGCCGCTCCGCATATTGGTTGTACTCCTCTTGCGTGAGCATGTAGGGTGTGGTAACATCGGTGTCGCCGATACGTGTGTGCAGCACGTAGGTGCCCGTCTCGGGCTGGTACTCCACGGTTGTGGAGATGTTATCCGGGTCGCGAAGGTCGAGCGAGGAAACGGGATTGTTGAACTCATCGAAACTCTGCGTGCCTAATTGGTGCACATTGGTGGGTGCCCATATGGCCGAGTCGGTGAGCGTCACGATGTCTGCTGCGGCTTCGAGAGAGGTGTTGTCGATGTCCTGTGTGGCGGCTTTCTTTGCTTTCTCCGCGGCAGCGGCCTCTTGGGCTGCTTTCTCGGCTTTCTCCCGCTCTTTCTGCGCTTTCTCTTCGGCGACCAGTTCCTTTAGGGTCTTGGGCTTGTTCTGCGCAAAAACAGGAACAGCCGCCGTGAACGGCAGCAGTGCAATCAGTATGTATAGAAGTTTATTTCTCAATGCTCAATATTCTTTCTCTGTCCTCAAAGCATCTTGAGTGCTTCACGTATAACGGCTTCCACTTTGAGTGTCGGATCTTTCTGGAGTATCTTATCGACCGCTTTGGCGCTGGCTGCGGCTGCGAAACCGAGCATCGTCAGTGCGCTGACAGCCTCGGAACGTACTCCATTAGCCTCTAATCCTTCGCCATTAGCCATGTCCAAAGGCAGTTCGGTCGGGTCTCCGCCCATATCGAGTTTGATGGCTTTGTCCTTGAGGTCCACGATGATGCGTTGGGCCGTTTTGGGTCCGAGGCCTTTCACTTTGGCCATCCCTTTGGCGTTTCCGGTCGCGATGAGCATACGCAGTTCTTCGGCCGAGAAAGCGGACATGATCATGCGTGCTGTGGAGGCTCCGACACCGCTCACGGTCAGCAGGAGTTCGAACAGTTGCCGTTCGGTTCTCGTAGCAAAACCATATACCTCGTGCGTGTCCTCGCGGATGATTTCCGCGATGAATAACTTCACTTCTTTCTCTTCGCTACCCACCAACGCGCTGTAGGTCGGCAGAGTGATAGCTATCCCGTACCCGACTCCTGCGGCTTCCAATACAGCCTCCGTCGGGTTCAAATCTGTCAATATTCCTTTGATATATTCGATCATAATGCATACAAAAAGCCCGCAAAGATACAACATTTTTTTTATATACGCAAGCGCACGCGAACATTATTTCAAAAAAAATGCATTTTCAGCCACAAAGTGGCCAACTTTCGCCTTTCGCCTTTCACCTTTCACCTTTTTTTCGTACCTTTGCATGCTAAATTAGGTCTATTATGCAACGAACAGAAATAGCAACGATGGGTGAGTTCGGGTTGATTAAGCACCTCACCAAGGATATGAAACCCCTTCAGCCGAGCACGAAGAAGGCTGTGGGAGACGACTGTGCCGTGATGGATTTTAATCAAATTAAAAATGAAAAATTAAAAATTAAAAATGCCTCAGATGTTCGTGTATTGATGACCACCGATATGCTGCTGGAGGGTATTCATTTTAATCTGGAATACGTGCCTCTCAAGCACCTTGGTTACAAGGCTGCGGTGGTTAATTTCTCGGATATCTATGCGATGAACGGTACGCCGACGCAGATTACGGTGTCGTTGGGCATCAGCAAGCGGTTCTCGGTAGAGGACATTGAGGCGCTCTATTCGGGTATTCGCCTGGCGTGTGAGCGGTACAATGTGGATATCGTAGGTGGTGATACGTGCGCGTCGATGACCGGTCTGACCATTTCGATCACCTGTCTGGGTGTGGCGAGTGCGAAAGAGATCGTGTATCGCAACGGAGCGAAGTTGAACGACCTCATTTGTGTGTCGGGTAACTTGGGTACGGCCTATATGGGTCTGCAGTTGCTGGAGCGGGAGCGTTTGGCGAATGCCGAACAACCGGATTTTGCCGGCAAGGAGTACTTACTGGAGCGTCAACTCAAACCGGAGGCACGGCGTGATATACTGGAAGCCCTGCGTAAGGCGGGTGTGCAACCGACCGCGATGATGGACGTGAGTGACGGTTTGTCGTCGGAGTTGCTGCACATATGCAGTCAGTCGGGTGTGGGTTGCTGTGTGTATGAAGATAAGTTACCGATTGATTATGAGGCAGCTGCGTTGGCAGAGGAGATGAACCTCAATATCGTCACCTGTGCGCTGAACGGCGGCGAGGACTACGAGTTACTGTTCACCTGTTCGCTGGATGACTACGAGAAACTGATTCCGGTGGATGACCTGTATATCATCGGTCACATCACCAAACCCGAATACGGATGTAACCTGATTGGTCGCAACGGAGAGGAATTGCCGTTAAAGGCCCAAGGCTGGAATGCATTCGAAGAAACGCATGCGTGATCGCTGCGCGAAGAGTTCATCGGATTTACTGTCTCCAACCATGACCGAACGGTGAAAATCAACCTCCGGGAAGTCGCGTTGTGCTTGGAGAGCCATCCCTATTTCCGGTTTCCGGTTGGGGCTATGTGCAGATTCTAAGTCGGTGCAGACATAGACTTTGTCTATGCGACCACCGGCTTTTTCTATATCCGCAATCATATGACGGTGTACATCGTCCAGATCGGCTTGGGTCATGAGACCTTTGCCTACACCTTGTTGGTTGGTGACGATGAAGATACGTTTGTAGAGTTTGGCAAGAAGCGGCATGGCGTCCAAGACACCGGGGAGCCATTCCCACATACTCCAATTCCGGACATAGTCTCCCGGCAGATGTTTGTTGAGGATGCCGTCTCGATCGAGGAAAAGGAACTCATCCTCAGGGAAAAGTGTTTTGAATTCTTCCTGTGCCCGATAGTAGTCTTCCGGCACACCGATATCAATGAAATAATTGTTAAAACTAAGCCCGTAGAAGGACGGATCACCGGCCAGCGGTTGCATCAGTTCTTTCTCAAAAGAGAACTTGGCCGGAAGATCAAGACTCAGCAACCAATTACGGTTGATCGCATAGATTCCGCCATTAATATCTCCTGCTCCGACACTCTCCGTTTTTTCGCTGAATGCTACGATGTGGTCGTTTGAGCAAGTAACTGAACCATAACGACTTGTATCGGCTACTTGACGTAGTGCAATACTTAGATTCGCATGGCATTGTACATGAAAATCGTACAGCTTTCGGAAGTCGATATCGAAGAGGGTGTCGCCGTTCAAAACGATAAAATCGTCCGCTTGAATTTTCTCTGCAGCCTGACAGATGGCACCTCCGGTGAAGAGGGGTGTGGTCTCTTGCGAGTAAACAATCTCCGCACCTCGATAGGAAGCACCGAAATAGGATTCGATGCACTCATGTTTATAACCCGTAGCTAAGATGATACGACCGATACCGGCTTCGATGAGTCGGTCGATGAGATAGGTGAGGAAGGGTTTTCCATAGACCGGTGCCATCGGTTTGGGCACGTCGCTGACAACATGACTCAAACGGGTTCCGAATCCCCCTGCTAATATGACGGCTTCGTTAAACACGCGGGAACATTTTGGCTTCTACAATCTCGCAGATGATATGTCCGAGCATGATGTGAGACTCCTGGATACGCGGGGTGTCGGTGGAAGGCACATTGAGCAGGTAGTCTGCCATCTCTTTCATCTTACCACCTGTTTCACCGGTCATAGCAACGGTGATGACACCCAGTTCTTTCGCTTTGCGAAAAGCATTGCAAATGTTGACCGAGTTACCGGAAGTGGAGATGCCGACCAGCACGTCACCGGGTTTGCACGCTCCGTCTATCATACGCGAGTAGATAAGATCGTAGCCGTAGTCATTGGCGACAGCGGTAAGGTAGGAGGTGTTGCAATGCATGGCCTCGGAGTTGAGCGGCGGGCGATCGTAGTAGAAACGTCCGGACAGCTCTGCTGCGAGGTGTTGGGCATCGGCGGCGCTACCACCGTTTCCGCACCAGAGAATACGTTTGCCTTCGCGTAGCGCTTTGACCATAACGTCAGCAACTGCCTCGATACGCTCGATCAGTTCGGCGTTGTGCAAGATAGCTTGTTTGGTGTTGATACTCTGTTCGATAGAGCGAATTACAGTGTCCATGTTTTCAGTCCTTCTTGTGTAAATTCATATCGTTTGACTTGTCCGGAGAACTTGGTTGTCAGGGCTTTTTCTACCGCATAGCGGCTGGTGCCCGGGCAGTAGAAGAACATAAATCCTCCTCCTCCGGCTCCGCTGACTTTGCCTCCGGTCGCGCCTGCTTCGATAGCTGTTTGGTAGATATCGTCGAGTAAGGGGTTGGTGATGCCGGATGCTGTTTTTTTCTTATGCTCCCATCCGAAATTGAGGATGTCGCCGATCGCATCAATATCGCCGCGTAGCAGACTCTCTTTCATCCACACGGCTTGCTCTTTGAGTTGATGCATTGCCTCAATGGATTTGTTGTTTTTGGCTTTGACATTATCGATCTGACCTTGGATGATCTCTGCGCTGACATGGCTCGTCTCGGTGTAGTAAAGCAGCAAGTTATGCGCCAGTTCATCTTGGTAGCGTTGGCGGATACGAAGCGGGTTGACGATGACTTTGTCATCCTGCAGGAACTGCATGTAGTTGAATCCTCCGAAGGTAGCGGCGTATTGGTCTTGTTTACCGCCTGCCATGCCGAGGTCGATACGCTCGATCTCGTACGCCAGGCGCGCCAAGTCGTATTCGCCTAAAGGCAGTTTTAACCATTCGGCAAAGGCTCCTAAAATACTGACTACCAACGTGCTGGAAGTGCCTAAACCACTTCCGGCCGGGGAGTCCACATGGCTTGTGATACGGAAGGATAGGGGGGTGTGCGCGAAATCTTTGACGACGCGGTTATAGACACCTTTTGCCAGTACAAAATAGCCGTTCGTATCGAGTACCTCTGCGGCATCGTATATCTCCTCGAGCCCTGCATCGGGGGAAGAGAAGATGATCTGACCGTTATTCAGGGGTTCGATCGTCGTGTAGGCGTAGAGCGAGATGGTTGCATTGAGAATCGCTCCGCCGAAGAGGTCGGAGTAGGGCGAGACATCGGTGCCTCCGCCTGCCAAACCAAGTCGTAAGGGTGCTTTACTTCGAATTTTCATATATCTTTGCGGTCATAGCTGACCAAGCGTATTTTTGTTTTTCAGTTTGTATATTCTTGAGGAACACTTCATCCCGTTTTTTTGTGTCCATCTGCGCAAAGGAACTCAGGGCTTTGGCGATATCGTCTTCATCCACGGCGCAGACATATCCCACTTTACCGTTCGGTACGATCTCCGCAAGTCCGCCTACGTTGGTGACCAACATCGGTCGCTCAAAATGGTATGCGATCTGGGTGACACCACTCTGCGTCGCAGTTTTGTAGGGCTGAACAATGAGGTCTGCCGCCGAGAAATAATACCGCACTTTATCATCGGGAATGAAGTCCGTGCGCCACTCGATGGCTCCTTCGAGTTGCAGGTTTTTCTCCAACTCACCGTACTGGGCACCGTTGTTATAGAACTCGCCGGCTACGACCAACAGCAAGTCTTCTGTATAGGCTTTTTTATACGCCTTCATCAGCAGGTCGAGGCCTTTGTAGTCTCGAATAAAACCGAAGAAGAGCAGAATGGTCTTGTCCTGCGGGAGGTTCAAGAACGCACGTGCCTCGTCTTTGGGAACGGCCTGTCCGAAATTATCGTACAAAGGATGCGGGTTTAGTGTAACGGCATTGTGACGCTTGGCGGGAAGGAACTTCCGGCAGTCCGTTTGCACACTCTCCGACATCGCGATGAAACGGTCTACGCTGCGAATGAAATAGCGAATGAGCCATTTGTCCCAGAAATGGGGTTCGTGCGGAATGACATTATCAAGGATAGAGACAACCTTGATACCTCTGTGTCGGCATAGGCGGGCAATCGTACCCAGACACGGTGCCATGAGCGGAATCCAGAACTTGATGATCAGCAGGTCAATGTTGGCTTTTTTGATCTTTCGCGCCGTGGAGCACCAGGTAAAGGGGTTGATGCTGTTCATCGTGCGGGTGATGGACAGATCGGCAGGCTTGGGCATATCCGAGAACTGCGTCTTTCCGGGAAAGAGAAAATCCGGATATTGCATAGTGAAGGTGAATATTTCCACCTCGTGTCCTTCTGCTTGAAACTGCCGCGCCAGACGTTCGTTGAACGCCGCCAAACCACCTCTATAAGGCCATGTCGTACCTAATATACCTATCCGCACAATAATGCAATTTTATAAATCGGCCGCAAAATTACAAAAAAAATCCCATATATGCAAATTTTTGTGAAAAATATCGAAAAACATTCTTTTTATTTGCATAAATAAAAACTTTTGCGTAATTTTGCATGCTATTTTTGTGTTAAATGAAAAATATCGTATTCATATTAGCCGGCGGAACAGGAAGCCGAGTAGGCGGTGATACGCCGAAGCAGTTCCTGCCCTTGGCGGACGGTCGTACGGTGCTGGAGCACTCGGTGGATGCGTTCGAGCAATCTCATTTTATTCATGAGATCGTGGTGGTGATGCATCCGGATTGGATGCAAGAGACGGAGGAGATGATTCGCAGGAACGCTTGGCGCAAAGTCAAACACCTCATCAGCGGCGGAAGTGAGCGTTGGGAGAGTTCGTGGAACGGCATCGCTATCTACCTCAAGGATGACAAGAAAGATCCGGACACGTTCTATTGGTTCCACGATGCAGCCCGTCCGTTCGTGTCGCAAGACATCATCAACCGTGTGGCAGAAGGGTTGAAGAATCATCTGGCGGTGACGGTAGCTGTGCCGGTGACGGACACCTTGTATAAGGTACAAAGCAAGAAACGGATCGTCGAGGATATTCCGTCTCGAACCGAATACATGCGTGCGCAGACTCCGCAGGCGTTTCATTATTTGGCGATTAGCCCTGCGTACATGCGGGCGATCGAGAAAGGCAAGATCAAAGCGACCGACGATGTCGGTATATTGATGGAGTACAATCCCGATGTGGAGGTTCATTTTGTGGAAGGCGACGAGACCAACCGCAAGATCACATACAAAGAGGACTTGGAGAAATGAAAGAGCAAGCAATTATACAACGTGCCACGGAGTGTCTGGAGCAAGAGGCTGCGGCTGTGCGTTCGCTCATTGCGCGTTTGGATGAACCGTTCGTGCGCGCGGTGGAGGCGATACGTGACTGTAAGGGCAAAGTGGTGGTTACGGGTGTCGGCAAAAGCGGACATATAGGGAGTAAGATCGCTGCTACGTTGGCTAGTACGGGCACGCCGGCGTTCTTCTTGAATCCGCTGGATGCGTATCACGGCGATTTGGGTATGTTGAGCGAACAGGATGTGGTGTTGGCGATTTCCTATTCGGGCGCCACGGAAGAGTTGTTGCGTTTCCTGCCGCTGATACAGGCGAAGCATATTACCATCATCGGCATGTCAGGAAACCCGGACAGCTTGCTGGCACGATACTCGGATATACATTTGAACATCGCTGTAGAGCGTGAGGCGGATCCGCTGAACTTGGTTCCGACCGCGAGTACAACGGCGACTTTGGCACTTGGTGATGCACTCGCTTGTGCATTGGTGGAAGCGAATCGTTTCCAACCAACTGATTTTGCACGCTTACATCCGGGCGGAGACCTCGGACGTAAGTTGCTGGCGAAAGTGGAGGACGTGATGTTCACTCAGAACTTGCCGTTCCTTACCCCGGAGATGCCGATGAGCGAGGCGATAGAGATAGTGACGAAAGGTACGTTGGGAATCGGAATTGTGGTAGAGAAAGAGGTACTTGTGGGTGTTATCACCGATGGTGATATACGTCGTGCGATGCTGCGGCTGGGACAAGCATTCTTTGCGACACAGGTGAGTGCTATTATGTCAAAGAACCCGAAGACGATTAGCAAGGACGCGAAGATTGTAGAGGCCGGTGAGACGATGAATCACTACTCGATTCACACGCTGGTTGTGCTGGACGAAGATAAGGTTTGTGGAGTTATTGATTCATTCTCGTGCTTGCCGGGGACGAGGTTTTATCATTAATAAAGGTTACGGGTTACAGGTTACGGGTTATAGGCTATAGGTTATGGTTAAGTTGTTTTTGACAGATGTGGACGGTTGTTTGACGGACGGCGGAATGTACTACACCGCTGAAGGCGAAGTGATGAAGCGTTTCTGCGTCTATGACGGAATGGGCATGGTGTGTCTGCAACAAGCGGGCATTCCGTGCGGAATCTTGACTTCCGAGAACTCGATGATCGTCAAGGCAAGAGCGGAGAAACTGAAATTGCAGTACCTGTACTTAGGTGTCGGCAGCAGAGTCAACCCCGGCTGTTTGACGAAACTGCAAGCCGCGCAACAGATATGTGAGGAGTTGGGTATCACGTTGACGAACGTCTGCTACGTGGGCGATGACATCAACGATATCGATTTGCTGAGCGCGGTAGGAACTCCGTGTTGTCCGCCGAATGCGCGACCGGAAGTCCTTGCCATCCCCGGTATCCATGTGCTGAACACACCCGGTGGTCAAGGTGCGGTAAGAGAGATATGCGATGAGATTTTGAAGTCAAAATAATATCGGTCCATTTACGAGGTAATATCGGAGTAATATCGAGGTAATCCTAGACTTTAGTCGGGGGAACTCCCTGCTCACAAGCAGATCGGCCCGGTAATAATTAAGGAATATATAAACAATATATAAGGAATATATAAGGTTTTGAACGCTCCGTATTATATACATAGTATATAATACTACAGGAAAACTTGATTTGAGAAAAAATGACATGAGAAAAGTGAGAAAAGTGAGAAATAATCGTGCCCTTGGCTAAGAATTCTCAAAATTCTCAAAATTCTTATCTCATAAATGAGAACGATTATTGCTCAGTGCAAATTTTTTAGAAAGAAATGTTGTTAGATGAGTAAACAACTTCAAATACGTAATTCCACAGCGGAGTTTTTGATCTTCCAAGCAGAAGATAAGGCGCAGGGTGTTCAGGTGTTCTATCAGGATGAGAACATCTGGGCAACGCAGAAGGCTATGTCTGAGTTATATGGTATTGATAAATCAGGCATTAGTCGTCACCTTGCGAACATATATGAGTCCGGCGAATTGCGTCCGGAGATGACAGTTGCAAAATTTGCAACAGTCGTGAATAGAGGCATCAGAGGGGAGGTGACTGAGGAAATTGATTTCTATAACCTCGATGCCATCATCTCAGTGGGTTACCGCGTCAACTCGATTCGTGCCACCCAGTTCCGCAGATGGGCAACCAGCGTCTTGCGTCAGTTTGCCATCAAAGGCTATGTGCTCGACCGGAAACGCATGGAGAACGGAGCCTTCTTGAGCGAGGATTACTTCGAACACTTGTTGGCTGAGATCCATGAGATTCGTCTCTCCGAGCGTCGTTTCTACCAAAAGTTGACGGACATCTATGCCACCAGCATGGACTACGACAAGGATGCACCGATGACGCGGCAGTTCTTCCAGATGATACAGAACAAGATGCATTACGCGGTGCACCAGCATACAGCAGCCGAACTGATCATGGAGCGTGCCAGTGCGGAGAAGGAGCACATGGGCCTGACGACGTGGGAGAATGCGCCGAGTGGTAAGATTGTCAAGACGGATGTGAGCATCGCGAAGAACTATCTGAAGCAGAACGAGCTGGAGGACATGGGCAATATCGTGTCGGCTGTGTTGGACTTTGCGGAGGCACGTGCCAAACGGCATATCCCGATGACGATGGAGGATTGGTCAAAGCGTATTGATGCGTATTTGAATAGCGATGAGCGTCCGTTGTTGACGGATGCCGGAAGTGTAAGTCATGAGGCAGCGCAGGAGTATGCGGAGACAGAGTTTGAGAAGTACCGCGTCATCCAAGATCGACTGTTTGAGTCGGACTTTGATCGGTTCGCTTTGCCGACATTGCCGTTTGACGGAGAGAAAGAATAGAAAAATGACATGAGACAATTGAGATAATTGAGACAGTTAAGACAATTGTAACGTTCACTAATTAAGCGAATTAAGCGAAAAGTGTCTCAAAAGTCTCAAAAATCTCATGCAAAATTTTAAGTCGGATAGCATCCGACACAACGGACATAGAAAAAATGATTTGGCACAGTTGACACAATTGACCAAGTGAGGTTCACGAATTAACCGAATAAAACGAAAGTTAGTCAAGATGGTCAACTTAGTCATGCAAAAAAATGATATGAGAATTGTAAGAATTCTGAAAATTCTTAGCCGCAAGGGCACGATTATTTCTCAATTTTCTCACTTTTCTCAGAGCAAATTTTTAGAAAGAAACAAAGAAAAATAAAAAGATATGAAAGTTTATCATGGAACCATATTGACGGTAGATGCAAGGAATAACGTCTATCAGTATCTTGTAGAAGATGCAGGACGGATTGTGTATGTGGGTGACGAATGTCCGCATGAATATGCGAATGCTGCGAAGATAGAATTGGTAGAAAGAGTACTCATGCCTTCCTTCGTAGATACACATCAGCATTTTGCGTCATTTGCGATCTTCCATTCCGGCTTAAATGTGATGAATTTCACGTCCAATAAGGAGATGTTAGTGGCGATAAAAGAATATGTCGCTAAAGCAGAGGGAAAGAGTCTGTTGGCATTTGGTGCATCGCCTTATTCGGTCAAAGAGCGGAGACTGATTAACCGTGAGGAGTTGGACAGTGTCTGTCCTGACAAACCGATGATGATGGTTAAATACGATGGGCATGCATGTGTGGTGAATACTCCGTTACTAAAGAAGCTGGAAAAGAAACTAAGCAAACTGCGTGGCTATCACCCGGAAAGCGGCGAGATGAACCAAGAGGCATTCTTTGCTGTTTCGGACTATATCTCTAATTCCGTTTCTATTCCGAATATGATTCGCAACATGCAGAAGGCTGTGGATTATGAGGCCTCCAAGGGAATAGGAATGGTTCATACCGTGAGTGGAGTCGGTTTCCCATTAAACGCAGATATCACGATAGAGAAATTGTTCGCTAAAAGTGTGCAGAACGGTTTTCAGATACGTGTATTCCCGCAATCGATGGAAACCGGTGTAGCAACAAGTCGTAAACTGCCACGAATAGGAGGTTGTTTCGAGTGCGCGTTGGACGGTTGCTATGGTTCGCAGGATGCGGCCATGATAGAGCCATATGTGAACGATAAGAGCAATAGTGGCGTGTTATACTATACGGATGAAAAGGTGATTGAGTTCTGCAAGAAAGCAAATAGGATTGGCTTGCAGATAGAAATGCACGCGATAGGTGATAAAGCTTTTGAGCAAGCCACGAAGGCATTGAAGGCTGCATTGGACGATTTCCCGAGAGATGACCATAGACATGGCATTATTCACGCTTGCCTGCCGACCAAAGAGGGTGTAGATATTTGCGCGAAGTATCATATTAACTTGCTGATGCAATCCGCCTTTGATAATTGGCGTCAAGAACCGCCAGAGTACACGGAAAGTATTTTGGGTAAAGAGCGTAATTCGCAACTGAATCCCGTGAAGACTTTTGTAGAAAAGGGTTGTCTAGTAGGGCAAGGCAGTGATGCACCATGTACCGATCCAGACCCGATAGATTGGCTGTACAGAGCTTGCAATCATACGAACCCAAGCCAGTCAGTTGATGTCTATACAGCATTACGGATGTTGACATACAACGGATGTTATGTGACGTTTGACGAAAAAGAGCGCGGAACTTTGGAGAAAGGGAAGATAGCCGATATGGTTATTCTCTCGGATAATCCCTATAAAGTAGAACCGCAGAATTTGCGCCAATTGAAAGTGGAGAAATTGATTCTCTCGGGCGAAGAATACAAACCCCAGAACCAATCGCTTGGAGCCGTGATATGGAAGGGAATATTGAATAATCAAAAATATTAACATCAAAATATACTCACTATGGAAGATAAAAATTATTGCATGAGTTCGTACTTAACATTTCGTTATGTAGAAGATTCTAATAAGCAGTTTAAAGAAGGTTTACATCATACTTTGGATATCCCCTATCCAGAGGATCAAAAAGTATTGGTGCACACGGCTGCAGACATTGCTAAGGCATATAAAGAGATGTTTGCTGAGAAGCAGAAAAATACAAAACTGGGTATTTTGCTATCGGGAGGAATGGATTCTGCTTGTTTGGCTGCTTTCTTGAAACCGGGTACGGACGCTTATACGTTCCGCTTCATGGATGGAACATTCTCGACAGGCGATATGGAACGTGCGAAACTCTATGCGGAGAAATATAAGTTGAATCTGCATTACGTGGACATCAATTTTGATATCGTAAAGAAGCATCTTCCTGCATTGATGAAGATGAAAGGTGCTCCAGTGCATTCGATTGAGCCGCAAATTATGGAGGCAGCGCTACAGGCAAAGAAAGACGGAGTGGAGCAAATTGTAGCTGCTGACGGTAGTGATTTGGTGTTTGGTGGCATGGATAAGATGCTTTCTAAAGATTGGAATTTTGATGAGTGGGTAGATTTCTACACATTCTTGGATCCGAAGAAAGTACTCAAAGAACCGGTGTCTATGGCTCATATCTATGAGCGCTATCGTTTGCCGAATAACAAGATAGATTTCTTGCGCTTCCAAGATGAGATATTTGCTCACGAGTCGAGTGGCTCGTACTGCAATGCGGTTATAACTGCGGGCATGAAGTATGTACCGCTCTTTGATCCATCTGGAATGGTGAAAATGGCAGATCCATTGGATTTGGAACGAGTACGCAGAGGAGAGTCTAAATATCTCATCCGCGAGTTATTCCATATGTGCTATCCGGAAATTCCTATTCCGGAAAAGACTCCGATGCCTCGTCCGGTTGATATCTATTTCAAGGATTGGCAAGGTCCGACGCGTCCGGAGTTCCGCAGAGATATAGACATGGCTTCTCTAACAGGAAACCAGAAATGGTTGCTATATTGCTTGCAAGAGTTTCTGAATATGGTGGATCCTATAAAAATTGGATATACGACGGGCGTATATGATTTGTTTCATATAGGACACCTTAATCTTCTCCGCAAAGCGAAATCTCAATGTGACTATCTCATCGTTGGTGTTTCAACCGATGATTTAGTGGAATACAAAGGCAAACGTTCTGTTATTCCGTTTGAAGAACGCAAAGAGATAGTGGGTGCTATCAAATATGTGGATGAAGTGGTCACTCAGGAGAATATGGACAAACTCGGAGCGTGGAAGAAGTACCACTTTGACGTCATGTTTGTTGGCGACGATTGGAAAGGAACCGACAAGTGGAACAAAATTGAAGCGGATCTCGCGCAGGTTGGAGCAAAAGTGGTCTATTTCCCATACACAAAAGGAACAAGTAGCACACTTATTAATGAAACATTGATACGATTGAGAGAAGGCGACAAATAATGGAAGATTTTTCAAGATATAACGGGGAAGGAACTGTATTGCGTAAAGCGCAAATACGGATGTTTGAGATGATGGTTGAGGTGGATAAAATCTTACGCGCTCATCATATTGACTATTGGCTTGAGGGTGGCACGTTATTAGGAGCCATCCGGCATAGAGGTTTTATTCCCTGGGATGATGATGTCGATATTACTGTTCGAAAAGAAGACTTCCCCCAAGTGCGTCAGTTGTTAATAAACGAACTGCCGGAGCAATTCACCTTTCAAGATACGGAACTGGATAATAACGAGTGGAGCGGAATAGCTAGGGTGAGGGATAAAAAATCCTATTGCCATATGCCGCTATTCAGCCGTTATAAAGAACAGGGAATATGGGTGGATATCTTTCAAGTAGAGCACATGTATTCCATGAAACTGACTCTGTTTATAGATTTCTTCTACGCGAGAGCATTTCGCGAGATTCACCATTTTGGAGATGTGGCTTATAAAAATCCTATCCGTCGATACGTGGTTAAAGTTATAGCGTATCTTCTTTATCCTTTATGTCTGTTGATGGTTTGTATCGCAAGGCTGTTAAGTAAACGCAATCCCGTAGGTTTGCTCAATTACACATTCCCCGTCAAGCATCCCAGACCTAAATATTTAGAGGATATATACCCATTGATTGAGGTAGAGTTTGAAGGACACAAATTTCTTGCCCCGCATAACTATGATCATTATTTGAGGTTACTATACGGGGACTATATGCAAATTCCTCCAGAGGATCAGCGCATATCTCATTTAGGCAAAGGAGAAAACGTGGTCGAGTTTTATGATTAAATTTTTCTAATTATGTCGAGACTTATAGATGTATTCCATTCCATTTTTGTTTATCCCTTTAGATTTAAATCTTTCGGGAAGCGGAGTAAAATAGTATCCCCAATGACTTTGAGAGGCGAAAGGTATATGGAAGTGGGAAATAATGTCTATGTTGCACATTCTGCGTATTTGACTGTAGATACACGCTATCCCGGACATATACGAATAGAAGATGGCTGCCACTTTGGTCATCTTAACCATATCGTCTCAGCATCATCGATAGTAATTGAGAAAGATGTACTTACAGCGGATAGAGTAACTATCTTAGATGCTTCTCACCAATATCGCGATATAACGATCCCGATTTGGAAACAGCCTTTAGATAATCTTCGTCAAGTTACTATAGGCGAAGGATCATGGTTAGGAGAAAATGTTTGCGTTTTAAGCGCTTCTATCGGTAAGCATTGTGTTATCGGTGCCAATTCCGTTGTTGTAGATGATATTCCGGATTTTTCTATAGCAGTAGGAGCGCCTGCACGAGTAGTCAAACAATATGATAGTCAAACCCAATCATGGAAAAAAGTATGAAAATTTTATCAATCATCATTCCGACATATAATATGGAGGCACTATTGCCTCGTTGTTTGGATAGTTTGGTGGCTGCGCAAGGCGCAGAGGAATATCTGGAGGCTATTGTTGTCAATGACGGTAGTAAAGATCATTCGCTTGAAGTGGCGCAACAATATGCGAACAAGTATCCGAATATTGTGCGAGTGATTGATAAACCGAATGGCAATTACGGATCTACTATTAATGCCGCACTGCCTGTTGTGAAAGGCAAGTACGTAAAAATATTAGATTCAGATGATTGGTTTGACACGGAGGTGTTATCATCCTATTTGAAAGAGTTAGGACAGAAGGATTCAGATATGTTTGTCACTCACTTTACGCAAATAGGTGCAACAACACGTGAAGTGGTGAAATACAATACAATGGGACGCGAGCCATATGAATATGGGAAGGTGTATGATTTGGATGAGGTGTTACAAGGAGGGTACATCCGTTATTTTTTGATGCATGCTCTAACCTACCGCACAGAATTGCTGCGTACGATAGACTATCGTCAAACAGAGGGAATTAGTTATACTGATACAGAATGGTCATGTTATCCTACCTTTTATGCCAAAACAATTTGTTTTTGTAATCTGAATCTATATCAGTATAATCTTGATAGAGAAGGGCAAACAATGGATCCGAAAGTGATGCAAAAGAGTGCGAACCAATTGCAGATATTGACGGATAACATGATTGCTTACTATGAAGCACATATTTCTGAAGTATCAGAAAGTCGTCATAAATGGTTGGTGCTATATTTCTCCAATCGAATGCGGATGCTATACAAGTTATATTTACTAGATATGCCCCGTGCTGATTTCCATGCAGAGGATGTCATGAAGTTGGATGCTAAATATTTGCTGATATGTAAGAAGTACGGATGGACTATAAAGCTTTATCCAGAGAATAAAATCTTGCGTACCGAATATATATCCTATTGGCGAAAGTATCACCGGCGTTGGCCAGCATGGTATGAACAATGCAACAGAATGCTGGATATAGTGATGAGAGGGTTGTATGTTAAAATTTTCAGAAGATGAAAAAATATGATTATCTGATAGTCGGTTCCGGTTTGTTCGGGGCTGTGTGCGCATGGCGAATTCATCAGATGGGGAAAACTTGTTTGGTGATTGACAAGCGAGAACACAAAGGCGGAAATGTGTATTGTGAGGATGTGGAAGGTATTCATGTGCATAAATACGGTGCCCATATCTTCCATACATCTAACAAGCAAGTATGGGATTTTGTCAATTCCTTAGTGCCATTTAATAGATATACGAATAGTCCTGTTGCCAATTATCACGGAGAGTTATATAACTTGCCGTTTAACATGAACACGTTCTGCCAAATGTGGGCGGATGTAAAAACTCCTCAAGAGGCTGAGGCTCGTATTCAAGAACAAAAGGCTGAGGCTATTACTGCATTAGGCGGACGAGAACCACAAAATTTGGAGGAACAAGCGCTATGTTTGGTAGGAAAGGATATTTTCAATAAACTCATCAAAGAATACACGGAGAAACAATGGGGTAGAGCCTGTAAGGATCTGCCGGCATTCATTATCAAGCGTCTTCCCGTGCGGTTTGTATTTGATAATAACTACTTTAATGATTTATATCAAGGAATTCCTATTGGCGGGTATAATTTGCTGATAGAGAAATTATTAGAAGGATGCGATGTGCAAACGAATTGTGATTTCTTTACCACATATCGAGATAATTGGCGGGAAATAGCAGATAAGTTGGTCTATACAGGTCAATTGGATGAGTATTTTGATTTTTGTTTGGGGCGTTTAGACTGGAGAACGGTATCGTTTAAGACACGAATTGAGGATATGCCGAACTATCAGGGGAATGCCGTGATAAACTATACTTCACACGAGCAGCCTTTTACGCGTGTGATAGAGCATAAGCATTTTGAGATGTTCGGTCAGGCGGTGTATGAATGTCCTAAGACAGTAGTGAGCGAGGAATATAGTACGGAGTATAAACCGGGCATGGAACCGTATTATCCGGTGAATGATGAGCGTAATAATGCTTTAGCGGAGCAGTATAAACAATTAGCCGCCCAAGAAAAGGATGTTCTATTCGGCGGCCGTTTGGCGGAGTATAAATATTATGATATGGCTCCTATTATTGAGCGTGCTTTGGAGATTGAATTATAAGGAGTACTAATTAAGTAAAGAGTCTGCATTAGCAGGTTTTATTGAAGAGAATAAGTTGGGTATAACTATCAATTCTTTGTTCGATATTGAGACTGCGATGAAGAATCTTTCTGCAGAAGATATGTTGTCAATTAGGGAAAACGTTTCTGAGATGTCCGAACGATTAAGAGACGGAGATATGTTGGGTAGTATTATTCGAGAAATCGTTTAATCGGAATTTTATAATTGTAGCACTTTTTGAAATGTATTTTAGAAGAATAAGTTAAGATTATTAAAGAAGAAAAAATATGAATATTTTAGTTACAGGAGCGGGAGGAATGGTTGGCTCGCATATGGTGGAAATACTCCATGAAAAGGGACATAATGTGTTGGGGACATATTATAAACCGACGACCAATATCCATGAAATCAACCCTGCCATTAAGATGGTTGAGTGTGATGTGCGTTACTATCAAGCTGTAGAACGCATCATTCGAGATTTCCGTCCGGATCAGATATTCCATCTTGCAGCGCAAAGTTATCCTACCGTTTCATGGGATCATCCACAAGCTACTATTGATACGAACATCAATGGTACGATCAATGTGTACGAAAGTATTAAAAGCGTGCGTAAGGATAATCCCGATTATGATCCTATCGTTATAGTCGCATGCTCCAGTGCTGAATACGGACAGACGTTGAATGAATTGGAAGACCCATATGTAAAGGAGACGGCAGAGTTGAAACCGCTTCATCCTTACGGGGTGAGCAAAGTAGGGCAGGATTTGCTATCTTACCAGTACTTTATGAACGATAAGATTCGCTGTATACGTGTGCGTATTTTTAATTCAACGGGCACTCGTAAGATCAATGATGTAACTTCGGACTTTACGAAACGTGCTATTCTGGCAGAACGAAGCGGAGTATATGAATTAAGAGTAGGGAATCTGAATACCAAGCGTGCTATTATGGATCAGCGCGATTTGATTGAAGGATTATTGCTGCTTGCGGAAAAAGGAAAGGTCGGGGATGTTTATAACCTCTCATCCGAACATTGTTATGTGATGAGGGATATTGTTACGATGATAGAGAAACAATTAGGGCACAAGTTTGACATCAAAGTTGATCCGCAGTTGCTTCGTCCGACAGACGAAAGAATAATCATCGGTAATATTGACAAATTAAAGAACGACACCGGATGGGCGCAGAAAATTCCTATGGAGCAGACGGTAGCAGATATGTTGGACTATTGGAGAAAAACATTATAAAATGAAAGTATTATTTATTCGTTATAAAAAGTCGAAAGGTATTTTCGAGGGAGGCGAGCAAGGAACAGAAGAGAAATTCCGGGCTTTGAGTGCCGCTGTTGATAACAACATCGACACCTATTATATTCATGATGAGAATAAGAGGAGGACGCTTAAAGATTATGCAGTCGGACTATGGTATTTCCCGCGGGGCTATTTCTTCGGACTAACACCACGTCGAGTGAATGAAATAATAAGTATCTCTTCTCAATATGATGTGATCTGGATAGACAGAAGTATATTCGGTATATTAGCCAAGAAACTGAAAGAAAGTCAATACAAAGGAAAGATTGTAGGATTCTTCCATAATGTAGAGACGATATACTTTGATGCCAAACTATCCAGGCGGATGCCATTCAGACGTCTTATTCTGCGGTGCGTGGATAAAAACGACCGTTGGACATGTCTGTATTGTGACAAGATTGTAACGCTCACTAAGCGTGATAGCGAGACAATTAATCATCTTTATCAACGCAAGGCAGACAAATGTATTCCCATTCTATTCCGTGATAAATATCAAAAAGAGGATTATCCGAAAGGACTGACAGATACAAAACCCTTATGTACGATACTGGCTGCATACTTTGCACCCAATAATGAAGGAGTACTGTGGTTTGTTAGAAATGTCCTGCCTAAAGTGGATGTGAGATTTCGAATTGTTGGGAAGGGAATGGGCCGATTGAAAGATGAGCATCCTGAATTAGCCAATATAGAAGTTTGCAGTGACGTTCCTGATTTAGTACCCTATTTTGAAGCTGCCGATGTGATGGTGTTGCCGATCTTTGCGGGTAGCGGAATGAAAGTGAAGACCTGTGAGAGTTTGATGTATGGCAAGAACATCATTGCGACGGACGAGGCACTGGAAGGGTATGCGATTGAAGAAGGCAAGAGCGCATGGCGGTGCAACACCCCGGAGGAGTTCGTTCAAACGATACAGGATTTTATTCAGCATCCGCGGCCGAAGTATAATGAGGCTGCACGGCAGTGTTTCTTGGAGAACTATTCCAACGACGCTGTGGAGCGGAAATTTAAAGAGCTACTCAGTTGAGCAGCTCTTTTTCTTTAGGATCGGAACTTTTTCCACAATGCCCAGATGACACATCCGGCACTGATGATTAGCGTCAAGATGGCGAGTGTGATGCATAACCATTCCCATTTCAGTTGACTCGGGGAGAAATACATCCGCACAGTATGTTCACCGGCAGGAATGACCGCGGCACGGAGCAAATAGTTAACACGTCCGATGGCTACTTCTTGATCATCTACATAGAGATGCCATCCGTCCGGATAATAGATCTCGGAGAATACCGCGACGCGGTCTTGCGCTACGTTTGCTGTATAGGTCAGTTCGTTCGGCTTGTACTCCGTCATGACGATCTCATCTGTTGCCGAGGGCGCACCGGTGCAGGTCAGTACATCGCGGAATTTCTCGTCCGCTACAGCCGTCTTGTGCAGATCAATGGTGTTGAGCGCTGCACTCTCATCATCCGGAGTCGGAACGAATTGTACTTCATTGACAAACCATGCATTGCCCATCGCGTACGGGTTTGGGATGGGTGCCGATGATCCGTCACGCAGACCGATGATCGCATAACGCATGTTCAGCATGTTCAGTACCGGGAACTCAGCACCATTCTTCGGATCCGGTTCGTAGAATCCGTTGGTGCGGAAGACGGTTTGGTAGAAGGCGTTGATCTCTTGCGATATATGTGCATCAATGAGATCTTGGTAGCGGCGCAACTTGACAGCCGAGTAGCCACCGATGGATTTGAGACGGTAGCTGGTACGTGCGTCGTTGAAGGTGCTGGTCGTTAGGTTCAGAACGCGGTAGTCAAGCGTCTTGTCTTGTAGAATCTCTTCTTCCCACGGCTGTATCTTGAAATATGCTTCGCTGTCTTTGGCTTTCTTGAAATTGTCGTTGTTGAAGAATCGCTTGTCAACCGGAACCATATCCAGCAATATGATCGCTGCCAAGCCGGCAATGAAAATCGCCATGTGTTTCTTCTGGAAGCCGGATTTGTTACGTTGCCATGCGTACCAGAACGTCAGACCGAAGCCCAGCAGTACGAACAGCAGGCTGCGCCAAGCGTCGGCTCTTAACATCGCAGTACGTTGATCAAGGATAGCATCGTACAACCATTGTGGCATCTGATCTTTCCATGTGTCGTAACTGCTGGTCATGTCAAACGCGTCGGCAAAGAGGGCTGCAAACAAGCAGATACCGGCAGTGATGCCTCCTGCAATAAGCAGACAGATACGCAGTTTGTTCCATTGGACTTTGCCTTCTACAATTTGTTGTAAGCCTAAGAAGCCTAACAGCGGCATGGCGATTTCCGCTACCACTAAAATTGACTCAACGGCTCGGAACTTATTGTACATCGGGAAATAGTTGAAGAAGAACTCGGTGAGCCACATCATATTTCGTCCCCAAGCGAGGAAGATAGACATGAGGGTTGCGAAGAGCAACGCCCATTTATAGGGTCCCGGTACAATGAGCAGACCTAAAATGAACAGGAAGCAGATGATCGCTCCTACATAAACGGCACCGCTGGTGAACATCTTATCGCCGCGATAGGTCGGAGCGCTTTGGCAGAACTGTTTAGCCCATTTCTTGTCCGCACCGTTCTTGCGTAATGCTTTGTATAAGTCCGAATCCGTTCCTACGTTGTAACCGCTGGCACCGCCTTCCCATCCGGGAATCAGCAGTGTCATGGTCTCTGCTTTGCCGTAACTCCAATCGGTGGCGTATTTCAGATCCAAACCTTCAGCGGGTTTGTCCTGTGCTTTTTGTGTCAATTCGCTGTGACCACCACGCATCGTTTCTTTAAGATAATCCTGATTCATCTTCATGCTGGTGTACCGGGCACCGTAACTCAAGCCGACACACGCGATAAGGATGGCCAGTGCGATACCTAAACCTTTCCAATCTTGGTGGAAACAAGCATAGATGATCTCCGCCAGCACCATCACTCCTATGAGCAGGCCGACGTAATAGGTCATCTGCGGGTGTAACAACATGCCATAGGGCATGAAGATCAGGATCATCGGGATACCCAGCGCATAGCGCTTGCGGAATATGGCATACACGCCACCGATGATAGGCGCTAAGGCTCCGATTGCGAAAGCTTTGGACATATGTCCGGCAGGGATGATAAGGAAGAAATAACTGCTCATTCCTATCGCCAGCGCTCCGACAATACTGAGCCAAGGGTTGACACCGAAGCAAAGGAGCATCAGAAAGAATCCAATGAAATACAGGCTCAATGCAGCAGGGGGTTCGCCTAAGGTGTTTTGGAAGAGGCGTCTCCACCAACTTGTAATATGTCCTGACTCTACGCGTCCCGCCATCTGGAACGTAGGCATACCACCGAATTGAGAGTTGGTCCACCATGTGCATTCGTCATGCTGTGCATTGTATTCGATTGCCTCTTGAGCAGCCCCTCTCCAGTTATTGACATCGCCTTGCACCAGCACTTTCCCGTCCAGCATCGGGGAACAGTACGCGACAGCAAAGCCGACAAACACTACTAACGCCACCAAATATGGGGCAATTTTTTTCCAATCTATCTTCATGTTATTTGATCATTTTACGTATTTCACATAACTCATCTTTGACGCGCAGCAGGATGTCCAGCGCTGCCTGACGCTCGTCGGAGTGCTTATCGTTCGCGCGTAACTCGCGGCGGATGGCCTCAATGCGGGTGATATGCAGTTCATCGCGGATGTACTTGATCCGCTTAATCAGCTCCTGCTCCTCACGCGTGTAGTAGCGGTTGCCATGACCATCTTTGCGCGGATTGAGTTGCTCAAACTGCTTTTCCCAATAGCGAAGGGTAGAAGCCGGGATGCCGGTCTCTAATTCCGTTTCGCGAAGCGAGAAATATATTTTTTCAGTTGTCATTTACTTGCAAATCTTCAGTTTCTTTCCTTCGCGGATATTGTCGTTCGGGAGATTGTTCCATTGTTTGATTTGTTTGACCGTGCAGTGGAACTTCTTGGCTATTCCACCGAGCGTGTCACCTCGTTTGATGGTGTAATAAGTTACACCGTTGATACGGTAAGCGCCGGTGATAGAGGTCATTTTAGCTTGGTCGATCTCAGCGCGACGGTTGTTGATGAGGCTGTCGGCTTTGTATGCCATCACATGCTGCTCCATGTCGATGTAGTCTCCCACTTTGTCTGCCGGCAGGCACAGGGTGTACATGCTTCCGCCCGGCAAGATGTCGCGTGAGTACTGCGGGTTAAGCCGACGCAGTTCGTCCATACTGATGTCCAGCGTCGCACTGACCTGCTCCAAGTGGATGCGTTGAGCGGTGCGGATGGTGTCGGTGAGCATGATCTTCTCGATCGGTGCTTTGCAGATACCGTGCTCGTCACCGTAGTTCATGGCGTAATTGGCGGCAATGAAGATCGGCACGTAGTTACGTGTCTCACGCGGCAGGTAGGGATAGATGTCCCAGAAGTCGCGTTTACCTCCTGCTCGTCGGATGGCTTTGTTGACGTTTCCACTTCCGCAGTTGTAAGCGGCAATGACAAGGTTCCAATCCTGATAGATGGTGTACATACTGCTTAAGAAACGGCATGCAGCATCCGTGGCACGCAGCGGATCCATTCGCTCGTCCACGAGTGAGTTCACCTCCAGACCGTATAGTTTAGCGGTTGCCGGCATGAACTGCCACAGACCTGCTGCTCCGACATGCGAACGCGCTGTCGGGTTGAGTGCCGACTCAATGACCGGCAGGTATTTGAGTTCGTCCGGCAGGTTGTAGCGGCAAAGGGACTCTTCGAACATCGGGAAATAATACTCACCCATGCGCATCATTCGCGCCACCTGTTTGGGGCTGCGTTTGACGTACCTTACTATGAACGCGCGTACGCGCTCGTTATAAGGCAGTTCGATGACGCACGGCAGTGCCTGCAGACGCGCTTTGTAAACCGAGTCGGGCAGGGTAGTGGTGTCGTACACTGCCTCGCAGAACGTGGTGTCGAGCCAACGCAGGCTCCAATCCAACGAGCGCATTTCGATGTCTGACAGGTTGTTCTCGTCCCATAACTCATAGAAGGGCACAACGGGAGCAATTACCTCTTCCACCATCTCCAAGCTGTCTGTTGCCAGCATGCTGTCTATAGCCAATGTGTCTATCGACATTGTGTCAATGGACAGACTATCCGGTTGGGCGATGCTGTCGAGCGTTTGGGCTTGCGCGCAGAGCGCAACAAAACAAAATACTATGCTTAAAATCTTCTTCAAAACTGTATTGCAAATTTCAGTTCAGCACTGTGTCTGTGCTGCAAATCGTAATAAATCTGTGGTTCCACATTAAGGGACAAATCCGGACTGATGTCGTAGTCAAACAGCTGCGCATCCACGTACGCGTCAATGAGTGTGAGCGCATACACAACTACGGTCGCCAGAATCGAGTAGTCGCGGTAGCGCCGCCAAACGCTCTGCTGGTTCTTGAGCGTGTTCATCCATGTGCTTGCACCGCCTACACTCGATAGGCTGTAGCCGTCCGGAATGACCGCAATATAACTCTTGCTTGGGTCTTCGGTTACGGTTCCCGCCTCAATGTCAGCATACAGGTCAATGTATGCGTTCTTGTAATTGGTGCAGCGGTTGTTGGTCCATCCGACAGCGTACCCGCAGCCCATGAACGCACCATACACAATCGGCAGTTTCCAGTACGAGCGGTTGTACATCTGTCCCGCGCCCGGGAAGATGGCTCCCAACCACACGGCTTTGACGGCATCCGGTTGGCGGGTGAGGTCCACATAATACTTATACTCCTCCCCGGATGTGGTATCCGGGGTGTGATAGATGGTGTCCTGATGCGCAAAACTCAGCAGCGGGAGCACCATGAGTACTATGGTCAGCCAACGTTTCAACTCAATCGGTTGATGATCTGTTGCAGTTCCTCTTCGTTGGCAAAGGCAATGACAACTTTGCCTTCTTGCACTTTCACTTTGAGTCCTGTTTGGGCACTCAGTTCTTTCTGCAGACCGAGATACGGGTTCATACCCTTCACTTTCGTCTCGCGACTTTCCTCTTTGTCTTCCTGTGCCAAAGCTTCCACTTTGCGAACGGAGAGTCCTTCTTTGAGGATCCGCTGGTACAATGCCAATTGGCGTTCTGCCGAAGGAGTGGCCAAGATAGCACGGGCGTGTCCCATGTCGATCTTCTTCTCCTTGATGCCCACTTGTATCTCTGCCGGCAGCTTGAGCAGACGCAGGTAGTTTGCTACCGTGGCACGTTTCTTTCCTACCCGTTCGGACATGCGCTCCTGCGTCAGATGGTAGTCGTCCATCAGGCGCTGGTAAGCCAACGCGATCTCGATCGCATCCAAGTCCTCACGCTGGATGTTCTCGATCAGCGCCCATTCCATTACCTGCTCATCTTTGGCGGTGCGGATATAGGCAGGGATGCGCTCCAAGCCGGCTAACTTACTGGCGCGGAAACGGCGTTCTCCGGCGATGATCATGTACGTGCCATCCCCGTTGTCACGCAGTGTGATCGGAGAGATGACGCCGTGCTCGCGGATGGAGTCGGATAACTCTTGCAGCGCCTCTTCGTCAAACGTACGACGCGGCTGGTTGGGGTTCGCTACAATCGCGCTCAACTCGATCTCCGAGATGGAACTGCCGCCGTTGGTATCTACATGCGAGGTGTCGATGAGTGCATCTAAGCCTCGTCCAAGTCCTGTTACTTTTTTCATTTGTTGCGTTTAATTAGTTCTTTAGCTAAATCCGTGTAGTTCTTCGCGCCCTTGGAACTGGGGTCGTACTCGAGCACAGAGACGCCGTGCGAAGGTGCTTCGCTCAAGCGCACGTTACGTGAGATGACGGTGTTGAATACCAGATCGCCGAAGTGACGTTTGACCTCTTCATACACCTGATTGCTCAAGCGCAGACGGTTGTCAAACATAGTCAGCAGGAATCCTTCTATCTTCAGACCCGGGTTGAGTTTGGATTTGATAATCTTAATCGTGTTGAGCAGTTTGGCGATTCCTTCGAGTGCGAAGAACTCACATTGTACCGGAATGATGACGCTGTCGCTGGCCGTGAGGGCATTGACGGTGATCAAGCCCAGAGACGGACTGCAGTCAATGAGGATATAGTCGTACTCATCGCGCAGTTGTGCCAGCACGTTCTTGAGTAACTGCTCACGATGCTCCATGTTCAGCATTTCAATCTCCGCACCGACGAGGTCGATGTGGCTCGGGATAAGGCTCAGGTTCTTGGTGTTGGTCGCTACCACTGCCGTGTGCGGATCTACGCCGTTCACCAGACACTCATATACGGTGTTGTCCAGTTCGCGTATCTCCACTCCCAGACCCGACGAGGTGTTCGCCTGCGGGTCGGCATCGATGAGCAACACACGTTTGCCCTCTTTGGCGAGTGCAGCAGCCAAGTTGATAGAGGTGGTCGTCTTGCCGACGCCTCCTTTTTGATTCGCTAATGAAATTATTTTACTCATATCTGTTGTACTATTGTTTCTGCATTGATCTGCTGGCAAGCGAAGTTCGCGTACCGGCAGTGGTTGGTTCCGTGACAGGTGCACGGTCGGCAGCGCAGGTCATGCCGTTGGATGATATCCTCCGGGTTCTGTTTCCATCCTGCGAAGCCGATCATCGGGTGGGTGGCGCACCACACGCTGATGGCGCGTAGCCCGACGAGGCTGGACAGATGCTGGTTGGCACTGTCCATACAGATCATGACGTCCAGTTGCCGCATCAGTTCCAGTTCTTCTTTGAGCGTCAATTGACCGGCTACGCTCTCGGTGCGAGGAAAGACGCTGGCCCACTGGCGGAGCATCTCGCACTCCACAGCTCCGGCTCCGAAAAGGAACACATGGGTCTGTTCGTCCCGGCTCAAGCGGTCAATGATCTCTTTGGTGGTGCGGTAGGGGAGCATGTTCGACTTCGATTTGGCGAACGGTGCCAACCCTATCCAGCGACCTGTTTTGGTGCCGTATTTCTCCTTCACGGCTTTGGCAGCGGTGTAGTTCTTCGGCAGAGACTCAAACGAATCATCGGGTTCCAGCCCGGCTCGGCGAAAGGTCTCTTTGTACCGTTCGAACTCGGTCGGTAGTTGTTGGAGTCCGATTCCCCAGAAGGTGATCAGGTGCTTGCGTATGCGTCCGTAGTGTACCCGTTTGACGCGTCTGCCGCTGAGTTTCATCAGCGTACCGAACACACGCGTACGTAATACACTCTGTAGGTCAATGACCACATCCACGTCGTGCCGCCAACGACGCCATAACTCCAACACGCCTCTCCAATCCAAGTGGTTGTCCACTTCGTAGAACTCGACGTTGGGCATGGAGGCGAACATGGCCCCGAGATCTTTCTTGCTCGCTATGATGAACCGATCATTCGGATAGCGGCGACTAACCGAGGCAATAACGGGAACCGTCATCGCTACGTTACCTATCGTCGCCAACCGAATAATCAAGTACGTCATGTGAATTGCAGTTTATTTCAAGTCCGTGATTTTGCTGAAATCCTGATCTCCGTAGTCGAGGTTCTCACCGCCCATACCCCAGATGAAGGTGTAGTTGTGAGTTGCAGCCGCCGAGTGAATAGACCACTCGGGTGACAGTACGGCCTGGTTGCCTTTCATCCAGATGTGACGGGTCTCTTCCACTTCGCCCATGAAATGGCAAACGGCCTGCTCTTCGGGTACTTCGAAGTAGAAATACGCCTCCATACGACGGCTGTGTACGTGTGCCGGCATGGTGTTCCATACGCTACCCGTGTTGAGTTCGGTCATACCCATCTGCAATTGGCAGGTCGGGAGCACTTGGTTAACAAGCATCTTGTTGATGTCGCGCTCGTTGCTCATCTCGAGGCTACCCATGTGAGCGACTACCGCATCGGCTTTGGTCACTTTCTTGTTCGGGTACGCGCAATGTGCGGTAGTCGAGTTGAAGTAGAACAGAGCAGGGTGCTTGCTGTCTACGCTCTCGAACTTCACTTCGCGATCACCGCGACCGAGGTACAGTGCCTCTTTGTAGTCCAGTTCGAACACTTCGTCTCCGGCAATGACGCGTCCTTTGCCTCCGACATTGAAGATACCCATCTCACGGCGGGTCAGGAAGAACGGAGCCTTGAGCGGGTCAATGGCCTCGAGCAGCAGTGTCTCGCCTACCGGCATGGCTCCGCCGACAATCATGCGGTCGTACATGGAATAGACCATGTTGACCTCGTTGGGTACAAACACGCGCTCAATAAGGAAATCCTTGCGCAGACGTGTCGTGTCATAACTCTTTGCGTCCGTCGGGTTCGACGCGTAACGCACTTCATAATTTGTTTTCATATATGTGTGATTCTTAATTTTTAATTCTTAATTTTTAATTTCTTCTTCACCGGCATGATCCATCCGAGGTTGACACTCAGGTCCATCGGGTTGGCCAAGGAGTGGCTGTCTGTGACGGAGGTGCCGTACACGCCACCCAAGGAGAAATCGTACCGTACACCGAGCCAGTACATACCGGCCTTGCGGGTCTGTAACTCGATACCTGTGCCGGCCACCAAACCCCAATTGAAGCGTTTGTCGATACTCTTACTCTCGTCATAGACGCAGTATCCGATCTGCGGACCGAAATCCAAGAACCATCGGCATTGGTCACTACCCACGTTGAGGTGCATCAGGATCGGCAGGTCGATATAATGCAGGTTGTGCCCGGTCAGGCCTGCCGTAGTCGTCTGGGCCCAGCCGCGGTGCATGTAATTGAGTTCCATCTGGAACGCACAGTACTTATGTCCCATGTAGCGGAAGACGAACCCTCCGTTACCGCCTAACACACAGGCTTTGGTGATGGGTGACATGCCGGACTCGGCCGGTTTGAACAGCACCGTGCCGGCACTCACTCCTCCGTGCACACCGAGCCAGAACTCCGGTCGCTGCAAACGCGGTTGGGCGAAGGCAGTTATGCCTTGGAGCAGGAGAAGCGTCAGGACCAGCAGTCCTATCGCACGATGGCTATATGTGCACCGCTCTTTTCTCACTTGCGATAATACAGGTTCGTTGTCACGATGTGAACGTTTGCGTTCTGCCAGCCGCTCGTCTCGTCAGCTTGGTTCCAATAGATGGAGGACTGCAGACCGTTGTAAGCCTTCTCTCCGTTGATCCATGCGACCAGACAGCGCATCAGGTCATAACCCAGCAGGTCATAACGCGGTGCCTCGGACACATGCTCGCTACCGAAATAAGTCGCCCACAACTGCTCGTAGGCCTCACGGTCTTTACCGCCTGTGAAGACGGAGGTGTAGACTTGTGGCAGCAGGATGTTCTCTTTCTGCCAACTGTACTGACTGACAATACGGATACGGAAACCGGCTTGCTGTAGTTTGATCAGGTGCGGAATGAGTGTGCGTACGTTCTGGTAGCGGTCGCTGTGGAGAATGATAAGGTTCTCATTGACGCTATCCAGCGCATAAGCGACCGAGTCCGCCAACAGGTCTTGCAGCGGAAGGGTGCTGTATGCAATCTGATGCGCATCCATTCGTTGATGCAGGGTGCGAATAGAACTTGCGATCTCCGATTCTTGCGCCTCTACGAAAGCACAACGGAGCGTGCTGTCTTGCGCCTTGATCCATCGGCACAGGCTGTCTGCTTCCTGCCGGTCCGTCGAGTTGAATTGCAACAGCTGGGAGCGGTTGTTCAGATCCGTGTCGTCGCAGAAAGGCAGCAGGGTAGGCACTTGGTGCACTTCGCTCCAGGCTGCTACACGCTCAATCTGTATCGGGTACACGAGTCCCAAGATACCGCGTACGCTATCCATCTCGGTGCTGTCGCACAGTGCTCCGACACGCGTCTCACTGCGCTCCGTGTCATAGACACGCAGGCGATACTTGGTGCTGTCGTTCTGCAGCTCATACATGGCAATCAGCGCACCCTGGTAGAACTCCAGCATACGTTCAGCATTCGCGCTGCGTTTGGTCTGATGACTCTCGAACGGTAACATCAGTGCCAACTCCACAATGCGACGGTTGTCCAGGACCGTATCGGTTGTGTCAGGGGTCTCCGTGATCGTCAGAGTATCGGTGACGACCGGTGCCACGGGTGTCAAAGGAGCTTCGGCTACAACCGGAGTCTCTGTGATCACGGTGCTGACCACTACCGGCTCGGTCTCCACAATGGCAGGCTTGGGTTTGAGTGTGCTCTTGGTGGGCTTGGCATTTACCGGACGACCGGTCGGGAGGTACAGCACCTCTCCGTAATGCAGCCCGCGCTCACGCAACTGCGGATTGAGACGAATGATCTCACTCTGCGGTACATTGAAATTCACACCGATACGGTACAAACCCACACTGCGTTCCACTTCGTAGCGGTACACCTCTTCCCCGTTAATCGTATCCAAGGGATAATCCAATAACTCCTGCGCTTTGGCTTGCACAAAGAACAGCGTACATAGGGCGAGCCCTATCACCTTTAAGCTATTACCTTTCATCTTTTATATGCGTATTTTCTTCTTCTTACTACAAAAACAATGCCACCAATCAGTGCCAAGATAGCAATCGGGCTGATGGTGCTGACCAGTTGCACTTTGAGTCGCTGTTGGTGCGCGCGTTGGTCATTGAGCAGACGCAGCGCCACACTCTTCTCCCGCAGGCTGATGAGTCCTTCGCTGTCCGTGAGCCATAGTACCGCATTGGCAATAAAATCGCGGTTGCTGAACTGCATACCGCTGTAGCGGTCGTAACCCATGGGCAGCACTTGGTTGCGTTGTGTCTCGTTGAGTAACACACTGCCGCTGCCGATCACCACTTGGCGGGTCTTGACACCGCTCTTACGAATCGGTTCATCTGTCTCCACGCCCTCGGGTACCATGCGGTGCGCGTATGCGCTGGCGAAGGTACCTTCCAACGATACAGCAACCGGCACGTACTGATAAACGAAAGCACTCATGTCGGGGTTGAGGTCGTTCAGGTCCACTTCACCCGGAGTCGCTGTGACGCGGCTGGCTGTACTGGTGGCTAACAGGATCCGTTTCTCGATCCCGTCTTCCCCTCCTACGGCATCCAGCGGACTGACGAACGTGCTCATCACTTGTCCCAAGCCGCGTGTGATCGGCGACCCTTCGCTGGTCAACAGCAGCGGCGCATACGTCCAAGGCATAGGCTGCAAGTTGGGCTGCTGCGGATCATTGCTTACATTGACCGGAATAGGCAGACACTGTACGTCTTGTACTAACGCCGGGTTGACGCGGATGCCGTAGCGGAACAGCAGATCGGTCAGGCCCAGTTCCAAGGGAATGATGGGCGTGAAACCCTCTTGCTGCAACACCTGTTCGCTGAACTGCACGCCGTTGAGCGCCCACAGAACGGTACCGCCGCGCATGATGTATTGGTCAATGATGAACCGCTCCTCGTCGCTGAACGCGGACTGCGGGTTCGCGATGATGATCGCTTTGTACCCGTCGAGTAGGTGCACATTCGCCTTTTGCCCTTCGTCGTTCGCTACGATCGCTCCGCGGTCTACTTGGAAGTACTTGCTCAGTACGGACATCATGTCGTAGGTGTGCGCCTCGTCGGGTTCACCGTGTCCCTCCAGGATGGCGACGCGGGGTGTCTCGGTCTGCATCAGCATATGCAGTGCTTCGGCAAACGCGAACTCCAACTGCTCGATGCTGGTGTTCAGGTTCTCTTCTCCGCTCAGACCCCGTGTGTTCTTAAGCAGCGTCACCACGGCGCGGCGACCTTTGTACTCCATGATGGCGTACGGATAAATGGTCGTTTGGGCTGTCTTGCCGTTCTGCTCCCGCTCGTGGATGATGATGGGGCTGAGGCCGAGAGAATCTAGGGTCCCAGGATCCCTAGGAGTCCTAGTTATCCTAGCATAGACATCCATTTCTTCCAGTGTCTCTGCTGCGGCTTTTTTGAGTCGGCGGAAGCCGGCATTCAGGTCTCCGTCCAGCAGCAGTGTCACCTCGATGGGCGCGTCGGTCTGGCGAAGCAGGTGTTTGGAAGCTTCGCTGAGGCTATAGTGTTTGTCGTCCGTCATGTCCCAACGCACGACATACACATGCGACAGCGCCACCAGCGCCGCACACGCCACCAGAACTACTATAACTCGCTTATAATTCGTAATTTTTAATTTTTAATTATTTCTTAATCCGCTCCCACACTTCCTGGTTCACAACTACCGGATATTTCTCGCGGAGCGCTTTGATCCACAGTGCCTCCAGATAATCCTGGTACTCGGTGGTGACACGACCTTTCTCGTCGCTCCATACCTCCGGTGCTTTGAGCTTATGACCTACGCAAACGATGTACGGCAGATCCTCGCTCGGGGTGAACTCAGCACCTTTGACCTTGAGTGCGTATTTGTCTACGATCGGCATCTTGCCCTGCTCCCACATGCCGTGTTGCACTTTGACGTAAGTGATACTATCCTGGTTGACGCGGCGGTTGATGTAACTCATGATTGAGTCCGCATCAGCACTCTTGATGATGGCTTGAGCGGCTTTGGCGCTGCTCTTGTCTTTGGCTTGGATGATGTATCCTTTCCAACGCGGCTGCTCCCATGTGTACTCTTTCTTGTGTGCAGCGAAGAAGGCTTCCAGACCGGCCGTATCCTTGGCGGCTTTGTCCCATACCTCGCGCAGCGACACCTCAAACAGCAGAATACCGTCGTGGTACTCTTGTACGAGATGACGCAGTTCCGGATACTTAGCCTCCAGGTGCTCGTCCGCATAGGCTCTAACTTCTGCGTCGCTCATCTCAGCCGGCAGGTTGTACTCGGCACGAGTCTTGCGAATGAAACTCTTCTCTGCTTCGCCGGCGCGCTCATCGCGCATTACTTGACGCTGAATCTGCGTACGCAGCGAGTCGAACGGCTGGATAGCGCGCTCGCCTTCCTTATAGACAATATGCCATCCGTACTGGGTGCGGATAGGTGCACTGATCTGTCCGGGCTGCATGGAGAAGGCGGCATCTTCAAACTCCTTAACCATCATACCCTTACCAAACCAACCGAGGTCACCGCCGCGCATGCTGCTGCCGCGGTCGTCGGACAACTGCTGTGCCAGTTCGGCAAAATTATCTGCGTTCGCTAATGCGGCAATCGAATCAATCTGTGCATGCATCACAGCGTCCAGGCTGTCATTGCCACGCGGAACCATTTTCATGATATGACGTGCTTTGACATCTATGTGGTCGATCTCCTCTTCCACCAGCACAATGTGAAAACCGTACTGGGTGCGGAAAACAGGACTGACACTGCCTACTGCCGTGTTATACACAGCCTCTTCCAAGGGATAGACATAGCGGAACGGGGTGATCCAACCCAGCTCGCCACCCGTCTCCTGTACGTTCGGGTCAGTGCTCACTTCGCGAGCTACTGCGTCGAAAGCCTCAATCGGCAGACGCACCAATTTGGCTTTTTTGCCTTTGCCTTTCAGCACCTCTTTGCCTTCTGTCACGCGGATACGTGCCTCGTTGATAATCGCCAGCGCGCTATCTACCTGTGCGGGAGTAGCACTCATCGGACATTGGATGGCGATGTGCGCCGCACGACGGTCCTTGGCCATATGCTGCCAGCTCATCTCGATGATGCTGTCCAGCGCGGCTTCGTCCTGCAGGTACTTCGGCGTAGCCTGTGCACGGTAACCCTTCAACTCTTTCTTGAACGCCTCGGTGGTGTCAATTCCCTGTGCCTCGGCTTCCGCTACTTTGAGCTTGAAATTAATGAACATGTCCAGATACTCGTCCATGGTCTTCGGATCCACAGCTCCGGCTTGGTTGTTCTTCTCATAGATGTACAAAAACTCCTCTGCACTCACCGGCTTGCCGTTGATAGTCATCAGGATATCCGAATGGCTTGCTTGCTCCGGTTCTAAACCGGGCTGCGCTGAAGCGCTCATACTCATTGCTGCCAGCGCGATAAAAAAGAATACTTTTTTCATTGTTTTATGTTAGTTTAATTCATTAGCCTACAAAAAGCGTGCAAAATTACGAAAAATATTTTACATATGCAAGTACTTGTAAATTTTTCTCTCTTTTTATTAAAAAGAGTCTACTAAATATGCCTATATTATTGCATATATCAAAAAAAAAATGTACCTTTGCACGCTAAATTGGATGAAAATGGCTTGTTTATTAGATAAGGAACAGGTAATACAGGCGCAGAAGCTATTAGAAGAAGCGCGTAAAGTGGTGATTGTTACCCACATGGCCCCCGACGGAGATGCCATGGGGTCGGCATTGGCGATGTATCACTTCGTGAACGGCGAATGGCGAATGGCGAATGGCGATAGGCAAGTGACGGTCATTGTGCCGAATGCGTTTCCGGCGTTCTACAACTGGATGCCGGCGGCGGATCAGATCAAGATCTACGAGGGACATGCGCAGGAGTGCGATCCGTTGTTGGAACAGGCAGACCTGTTCGTGTGCACGGACTTCAATGACCCCAAACGCATTGGTCCTGTGGGAGATAAGATGATGGCGAACAGCTGTCCGAAAATCCTGATAGACCATCACCTTAACCCGGTTGATTTTGCGAACGTGGTCTTCTCCTTCCCGGAGGCCTGCTCGTCGTGCGAGATCGTGTATCGGCTCGTTAAAGCACTCAGCGATCATCCATCAGCGATCGGCAATCAGATAGCCTCCTGTATCTACACGGGCCTGATGACGGACACGGGTAATTTCTCGTTCAACTCGACGAGTGCGGAGCTGTATGACATCATTGCTGACCTGTTGCGTGCAGGCGTGCAGAAAGATACAATCTACGATGCGGTGTTCAACCAGTACTCGACCGACCGTGTGCGGTTGACGGGCTACGCGTTGTACCGCAAGATGCGTATCTATCCCGAGCATCACATCGCGCTCATTACTCTTTCGGCAGACGAGTTGGACCAGTACCATTACCAACCCGGTGATACGGAGGGATTGGTGAATATGCCGTTGCAGATCAGCGATGTCTATTACTCGGTGTTCATGCGCGAGGAACGACCCAAACCCGGCACACCCAAACCGCGAATCCGCATCTCGTTCCGTTCGCAAGGAAACCGTCCGGTGAACGTGTGGGCGAATGAGGTGTTCCATGGAGGCGGACACGCCAATGCGTCCGGCGGAGAACTGTTCGGTAACTTGGCACAAGCCGTGGCATTATTTGAGAAAACATATAAAAAATATATTGTATGAGCAAGTACAAATGGAATTTTGTCAACGTAGGCGGTGTGACCCGCGTACGTATCCAATCGGGTGAGGATATCCGTCACCTGCGTGAGTTGGATAAGAAAAAGTGGACGGTGCTTTCGTGCCCTGTTAACGGTTTGGAAATCAGCTCGGAGTCTCTTAGCCTGATGGACACGGACGGAGACGGCAAGTTGCGTGTGAAAGAGGTGATTGCTACCGCAGAGTGGCTGTGTGCGGCCCTCAAGAACCCCGACACACTGCTGGAGCAGAAAGACAGCATCACGATTGATAACATCGCGGATGAGTCTATAAAGGCGATAGGCGAAAAGTTAGCGGCTAACGGAGTGGTTAGTTTGGCCGATGTAGATGCGGCGATCGGAGCTGTGACGATTGAGGAACAGCCGGTTCCGGCAGCACCGCTGGAGGCCGATGTGATCGCAGCCTACAAAGAGAAGAGCGCTGAGTATGCAGCGTACTTTGAGCAGGAGAAACTGCAGAAACTGGGCCTGGCGGTTATCGCCGAAGACACTCCCAAACCCGGCATGACGGAGAAGAAGTTTATCGAAATGGGTAAGCAGATTGCCGAGTGGGAAGCCGCTAAGACGGCTGCCGAGACGGCGAATGCCGATGCATTGGCTGCAGCCAAAGGCGAATATGCACCGCTGCGTAAACTGCTGTTGCTGCATCGTGATTTCTACCGTCTGCTGCGTAACTATGTGGCATTCGAAGATTTCTACGACCACAACCCTGCAACGATTGCTTCTTTCCAAGCCGGTACACTCATTATTGACCAGCGCGCGTGTCACCTCTGTGTGCGCGTGAACGATCTGCCCAAGCACGATTCACAGGCTCCGTTGAGCGGCATGTACCTGCTGTACTGCAACTGCGAGAACCAGCAGACGGGTAAGAAGATGCAGATAGTAGCTGCCATGACGCAAGGCGAGATCAGCAATCTCAGCGTCGGTAAGAACGGTGTGTTCTACGACAACGACGGGCTGGACTACGACGCTTCGGTATTCAAGATCGTGGACAACCCGATCTCTATTCGCCAGGCCTTCTGGACACCGTATCGCAAGCTGTCCAAATGGATTGAAGAGAAGATCAACAAGTCCGCAGCCGAGAAGGATGCCGCTGTCATGGGTGACATGACGGCGAAAGGCGAGAACTTGACGGTGAAAGCCGAAGGAGAGGCTCCGAAACCTGCGTTCGACATCGCTAAGTTCGCCGGTATCTTCGCTGCCATCGGAATGGCCTTAGGTATGATCGGTACGATGTTAGTGAGCGTAGCCAAGGGATGGATCACCCTCACATGGTGGCAACAGATCCTTGTGTTCGTCGGTATATTGCTGCTTATCAGCGGTCCGAGTATGGTCATGGCTTGGCTCAAACTGCGTCGTCGTAACCTGGCTCCGGTACTCAACGCCAACGGTTGGGCAGTGAACGCGGATGCCATCATCTCGGTTCCGTTCGGTCGTACTCTGACCGAGCAAGTACGGTTCCCCTTCACCAAGGACCCGTTCAAAAAAGGTATGAGCACCTGGGCTAAATGGCTATTGGCTCTTGGTATAATCATTTTAATTATTGCTATTGTATGCGTTATTTTGTATCTACTTGGATTTTGCTTCTGCTGTTTCTGCTTCCATTAAATGCGCAGGAAGTGCCTGCTTTGGCGGCTAGCCAACAGCCTATTGACAGTTTGGCAGAAGACAGCGAAGGAGACGAATTGGAAGACTTGGACGACCTGGACGTGAAGGCATCCCAACTGCCTGAATGTCTGGCAGGTCTGTTCTCGCATGATACCCTTATTTTAGGCTGTGATCTGGATGTGCTGCCGCGTAAGATCGTGGTGCGCACCAAGGAAGGTGATGTGGTGTATAAAATGGCCCCGCAGTTCATGATGAACGATACGGCGCTGATGAACAATCACCCGGCGGATAGTATCTACCATCATATCTGGACCGACGAGCGTGTGAACCCCTATGGCACCATGTTCGACAGTCTGAAGGAAGATGTACATATCCCGATGGCAGGTTTCCGTCTGCCGGCTCCGGGTTACGTGACCAGCAGTTACGGGTGGCGTCGCTACCGCATGCACAAAGGTACGGATATCAAGGTGCAGATTGGCGATTCGATTCGCTCTGCATGGGACGGTCAGGTACGTATTGTCGGTTGGGATCCGCGCGGATACGGCTATTTCGTAGTCGTTCGTCATACCAACGGTCTGGAGACGGTCTATGGTCACCTCAGCCGTCCGTTAGTGGATGAGTACGAGCGGGTGAACGCAGGTGATGTGCTCGGTCTGGGTGGTAACACCGGCCGTTCGACAGGTAGTCACCTTCACCTCGAGATTCGTTATCTGGGTGAGGCAATCGACCCGGCTACGTTCATTGATTTCACGACCGGTCAACTCAAGAACCCGAATGAGTACGTCATCGGTATCAAGGCGATGAAACAGAAACGTGCCGAGCAGGCTGCGATGAAGTATCACAAGGTTAAACAAGGTGATACGCTGAGCGGAATTGCGAAGAAATACGGTACAAGTGTGAAAAACCTCTGCCGGTTGAACAACATCAAGGAGACGAAAATTCTCCAGATCGGTATGAAGATCAGAGTGCGTTAATCACTCATGGTGATAGGGCTCGCCCCGAAGAATGGTCATTGCGCGGTAGATCTGCTCAATGACCATTATTCGTATCATCTGGTGGCTGAACGTCATTTGTGAAATGGACAGCTTGCCGTTGGCGCGCTCATAGACAGCGGGACTGAACCCGTACGGTCCGCCAATGATGAGCGTGAGGTCTCGGCCTGAACTCATCTTTTTCTGCAACCAATCGGCATACTCAATCGAGCGCATCTCTTTGCCGTGCTCGTCTAACAAAACCACGTCCATCGACGGCGTGAGGGCACGGAGGATCATCTCCCCTTCTGCCGCCTTGACCTGCTCTTCGCTCAGCGCTTTGGCGTTCTTCAGGTCCGGCAGCACGACCCATTCGAACGGCACATAATGTGTGAGCCGTTGTCGGTAGTCCTCAATAAGGGATGCCAAACGCGGGTCGGTGGTCTTGCCGACAGTTAACAGCGTGATACGCATCGGTGGAACTTATTCGTAGAAGAAATTAAACACGATCTGACGGGCTACATTCTCCGGACAGGTGTCACGCAGATACATGTTGCACGAGTCTCCGGTCCAGTGGAACTTATAGATGGTCGTTTGTTTGAAACTGCCGTCGTATCCGCTGATGAGGGTGTAGTAGGTCTGGCCCACTTTCCATTCTTCACTGGATGCCCAACCGTCGTTCTCCACGGCTTTGACGCCGTACAGCACATCGGCCTTCTCGGTGAAAAGGAAGCGGTCCAAGGTCCACAGATACAGGTACATACTTGCGAGCGAATCGCCTTCCAGTTCCCGAATGGGCTTACCGACCAAGGCATCGATATCGTCCTCAATAAGCACCATCAGACTATCTGAAATAGCATCGAATGATGCCGCGGATATACTGTTACTGTCACAGGTAGTGGTGATATAGGGGAAACGTGCGTATATCTTATTGAGCGTGTCCACCGGATAGATATAATCCCACTTGCCTTTGATGCGGTAGTCGAAATGGACATCAAACACACTCTCTTCGGTGGTGGTGACGGTCTCCAGATACAGTTTGCCGCAGGGTTTAAGCGTGCCGGGGTCTACAACAAACGCATAGATCCAATAGGTGAAGCCAGGCAGCAGACCGGTGAAGAAATGGTTCACACTACCGTACTGCAGCGCGTGGCTGGCAAAGGGTGCGATGTTGAACTCACCCTGCTTGAGCAGGCTGTTACGCCATGCAAGGTACTCCACATTGGCCGAGTCCAGCGCCAGCGTCATGAACTGCTTCGGGTGGTCCTGCGGGTTCTCTCCTTCCACTGCCGGCACACAGGCAATGAGATAATACGCCTCTTTGTTGGTCGAGAAATGGCACTCTACAAAACCGGCAGAGACCGTTACAACCTCCATGTTTATCTCTACATCACTGGTCGTCCACTTAGCCTCGGGGTTACAGGAAAGACAAAGGACAATGGACAATGGACAAAGGACTAAAATGAATAGTCGAATCAAACGGGTCTTTAAATTATTCATACTGCTTCCTTTCTTCCTCTTCTTGTTTTAACAATGTTTGTACCGTAAATATGAACCGCAGGCAGGTCTTGACGTGACTGCCGTAGTGTCCGAAGTTATAGGTGATATTGGCGTTGGACCACCGCGCTTTAGCATTGGTAGCATTGGTGTACGGCACGGTCTCGTCGTCCATCGAGTGCAAGATGTACACGGACGCTTGCGGCTCCCAGTTGTAGGAAACGACCGAGTTCTCTGTCATCGCCTTGTACAGCTCTGCCACCTTGTTGGAGGTCTGTTGCATGGCCTCTTCGGTGAGTATCTCATGGGTCACTTTGGTACCGATGAAACCGTTGATTTGGGCAGTGGTGTATTTCTTACTGTTCACCCATTCGTCCATCTGTTCGCACATCCAATCTTGCATGAGGTCGCTCATCTGAATGTTGAGGTTGTTACCCTTGATCATGCCTTGCAGCACCAACGGAACAGCCACCGGATAGCCGGCCGTGTCGGTAGTGACAAAGCGCTCAAAGGTCGCCTTTACATCGTACGGGCCACCGCCTGCGAACACACGGTGAATAGGGATGTAATAATCCGGATAATCGGGATCACCGTACGCCATCTCGCATAGGTACTCGACTGCCATCGTGTTGGCACCGCCTTGGCTGTAACCCATCAGGTCAATCTCCGGCTCTTCCGGCTCCATGTCAGCTGCCTTTAACCAATCGCGCACGGCGAAGTACATATCCGTCACATTGACAGCGGTCTCCATCATTACCAGATACGGGTGCACATCATTGGCTGTGATGCCGTATCCGCGGTAATCCGGAATGATCAATCCGTATCCGAGTTTGACCAGCACACCCTCGAGCGAGAAGCAGTTACTCGGTGCCTCGGCATTCGAGCCTACGGTGTAGTGGCTGACGAGAATGAGCCGTTTGGGCTTGCGGCCCTTGGGTAGCATAACCTTACCGGACAGTGTGACGGGTTTCAGATCGCCGTCATAGCTGGGGTAGGTGCCTACGATCTCAATCACTTTGTTCTGCTTGCCGTATTTGAGCAACTCCTGTATGATCGCTGTCGCGGTGACGCTGCTCGTTTGCGGCATGTAGTTCTTGCCGTCTGCCGGCTGGTTGTTCTCTCCCGTATATTCACAGACGGGAGTGCCGTCCGGCAGGAAACAGTTGTACGGCAGGCCTTCTTCCAGGTCTGTTTCGTGCTGACTGATCACTTGGAACTTCAAATTCTGGGCATCCTCTATACTCGTGAAATCGACGATTTCATCCTTGCGGAACTGACAAGAGGATAGCAGTACTGCTGCAAGCAATACAATGTATGATGTGCGGTGTATATTGGTTGATTTCATAAACTTAGAATCGGGCTCCGAAGCCGACATTAATTATTCGTGATGATGCCATATAAATCTTGTTGGTGTTCTGCAGGGCGTACATGCCGCCGAAGTCCACGGTCCAGAACCAACGGTCGTAGTTGGCGCTGATACCGATGAGGGTGATATTAACAGCCGCTCCCACTTCGGTCTTCTTGCCGAACGCGTTCTTCTCTGTTCCTCCGTTGATGTCCAGACCGATACCGAGACCGGAATAGAGGTTGACGTTCTCGTGGAAGAAATAGGTGAAGCGGATTGTTGGCATGAGCACAACGTTGTAGAAATAGTGGTCCTTCGAGCGGCTCATCTCAATTCCCGCACCGTTGCGCGTCACATCGTCCCAACCCACTTCGCTCATGTCAATCATACCACCGTACGAGAACCAGTGCGTCACACGGTATTGATACTCCGCCCACAAGTGCTGGTGATGACGGTAGTCCTCGTGATAGGTCTTCTCCCACGTGGTCGGCATGTTCGTCATGATGTTGGTCGGGTTATGCCACATCAAACTCTCAAACAACTGGTCTCCCCAACCGATACGCACCTCGTGGCGACGGTTGATATGGTCCCATTGATTCTCCGCAAAAACACCCATCGAGAGGGCGCAGAGAACTAAAACAGCACAAATTTTTCGTTTCATGCCGCAAAATTACAAAAAAATTTGCACATATGCAAAAAAAATTGTACCTTTGCAGCGAATTTGATTATTTTTTATGAAAAAAGAAGAACTTCGTAAACTGATTGCTATCTGGTTTGAGGAGGATATCCGGGATGGTGATCACACTTCGCTTAGTTGTATTCCGCCCACTCAGATGGGTTGTCAGCAACTGATTATCAAGGACACAGGTGTGCTTGCTGGCGTAGAAGTGGCGAAAGAGATCATCGCATATTTCGACCCCGAGTGCCGTTTTGAGCAGTTCCTGCATGACGGTGACCTGGTCAAGCCGGGCGATATCGCGTTCAAGGTGTATGGCAAGGAGTTGAGTCTGCTGCAGATCGAGCGCACGATGCTCAATATCATGCAACGCATGTCGGGTGTGGCTACGACTGCGCATAAGTACCAGAGTCTGATTGAGGACACGGGTTGCCATGTACTTGATACCCGTAAGACGACCCCGGGTCTGCGTTACTTGGAGAAAGAGGCGGTGGTACTCGGTGGCGGTATGAACCATCGTATCGGTCTGTTCGATATGATCCTGCTCAAGGACAACCACGTGGATTTCGCAGGAGGTATCACGAACGCCCTCACGCGTGCACGCGATTATTGTAAGGAGAGTGCTTCCGAGCACCCCGAGAAAGCGCAGAAGTTCCTCAACATGAAGATCGAGATCGAGGTGCGTAACTTTGATGAGATCAACGAGGCGCTGGCAACCAATATCCCCGATCGTATCATGCTCGATAACTTCACACCGGCGAAGACCAAAGAGGCAGTGGACCTCATTCGTGCTTGGGAGAAGACGGCAGGTCGTCATATGGAGATTGAGTCCTCGGGCGGTATCACGATCGATACGCTGCGCGACTATGCCATCCAAGGCGTTGACTTCGTATCCGTAGGTGCGCTTACGCACAGTTACAAGAGTCTTGATATGAGTTTCAAGGCCGTGAAAGAATAAAAATTAACAAACAATATTTACTTTTAAAAACTAATTAGTATGAAAAAAGGACTTATTTTTGCAGCATTGGCACTTGTAATGACCATGTTCTGCAGCTGCGGTCTGACCGCAACCAAAGCAACTGTTAGCGTAACCGTTAAGAACCAGCTGGGTATTCCTCAGTCGGGCGTTATTGTTTACATGTACGATGCAGAAGAGTGGGCTGCTGAGGAACTGCTTCTTCCGGCTTCAGCATCCAAGTACGTTGTAACCGAGGATGATGGTGTTGCTGTATTCAATCTGAATACGATGGATCTGGACGTCATCGACAATCAGGCAACTGTTTACTTCGTTGTCTTTGATGCCGCTGGAGATGAGCGAGGCTCTGTCGCTGTAACTGTTAAGAAAGGTGACAACAAACGCGTTGATCTTATTCTTCGACGCTAAGAAATCACACGGTCAGCGCCAGTTGCTGACACGAATGTGTGTACCGTCCGGTAAGATGGGTCTGGTCAAAACCGTAACCCACGCCGGACGGTTTTTTGTGCCATCTTGGGAACGGTACTCGTAACTGTTCGGACACGGGTTCTCGGGATTATAACCTTCTTTCCCTTTTACTAATCCGGTGTTCCAACCTTCGGGATTGAGCACGCCTTCGTCCCAAGTCGTATAGGCCCACACCGTCTCACCCCACCAGCGCCAAGGACGGGCGAGCCACACCATCTGATCTCTGACAACTGACTGCTGATCGCTGATAACTAACTCGTCTTCATTCGCCAGACGAATATGACAGCGGTAGAAGAGCATGCCTCGGGAAGGGTTGTCTAATTGCTGGCCGCCTCCGTCACTGCCGCTGCGGCCTGCTGCGATATAACACTTATCCCCTTTCTCCCCGTTGATATTAGCGATGATCAGTGCCCGGTCCACAGCCAGGGTCATGGCGCCGAAGATAAAATCGACCCCGCCTTGCAGAATCCCTCCTTGCCAGTAGATGGTAGCGCCTTGGTCACCGTACAGCACGTCTTGCCTGCCGACAGCGCGGCAGTTCTTAAGGTGCGCGTTCTTCGCCGTCTCCGTGAAGGAGATAGCGGCTGCACGTTCGCGGTACGCTTTGCCTTGCACCTCCGTACTCCCTACTTCTTTGGGACGAGGCGGCATCACTTTCTTCGGCCGCTCTTTCTCGGTCCAAGGCAGGTCGGATTGACTGATATCCACCAGACTGTCCTGCGCTTCGCGCTCCGAGACGTAGAGGTTGAAACTGTTCTCAAAGATGATGTTCTCCGCATAGAAATCCGGAGCGGTGACGAGTACGGAAGCGTTCCATCGGCGCGTGCGACGACCGCCGTAGTTAACGGTCTGACCCATCGAGGCATACTGATATCCGTGTCCGTAGTACCAGGTGATACGCACGGCGTTCTCATCGCAGTGAACCCCGTGGTCGCGCAAAGCGATAGAAGGATGGCGGCTGGCGTTCTTCAACTTCAGTCCAGGCACATCAATCGTTAACTCTTCCTGGTACGTACCCGGTTCAATGAGAATCGTAGTTCGTTCTCCGCGTTCGGCATACACTGTCCGCGCACTGTCCAGTGCGTCATTGATCCGCTCGCCCGAATGGACGTGCAACACCAGCGCTAATATACAGAGAAACTCTTTCATCTTTCATTTGTCATTTTTCATCTTTCACTTCGTCCACCGTCATTTGGCAGTTCTTGCAATCGAAATGGAGTGCCAGCATTTGTCCGGTACGCAGACGCAAGTAACGCGGCTCCTTGCCTTGCGGGTAAGGATTCGTCTTGCGGCAGTGCCCTAATTCAAAGAGCAGGCAGTACCGGCATGTCATCAAGGGATTTACGATTTGACGATTTACGATTGACGATTTATTATTTGCCTTCTCCATTCGTTCAGAATACTAATCGGTATAAAATACGGCTTACTCTCTATCGTTATCTCCCGCGCTACGTACGGCGTGTCACCCAGTTTGCTCAATTGGGTGCGAATCGTCTCCAGCGCTTTGGCCTCGTTCTTTGCAGGCTCTTTGGGATAAATGAAAAATGAATGATGAAAAATGAAAGATGAGCGGTAGCTCAGTTCAAAACCATTCTCCGTCTCGCGGAAAACAATATCCACCGGAATACGCCGTTCGCTGTGCAGATTCTTCGTGAACTCGACATCATTATTGCGATATAAGGGGATAGGATTGGTAATTGGTGATTGGTGATTGGTGAGGGCTTTATTGATCTTCACAATGTTACCTTCCACACCGTTAACCGAGAATCCGGTGCTTTCGCCATTAGCCCATTCACCATTCGCCATTAAAAGTCCGTCGCCATTATGCAGCGTCACCCCTTCTTGTAGGTGTACGCGCAAGGTGTTACCGCGCGCTTCCAGCACCTCGCCGATATACTCGCCCGTCGATTTAGGCGTGTTCCAATTGGCCATCGGCCGTGTGCGCCCGTGCAGAAAATAGTCCGTTGCTCCGCGGTGGAAGGTCTTGGACGGATTCGGAGTGAAGCTGCGGCTGATAACGGAATGCTGATGACAGAAAGCATCCAGTTTCTCGCGATAATACGCGGTGATATTAGTCACGTAGTCGGCATCCTTGAGGCGGCCTTCGATCTTGAATGTCGTCACGCCGGCATCAATCAGTTCCTGCAGCCAGGCACTGCGGTCCAAGTCTTGAAGACTCAGCAGGTAGCGCTGATGGATGGGTTGCCCTTGTTCGTCCAGCACCTCATCCCCGTTCGCATCCAACAGGTCATAGGCCATGCGGCAGAACTGTGCACAAGCCCCTCTGTTGGCACTACGGTTCGCCAGCACTTCGCTGATGTAACAACGTCCCGAGTAAGACACGCACAACGCTCCGTGCACGAAAGCCTCCAACTCAATGTCCGGCACGGCTTGATGGATAGCGCGTATCTCGTCAATGCTCAGCTCACGCGCCAACACGGCCCGTTTGAATCCCATGTCACGCAACTGTGCTACGTGTTCGGGTGTGCGGTTGTCGCATTGGGTGGAAGCGTGCAGACGAATAGGCGGCAGATCAAAATCGAGTAGGTGCAAGTCCTGCACAATGAGCGCATCGACACCTATCTTATAGAGCGCGTGCGCGAGCGCGACGGCCTGCGCGTACTCGTCGTCGTGCAGCAGCGTGTTGAGTGTCACCAGCACTTGTACCCCGTACGTGTGCGCATAAGTCACCACCTCCGCCAAGTCCTCCAGACTGTTACCGGCCGCCTGGCGCGCACCGAAAGCCGGCGCACCAATGTACACCGCGTCCGCGCCTGCCTGGATAGCCGCCTTCGCTATTTCTTTGTCGCGAGCCGGAGAGAGGAGGCTAAGCGGTACATCACAATGCCCGCCGTCACACTGACGTTCATGGAGTGCTTTGTTCCGTATTGGGGTATCTCTATGCATTGGTTGCAATGATCAATTACTTCTTGTTGAACACCGAATACCTCATGTCCGAGTACAACCGCAATTTTGAAATCCTTTGTACATCGTACATCGTCCCTTTGTACATTCTCAGCGATTTCTTCGAGTGTCACCGAGTCATGTGCCTGTTCAACGGCATAGACGGTGTATCCTTCGTCTTGGAGTGCCTGTACGGCATCGAGGGTCTCTTTGTAATACTGCCACTCGACGCTCTCTTCTGCGCCTAGCGCGGTCTTGTGAATCTCCTGATTAGGCGGGCAGCAACAGATTCCGCAGAGCACCACGCGCTCGATACGCATCGCGTCTGCCGTGCGGAACACGGCACCTACATTATGCTGGCTGCGGACGTTATCCAACACCACCACCAGCGGCAACTTATCCGCCTCACGGTACTGGTCCACGTTCATGCGACCCATCTCGGCTGTCGTCAGTTTCTTGCTCATAACTCGAAAGGCAAACGCACATGTAACTCATGTGCTTCCATATCAATATCGGTGATAAAATCTTCGTGCAGCGGCATCATTCGGCCGTCCTCCAACGTGGCAAGCGTATTGATCGTGCTCTCGTCTACATTCGCAATCACACCTACTTTCGTCCATTCGCCATTCTCTCTTTCGTCCAACACCGTGTATCCGACCAGGTCCTGCCATAAGAACACACCGTCTTCAATCTCCTCGATGTCGCTGCGTTGAATCCATATCTCTTCACCCATCAGCGAAGCAATCTCTTCCGAACGGAAGGGTACGAACAGACCGTCGCGTTGCACGAACACGAACTCCGGAAGGTCATCGTTATGCGTACGTTTGAGCACGCCGAGGGAAAATAAATCGTCTTGTGTGATCATTATCGTTGGGTGATGGTTAACTTACCGTCGGAATTGATGAGGTTCATTCGCCGTAGTGACTCGTGACTCAGCCCGTTCTGCGGGACCGCACTCCCGGATGCCAAATCGTATTTCTCGCCGCACTCGGGACAAGTAGCGTAGATGCCGTCTATGGTGCAGGAACGGCATTGACCCCGTCCGGCACAATACGGACACGCCATGTCGTACGCGCTGTATCCGAACAGATCCACATACACCACAATGCCGCCGTAACCGTACATGTCCGTCGCACCCAGAGGCAGCACGAACGAGCCGTTCATGTAGTACCCGTCGCGGTCAATCGTGATATACGAGCCGGTGACGGTGGGTTGAAAATGAACGAACGCGCCTTGCTTGGTATCAATCACCACACGTACCGGGTAAGCCGGTACGCTACTCTGAAACGTCGTTCCTTCACAGGCAACCAGGAACAACGACAGCAGGCAAACAATTATTCGGATATGCCGCATAAGTGGAGCGAATAAATAAGCGTGGAGTAGGGCGGAATATAACTCTGATTGCCCTCCGAACCGTATCCTTCCGCTTCGGAGTACTCGTTCGTCTGGTACTTGGAGTAGTCATATCCCAGGTACGCGGGGATATACATCTCGATATCGCCGTGTGTGTGAATCTTGTGACAGCCCTCTGCAAAACCCGGGATGGTGGAACTCAGATCAATGCCCACATAATGATTGCTCTCCACCACGTAGCCGTTAATGAGCTTGACGGTGTAGTCACAATAGATGACACTGGTTGTGTTCGGCTGGGGCTCACCGTTATTGGCCATCGGGTCGGCAATCACTTTATACTGCAATCCGCTGGCTGTCTCTACCACACCCGGCTGCTTCTTGTTGTTCTCCAACCAAACCTCGTTCTGCACTTTCCAATCTGCCCATTTATTCTCCTTGCAACCGGTCATCGACAATGCCGCCAGTGCAATGAGAACCATAACCTTTAGCCTATAGCCTTTAGCCTTTATCTTGCTATCCATAATTCAGGATTTAATATGTTTCTGTCTTTGTATATCTGGAAATATAATTCCGTTTTCTGGTCTTGTTCGGGGTCGGTGAAGATGGTGCCGATGACCTGTTTGGTCTCTACCTTGTCCCCTTGTTTCACGTTCAACTTGCTGAGGTTCGAATAGACGGTGCGGTAGTTACCGTGCTGGATAATGACCGCGTACGTGTTGGCAATCATGAAGCAACTGGTCACCTCGCCTTTGTACACCGCACGGGCCTTGGCACCGGCTACCGTCTGCAGATAAATACCCTTGTTGTCAATCGTCACCTGCGAATAGACAGGGTGTTGCTGTTTGCCGAAATGTCCGCTGATCATTCCTTTCTCGACCGGCCAGGGCAAACGTCCTTTGTTCTCCTCAAAACCGCCGGCAATCAGTTTCTGCTCTTTGGTCAGCGTGGTCTTGGATGCCTTCTCGGTCTGCTTGCGGATCATGTCGTCAATCTTCTTGTTCAACTCTGCCACTTTCTTCTGTTGCTGCTGCAGTTTCTTGCTCAGGTCTTTCTCTTTGGACTTGAGTTGCTTGAGCATGGACTGCTGTTTGCGCTCGTCCCGTTTGAGTTTCTCCTGTTCCCGTTTGCGGCTATCCAATGCCGTCTGTTTATCCCGTTTGTTGGCTTGCAGCAAGTCGTTCTGGATATCGATCTCCGCTTGCGTGTTCTCAATGCGGCGAACCTGTTCCTGACGGAAATGGGCTACTTCCTGCAAGTACCGCGCACGGCGGGCCAGTTGCTGAAAACTGTCACTGCTCAGCAGGAACAGCAGCGGCGACTGTTGCATACGCGCGTAGTGACTCTGACGAATCATCTCCGCGTACTCCGCTTTGTGCCGCTCCAACACCACTTGCAGCGAATCACGGGTCGAACCCAACACCGACATCTCTCTGTCCAATGCGGTGATCTCGCCGTCCAGCGTCTTGATCAACTCACGCTGGTTGCGGATGTTCCGTTCGGTTAACTGTAACTTGTTGAGGGTTGCACTCTCGTCACGCTTGGTCTGATTGAGCATTTTGTTCGTTTGCTCAATCTCCTGCTGTAACTTCTTCTGCTTCGCCTGCAGGTCCTTCACACTCTCGGCATTGCAAAATGAAAAGTGAAAAATGAAAAGTGAAAAGAGGAGAACCCCCTTCACCATTAGTCCTGCACTTTTCCGAGTATTATGTCTTATTTCATCTTTCATCTTTCCGTTTTCATCTTTCACAGCCATCGGCTGATATCTATCTTTGTATATCGGTCTGTTCGTTGGTTGGTCATGCGCACGGGCACATCTTTGATGGGCGTGGAGTAGTCAATGACAATATCAATCATCTCCTTACCGAACATATACTGCAAATGCGCCTGTTGGCTGCCTGTCGGCAATTCGGCGGAGCACATCTGTTGCAGCACTTTCCACGTCAATTTCGGTGTCAGTTTATTGTTCAGTTGCTCAAAAGTGGTCACGGCGTATTGACCATGGATCTTATCAATCGCGGTCAATTGTTCCGGCGTTGCTTCCAAGCGCAGCATCTCAATGCCTAACATCGGCATCACACTAATGACGATCATCGAGTCGCGCACGGTCTGCATCGTCACGTTGGCGGACAACTTATCGTCACCTTTGCTCACGGTCGCACGAGCCCCTTGTATCATACAAGTGTGCCAAGTCGGAGTATCCTGCGTTGGCTTAACCAACCCTTTCTTCGCCCCGCAACTCGCCAGCACCAATGCCGCCATTGCAACAACTATAACCTTTAGCCTATAACCTTTCATCTTTCATTTGTCATTTGTCATTTGTCATTTGGGAATCTGTCTCATATGTCTCTCTACTTCTGCCCGTACGCTCTCTTCGGTCGCATTCCACAGCGCGCGTTTGAGGTAGAACAGCGCCAACTCGTCCTGTCCCTGCAAGTGCAGAATCCATCCGTACGTATCTAGGTAGTAGGGATTGTTCGGCTCTTCACGAATGGTGATCGCGCTCATCTTCTCCGCTTTGTTCAGGTCTCCGCCTTGCGTAGCCAGCCGATAGGCGTACGAATTGAGAATCTCCAGATTGTACGGTTCGACCTCCAGCACGCGGTCGTACATAGCGTACAACTCTTCCTTCGGCGCTTTGGCTTGCTCCATCAGTTCCAGGCGGAACTTCATGAAACGTGTGTCCGTAGGGTCGGTCTCAATGTACCGGTCAATCACCTCCAGCGCCAGCTTGGGTTTGTTCCACAGCGAGTAGATGCGGAATCGGTAATAAGCGCTATAGTCGTTGAATCCGTTGATGCCGTCTATGTCGTCCTGGACAGCCAACGCTTTCTTCCACTGCTTGCTGTCCATGTACAACTTACGCAACTGCTCCAACAACTCTTCGTCCAACTGGTCCCGTTTCTTGGCTTTGACAGCCGCTTTCTGTGCCGTCAGCGCTTTCTCAAACACCTGCAGCGCAGCCGCTTTGCCTTCGTCGGTCCGTAGGCTGAGCAACGCGTCGCTGTATCGGTACCACTGGTCGGCAGGGGCAATCTCAAACGCCTCTTTGTACGCTTCCATCGAACGGGTTTTCTGTCCCGTTGCACCATACAGCACGCCTAATGACGACAGCGTCTGCGCATCTTGCGGAGCCAGCATATGACAGAACTCCAGCAGCACGTACGCTTTGTCGTACCGCTCGTCCACGATCGCTTGCTTCGCCGCGTACCAGTAGTACGTGAACTGCTGCTCCTGCTCCGTGCTCAACGGCACAACCGGTTTCGGCTGCGGCTTCTTTGCACTCATGCTTGGAACAAGGAACAAGGAACAAAGAACAAAAACTACTATAACCTTTAACCTATAACCTCTCACCTTTAGCCTTTCGCCTTTATTTTCGACCACTGTGTCCGAATCCACCTGCTCCGCGTTCGGTGTCGCTCAACTCGCTCACTTCCACCACTTCGGGCGTCTCGTGCTTGGCAATCACCATCTGGCAGATACGCTCGCCCGGTTCAATCGTCTGCGCTTCGCCGCTGAGGTTGATCAGGATAACACCCACCTCGCCGCGGTAGTCGGCGTCGATCGTACCCGGGGTGTTGAGCACCGTCAAGCCGCGCTTGAGGGCCAAACCGCTGCGCGGACGAATCTGCGCTTCGTATCCTGCCGGTAACTCAATGAACAAACCCGTAGGAATCAACTTCCGCTCCATCGGAGCCAACGTGATTGCCTCGGCAATGTTGCACCGTATATCCATTCCGGCTGCCTGCGCACTCTCGTACTTAGGCAGCGGATTCGAACTCTTATTAATGATCTTCAAAACCATAAATCGTCAATTTAAAACAATCGTCAATAAATCGTCAATCGTCAATCGTTCAATCGTCAATCAAAATCGTTTTTCTACTAAAACTCTCAGTCCGTCGGAAACGATTTTAATGTGTATATCTTTCTCCATCTCTACCGGATCACCGTCGATATGGAACGGAGCTACTTCTTCGCGCTCCAACGTCACTTCCTTGGCACGAATCGTGTTCATGAAATGGCTGTCATCGATGCTTCCGGCAAACAGACGCAGTGCCAGACCGGCTCCGCCCAACAGCGCGTGGCTGGACATCATCATGATATCCATCTTACCGTCCTGAACGCTCGCTTTCGGTGCGATCATCGCATCGTTTCCCCACTGGTTCGCATTGGCGAACGTGATGAGGAACGCCTTGTGCGTCACATCAAAACCGTCACCGATGAGGTGGTAGTTCTGCGGCGTGTAGGAGAAGATATCTTTGACAACATCCTGGAAATAGGTTGCAAAACCACGTTTGTTACTGCCGGCAAAATGGTTCGCGATCAGCGCATCAAAACCCGTACCGCACGTAGTGACGAACACCCGTCCGTTGGCCAGACCGTAATCCACCAGAATCGGCTCCGAGTGGTTAAGCATCTCCAGCGCTTTGTTGGCACGCATAGGGATGCTGAGGTGACGTGCAAAACCGTTCCCGCTACCCATCGGCAGAATACCGAGAGCCGTCTGGGTGTCGCGCAGACCGCGTGCTACCTCGTTCACTGTGCCGTCACCGCCTACTGCTACCACGGCATCAAAGCCCATCCGCGCGTACTGATGTGCCAACTCGGTCGCATGACCGGCGTACTCCGTGAACACAATATTCGGCAACCACTGCTCTGTATCCAGGGTCTGCATGATCAACTTCGGCAATTTCTTCTTCGTGTTCTGTGTCTCCTTCGAACCCGAAACCGGATTGATGATAAAAGCTATATTTTTCATAAGTACATTTTTATGCAATCTAAATCGGGCGCAAAGGTACAACTTTTTTTTGACATATGCAAGCGCGCGCGTACTTTTTCTTAATTTTTGCCTCTTTTTGCAATTTTATTTGCACATATCAAAATTTCTTTGTACCTTTGCAGCCGCAAAGGTTTAAGAGAATAAGTTATGCCAAGTGCTGAAGTACAAAAAATGATTCCACAGATACAGGCGTATCTGGCAACACAACCGGTCGAAAGGGCTTATCTTTTCGGCTCATGTTCGCGTGGAGAAGAGACCAAGGACAGCGATGTGGATATATTGGTTAAATTGGACTACTCCAAACCTATTGGAATGCGGTACTTCCAGATGATGACGGATTTGGAATCCAAACTCGGCAGAACAGTAGATTTGGTGTCGGAAGACGGATTGTTATCTTTCGCACGTCCTTATGTTGATCAAGATAAAATAATGATTTATGAGAGAGCGCATTAGAACAGCTTTATCACATAGCGAAAAAGAAGCCGTAATGGCGGATATGAAGTCTTTTGATGAGCCGATGCCATCAGTAGGCATTTTCTGGTATGATCCCGAGGAACATGATTTCTTCGGTGTGTATAAAAAGGAACTGACCCCAAAGATGGTAGAAGAGGCAAAAGCGAATGGGATAAAGGTGATTAACTATGAGAAACCTGATCATAGTAAGGAAACAAAAGGCCGCGTAGCATGGAATATTGATAAGTTTATCGTGTTTGTTGGTCAGTGGGCAAAAGATAGAGAGGAAGAATTGACCGAACTAATCGAAAAATACTTCGCCTTGCCGTACTTTGAGTTCCGTTACGATGAACATTGGGACTTGGGTCACGGCTGGTCAGGAGATATGTAATATTCGCTGCTACCGACAGCGTAAAAACCGGTAAGGGGTATTAGCTCATCTGGCTAGAGCGCGACACTGGCAGTGTCGAGGTGAGCGGTTCGAGTCCGCTATACTCCACATATTTAGCGCAAAGTGTTGCGCAATAACAGATTAAAATAATAAGCATTACTATTATTTCGCGTTCGAAAAGAAAAAAGCCTAGGAAACTGATTTCTCAACGAAGCGGGTAAATGCTTCACGAATGTGCCTACAATGGGACATTCCAACTACAATCCAATAGTTCACATAAGTGTGGACTTTCTATGGATTGTAGGCGGAGGTTCTTCCTAGGCTCCTTCGTGAACGCGAATAGAGGTTCACACTTTTTATGTGCCCGTTGGTGGATTGATAGTTATGCAAAAACGACTATCAATCTATGGCAGGAAACGCAGATTTACATGCCGCAGGCAAAGCTAAAAAAGATGAGTTTTACACTCAATTAGTGGACATCGAGAAGGAAATAAAGTACTATAAACCACACTTCCATGGAAAGGTGGTGTTGTGTAATTGCGATGATCCTTACGAGAGTAATTTCTTTAAGTACTTTGCTTTGAACTTTAACGCACTCGGTTTGAAAAAACTGATTGCTACTTGTTATAATGGTTCGCCTGTTTCCGGTAATGAGTTATTGTTGGATTTTGGCGATACAGTAGATGATCCAAAGAAGATTGCTTATAAAGTAGAAATAACAGAAGTTACCGATGTAAATGGAGATGGCGCAATTAATCTTGCTGATGTAAAGTACCTCATGCACAATGATAAGAATGTTATTTCCATACTCAAAGGGAATGGCGATTTTCGTTCTCAAGAATGTATTGAACTACTCAAAGAAGCTGATATTGTAGTTACTAATCCGCCTTTTTCTCTGTTTCGTGAATACTTAGCACAATTAGTTGAATACAAGAAGAATTTTCTTATTATTGGCAATGTAAATACCATTGTTACAAAGGATACATTTCCTTTAGTAAGAGACAATATTATATGGATGGGTGCCAGCATTCATAGTGGGGATAGAGAATTTAGAGTTCCAGATTCTTACCCACTCAATGCCGCAGGATATAGAGTTGATGAGAATGGTATAAAATATATTCGCGTCAAAGGTGTCAGATGGTTTACCAATTTGGACTACCCTCAACGTCATGAAGATTTGGTCTTATATAAACATTATACTCCGGAAGAATATCCGCATTATGATAATTACGATGCAATAAATGTTGATAAATCAAGTGACATTCCTTGTGACTACGATGGAGTTATGGGTGTGCCAATTACATTCTTAGATAAGTATAATCCTGACCAATTTGAGATTATTTGGCAAGCGAGTGGTAATACAAGAGCTTGTGCTCCAAATGAAATATTATCAGAATTATCATACAAGCCACATAAAGAAGATAGAGGTGGTTGTGCTGTTCTTAAAGGACAGCGTTGTTATACCCGCATATTTATCCGTCGCAAAAAATAGAAAGCCATGAAAATAGAATTACACAAAATTACCGTTCGCGAGCTGACAGAAGGCTACGTGGACAATCAGGAAGCGGGCGTGAAAGCCTATGGTGGCAAATTGGACGTGCGTCCGCCGTTTCAGCGTGAGTTCGTTTATAACGACAAAGAGCGGGACGCCGTAATTGATACCATTACGCAGGATTTTCCGCTCAATGTGATGTATTGGTCGGTAAACGACGATGGCACTTTTGAGATTATTGACGGTCAACAACGTACGGTTTCTATTTGCCAGTACGTAAACGGCGACTTTGCGCACTTGTTCCGATATTTTGACAATCTCACCAAAGAGGAAAAAGACCAGATTCTCAACTACGAACTCTATATCTATCGTTGTACCGGTTCGGACAAAGAGAAACTAAAATGGTTCAAGACCATCAATATAGCCGGTAAGAAACTGACGAACCAAGAACTGCTGAATGCGGTGTATGCTTCGCCGTGGCTTAGTGATGCAAAGCGGTATTTCTCCAAATCTAACTGCGGTGCATATCTTATGGGTAATAAATACCTCACGGGGTCGCCTATTCAGCAAGATTATTTAGAGACCGTTCTCGACTGGATCAGTGGAGGACAGATAGAGCGATACATGGCGGAACATTCCATCAAAGACTCCGATGCTACGGCACTTTGGCTCTATTTCCAGCAAGTCATCAATTGGGTACAAGCCAAGTTCAAATATCGCTCTGTGATGAAAGGTGTGGACTGGGGTGCTATCTATAATAAATACGGCTCCGAGCACATCAATATTGAGGAAATGGAGCAACGTATTTCTGCGCTTATCCAAGACTCCGATGTCGGCAATCAGAAAGGCATTTACTGGTACGTTTTTGACGCGGACGAACGACACCTGCAAATCCGCGCATTTGATGGGAACACCAAGCGTCGCCAATACGAAAAGCAGAAAGGTGCCTGTCCTATATGCGGCAAACATTTTGAAATAGAAGAAATGGAAGCCGATCATATTACACCGTGGTCGCAAGGCGGACATACTACGCCGGATAACTGTCAGATGTTGTGTAGGGAGTGTAATCGGAGAAAGAGCAGTAAATAATTATGCAAACACTTGCATATATCAAAAAAAAGCAGTAACTTTGCACAAAATTTAATCGTTATGGACGCTGTAGGTGGAATTCTGCTTGTTTGTTTTGCTTTAGGATGGATTGTATTGTCATTCCATTATTCTATTGAATATTGGCAGGAATATAACTGGGCGAGGGGAATATTTATCTTTATAATTGCATTGCCAACGCAATAATAAGACCTACACCCTCGCCAAACTCTCTCATCCGAGACGCTCCCCGCGCCTCGGATTTCTTATAGCGTCCATTATCCGGCGATAATATCGCCGCCTCTTCGTTCTTTTCCCGCAATTCTATGCGGGTCACTTTGTTCGTTGTCCCGGCATTTTATGCCCGTTTTATGATATTTTTTGCCAAAATATTTGCATATTCCAAAAAATCTTTGTATCTTTGCACCCGAGTTTGGTAAATATTTTGCTCCGGTTCTAAACCGGTTTGCACCCAAAATCGGAGAAAAACAGGAGTAGGATCGGCCGCGGAACGGACTCGCCTCGGACTAATCCTAGACTTTATTAAATTCACGAACTTATAAATAACACATATACAATACATTATATCGCATGTCTCGGCATTTAAAAAATATCATTATTTCCCGTTTGCAGGACTCCGTCGCAACTTTTGTCGATTTACCTGCCAACGCCACGCCCCACACCAAAGGCGTACGGTATTTTTGTACTGTTGAGGATGTCAAATGTCTTTGGGGAGCAATGAACACCATGGAAGAAGGTCGCAAACGTCGCAAACACATCATCGTTCGTCCCTCACGTTTCCGTCGCGGCCTCTTCGAACTCTATACCTACCACTTCCCGAAACATTGGTCAGCCGCCTGTGTAGAAAACCGCGAACTCATCAAACTCGCACAACGCAAGGCCCATGCACTCGAGCACGACTACTCACCCGAAGCCCTTGAATGGCGTCTTCGTTTCTTCACCCATTATTTCCGTGTAGTCAGAGGCGGAGCCGAACCCGAACCGGGCATGAAACGCTACTCCCGTTTTTACCAATATACCTATGTCGCCCTCTATCGTGAACTCCAAGCCGCCAGAAAAGCCGCCCAAGAACCCGAGATTAACATAGACGAAATCAGCGCGAACGACATCTCATTCGAACCTGTCGCCCGCCCCCTTCGTCCCACTCTTCATACACGTCGTTCATATCCCTTAACGGCCCTTTTACACTACCAAGAACCTGAATCCAACCTCGTCATCCACCCCCGAGGCTACTTAATTTGTTAAAAAGCCTAAACCTACACTCTCGCCGGAAAGGAAGTGCGGTTATAATCGGTCCGTTTGACTGCCAAAATGACAGAAAAATGCTGTGGCATGCATTTTGTACTTGCATATATGGAAAATTTTTTGTAATTTTGCAGCGCATTTTGTGTACAACCCACAAAAGGGCGTAACAACCAACGAGAAAATAGGAAACAAAACATATGGATTTTTTAGGAATTATTACCAAACTATTCGGCAACAAGGCCCAGAAAGATATGAAGGCCATTCAGCCGATAGTAGACCAGATCAAGGCAGCGTACGAGACCATCGATGCGCTGTCCAATGATGATTTGCGTGCCCATTCGTACGCGTTGATGGACCAACTGCAGGCCGCTGTCAAACCGCAAAAAGACCGCATCGCCGAGCTCAAAGCGTCCATCGAAGAGACACCGATTGATAAACGCGAGAAGATCTACAACGAGGTCGATAAACTCGAGAAAGAGATCAAGGAAGTGTATGAGAAGAAACTGACGGAGATCTTACCCGAGGCTTATGCCATCGTCAAGTCCGCTGCCCGTCGTTTTGCGCAGTCCGAGACCGTGGTAGTAACCGCTACCGAGATGGATCGCAGCCTCGCTGCCGACCCGCGTTTCGATTTCATCGAAATCAAATCGGATGTACAAAGTGACGATGTACAAGGTACAAAGGATATAGCTGTTTACCACAACCATTGGATGGCCGGCGGAAACGAGATCACCTGGGACATGATTCACTACGACGTGCAGTTGTTCGGTGGTGTCGTTCTGCATCAAGGTAAGATCGCCGAGATGGCGACCGGTGAAGGTAAGACCCTCGTGGCGACCCTCCCGGTTTACCTCAACGCCCTCACGCACGAAGGCGTGCACGTAGTCACCGTCAACGACTACCTCGCCAAACGTGACTCGGAGTGGAACGGCCCGCTCTATATGTTCCTCGGTCTGACGGTCGATTGTATCGACAAGCACCGCCCGAACAGCGATGAGCGCCGCAAAGCGTACGCCTGCGATATCACGTTCGGTACGAATAACGAGTTCGGTTTTGACTACCTGCGTGATAACATGGCGACCAGCCCGATGGACCTCGTGCAGCGCGGACACAACTACGCCATCGTCGATGAGGTGGACTCCGTCTTGATCGATGATGCCCGTACGCCGCTCATCATCAGCGGTCCGGTACCCAAAGGAGAGGATCAGATGTTCGACGAGTATAAGGACCGCGTAGCCGCACTCGTGCGTCAGCAGACTACGCTGACAACCAACCTGCTTGTCGAGGCGAAGAAGAAAATGGGTTCCGAAGACGCGAAAGAGAAAGAGGCCGGCGAGCTGGCCCTGTTCCGTGCGTTCAAGGGTCTGCCCAAATCGAAGGCACTCATCAAGTACCTCTCCGAGCCTGGTGTCAAGGTGCGTCTGCAGAAAACCGAAGAGTTCTATCTGCAAGAGAACGAGAAGAATATGCACATCGCGACCGACGAACTCTACTTCGTCATCGACGAGAAGAACAAATCCATCGAGCTCACCGACAAGGGTATTGATGCCCTGACCGGCACGACCGATGACCCGCATTTCTTCGTGCTCCCCGACGTCGGCTCCGAGATGGCGGACCTCGAGAACGAGACCGGTCTCACGCCCGAGCAGCGGCAGCAGCGCAAGGACGATATCCTGACCAACTACAGCGTCAAGTCCGAGCGCGTACACACCGTACACCAGCTGCTCAAGGCCTACACCCTGTTCGAGAAAGATGTGGACTACATCATCGACAACGGCGAGGTGAAGATCGTCGATGAGCAAACAGGCCGTGTGATGGAAGGTCGTCGCTGGTCCGATGGCCTGCATCAGGCTGTCGAGGCGAAGGAGAACGTGAAGGTTGAAGGTGCAACCCAGACCTTCGCTACCATCACGCTGCAGAACTATTTCCGTATGTACAACAAACTCGCCGGTATGACCGGTACAGCAGAGACCGAGGCAGGCGAGTTCTGGAATATCTACAAACTGGACGTTGTTGTTATCCCGACCAACAAACCGATTGCCCGTAACGACATGAACGACCGTATTTATCGCACCAAACGCGAGAAATACAACGCCGTGATAGAGGAGATCGTTTCGATGGTCAACCAGGGCCGTCCGGTTCTCGTCGGTACCACTTCGGTCGAGATATCCGAGTTGCTGAGTAAGATGCTTCGTCTGCGTCAGATCAAGCACAACGTGCTCAACGCCAAGTTGCACCAGCAGGAGGCGCAGGTGGTTGCCGAAGCCGGTCGTGCAGGCGTCGTAACAATCGCAACCAACATGGCCGGTCGTGGTACGGATATCAAGCTCACGCCGGAAGTGAAAGAAGCCGGCGGTCTCGCCATCATCGGTACCGAGCGTCATGAGTCGCGCCGTGTGGACCGTCAGTTACGTGGTCGTGCCGGCCGTCAAGGTGACCCGGGTAGCTCCGTGTTCTACGTCTCGCTGGAGGATGACCTGATGCGTATGTTCGGCTCCGAGCGTATCGCAGGTGTGATGGATAAGATGGGCTTCGAAGAGGGCGAGATGATCGAGCACAAGATGATCTCCAACTCCATCGAACGCGCGCAGAAGAAAGTGGAGGAGAACAACTTCGGTATCCGTAAACGCCTCATCGAGTACGATGACGTGATGAACCAGCAACGTAACCTCATCTACGCCAAACGTCGTCACGCCCTGATGGGTGAGCGTATTGGCGTCGATATAACGAACATGATCCGCTCAACGGCAGAGACCATCTTCCTTGAGGCGCGTCAGGACAACGACTACGAGGGACTCAAGTACGAAGTCATGCATACCTTCGCGATCGAGCTGCCGTTCGACGAGGAGGAGTTCAGCCGCGGTAAACGTGACGAGCTGAGCAACAAGCTGGCTGAGGCTGCATTGGACAGCTTCAAACGTCGTATGGACAAACTGATGCAAGTCGCTGATCCGGTGATTCAACAAGTGTATGAGACCAAGGGTCAGATGTACGAGAACATCCTTATCCCGATCACGGATAGCAAACGTGTTTATAACATCGCTGTCAACCTCAAAGCGGCTGCTGAATCGCACTGCAAAGAGGTAGTGAAAGAGTTCGAGAAACGGATGCTGCTCTACGTCATCGACGATGAGTGGAAAGAGCATCTCCGTCAGTTGGACGACCTCAAACAGTCGGTACAGAACGCTTCGTACGAGCAGAAAGACCCGCTGTTGATCTACAAACTGGAGTCGTCGCATATCTTCGAGGCGATGTTGGATGCCCTCAACCGCCGTGCCATCTCTATTCTGCTGCGTGGACAGATTCATCAGCAGGAGCCCGACCGTGTACAGCAGGCTCAGCAGCAACGTCGTCAGGACTTCAGCAAGTACCGCACGCAGAAAGATGCCTTGCAACAAGCAGCTCAGGCTTCCGGCGCTGCCGCAGCAGCAGGGCGTGACACGCGTGAGAACGCACGTCCCGAACCTATCCATGCGGACAAGAAACCGCGTCCGAATGACCCATGTCCGTGCGGTTCCGGTAAGAAGTACAAACAATGTCATGGCAGATTGCAGATGCCTGCAATTTGAAATGAAAAATGAAAAATGAAAAATGAAAAATTAAAAATTACGAATTAAGAATTAATTTGAGATTTAAGATCCTCATAGTAGTTTTGCTTTGCGCTGTCACTCATCTGGCAGCGCAACAGTTATATACCGACACGTTCAAGTTGCAGGACATGAACCAGACCGTTGATGCGGATGCCCTGCTGCTGGACATGATCGCTGCGCAAACGGCTGAATTGTATGCCAACGACTCCACGGCGGACACGCTCACCTATGCGGATCTGATGCGGCTGGACTCGATCGCACGGGAGGTGGCGTATCTGGATTCGCTGCGGACTGCCAACGAGGCACTGGAGATCGAGCAGATCATCGTGGAGAACCCCACCATCGAAGTGGAGAAATCGCTGGTCAAGGATGCGGAGGAAGACCGACGCGATGTGCTGCGCGCGATCCGGGACATGAAAACGCCTTGGCGCAAGGAAGCCACACTCATGCTCCAGATCACGCAGAACTACGTCACCCGTAACTGGTACCAAGGCGGTTCGTCTTCCTTCGCGGGACTCGGAATAGCCAAAGGGCAGATCAATTATATCACCGACCGCTTCACGTGGGAGAATACCGGCGAATGGCGTATAGGCGGTTCGACCGTCTCGGCGGACAGCCTGCACAAGGTGAACACGACCGATGACCTGTTCCGCGTCTATTCGAAGGCGAACCTCAAAGTCGTACCCAAATTGTTTGCCTCGTTCTCCGTTGAACTGGAGACGCGTCTGCTGCCGACCTATAAGTCCAACTCAATGCAGCTCAAGTCCGCTCCGTTCTCACCGTTGCGTTTCAATGCCGCCATCGGTCTCGACTACAAACCGGTGAAGAACCTCTCCATCTCCGTCTCGCCGCTCTCGTACAAGGTGATTCATGTGAGCGACACGGTGCGGGTCTTGGTCACCGACTACGGCTTGGAACCGGGGCAGAAGACGCAACATAACATCGGTTCGTCCGTGCGTATCGAGTACCTGTGGAAACCCGTACGTGAGGTCTCCATCGAATCCAAATTCTACATGTACACCAATTACCGGCACGTGGAACTGGATCTGGAGGTGAACTGCGATTTTATCATCAACCGCTTCATGTCGGCTCGTCTGATGCTGCATCCGCGGTACGACACTTCGGTCATTATGGAAGGGGATACACACGCCAAGATACAGTTCCGCGAACTGCTATCCATCGGTTTTGCGCATAAGTTCAGATAAAGGCTAAAGGTTAAAGGCTAAAGGTTAAAGTTGTTCGCCGCACAGATCAACTAACTCCTGCCACCTCACATAGGCAGCGTGACCGTACTTCCAGATGTTGTACTTGATCTTGTTGATATCCACCTCTTCTCCGAGGTGGCTTTTTGAATAGAACTTGTCCGCGTAACAGATGATTTTCTCTTCCAGCGACTGCGGACAATAGTCGCGTTCGGGAATCGGCAGCTCTTCCCGTTCCACTTGTTCAATGGTGATACCCGTTCCCGTGTGCCGCTCTGCGACCAACGCGTGCTTCGGATAGCCTTCGGCGCGCAACAACTCTGCACCTAAAAAGCCGTGCTCGATATACTTATGGCTGCCGCGGCAGTAGATCTTCGGCGCGTCGCAGAAGATGATCCCTATATCGTGCAACATCGCTGCCTCTTCGACAAACTGCCTATCCACCAGACATTCGCCATTCGCCCCTTCGCCATTCGTCCATTCCGGATGTGCATCGATGATACGCAACGCACGGTCGGCTACTTGCCGACTATGCGTCACCAGCACTTCTCGCAGTTGCGGGTAGTTGCCGTAGTATTTATCGATGAGAGAGAGATAATTCAAAATGAAAAATGAAAAATGAAAAATTAAGAATTACGAATTCAATGCAGACCGTTTAGGAAGGAACGGGCATCCATGCGTTTCTTACCCGGTGCTTGCAGTTCAAGAATCCGCACAGCGCCTTCGCGGCAGGGTACGATGATGTCTTTCGAGGTCTCGAGGTCTCGAGATTTCGAGATCTCGACAGAATAAACTTTGACATTCTCAAATGACTGTCCGTTGATAGTGAGGTTCGCCCAGGCTGCAGGATAGGGGCTGAGGCCGCGTACAAAATTATGCACCTCCTGCGCTGTCTTCTCATCGAACTTGATCTCGCAGTCCTCTTTGAAGATCTTCGGTGCGGGACGTAACTCAGCGATCTGCGGTTGCGGCGTTGTCGGCACTTCGATACCTTTGTTCTCGCAGTCAATGATCAAATCCACCGTGCGGGTCACAAGACCTGTTCCCATCTCCATCAATCGGTCGTGTACCGAACCGACGTTCTCGTCTTCGCCGATAGCGATCCGCTCTTGCAAGATCATGTTACCGGTATCGATCTCATGCTTGAGCATGAACGTCGTTGCGCCGGTCTCTTTGTCGCCGTTCATCACCGCCCAGTTGATCGGCGCTGCACCGCGGTACTGAGGCAGCAGAGACGCATGCAGGTTGAACGTGCCCAAGCGCGGCATGGTCCATACGACCTCCGGTAACATCCTAAACGCTACAACGATCTGCAGATCGGCATGGTACGAACGCAGTTCTTCAATGAACGCCTCGTCTTTCAGTTTCTCCGGTTGGAGTACCGGCAGACCAACCTCCAACGCATACTTCTTCACGTCCGAGAACTGCATCTGGTGGCCGCGACCTGCCGGTTTATCCGGCATCGTCACCACAGCTACCACATTATATCCTCCTTCCACCAACGCCCTTAGGCTCGCTACCGCAAACTCAGGCGTACCCAGATAGATGATTCGTAAATCTTGTTTCGTCATTTCTTCGCTTTCTCGTTTTTTCTGTACTTGGGATCTAACGACTCGGGCTGTTGGTCCACGACGGGGCTGAGCGGCCGCTTATACGCGCGTATAATAAGGAATAGACCGAGCGCAATGAACGGTACGCTGAGCAATTGACCCATGTTAAAGAGGTGTCCTGCCTCGAAGGCCTCCTGGTCCAACTTGATGAACTCCAAGCAGAAACGGGTGAAGAACACGATCTCGAGGAACACACCCAGCAACAGTCCTTCGCGACGACGGGCCTGCGTGAACTTGTACATCGGGTACGTCACAGCAAAGGCGGCCAAGCAGTACAAGATCTCATAAATCTGCGTCGGATGACACGGCACATCGCGGTAACTGTCTCCGTTCACGAAGATGAATCCCCAGGGCAGCGATGTCGGCTCGCCGTAGATCTCGCTGTTCATCAGGTTACCCAGACGAATGAGCGCGCCGGTGATACATACGCCGATACACAGACGATCCAATATCCACAGCCAACTGGTGCCGAACTGCGGGTACTTGCTGAACTTGAACTTATTGAGCAACACCGCTGCGGTAATCAGACCGATTGCTCCTCCGTGGCTGCTCAAACCGCCTTCCCATATCTTAAACAGCATCAACGGGTGCTCGATATACGGGTTGCGGTAGGCAAATTCCCATCCGAATAGATGCCAAGGCTTCGTAGAAATATCCATCATACTGCAGTACCCTGCCAGAGCCGGATTGGTGCAGTCATGCCACTCGTAGAACCAACAGTGACCCAAACGGGCACCGATGATCACACCGGCTGCCATCCAAAAGAAAAGCAGGTCCGGCCACTCTGCCGGGCAGTTCTCCTTCTTGTACATGCTCTCGTTGATCTTCCAACATACATACAATCCGATGGCCCATAACAAACCATACCAACGGACACCGCTGTCTCCAAAAATATATGGACTCACGTCCCATGTAATAACATCTAACATATTACTTACCCCAATTTAATTTAGCTCGTAAACTCTTCAAGAAACTGTTGTCGCCTATCTGCACCACTTTGACGGTGTAACTGGCGCGTTCGATATGCAGCGTCATGTCGGTACTCAGACTCTGACTGCGGCCGTCCACCGACACCATGAACGCATCGTAACGGCTGCTGACACGGATGTCAAATTTCCAATCGTCCGGAACTACTAACGGCTTGACAGTCAGGCTGTGTGGTGCGATCGGTGTGAGAATGATACCACGGTTCTGCGGAGCCATCAGCGGACCACCGATAGACAGGTTGTACGCCGTACTGCCGGTCGGAGTGGCAATCACCAAACCGTCCGAGTTATAGGTGTGCAGGTACTCGCCGTTCACCTTCAACTCGATCTGCAGCATACTACTCAAACCCTCTTTGAGAATAGCGATCTCGTTCAGCGCGTTCGGGGCCAGGATAAGCCCGTCGCGGCGGTTGCCCTCTTTGTCCAGTACGCTGAGGTTCAGCAGGCTGCGCTGCTCAATCGTGTACTCGCCATCCACCAGTTTCTGCATGATATCGTCCATCTGGTCCGTTTGCACTTCTGCCAGAAAACCCAGATGACCGCAGTTGATGCCAAGAATAGGGATGTTCTTCTGACCGATCGCCGCTGCACTGGTGAGGAACGTACCGTCACCGCCTACTGACAGCGCAAAATCAATCGGACCCTCGTTCAGCGGTTTCGCTGTGTCTCCGTTGATGAACCCGTCATCAAAAACAGGGTACTCGCGCAAGTCCAATTCCTGACGTAATTCCTGGGAAAGGAGCACATGAACGCCCTTCTCGTCCATAAACTGCAAAATATGCCGAACAGCTGCCAGCGTTTCGGATTTCATCGCATTTCCAAATACTGCAATTGTCATAAGGCCACAATATCCTAATTTAATTCGGCTGCAAAGTTACAACAAAAATTGCATATACGCAAGATTTTAATCGAAAAAACTTGCATATATCCGTTTTTTTTCGTACCTTTGTGCCCATTTTGAAAATAATGTATAAATAATGTATAGAATGAGAACCATTTATTCATTTGTATTGGCTGCCTGTTTGTTGCTGGGCGGTGTCGCGCCGATCGTAGCACAGGAAGTAGAGGAGGAAGAACCGGTAGTGATTGTAGCGCCGGACACGGTCATTGAAAAGACGGCATACACGCTGTCGGGTCAGGGCGTGACGATTAGTGTCAGTTACGGTTCCGCGTACCCTGCCGGACATTCTTATAACAATATCGATCAGACTTATTTCGCTTGTTTGGCTGGTGGTTCCATGACCATCAGTGCCGAGCAAAACATCCAAGGAATCGCTATCAATGGATGGGTGAAAAAGAATTTCTCAGCATCCTGCGATCATGGTACAATCGACTATCTGTCTGACGAATACGACGATGCTACCGGTGAACCGGTCTTGACGATTTCGGATATCGAGAATCCTTCCGTCACCATCACGTGCGACAACCAGTTGCGCTGCTTCAGTGTCGAGGTCTATTTCTTCGAAAACCCCGGTGCAACTCAAGGAGAAGTGATGGATACCGTGCGTCTGACCATGACCACGGTGCAGGCTTTAGACTATTCGGAAGACACACTGTATTCCCAAGAAGGAGCCTACAGTTACTGGCTCTCGTTGGCTCCCGCAGAGGGCTATCCGCAGATTTGGCTGGATATGTATGCTGCCGTCAAGGGTGATCTAAGCGGCGAGTATTCGCTCTATGACTACAACGTCGGCGACTACACCTTCGTGCAACTGAGTGCCGATGAACTGGACTACGAGTATGCATACGACCAGGCGTTTGTTATCACCAAGAACGGCGAGAACTACCATATCGAAGGCTATATCATTGCAGACAACGACGTTCAGTATGAGTTCGTCTATGACGGCCCTATCGCGCTCGCATTGCCGGAGGAAGAAGGCATTGAGGATGTACAAAGGGACAATGTACAATGTACCAAGGTGATTCGGGACGGTGTGCTCTACATTGAGCGCAACGGTGTTCGTTATACTTTGCAAGGAATGATTGAACGATTATTTTAATAAAAAATTATTAAAATCTTGCATATATGCAATTTTTGTTGTATCTTTGCAGCAAATTTTTGAGTTAAGCGAATTGGAGACATGACAAAACTCAGTGTTAATATCAACAAAGTCGCTACGTTGCGTAACGCACGAGGCGGCAATCTTCCTGATGTTCAGCGTTTTGCAGTAGACTGTGAGTTGTTTGGCGCGCAAGGAATCACTGTACACCCGCGTCCGGATGAGCGTCATATACGTAAGGAGGATGTGTACCAACTCAAGTCGATGGTCACTACCGAGTTGAACGTGGAGGGCAACCCGACCGAGGAATTTCTGGCACTGGTAGAGGACATTCGTCCTACCCAAGTGACCTTGGTGCCTGACGACCCGAACCAGTTGACTTCCAATCACGGTTGGGATACCCGTCGTAACCTTGATTTCCTCAAAGGTGTGGTCAACCAGTTGCACGCCTATCGTATCCGCGTCAGCATCTTTGTGGACCCGGATCCGGTAATGGTAGAATATGCGTTACGTACCGGTACTGACCGGGTGGAGTTGTATACCGGCCCCTATGCTGAGCTGTTTGTCACAGACCCGAAACGGGCTATCGAAAAATACCGTCCTGCGGCAGAGAAAGCACACGAACTGGGACTTGGTATGAACGCCGGACATGATCTTAACCTCAAGAACCTCAAGCCTTTCGTTAAGGCTTTCCCGTGGACGGCAGAGGTATCGATTGGTCATGCCATCGTCTGTGATGCCCTTTATCTCGGTATTCAGGAGACCATTCAGGAGTATTTGGAATGCTTAAAGAAGTAAATCAAAAATCATAAATCAAAAATCATACATAGTTTTATGTTATTGCAAATTGACACAACTGCTGCTGCCGAGCCGATTCAGGCAGTAGTCGAAGAAACCACTCAGTCGATGAATCTGTTGGAAATGGCCATGTACGGCGGATGGATCATGATCATCCTTGCTATCCTGCTGGCCGGCGCATGTTATATCTTCATTGAGCGCCTCGTGGTGCTCAAGCAGGCTACACGCGAAGACAAATCGTTCATGGACCGCATTCGCGACTATATCCATGACGGTAAGATTGACTCCGCGCTCAACCTCTGCAAGCAGACAGACACACCGTCTGCGCATATGATTGAGAAAGGTATCACGCGTATCGGTCGCCCGATGCAGGATGTGCAGGTAGCGGTTGAGAACGTAGGTAACCTGGAGGTCGGCCGTCTGGAGAAAGGACTCGTCATCATGGCGACGATTGCCGGCGGTGCTCCGATGCTCGGTTTCCTCGGTACCGTCATCGGTATGGTGCAGACTTTCTACGATATGGCACAGACTTCGGGCGGTGTGATTGAGATGTCCACCCTCTCCAGTGGTATGTACCAGGCCATGGTCACCACGATTGGTGGTCTGATCGTCGGCATCCTTGCTATGTTCGCTTACAACTTCCTCGTGGCACGCATTGACCGCGTCGTACGTCTGCTCGAGAGCCGCACAATGGAATTCATGGACCTGCTCAACGAGCCAGCCTAATCCGTAACCCGTAACCCATAACCCGTAACCTTTATGGCATTAAAAAGACGAAATAGGGTAGAAGCGACGTTTGCTATGAGCTCGATGACGGACTTGGTGTTCCTCTTGCTCCTCTTCTTTGTCATGGCATCCACTATGTCTTCGCCCAACGATATCAAAATCAACCTGCCTACGGCACGTGCCAAGAAAGCTACGCAGCCGCAGGTGGCGAAAGTGTCCATTGACAACCTCGGTAATTACTTCGTTGCGCTGGGCAAAGCCAAACCCGTAGCAATCGATCCTGATAACTTGGAAGGATATCTCAGTGGCATTCAGGCGTCCGATTCAACGATGTATATCGCATTACATGCAGACGAAGACGTGGCGTACAAAGAGGTAGTCCGCGTCCTCGATATTGCCAACGAGCATCATATGCGGTTGGTAGTGGCTACGAAACGATAAACCATTCATGACTAAAAAGCAAAAAAGACATATTATTGCAACCATCGGCACGGTGCTTTTCATGCTCCTTGTCTTCCTCATCCTTTGGCTCGCACGTATGGTAGCCATGTTGCCGGAACAGGAAGAAGGTATCGAAGTGGCCTTCGGAGAGGTGGAAGAAGCTGGCGGCTATATGGCAGAGCAGTCGGAAGCACTCCCGCTCCCTGCGCCTGAAGCGGCTGCGCCGGAACCGGTATCTGCTCCCTCAGACAACGACCTGATGACACAGGAGGACGAAGAGGCACTCGCACTGCGCAAAGCCCGCGAAGAAGCAGAAAAAGCACGCAAGCAGGCCGAGGCACAGGAACGTCAGCGGCAACGGGAAGAGCAGGCGCGTCTCGAGGCCGAACGCAAAGCACGCGAAGCGGCGGAAGCGGAGCGCAAAGCCAAAGAAGCGGAAGCGGTGGCGAAAGCGAATCAGATGGGTTCACTCTTCGGAAATACAGGAAACACTTCCGGTTCAGGCGACAGCCAAGGAAGCGGACAGAAGGGAAACCCTGTCGGACACGGTTCGGTGGGCGGACATAACTGGTCGCTCGAAGGACGTAGTTTGAAAGGAACTCTTCCGCAACCCTCCAACGCCTTCAATCAGGAAGGTAAAGTGATCGTCCAGATACGTGTTAACGCTGCAGGAAATGTGACAGAAGCCACGATTAAGGGCGGCAACGTATCGGATAAACAAACCCAACAACTCGCACTCGATGCAGCCCGCAAGGCGAAATTCACCGAGGGCGATCATGACCAGATCGGAACAATCACCTATATATTTAAATTAAATTAGGATTTAAGATTTAAGATTTTAGATTTATGAATTATCTTTTCTTGGACAACGGTTTCGAAGAAATCGAAGCAATCACCACCATTGATTTACTCCGTCGTGCGAACATCGCACTAACAACTGTGTCTATCACCGGTAACCCGATGGTGCTCGGAGCACACAACATAGCTGTCGAAGCAGATGGATTGATGGAACGAATCGACTTTTCCGATGCAGAGATGCTCATTCTTCCGGGTGGGCAAACTAAACTCGGTGACTGTTCCGCATTGTGCGAGTTGCTCGTTGAACATAACAAAGCGGACAAACCGATTGCTGCTATCTGCGCAGCTCCCGCTGTGCTCGGCAAACTCGGCATCTTGAAAGGCAAACAGGCTACCTGCTACCCGGGTTTCCAAGACGCGCTGGGCGAGAGTTACGTAGGCGGTCTGGTAGTGGAGTCGAAGAATATCATTACCGCCAAAGGACCGGGTCTGAGCGCTGACTTCGCGTTCTGTATCATCGAACACCTCGCTTCCTCGGAAGCAGCTGACGCCGTCTATGACGCGGCACAATATTAATCCAAAGGAGGCTATTATGGAGAACAAAGCGATTAATGGAGGCAAACCTCGCGAGAGCTTCAATGACAAGAGTTTTGTAGGGAAGATTTGGTATATCATCAAATCCATGGGCGCCACGATGGTGTATCCCAATTTCCTTCTCTTCCATGTGTATAAGTCCAATTCAGTCGGTCTCAAGCAGAAACTGACGATAGTGGCCGCGTTCCTCTATATCATCTTCCCGCTGGACGTCTTTCCGGATTGGTTCTTCGGCTTGGGCTTTGCAGATGACATGGTAGCACTCGCTGCTGCTGTAACTGCCCTGCTCAGTTGTATTAACGATGAGGTACAAGACGCTGCCAAAACCAGCCTGAAAAAACTGCTGGGTGATTTTGATGACACTGTGCTGGAGGCAATCTCCAAGATCTATCAGAAACTGAACCGATTGATGGTATCGAAGTCGGTGGCACCGCAGGAAACCACGCAACCGAAAGAAGAGAATACGAAAAAAATTGAAGATGTAGAGGTGGTTGAGGTTAAGCCGATTGAAGCAGCAGCCCAAGCTTAACGAAGACCGGCTATCTTGTGCAACTGAACGCTTAACCGCCAGAAAGGATGTGCAAGAATATAACGGACCGTGTCATCTAAGTTATCGTTACTGTCAATCTCGAAATCGTCGATACCGCTCATCAAGAGCCATTCGCCGTTATAACGTAGAGGTTGGAGCATCCAGTGCTCCGCCTCTAATTTTTTACGCCACACTTCCGGATCATAAGTACCCGTGAAGACTACTTTTACCTCATTCACTTTCTTCAACGCGAGACGGTCAACCGCATGGTTAAGCGCCTCCGGAGGCTCTCCGGCTTTTGGAGAGCAAGTGATCCAATCAATGCCGTCGGGTAGGGGACGTGTGCCGTTCGTCTCAATGCAGATATAGAACCCTGCTGTGTGCAGTGCATCAATCAGTTCCTTATCCACCTGCAAACTCGGCTCACCACCCGTCAGCACGCACATCTTACGGCGCTCGTTCGGTGTGTCATACGAACATAGCATCTCTTTCACAATCTGCTCGGCGCTCATCTCCGTGTAGTCCGCGAACTCCGTGTCGCACCACGGACACTTGAGGTTACAACCGCTGAAACGAACAAACACAGCAGGAATCCCGCTGTGTGCTCCTTCACCTTGTAAGGTATAGAATATTTCGTTAACGCGATACACTAATCTCTTTCGTAAATAGCGACGTTGCCTTCTGATTCTTGTACACTCACTTTGTAGCAGTTCTCCACGTGGTCGCAGATCCATCTGGCAATGTTCTCTGCGGACGGGTTGACATCCAGCACCTCGTTGATATACTTATGGTCAAACGTGTCCTTCACCACTTTCTTGATATGCGTAAAGTCCGTCACCATACCGTCGCGGTTCAACTCCTTCGACCTGCAGTACACCACAATGATCCAGTTGTGTCCATGCAGATTCTCGCACTTGCTCTCATAGGTCAGCGTCAAATTATGCGCTGCCGAGATCTCTATTCGTTTTTCTACGTAGTACATCTTAATTGTCGTAAATAGTAGTGTCTTCAATTCCCGCCTGTGCCAATGCCTCTTTGCGTTCGTGGCAGGTTCCGCATACACCGCAGTGGTGCTCACCGCCTTTATAGCAACTCCAGGTCTCCGAGTAGTCAAGGTTCAGCTCCTTTCCCTTGGATGCTATCTCCGCCTTCGTTAGGTGTGTATACGGCGTCAGCAACTGCACTCCGTTCCAGGTACCGAAATGTATGGCGTTGTTCATCGCTTCCACGAATTCCGGCCTGCAGTCCGGATAGATCGTGTGGTCACCGGCATGATTCGCCAACATGACATACTGCATCTTGTTGTTCTCCGCGATTCCGGCAGCGATTGATAACATGATACCGTTGCGGAAAGGTACCACGGTCGATTTCATGTTCTCGTCGTTGTAGTTACCTTCCGGAATCGCGTCCGCACCTTCTAACAGCGATGAACGGAAGAACTGTTTGATGAACGGCAGCCGAATGATCCTATGCGGAATACCGAGTCGCTCACAGTGCAGTTTGGCGAACTCCAACTCACGGTCGTTGTGGTTCGAACCGTAGTGGAAAGAGAGTGCCATTCCGATGCGATATTGGTACTCATACAACATCGTCGTGGAGTCTAATCCTCCCGATAATACAATCAGACTATCTTTCATTAGAAATTAAAAATTAAAAATTAAAAATTAAGAATTAGGAATGATGGCGTGTGGCTTCCTTAAACTGCTCCAAGAGCCGCTGTTTCTTGAGCTCCTCGTGATCCTTGTCCGCATAGTTGGCAAACGGGTAGATGCTGATACCGCCTCTCGGCATGAACCAGCCCGTCACTTCCAGGTACTTCGGATCCATCAGTTTCACCAGGTCCTTCATAATGATGTTCACGCAGTCCTCGTGAAAATCCCCGTGGTTGCGGAATGAGAACAGGTACAACTTCAAACTCTTGCTCTCTACCATTCGTTCCCGCGGAATATAACTGATGTACAGATGTCCGAAATCCGGTTGCCCGGTCTTGGGGCACAAGGTGGTGAATTCCGGACAATTGAACGTCACCAAATACTCGTTCTCCGGGTGTTTGTTCTCGAATGTCTCCAATACATCGGGATTATACTGATCGCTGTACTTAGTTCCCTGGTTGCCCAACAGCGTTACGCCTTCTAACTCTTTCTCTGTCCGCATTATCGCATCAATTTAATGGTTTGTCCATTCTCTGTTACTACCAGATAGACACCGTGCGGCAACTCCATCGTGTAGATGTCCTCGTTGGTGGTGGCTATCTTACGTCCGTATATATCGAAGATGTTTACCCATTCACCAACTTCGTACACATTCTCCAATCCCTGTGGGTCGTATGTGCGAACAATCACATTATAAACACGACTGCTGATGAAGTCCGACACAACGAACTTAACCGGCATGAACGTACTGTACTGGAAATCTACCGTGTCACCCGATGCCGGCGTAACGAACGTGTAGGTCGGGTCAGCCAACGTGATCTGCGGTACTACTTCGTTCAGTTCCAAGTTCGGGTATTCCTGAATATTGAACGCCATATCAATCGTGTTGTTGGTCTGGTCTATCGTACCGGCAACACCCATGATAGAGAAACTGTTGATTCGCAGTTCCGGAACAGCCGGAGCAGCGCTGTTGTCGTCGAGCAGGTAGGCCACGATGGCATCGATCAGACCTTTACCGTGCGCACTCAGTTTATTATTGGCATTGATCGCCATCGGCATGCAGATGTATTTCTTTCCTCCGCGCATAGCTGCCGGTATCTCGTGAATAGCCGTTTGCAGTTCACCATCTTGGTCGTACTCGTCAATATCACGGGTGTAACCGGTTGCCAGACACAGCGTGTTCTGCATCGCCTCACCACTGATGGCAATCGGCATGACACCGTTACGCTCCACTTTCTCAAAGATAGGCAACTTATCGCCTACCTCTACACTGAATCTGCTGAAGATCGGGTGGTCGTTGCGCTGTACATAGATGTTACAGCCGTTGTGACTGGTGGTATCTACTGTTCCGTTATCCGGATAACCCCATCCTAAACGGTTGGTGGCATAGGTGAAGCCCTGCATGTTGAATACCGGCAGATTCACACCACCGCGTATGATAGCCAGTACCTCTTCGTTGTCAGCATCGGCATCTTCGGAAATCAAAATCCACTTATACGGAGCGTATTGATCTGCCGAACGCAAGCCATCCCGACGTGCCTTACGGGCAATGAGGTTCTTGCTGCCTCCTGCGCTGCTGGTCAGGTACTTAAAGACCGGATCTTTCTCTGCCGCACCGCTGTTCCGATGCAGATATAGAATAGGATTGTTACCCATATTCAACTCTTTTACAGTCACTTTACCGGTGAAGGTTGTGTCAGCGCCTGTTACGGTAATAGAGTAGGGGTAGATACCAATGGTCGTCGGACGACCGCTGATGGTGTAGATACCATTATTGCCGCTGCCGCTGATGCCGTCAGGCACAGTGCCGGTCCAGGTCAACTGTACATTCGATGCACTCAGCGCGTAGTAGCGGAATGTGATCGGATCCTCCATATCTTCGTTCTGATAAGCATCTACGCTCAAGTCCGAAGTGGCTTTGAGGGAAGACTTAACCGTAAACGAACCGGATACACTGCTGGTCTCTATGCCGTTGTAGAAAGCGGCTACACGGTAATGATAGGTACCCGTCGGACAGTTAGCTACACCGCTGAGCTGCAGCGTGTCGCTGAGAGTTCCATCAGTCTTGACTAACTCAAAACCGCTCGCTTCCGCACCGTCCCACAACAGACGTGTCTCAGCTCCGTCGAGGTTGTTGTACTTCGTGGTGTAGGTTACCGGTCGGATAGCTGCTGTCTGGAGTACGACCTGCGAACTGTCGTTACCCTTCAGCCACTTGGTGCGCGGCTCTTGCGCTACGCGCAGTGACCAACCGTAAAACTCATTGTTACTTGCTCCGATACCACGCACTTCGATCACATGCTCCCCCGTTGAGATGTCGTAACGGCGGATCGAGGCCGTGCTGCTCGGATTCTCCGGTTGCAGCACATTGTCGATATATACTTGGAAGCGTTTGTTCTTCGAAGCATTATTTGGATCAATGGTTGTACTGTTATCTTTGCCGTAGAAACTAAACTGGTCGTATCCCTGAATATGGAACTTATACGCGTTGTTGTTGTAGATTTTATGCATACAACCCTCACCGGCAGCGAACTCGTCAATGTCCGGGAAGGAGTAGTTGCTGATGCTGTTTCCTGTCGCTTCAAACCAACCGTCCTTGGCCGTACAAGCCGTTGCAGAACTGGTATTGGTAATACCCGGTAGCTTCTGGCACGGCTTGACATCCACCGTCATGTAACTGTCCGTCGTCTTGCCGGCATAGTACACCTCGTATTCACGACTGTTGAAAACAGCCAACGTACCGTTGTAACCGCCTGCGATCTCCTTGGCTTCGTAGATTTCCGGCACGTGAATCGTCAGACCGCTTTGCGGTACGGCCACAGTGAAATTAACGGTATAGGTCAGCGTCGTGGTGCCGTCTTCAGCCGTCACTTTCACTTTGCCTACACCCGGAACAGACGAAGCCTGCGTGATATTCATCGTAGCTTTGTTGTCATTAGGCGTTGCAGCTATCGTCGGTGGAGTCTTGATTCCTGCCGTTAACTCGATATTGTAGGTCAGCGTACTCGGCGAGAAATTAGGTACACTCTTACCTCCGTAGGTCAAACTGCTCAATGTAGCATCTGTTGAAACCGCCGGAGACTCGGTAATCGTCACACTATAAACGGTTTGTGCGTTGCTGGCACTCGTAAACGTGTAACTGATTGCACCATTGGCAAAGTTCTGAACACCTGTCGGAGACTGTGAATTAAGGTATTTTCCGGTAAAAGTAGGCTCCAAGCTCAGACTGCTTCCGTTGAGCACTTGACCGGTAATCGTTTTGTTCACTTGGTCAATAACCGCTGTTCCACGGATGTTTGGCCATGTAGCGCTCTCCACTTTCGGATCCGCACTCTCTTTGGTAAACGTCACGGTGTATGTCTTCGTAGTCGTACCATCTTCTGCCGTTACCAAAACCGAAGCTGTACCCGGTACCGCGGTTGCTTGCGTAATATTGACGGTAGCATTGTTGTCACTCTTGGTTGCTGCTACTGTCGGTACGCCTGTATAATCAGCAGGCAGCTCAACCTCGTAACTGGTGGTCTGCGACGAGAAATTCGGAACCGATGTGCCGCCATCGTACGTCAGTGCGCTCAGCGTAGCGTCGGTTGAAGGACCTGCTTGGTAAGTAACAACGAGATTATCAATAGCTGCATATTTACCGGACGAAGAAGCGGTCAACGTCAATTTAATGTGACCAGATACTGCAGGGCTGACAGCATCATTTGAAACACCCCATTTGTTGTTGCCTCCAGTGTTGAAGCGGTCTTTTGATCCAACTGCGCTGTAGATGTTTTTTTGTACGTTTCCGTTGTCATCTACGATATCCAACGTCCAATTTGGTTTACCGTTGTCGTTTGCTATAGCATCGAAAGTGATATTACTGATGTTGCTAAAAGAAGCAGTACTGGTAATAGAAATCGAAATACCGCTCTTGTTTTCAAAACTGAACAGTAAGTAATTGCCGTTTTTTGCGGAGAACTTACTAGGAGCAGCAATTTCACATTTGGCCGTACCTCCTACTGAAGACGTGTTGTCCACAACCGTCCAATCGGTCGCTAATGCGACACCATCATCAAAGGTGTACGTCTTTTGTGCCCAAACGCTTGTGCTCAGCAGGGCAGCGATAGTCAAAACAATGAATCGAATGTTTTTCATATTTTTGTTGTTTTTATATTCCGTGTTTTCGATAGGCCCACAATAGGGGATATTAAATCACGCTGCAAAATTACTACTTTTTTTGCACATAAATGTGCATATATTAAAAAAAAATGTGTAAAAATTGACACTTTATGCTCAAAAATCTCGCGCGCGTTCCTTTTTATTTGCATATATGAGATTTTTTTTGTACCTTTGTGCGGTTTTTTGAGAAAACCGAACAAATGATGTATAACAAACAAATTTTGAATACAATGAAAAAAACTTTTTTATCTGTAGCGCTCGCCTTTGTTGCAGCGCTTACGATGACTGCGCAAACAGTCGATAAAGCCAAAGTGACATCCAATGCGGAAGCAGCAGCGAAAGCCGGCGAAGGACTCAAATCGGCTGACACGGGAGACAAAGCATGGAAGTTTGACGGAACCGTGGGAATCAATGCTGCCGCTACCGGACTGGTCAACTGGGCTGCCGGTGGTAAGAATAATGTTAACGGTATTGTATATGCCAAACTGCACCTCCTCTACCACAAAGATGCAATCGCATGGGAGACTAATTTTGATACCGATTTCGGTATGACCTGGATTGATCAGAAAGATGACGCATTCCAGAAATCGAGTGATAATATCAAACTCGCTACCAAATTCGGTTGGGAGTTCAAACCGACCTGGTATCTCACCGTTCTCGGTTCGTTCCAGAGCCAGTATGCACTCGGACGCAGTTATGACGGTGGCCCGCTCTACGACCAGATCGTTTCCAAATGGCTCGCTCCTTCTTACACCGATATATCGGTCGGTATTGACTGGAAAAAGAGCGTGAACGGTGCGGACTTCTCCATCTACCTCTCCCCGATCGCCGGTCGTGTCACCACAGCATACGTAGGTGACAAGTGGAACAATAAATATACCGCAGAGTATATCGCAGCCAATCCGACGGAGACCGGTTATGACTTCCGCGAGGACCTCAAGAACCGCTACGGTGTCGTTTATTACGACGCCAACGGAGCGAAATCGTATGACCGCAACGCACGCGCTGAGTTCGGTTTGAGCTTCAAGGGCGCAATCGCTTATACCTACAACGATTTCAAGCTCGGTACCACGCTGGCCCTCTTCACTCCGTATGCAGGCAAGGGTTACGACCTCAACGGAACAGACCCGTATTTCCAGTACTCGAACATGAACCGCCACTTCGGTAAGTTCGATGTAGACTGGGATGTGATGATGAGCTATCAGTTCCTTAAGTGTTTGCAGGTGACGCTCCAAACCAACCTCAAGTACTATCCGGGTACCCTTATTGCGGATAAGAACGGCGTGCTGGCTGAGCGCGTTCAGTTCAAAGGTGTCATCGGTCTCGGTGTAGGTTATTCATTCTGATAACTGACTACTGAAAACGGACTACGGATGCAGTCTCTATCTGAACTTTCGCAAAATGTGCATCTCTTGCTGGAGCGCTACCAAGCGTTGCAGCAGGAGAATGCGTCTTTGCACGAGCAGATAGCCCGACAGCGTCAGGAACTGATTCTTACTCACAGCGAACTGTTGGAACTGCAGCAGAAGAACCGTCGCATAGCGACTGCCAATGCCCTCTCTGCTGCAGAGACCAACGAAGAGGCGCTCAAGCGCATTAATGCGCTTATCGGTCAAGTTGACAGAGCGATAGCTGCATTGAAAAAATAAATCTGAATGCTGATAGCTGAATGCTGAATTCTGATAAGCAACATATCAACCTCCACCTCGATGCCCACACCGTAGGGCTCGACGTGCCGCGTGAGCAGGAGCCCAATTATCGGGCAGCAGCGGAACTGCTCAATAAGCGCTATCAGTATTACCTCAAACTGCGGCCTAATGCTTCCGCAGAACAATTATGGATGTACACCGCCCTTGAAGTGGCGGTAGCACTCCAGTCCGACGCCCGCGAGAAGAGTCTCGCGCCCGTCGAGAAAGAGCTTAAAGAGTTAAACCAATTAATTAAAAACACGATAAATCAATGATCACAGCAATTATTTGTGCAGCAGTAGGCGGACTCCTTCTGGGAGCCGGTATCTACTACCTCATCTCGCGCATTGCCGCGGCGAACCTGATCAAGAAGGCAGCCGAGGAAGCTGAGGTGATGAAAAAGAACAAGATTGTTGAGGCTAAGGAGAAATTTATCGCCCTGAAACTGGAGCACGACAACGCCGTGCGCGAGCAGGACAAACGGATACAGCAACACGAACAACGTTTGCAGCAACGTGAGCAGCAGCTTAACCAACGTCAGGGAGAAGTTCAACGTGCCCTCAACGAAGTAAACCAAAAAACGCAAGCTATTGATCAGCGTCAACAGGCGCTGGACTTCAAGCAGCAGGAGATTGAGAAGATGCACCATGAGGCAGAGAAACAGCTCGAGCAACTGAGCGGTATGTCTGCCGAGGAGGCAAAGAAACAACTCGTCGAAGCGCTTAAGGATGAGGCCAAGACGGCCGCTATGTCCTACATCAACGAGATCATGGATAACGCGCGTCTCGAGGCAAATAAGGAGGCGAAGAAAATCATCATCCAGACCATCCAGCGTGTTTCTTCCGAGACGGCAGCCGAGAGCACTGTTTCTGTCTTCCATATCGAGAATGACGAAGTCAAAGGTCGTATTATCGGCCGTGAGGGACGTAACATCCGTGCCCTTGAAGCCGCTACCGGCGTGGAGATCGTAGTCGATGACACTCCCGAGGCCATCACCCTCTCTGCTTTCGACCCCGTACGCCGTGAGATAGCTCGCCTCTCCTTGCACCAACTCGTACAAGACGGACGTATTCACCCGGCACGTATCGAGGAAGTGGTGGCCAAAGTGACCAAGCAGGTGGAAGACGAGATCATCGAAGTGGGTAAACGTACCACTATTGACCTCGGTATCCACGGGTTGCATCCTGAACTCATTCGCCTCGTGGGCAAAATGAAGTACCGCTCGTCATACGGTCAGAACTTGCTTCAGCACAGCCGCGAGACCGCGAACCTCTGTGCGGCGATGGCCGGTGAGTTGGGACTCAACGTCAAAGCTGCTAAGCGTGCCGGTTTATTGCACGATATCGGTAAAGTGGCTGACGACGATGTTGAGCTGCCGCACGCAGAACTTGGTATGAAACTGTGTGAGAAATACGGAGAGAAACCCGATATATGCAACGCTGTCGGTGCACACCACGACGAGTGTGAGATGAAATCGCTCATCGCACCGATCGTGCAAGCTTGTGACGCTATCTCCGGTGCTCGTCCGGGTGCACGTCGTGAGATCGTGGAGAGTTATGTGAAACGTCTCAAAGATCTGGAGAACCTCGCTATGAGTTTCCCGGGTGTGGTCAAGACGTACGCACTCCAAGCCGGTCGTGAACTGCGTGTCATCGTAGGTGCGGACAAGATTTCCGATAAGGATACCGAACTCCTCTCCTTCGACCTTGCGAAACGTATCCAAGACGAAATGACCTATCCGGGTCAAGTCAAGGTGACCGTCATCCGTGAGGTGCGTGCAGTCAATGTAGCTAAATAAAGTTTAAAGTTGAAAGTTGAAAGTTTAGAGATAGAACTCTCTACACAATTCCGAATAGGCGGCTGAACGGCCGCCTTTTTCGTCTTCTAAAACGAGAGTGTCTTCGACAATTGTCCATTGTCCATTGTACATTGTACATTTCCGGAATGCCAGCAACACTCTCCTAGCCGGCTTTGACTCCTTACTATATACGCGCGTAACGCGCGTGAGAAAGAGGTTCTCAGCGGCAGCCAGTTGGCGCACTTCGTTCTCCGCTTTGGCCGGCAGAATAAGTGCCAGTTGTCCGTTCTCCTTTAACAACCGCGCACTGTGATGAATCAGTTCTGCGTACGAGAGCGTGTCGGTATGCCGCGCAGTCTGACGACCTTTGTCAGGGTTTTTGAGCGAGTTTTGAAAATAAGGCGGGTTAGAAACAATCAGATCGTACGTGCCCGGCCACTCTTGCAATTTGGCACAATAAGCCTTAACACCATTTTCGCGGGCTTGCTCTGCAGCAGCTTCGTCTATATCAATGCCCTCCACTTCTGCTTCCGGACGACAGCGCTGCATCAACATGCGCGCGATGAGTCCTGAGCCAGTGCCGACATCCAGAATTGTACATTGTACATTGTCACTTTGTACATCAGGAGCGGGTGTCCACGCTCCCAACAGCACCCCGTCTGTGCCCACTTTCATGGCGCATTTATCGTGCCATATGGTAAACTGCTTAAAGCGAAAGTTCGGTGTGCTCATGGTGGCAACAATGATCGTGGTGGTGCGCCTCTAATACACAGTGAATAGCGAGGTATGTACCTAAAATCAAGAACAATGCCGCGCATATATGGCGGAACCATTTCTCGAACGTGCTCATCTTACTCGTTAACTTACCGATACTCACTGCGCTGTAACTTACCAACCACGCAATCAGCATGATAGGCAGACCGGTGCCCAGGCCGAATACAATAGGCATAACCCAATTCCAACTGCCCGGCAGCGTCAACGTGATATCGATCATCGTCAGGAAATACACCAGACGGTGCGGACAGAATGCGATTGCAAAGAAAATACCGAGAATGAACGACCACAGCCAACTCTCCTTGCTGTCCGTCTCCTTGAGCCATTTGCTGATGCCGTGATCGTGCTCGTGGTGATGATGTCCGCTGAACAACAGCACTGCACCGCAGATGAGCATGAAGCCCGCCAAGATCGGTTCGCCCCAATTCCCCAGCAGGTGCTCAATTACATCGGTCTGCGCGCCCATAAGAAACGGGATACTGAGTAATACGTAGGTAACTAACTTACCCAGTACGAACATCAGTCCGTTGGTCAGTACCAGCCGTTTGTTGTTGATTTCCTTGTCAATATAGCCAATGGCGGTTATGCTGGTCATCAGTGTACACGGATCGAGAATAGTCAGCAATCCCAGTAGCAGCGCCGTCAATAGTTGTATCAAATGTTGTGTGATCATCTGTTTAGTTCGTATTTTTCGGGCTGCAAAATTACTGCTTTTTTTGCATATACGCAAATAATTCCGCATTTTTGTCAATAAATCTTGCGTATGTCATTTTTTTTGTGTAATTTTGCAGTCGAATGAAAACGATCGTACGAACCATAGGAGTTTGGGTGTTGGCGATGAGCCTTTGTTTGCTGGCATCCTGCACCTCGGATGAACAGCGTCTGGTCAAGCGCCAACAGCAGGCGGAGCAACAGACAGCGGTGCTGTGTGACGCGCTGATACACAACTCCTCGTTGGACACCATCCGCACGATTGCGGAGAAAGATCCGAACACGCTCTTTTACATCTTCGATGCGCGCCAACTGGTCTATTGGTCCAGCAACCGCCTGGCTTCCGATGAGGTGTTCCTCAATACCTACGACACCTGGCGCGACATGTCGTTTCGCAACGCACAGACCAAAGCGCGGTGGACCCGGGCAGGCATATATAACGTGCTCACGGTGCTTCCGCTGCACTACACGGAGATAGAGGAGTACACCGACATTGAGACGATCGCCTCACAGACGTTCTCCTTCCGCCGCCTGTACGAGAACACCAGCCGTCCGTACACGCATTCGCGTCTGTATTTCATACTGTGCCATGTGCTGTTTGGCCTGGTGGTACTCATCGGTATCATCGGTCTCATTCGCAACCGCGGCATTCGTAACATGCGTCTCTCCACGCGTATCATGTATATCATTCTGGCACCCGTTCTGGCGGTGTTCATCTATATCTTTGTCATGTCCATCCGCTATGTACATACCAACTATGAGGAGCACCAGCGGCATGACCTGCATATGCGTTCGGAGTATATCCAGTCCTATCTCCGCTCGCTCTATTACTGGGACACGCCGCTGACAAGCGCGAACGCTACCGGTTTGGCAGTGGACCTGCACGACCTGGCGGTGGACCTCAATCAGGACATACATGTCTATTCACTGTCCGGTGAACTGATCGCTTCTTCCTCACCGGCACTCTTCGACCACGGTATCCTCTCCCGCCGCATGGCACCCGAAGCGTTCTTTACCGAGGAGCGCGCCATCGTCTGCTATGAGCAGGTAGGCTCGCACCCTTACCTGGTGTCGTATATCCCGTTCCATAACGGTTCGTTTGTTACCATCGGATACATCGCTGTGCCGTATTTCCTGAGTGAACAGGTGCGCAACGCGCAAGTCGATGCCCTCTTGGCTCGTCTGCTGCCGCCGTACATCATCGTGTTGCTGCTCTCTCTCGTCTTCGCTTTCTGGGCGGCCAAAGGTATGACGGCTCCGCTCTCTGCACTCACGGATAAAATGCGCCATTTTGCCATCGGTGCCAAGGACAATCATATCAACTATCCCTATCATGACGAATTAGGTGCCCTCGTGGAGCGCTATAACACCCTCGTGGATAGAGTAGAGGAGTCTGCCGAACAGCTGGCAACCTCCGAGCGTGAAGGCGCATGGAGGACAATGGCGCGGCAGGTGGCGCATGAGATCAACAACCCTCTCACGCCGATGAAACTGTCCGTGCAGAAACTGCAGCGCTTGCGTGGAACGGAGCAGTTCGATGCTTACTTTGAGAAAGCGACACCGATGCTCATTTCCGAGATAGACAACCTCGCGCACATTGCGCAGTCTTTCTCTACCTTCGCCAAGCAGCCCGAAGTGGTGACGACCGAGGTGGATATAGCCGAGAAACTGTCCAACGTGATCACGCTCCAGCGCGCGAACGACGAGCAGATTCCAATCCGCTATGTGGGCGCGGACTCCGGCATCATCGGCTTGGCGGACAAGGAGCAGATTTCGCAGGTGTTTGTCAATATCATTCGCAACGCGCTCCAGGCATCTCCTACCGATATCATCGTCGTGCTGAACGCTGCCTACTCGGACCGCGAGATGCAGATCTCCATCTCCGATGACGGCACCGGCATTCCGGAGGATATCCAGGCACGTATCTTCCAGCCGAACTTCACTACCAAGTCCAACGGAAACGGACTCGGCTTGGCGATCTCCAAACATATCGTTGAGACTTCCGGCGGACGTATCGAGTTCGAGACCTCGCCCAAGGGAACGACGTTCTACATCTATCTACGTAAACAGATCAGCTGATGTTTTTCCAGATTGTTCAACCCACAGAGGCACTCAGACCGTATATATCGCGCTACGTGTTTGTGCGTGCGGAAGGTTCGACGGACACGATGACGCCTCCGGAGGATGATCCGCGTTTTGTGAACGGCAAACACGTGCAGCCTTTGTTGCCTAATTACGGCAGTTTGATTTTCGTTCGAAACGCTGTGGTGGAAGTGGGCAGCAAACGATCCGACGAACTGATGTTGTTGGGCGCGAACCAGACGACTTTAGGGCTGACGACGCTGAGCGGATGGTTTGAAGGAATGATGCTTGATTTCGAGCCCGGAGGCATGCATGTGTTGACGGGTATCGATCTGCAGCAATTGTCCGGTCAAGTGCTTACGGCTCATGAGAGCGGCGATGAGGGGCTGTTGTGTCTGGATCAGATCTTCAAATCAAGCCCGAAGGCGGAGTCCATTGCTTCGCAGTTGGATGCTTTCTTCTTGGGACGTATTCCGCAGAAAATCGATGCCCACTATGCACGGCTGAGCAAAGTGATTGCGGCTTGCGATGAGGCGAAAGGCAATATATCTGCGGCGGAATTGGCGTCTGTCGCTTGTCTGGGCGAAAGGCAGTTCCTGCGGGTTTTCCGCAATTATGTGGGTATTCCGCCTAAACAGTTTGTGCGTTTGAGACGTTTTCATCGAACCTTGCAGGACATGCAGTCTCAAGCGGCGCAAGGACAGACCATCGACCTGTTGGCAACTGTTCTCAGACACGGATACTATGATCTGAGTCATGCCGCCTTGGAGTTTCAGCAGATGGGATGCGTCTCTCCCGGGCAGTTTAGGATGTTAGGCATCCCTTTGACGGCTGATTTCTCGGTCTTTTTTGCATAAAAATGCCTCAAAAAGGTACAATGTCCGTTTTTTCATATCTCATTTCCGCAAAAAGCAGTACTTTTGCATCGGATTTGAAAAATTAACATGTAAACTGTAAAGAATATGAAAAAGCTTATGACAATTTTGATGGGTGTCGCAATGATCGCACTCACAGCATGTAACAATGAACCGGGTATCAAAACAGCCCTTGGTGAATATTCTTATCGTCTTTCCGGTACAGCACGTATCTATTTCCAGGAGAACGACAGTGCCACGCATGTGACGCTTGAGCCGGAGACCGGTACCTTAAAAGTGATTCGTGGCGACGTGCCCAACACGGGTATCATGACCGTTTATGCCGACAATGGTAACACCTACGAGCTGCCGTTGCTCTTTGCGCACGACACGATCTGGGTAGAAGGCGAGAAGGACGTCTATCGGGATATTGAGGTCATGGTAGGCAGTCAAAAAGAAATCTTCCACATCCGCATAGGCGGCGAAGGACTTGTGCTCAACAATGGTGATCTGACTATCGGTCTGGGCTATACCGGACGCAGTCGCAATACGGACCACCCGTGGACGTTGACCTCGTCGGATGTTCGTATGAATGCTAAAAAATATTAATTTTGAAAAATTTGGCGACGATCAGGTGTAACCTTGCAATCAATACGGTATCTAATAGGTAGATAAAAATCCAAAACGTATGAAAAAGTTTTTCTTAGGTATTATGCTCTGTGTGGCGGTTTCTGTTTCCGCCAAGACTATCAAAGGCGGCGTCATTGATGCAAAAGGTGACGCGATGCCTTTTGTGACGATATCTGTATTAGCTCAAGACTCAACCCTGCTCACCGGCGCTATCACCGATGATGATGGTAAGTACGAGCTCGAAGTCATTGTACCGAACTATATTATCCAAGCCTCCTATGTGGGCTATCATACAGCCTATGGTGGACCGGACTTTGTGCTCCGCGAAGAGACAGAGCAGCTCCGGGAACTGGAAGTCAAAGCCAAGAAGCCCCTTATCGAGCGACAGATGGACAAGTTGGTGGTGAACGTCTCCGCTTCGCCCCTCTCCGCCGGCTCCAACGGTAACGATATTCTTCGTCGCGCACCGGGGGTACGCATCGACAAGGACGGTAACATTACCGTCAACGGAAAAGGCGTCGAGATTTGGATAGACGGCAAGCCTTCGTACCTTTCCGGCCAGCAACTCAAAGCCATGCTCGATGGAACAGATGGCAACACGATCGAGAAAATAGAGATCATCTCTAATCCATCCGCCAAATACGACGCTTCCGGGCAAGGAGGTATCATCAATATCAAGACCAAACGCAACATGATGCGTGGTATCAACGGTATGTTGTCCGTTGGGTACGGAGGTATGTATTTTGGCGATGTGAAGCGTTGGTTGAACCAGGAGATGGCTTCGCTGATGCTCAATTACAGGGGCGAGAAAACATATACCTTTGGTCAATTGACGCAGGTTTATGCGGAGAACGATATAGATTTTGAGAGTTACCGCGAGACACCTCAGTTCAAGAACTACTCGTACTCGCACTATGACTTGAATTTTCAGTACTACATGCTCAAGGTCGGCAACGATTGGTATATCGACTCGCTTAATACGTTCGGTTTTATTCTTCAGGTACCCTATATGCGTGTTAATCAGCGTATTATGCCAGATGGTAACAGCGCCTATACGATTGACAAAACGCTTGCCGACACAACGAATAGTATCACCCGTTCGAACAACCGAATGCAGTCTCCGCAGCACACGGCGAACCTCAACTACACCCACACTTTTAACGAGGCGCTGGAACGGGAGTTGACGGTCAATGTGGACTATAACCGCTATAATAACGCTTCGATTAACGAGCAGGGTACGCGGTACGACAAACCCTATCTGGGCAATACGTCTCTGGGACTTGATATCCGTAGCCGTCAAGTGGTAGATATCTACAGCGCGAAGTTGGATTTTCAGACTAAGTTCTGGCAGACAGGTATGATCGAGTGCGGCGTTAAGTATGGTCTGTCATCTACGAACAACTCGATGACCACCGACTCAACGATCAACGACATCCTGCGCTCTCAGACGATCTCCAACTTCATCTATGATGAACATGTGGCAGCTGCCTATATTTCTGTGGGCAAGCAGTTTGGCGAGCATTGGTCGGTTAAGTTAGGTCTGCGCGGCGAATATACCTATAGTAAGGGTCTGTGGAGACAGGCGCAGACAGACTCGCTGACCAGCAAATCGTATTTCGATCCGTTCCCCACAGCTTATGTGGGTTATACGAGCAAACCTTTAGGCAAACTCGGTCAACCGATCGCAGTCAGCGCCAGTTATACACGGCGTATAAAACGACCGAATTACTGGATGCTGAACCCCTTCAAGACCTATGTCGATGCCTATAGTTATCAGGAAGGAAATACAACCCTCAAACCGGAGTTTAACAACGATGTAGAACTGCATTTCAGTTGGACGCAGTACTTGAATGTGACGTTCAATTTTGCGCACACGCAAGATATGTTCTCTGCGAAAACGACCATTATGCCGAGTGGCATCGGACGCGCACAATGGATCAATTTCGGTACCTGTACCACGCATGGCGCGAATGTGTCATTGACCGAACTGCCGCTTGTGCCGAAATTCGATGACGAGCATAAGGTGAACGGCGCATGGCTGGCTTTGACCGTCAATGCCGGATGGCTGCATTTTATCAATAAATCCTACGAGAAACAAGCTGACGGAAAACCCGTTTATGAGAACCGAAGTCATTACGGTTATGCCGGAGGTACGCTCTCGGCCTATCTGCCGAAAGATTGGACCATGACCTTCGACGGCAACTGGTCTTCGCCGATGGCCACCGGCTATAATAGGCAAGGCAGTACCTATTTCCTTAGTTTCGGCGTGCGGAAGATGTATATGGCGAAGGGCTTGATCTTCAACCTGAATGTACAGGACTTGGCGCGTTCGTTGTCCTTCCATGAAGAAGATTTGGGACAAGCACCCGGTTATAGCAGTTGGTCTAAAAACACGATTCGCCAACAACGTGTAATGCTCTCTGTTACTTGGATGTTCGGTCAGTACCAACAGCATAAGTACCGTAAAGTGGGTGATTTGGACGAACTCAACCGTCTCGGCGGTGGCGGTGGGGTTTCTACCGGAAATTAGGAAAAAACAGACTTTTTTATTAAAAAAGTGACGTGCGCGCTTGCGTATGTCATTTTTTTTTTGTAATTTTGCGGGCAAAATTGATTTAACACAATATCTGAAAAACATAAATCATTATGAAAGTGCAAACTATTATGTCGCAGTTAGCTGCGAAACACCCGGGGGAAGCAGAGTACCTACAGGCGGTACAAGAGGTATTAGAGTCGATCGAAGAGGTGTACAACCAACATCCGGAGTTCGAGGCGGCGAAGATCGTGGAGCGCATGGTCGAACCTGACCGTATCTTCACCTTCCGCGTGACGTGGATTGATGATCAAGGGGAAGTACAAACCAACCTCGGTTACCGCGTTCAGTTCAACAGTGCCATCGGCCCGTACAAAGGCGGATTGCGATTCCACCGTGCTGTGACTCCGTCCATGCTTAAGTTCTTGGGCTTCGAGCAGACCTTTAAGAATGCGCTGACGACGCTGCCGATGGGTGGCGCAAAGGGCGGTTCGGACTTCGACCCGGTCGGCAAATCCGATGCGGAGATCATGCGTTTCTGCCAGGCGTTCATGCTCGAACTCTGGCGTTGCATCGGTCCGGATCAGGATATACCTGCCGGTGACGTAGGTGTCGGCGGACGTGAGATCGGATTCCTCAACGGTATGTACCAGAAGCTCGCACGCGAGTACCACACCGGTGTGCTTACCGGTAAGGGCATGACCTGGGGCGGTTCTATCCTTCGTCCCGAAGCTACCGGTTTCGGTGCCCTCTATTTCACGCAACACCTCCTCCACGAGGCAGGCAAGGATATAAAAGGCAAGACGGTTGCTATTTCCGGTTTCGGAAACGTAGCATGGGGTGCAGCCACCAAGGCTGTTGAACTCGGTGCCAAGGTAGTGGCTATCTCCGGCCCGGACGGTGTAGTGGCTATCCCGAACGGTATCACCAAAGAGATGATCGACTACATGCTCGTTATGCGTGCGTCGAACCGCAACAAAGTACAGGATATGGCGGATAAGTTCCCGACACTCTGTACGTTCACGGCCGACAAGAAAGCATGGTCTGTTCCGTGCGACATCGCCCTGCCGTGTGCGTTCCAGAACGAGCTCTCGGAGGATGATGCCAAACAACTCAAGGCCAACGGTTGCTGGTGCTGCTGCGAGGTATCGAACATGGGCTGCCAGCCGGGCGCTATCCATTTCTTCCAGTCCAACGGCGTGCTCTTTGCTCCGGGCAAGGCCGTCAACGCAGGTGGTGTTGCTACTTCCGGTCTTGAGATGACACAGAATGCAGAGCACCTGAGTTGGAAAGCCGAAGAAGTAGACGAACGTCTGCACCATATCATGGAGTCTATCCATGAGCAGTGCGTCAAGTTCGGCCGCCAGGCAGACGGACACATTGACTACGTCAAGGGTGCCAACATCGCCGGCTTCATGAAAGTAGCAACCGCTATGTTGGAGCAAGGTATCATTTAAACTCGAAATCCTAGGCGACCTAGGGCATCCTAGGCCGCCTAGTTAAATTTTTAACTATGTACAACGATTTTCAAAAACATCTGCAGACGACTCTCCAGGAGATTCGCGAGGCAGGTTTATATAAGAACGAGCGCGTGATCATCACTCCGCAATCAAGCGGTATCAAGGTTGCCACCAATACCCCCTCCCTTGAGGGGAGGGACGGGGAGGGGTTGCCCGTGATCAACTTCTGTGCCAACAACTACCTCGGCTTGGCGGACAACGCGGAACTCATCCAAGCCGCCAAAGATCGCATGGATGCACGTGGTTACGGGATGGCATCGGTGCGTTTCATCTGCGGTACACAAGACACCCACAAAGAACTCGAGCGTGTCATCTCGGATTTCTTCGGAACCGAAGATACCATCCTCTATGCCGCTTGCTTCGATGCCAACGGCGGTTTGTTCGAACCGCTGCTCACCGAAGAGGATGCGATCATCTCTGATGCCCTCAACCATGCCTCGATCATCGACGGCGTGCGTCTGTGCAAGGCTGTGCGTTACCGTTATGCGAACGGTGACATGGCGGACCTCGAAGCCAAACTCCAAGAGGCTCAGGCACAGCGGTTCCGTATCATCGCAACCGATGGTGTCTTCTCCATGGATGGAAACGTCTGCCCGCTCGACAAGATCTACGAGTTGGCGAAGAAATACAACGCGCTCGTCATGGTCGATGAGTCGCACTCGGCCGGTGTAGTAGGTAAGACCGGACACGGTGTTACCGAACTGTACAACCTCCGCGGAAAAGTGGAGATCATAACCGGTACGCTCGGTAAAGCCTTCGGCGGTTCAGTCGGCGGCTTCACCACGGGTCGTAAGGAGATTATCGACCTGCTCCGTCAGCGTTCGCGTCCGTATCTCTTCTCGAATTCCATCCCGCCGATGATTGCAGCGGCAGGTATCAAGACCTTCGAGATACTCACCCGTTCGAACGAACTGCAGGACCGTCTGCACGAGAACACCGCTTACTTTGTAGAACGCATGAAAGCAGCCGGTTTCGACATCAAACCGACGCAGTCTGCCATCTGTGCAGTCATGCTCTACGACGCACGTCTGTCACAAGAGTTCGCTGCAGCGCTGCAGGAGGAAGGAATCTACGTCACCGGTTTCTATTATCCGGTTGTTCCGAAAGGTCAGGCACGTATCCGCGTACAGGTTTCTGCTGCCCACACCCGTGAGCAACTTGACAAATGTATCGCTGCCTTCACTAAGATTGGCACGAAACTTGCAGTATTGAAATAATTGACGATTGGACGATTGACGAGGTACGATTGATTTACGATTGAAAAAGATTGTACAATTGTTCTCGGAAAATCGTCAATTAATCAAAATCGTCAATAAATCGTAAATCGTAAATTTGTAAATCGTCAATTATGAAAGCTCTTGTTAAGAGATTTCCCGAGCCTGGTATCTGGATGGAAGAAGTGCCGATGCCGGAAGTGGGAGTGAACGATGTGCTCATCAAGGTCACCAAAGCCGCTATCTGCGGAACCGACCTCCATATGTACAAATGGGACGCGTGGTCGCAGGCACACTGCAAACCGCCGTACACCATGGGACATGAGTTCGTCGGCGTGGTGGCCGAAGTGGGTGCCGGCGTGCGGAACTTCAAAGTGGGCGACCGTGTAACCGCCGAAGGTCATATCGTCTGCGGACACTGTCGTAACTGCCGCCGCGGCATGGGACACGTCTGCGAGAACACCATCTCCGTCGGAATCATGGGCAAGGACGGTTGTTTTGCCGAATATGTCACTATCCCCGAGTCCAATGTGGTACGTCTCCGTCCGGAGATCCCCGATGACTTTGCAGCCATCATGGACCCCTTCGGCAATGCGACCCATACCGCACTCGCCTTCCCCTTACTCGGTGAAGATGTGCTCATTACAGGCGCAGGACTCATCGGTACGATGGCAGCCGGAATATGTCGCTTCGCGGGAGCAAAGAACATCGTTGTGACGGACATCAACCCCCTCCGTCTGGATATAGCCAAGAAGATGGGTGCCACCCTCACGGTCGATGGTTCCAAAGGCGAGACGATCGCCGACGCGATGTTCCAACTCGGTATCCGGGGCTTCGATGTGGGACTGGAGATGTCCGGCGCACCCGCGGCCTTCAACGACATGATCGCGCATATGTACAAAGGTGCTAACATCGCCCAGCTCGGTATCCTGCCGTCTGACACACAAGTCAACTGGTCCGATGTCATCTTCAACGCACTCACCATCAAAGGTATAACCGGACGTCGTATGTGGGAGACATGGTACCAGATGGAGCAAATGCTCCTCGGAGGCCTCGACCTCTCGCCGGTCATCACCCATCGTTTCCACTTCGATGACTTCCAGAAAGGCTTCGATGTCATGGTCAGCGGACAATGCGGCAAAGTATTATTAGAATGGTAATATATTAATAAACAAAAATTTAGGTTATGAAAAAGATTCTACTTAGCGCACTGCTACTGGTTGGTAGCATCGCAATGTGCTCGGCCCTTACCCGTGAGGGACTGACTGAGTACAAGTTAGACAACGGCCTCACCGTTATGCTGTGGGAAGACCACGATGCACCGGACGTAACCGGTTACGTGGTTGTTCGCGCAGGTGCGGTCGATGAGCCGGCAGAGTACACCGGACTTGCTCACTATCTCGAGCATATGCTCTTCAAGGGTACACAGCAGATTGGTGCCCTCGATTGGCAGGCAGAGAAACCGATCTACGATTCGATCATTGCTCTCTATGATCAGTATAGCGAGGCAACCGATCCGAAGATCCGTGAGCAACTCGCTACCCAAATCAACGAGTGCTCCATGCGTCAGGCCAAGATCTCGTCCCTCGAGGACTTCTTCGTGCTCCTTGACCTCATCGGAGCGGAAGGCGTGAACGCATACACCTCGTATGACCTCACGGCGTACCACAACTCCTTCCCGTCGGCTGAGATGTACCGTTGGCTCACCATCTTCTCCGATCGTCTGATCAACCCGGTTTTCCGTACGTTCCAGGCAGAGTTGGAGAACGTGTTCGAGGAGTACAACATGTACGCTAACGACCCCTCGTCGCAGGCTCAGAAACAGCTGATGAAGGATATGTTCAAAGGCTGCCCGTACGAGCGTGACGTGATTGGTCTGCCCGAGCACCTTAAGAACCCGCGTCTGTCCAAACTCATTGAGTTCTACAACACGTGGTATGTGCCTAACAACATGGCACTCATCATCGTCGGTGACTTCGATACCCAGAAGACCAAACCGATGATCGCTGAGACGTTCGGTCGTCTCCAACCCAAGGCCCTGCCGGAGCGTCCTTCTTATCCGGAAGTATCCTTCGCAGGCAACCCCACCAAGCACTATAACCTTGGTTATACTCCTACGCTTTGCTTGATTTACGATGGTGTGAAAGAAGGTGATCCGGATCAAGACGTACTGGACTTCGTTTGCGCGCTCCTTTCCAACGGACGCGTAGGTCTTCTCGATAAAGTGGAGACTAAGGGTGACGTAACAAGCGTTGGCGCTGGTGCATGGTCATTGCGTAACACCGGTCGTATCATCATTGAGGCTGTGCCGTACTACGATGCTAACCAGCAGATGTTCGAGTCTGACGCGCAGACCAAATCCATTATCATGCGCGAGGTGGACAAGATCAAGAAAGGTGAGATATCCGACGAACTCATTGCGTCTGTCAAGAGCCTCTATGACCAATCGGAGAAATGGCAGGAAGAGTCCCCGTCGTACAAGATGAGTGCGCTCGTTGATGCCTTTACCTATGGTAAACCGATCGACGACATCTTTACGGCAAACGAGAAAATCCAAAAACTCACCAAAGAGGAGATCGTACGCGTGGCAAAGAAATATTTCGATGCTCCCTACATGACCATCTCCTTCGACGAGGCTACCAAGACTTGGAAAGCAAACCCGCTGCCCAAACCCAACATCAAACCGGTAGAACCGTCGCACGAAGAGACTCCGTACGCTAAGGCGTTCAAACAGCTGCCGCACGAGCAGATCGCACGTACCTTCAACAATTTCAATGATGTACAGGTATCGACGATTGCTGAAAACGTAACGCTGCACTATACGCCGAACACGAAGAATGATATCTTCTCGCTCACCCTCCGTTATGGTGTAGGTGAGCACGAGATGCCGCTGCTCCCGTTTGCTACAGCGCTGATGGAGAACGCCGGAATCATGGGCGCTACCAATCTGGAAGGTAAGGACTTCGACCAGCAGATTAACGACCTGCACGCTTATGTGGGTTATGCTTGTGATGACTCGTACTTCTATATCACCATCAACGGTGAGGAGGCTAACTACGAGAAGATCATGAACCTCGTAACGCGCCAACTCTTGATGCCGTATCTCGATCAGAAACAGTTGGATAACATCAAAGGTTCGGTATTCTTCAGCCGTTACAGCCGTCAGAAACGTACAGCCGTACAGAAATCTGCTTTGCTGCAATATGCCCTCTATGGTAAGAAATCTTCTTACCTGGACGAAGTGCCGTTTGCGGATATCTGGGGTCTTGGTCTGCCGAAAGTGCAGTCACTCGTTGCACAGGCTCGTGAGTATGCACTCGACGTGTTCTACTGTGGTACGATGTCGCAAGAGAAACTGGTGGCAAACCTGCCGTTGACTGAAGGTATGAAACCTTCTACCTCGCCGTTCATCCAGGAGCGTCAGACGTATGACAAACCGACTGTTCTCTTCTTGCCGAACAGCAATGTACAACAGGCGGACATCTATTTCTACATCAACGGCCGTCCGTACGACATCGCTTCTGACGTAGCTTCGGACGCGTTCAACCAGTACATGTCCGGCGGTTTCACCGGTCTCATTATGTACGAGATCCGTGAGAAACGCTCCATGGCTTATACTGCGTACGGTGTGGATAGAACAGCTTCCCTCCCGGGTAAGGATTGCTTCTTCTACGGTTACATCGGAACCCAGAGCGACAAGGTCGTAGACGCTATCAGCGCATACATGGATATCATCAACGACATGCCGATTGACTCGACCAACATGGAAGCCCTGCGTGCTGCCCTCCGTCAGGCCGGTCAGACTGCGAAACCGTCCATGCGTGGCAAAGCACAGACCTTTGAGTACTGGAAACGTCTTGGTTATCTGGACGATCCCGCACGTATCAATGCAGCTGCTATCGATGCACTGACCATCGAAGACATCCAAGCCTTCTATGAGCAGAACATCAAGGGCAAACCGATGACCATCGTCCTCATGGGCGATCCGAAGAAGATCGACCTCAAGGCAATCCAGACCAAAATGGGCTGCAAGGTAACCAAAGTATCACCGGCTAAACTGTTCAACGACACGCAAGAACTGATTGATGCTATAACACCGGCTGGCTATTAATATGCATCGTTCAGGATTTGTAAATATCGTCGGTAACCCCAACGTAGGCAAATCGACGCTCATGAACGCGTTGGTGGGGGAGCGCCTCTCGATCATCACATCGAAGGCGCAAACCACCCGCCATCGTATCATGGGTATCGTCAACGGCGAGGACTTCCAAATGGTCTATTCGGACACACCGGGAGTCCTTAGCCCTAATTATCGCCTGCAGGAGAAAATGCTCGAGTTCAGCCGTTCAGCCCTCGTCGATGCCGATGTCCTCTTGTACGTCACCGAAGTACAGGATAACCCTGAGCGCAATGCGGATTTCCTGGAGAAAGTGAAGAAAATGGCAGCCGCAGGTACGCGCGTGTTCCTTATTATAAACAAAATCGACCTCACTACCCAAGACACCTTGGAGCGGCTGGTCGAATTTTGGCACGCACAACTGCCCGAAGCCGAGATCTTCCCCATCTCCGCACAAGAGCGTTTCGGCGTAGCGCAACTCTTTGACGCCATCAAAGAGGCCCTGCCCGAAGGACCTGCGTTCTTCCCCAAGGACCAACTCACCGACAAGTCCGAGCGTTTCTTTGTCAACGAGATCATCCGCGAGAAGATCCTGCAAAACTACGACAAGGAGATCCCGTACTCCGTCGAAGTTGAAGTGGAGTCCTTCCATGAAGAAGAAACCATTGTCCGTATATCCGCAGTCATCTACTGCGAACGCGATTCGCAGAAGGGTATCCTCATCGGCAAAGCTGGCTCCGCTCTCAAGCGCGTCGGTTCCCAAGCCCGCAAAGACATTGAGGACTTCCTCCAGAAACAGGTCTTCCTCCAACTCTTTGTCAAAGTGGACCGCGATTGGCGTTCCAACACCGGCCGCCTCAAACACTACGGCTACGATTTGACATAACCCGTAACCGGTAACCCATAACCCATCAAAAGTCTGCCAAAACTGACAAATTGGCAGACTTTTCCGTTTGGCATAGTATTTGTCATTATATGGATGAACGGCTTCGAAGTCTCGACATCTCGAGATCTCGAGGTCTCAAAAAAAACTAGAAAATTAATTAAAAGAAAGGAACTATACTATGTCTAAGATTATTGGAATTGACCTCGGTACCACAAACTCGTGTGTAGCCGTAATGGAGGGTAACGAACCTATCGTCATTGCTAACGCTGAAGGTAAGCGTACGACCCCTTCTGTTGTTGGATTCATCGACGGCGGTGAGCGTAAAGTAGGTGACCCTGCTAAACGTCAAGCCATTACGAACCCGACCAAAACTATCTATTCGATCAAGCGTTTCATGGGTGAGACCTACGATCGCTTGCAGTCCGAAATCGCTCGTGTTCCGTATAAAGTAACGCGCGGCGACAACAACACCCCGCGTGTGGACATCGACGGACGTCTCTATACCCCGCAGGAGATTTCAGCAATCATTTTGCAAAAAATGAAGAAAACCGCTGAGGACTACCTCGGTCAAGAGGTTACCGAAGCTGTCATCACAGTGCCGGCATACTTCAACGATTCTCAACGTCAGGCTACAAAGGAAGCCGGTGAGATCGCAGGTCTCAACGTACGTCGTATCGTCAACGAGCCGACTGCAGCAGCCCTGGCTTACGGCCTCGACAAGTCGAACAAAGACATGAAGATCGTTGTCTTCGACTGCGGTGGTGGTACCCACGATGTATCGGTTCTCGAACTGGGCGACGGTGTCTTCGAGGTAAAAGCAACCGACGGTGATACCCACCTCGGCGGTGACGATTTCGATCATCGTATCATCGATTGGCTCGTTCAGGAGTTCAAGAACGAGAACGGCGGTGCAGATCTGTCGAAAGACCCGATGGCAATGCAGCGTCTGAAAGAGGCTGCAGAGAAAGCTAAGATCGAGCTCTCGTCCTCTACCTCTACGGAGATCAACCTCCCGTATATCATGCCGGTAAACGGCGTTCCGGCTCACCTCGTTAAGACCCTGACGCGTGCTAAGTTCGAGCAACTCATCGACGATCTGATCCAACGTACGATCGCTCCGTGTCGTACTGCCCTTCAGAACGCAGGCCTCACGACCTCCGATATCGACGAAATCATCCTCGTAGGCGGTTCGACACGTATCCCGGCTATCCAGGATGCCGTACAGAAATTCTTCGGTAAAGCTCCGTCGAAGGGCGTTAACCCGGACGAGGTAGTAGCCGTAGGTGCAGCCATCCAAGGCGGTGTCCTCACCGGCGATGTAAAAGACGTCCTCCTGCTCGATGTAACTCCGCTGAGCCTTGGTATCGAGACCATGGGCGGTGTCATGACCAAGATGATCGAGGCCAACACCACCATCCCGACCAAGAAGACCGAGACCTTCACCACAGCCGTTGATAATCAGCCGTCTGTAGAGATCAAAGTCCTCCAAGGTGAGCGTCCGATGGCCGCACAGAACAAGCAGATTGGTATCTTCCACCTCGATGGAATCATGCCGGCCCGTCGTGGCGAACCGCAGATCGAAGTAAGCTACCGGCAAGGAGCAGAAGATCCGTATCGAAGCATCGTCCGGTCTGTCTGACGACGAGATCAAGCGAATGAAAGCGGAAGCTGAAGCCAATGCCGAAGCCGATAAGAAGGCGAAAGAGCAGGCTGACAAACTCAACAAGGCTGACGCTACCATCTTCCAGACAGAGAAACAACTCGCTGAACTCGGCGATAAGATTCCGGCTGACAAGAAAGCACCGATCGAGAAAGCCCTCGCTGACCTCAAAGACGCTTACGCAAAACGTGACGCCGATGCCTGCGAGAAGTACAACAACGAGTTGATGTCCGCCTTCCAAGCCGCTTCCGCAGAGATGTACGCTGCTCAACAGCAAGCACAGCAGAACGCTGGTCCGCAACAAGGCCCGACTAACGGTCCTACCGACAACGGTAACAACGGTGGCCAACCTTCCGCTGAGGATGTAGACTTCGAAGAGGTTAAGTAAAAAGTACAAATTTTTAAGAAAAATGGCATGTGCGCTTGCACATGTCATTTTTTTGTAGTAACTTTGCACTCGCAAAACGTTTAACTTTTAAACATATACATTATGAAATTATGTAACAAATTCGCAGCAGAGTTCTTCGGAACAGCTGTATTGGTATTGGGCGGTTGTGGAACAGCCCTGTTCGGACATGTTGGATTTCTGGGTGTTGCTTTGGCCTTCGGTTTGACCATCGTTGCAGCGGCTTACGGTATCGGTCACATCAGCGGTGCCCATCTTAACCCCGCTGTCAGCCTTGGTGTCTTCGTCAACGGTCGCATGAGCGCCAAAGAGATGTTGTGCTACTGGTGTGCACAGATCCTCGGTGCAATCGCTGCAGCAGCTATCCTCTTTGGTATCGCTAAATCCGCAGGCATGGAGATTGGTACTTTCGCTGCTAATGGTTATGGAGAGTTCTTTAGCGATGCAGATGTTGCCGGCGGTTACCTTCGTACGAATGTATGGGGTGCTTTCGCTATCGAAGCCGTCTTGACGTTTGTCTTCTTGATGGTCATTCTCGGTGTTACGGACTCCAAGCATGCTAACGGTGCTTTTGGTGGTTTGGCTATCGGTCTGACGCTGACCCTTATCCACCTCATCTCCATTCCGTTGACCAACACTTCGGTGAACCCTGCACGTTCCATCTCGCAGGCTATCTTCTCCGAGAACGCACTAGCTCTTCCGCAACTCTGGCTCTTCATCGTAGCTCCGCTTGTAGGCGCTGCTCTCGCCGGCCTTTGCTACAAGTGCCTCACCTGCGAAGGTTCCTGCAAAAAATAATTTGCGTCCATTACGTCCAAATACTATTTGGACATCCCGATCCCCCTCTCTCCCGTAGAGTAGGGGGATTTTTTTTTTCTTAGTCCGTTTCCTGCTCCGCGTGATAGCGCGGAGTTTCTCTTTCTTCTTTTGTAGGGCAATCTGATTGCCCGCTTCTGTTTGGGGCTCGGACATAGGCGGTTTAGTCCTCGCCTGTCCGCCCTCTGCGTGCGGACCCTTCGCCCCCGCGTCCGTCGTCTTCGTTCTTTTCCCGCAATGCCCACTTGGCGGCGGGCTTTGTTCATTGTCATCGGATACTATCCGATATTTTTCGTAGAAAAATCTCCATTTATTTGCGTATATCAAAAATTCTTTGTACCTTTGCGGCATCTTTATTACTAAAATTAATTATTTATGAAAAAATCAGTTTTTCAAGGATTATTAGCCTTGTACGGTGGTTTTATTGGAACCGTGTTGGTTGATGGTGTTTTATTCAGAACCTTGCATTGGCCGGGTGGTTGTTTTATACTGAGTGTAGTTGTTCCTCTTCTTGTTTCTTTATTATTCATCTTTTTGGCAATATATATATTCAAACATGGTGCTTTGAATGCATATGTGGAAAATGGGCTCACTGTTGCTAAACATCTGCGTAATACGGAGGGTACAGCTTTCATCTTTTTTGCTCTTGCTATTTGTGGCTTTCTCTTCAGGCATTTGCATTGGCCTGGAGGTTCTTTAATAGTGATGCTTTCATGCTTCACCTTAATGAACCTTAGTCTTCTGGCTGGCATATTGGGTTGTATATTTTTTGTTAAAAAGAAATAATCTACCTATCAAATATCTTACCGCCCGAGCCAACCCCTCGGGCGTTTTCTTTCTTCCTTTCTTCGGGATTTAATCCCGCTTTAGTGTCCTGTGTGCGCTCTTTCGGAGAGCGCGTAATAGTACGTCCCCTTGGCGGATCGTCAGCTCCGCCGTTCCCTTTCGTTATACCGCTATCCCGTTATTCCGTCTCCCGTGTAGGGCTCGCGGTGTAGGCGGTTTACCGCTTCGCTGCCCGTTCTCCACGACCGGGCATGTTCGCCCTTGCGTCCGTCACTTTGTCTATTGCGTCCGAATTGAATTCGGACATAGCCAAACGTGCCGTCCCGCCCGCTTCGGGCTCAATGCGGGTGTCGCCCATGCGGCATCTCCGTCCATTTCCGGCGGATTCTATCCGCCCCTATATTCCTCGCTTTGGACCTTTACCTGCGGTGCTGTTCCTGTTTTGTCTATTAGTAGGGGATGCTATCCCCGTCTTTTCTTCAATTAGCCCGGCATCTGATGCCGGTTTCGTTTCTTGAAATCGGATATTATCCGATATTTTTTACCAAAAATCCCTTTTTATTTGCATATATCGATTTTTTGTTGTAATTTTGCAAGCAAAATTGTAAGTTATATGAAAAACGGTAACATTTCTCTTTTATTCATTCTTGCCGCATGTTGTCTGGTCAGCTGTGAGAACCAATTCTCCAATACTCCCGAAGAGGATACCACTATGTTATGGCCAGCTGGTGATAGCACCGGTTTCTGGGGCTTTATCAACGAAAAGGGCGAAATGGTCATCCCTGCCAAGTATGATAGAACGTACGGATTTTCGGGAGGGATGGCACAAGTGTATATTGACTTGGACGGCAAACCTCTGCCTACTTACATTAGTTATGAAACCTCTGTCATCACGAGTTCTCAACATGCGTTTATCAACAAGCGTGGTGAGATTCTGTTCTCTCTGCCGGAAGACAAAGGATTCTTTGACCATTATTTCTACTACGGCTGTTGTCGTTATGGGGGAATGCGTAGTATAGGAATGATGAACAACCATTTTAACGCATTCATTCCGGAATATGAATCGGGTATAAACTTGGGAGTCATGACCAAAGACGGCTTGGCCTCATCCGTGCTCGGCTATTTCAATAAAGCCGGAAAATTGGTCATTCCCAGCTATATTAATGGTGTGGATGGTAATACGTATGATAAAATGTACGACTTTTGTGATGGTATAGCCGTAGTTTATGATTATATCGACATGGCTGACATGTACACGACGTATCATCGATACGGTGCCATCAATACTAAAGGGGAACTTGTCATAGATACCGTATATGCTTTCTTGCAATCCGTAGGATGTAACAGATTGGTTTACACTAGAAAAGATGGAGATTACAGTTATGTGGGTCTCATGGATACGCAAGGAAATATCATCACAGAACCTTGTATAAGGAGGGATTGGTACAGCTTCTTTGGAGAAGGTGGTCTTATGCCGGTGGGTATATATCAGGATGGTGCGCAATATGGTTATATGGATATCAACGGCAACATGCAAATCCCTTACAAATATGCTTATGCTACGCCGTTCTGTAACGGATACGCTTGGGTCTTAAATGAAGGTTTTAAATTGATTAATATGCAAGATGAAGTGGTGTTGTCTTTGGATTTATGGCAAATACCATACTATGACTACGGTTTCAGGGAGGGGCTTTGCCGGGTTTTCTATAACGACAACAAAACGCGCATGTATCAATACATTAATTTGCAAGGCGAGATCATCTATAGTTGGCCTTATGAACCAGACTCGCAGGGAAACAATGCCCCTCAAAAGCATGAGTTTGATAGAAAAGATATGCTACTTCGCCTCTTCGAAGGCACCCCGTACTATTCTTTAGCATTGCAATGTGCCCAAATGAAAGATTAATCAACATTTGACATCCATACGCCCTCGCATCCCGCGAGGGCTTTTTTTTACGTTTCTTTCATTTCGCCGGATCTTATCCGGCATATATAGCGTCCATTTCCGGCGGATACTATCCGCCATCTCTTTGTTCCTTTCGCTTTGTACCTCCTTGTCTGCTCCGCGTGATAGCGCGGAGTTTCTCTTTCTTCTTTTGTAGGGCAATCTGATTGCCCGCTCTTGTCTGGGCTCGGGCATATGGCGGTTTAGTCCTCGCCTGTCCGCCCTCTGCGTGCGGACCCTTCGCCCTCGCGTCCGTCACGTCGTCTATTGTCCCGAATGTCATTCGGGTATATCCGCCGCGCCGCCCCGCCCGCTCGGCCTCAATGCGGGTGTAGCCGATGCCGCGCATAATTTTCTGTCTCCTACCCGCGGTGCTTTTTCTATTTTGTCTATTAGTGGGGGATGCCATCCCCTTTTCTATGTCTGTTTTGCCGGATGTCATCCGGCTTCCTTTGTTGTATATTTAAAATATTTTTTGTACCTTTGCAGCCGATTTGACATCTAAAGTATGGAGTAAGGCCGATTCTTCGTTTGTCCCAAGACCGTAATGAAC
>CACZZL010000011.1 GCA_902785605.1 uncultured Bacteroidales bacterium
GATAATAAATTTGATTTGGAAAAGAAATCAGCACAAAATCTGTTTATTCAGTTATTGGATGATGCTTTTCTTCATTCTGAATTATCCAGCAACGACTATCTCTCTCCAGGAAAGGACATTCTCCGTCCTGAAGAGGTTCCAGATGCCCAATAGTTAATAATTGAATTTTATAGTGCCATAAAGGCACGCATAATACCAAACGATAAATAAGGTGGCTGCCATTCGTGGTAGCCGCCTTATTTATGCCATGTATTCGTCCGCCTCCTATTGCTTGTTTTATTTGTTTATATCCCTGTTTGGGATTATTTGTTGTATCATATCGGCGATTTGTCGATAACTATAATTCAAGTAATAATTATGAAATATAAATCAATGTATAAATATGAGCTCGCAAATGCCGCGGGCGTATCATCGGAGACATTCCGCCATTGGCTCAAAACCGACCGGGACTTTCTAACTTCAATGGGTATTACCCCAAAGCAACAACTCCTTCCTCCCAAAGCTGTTCGCTACCTCTGTGAGAAGTACGACATAGAAGTCGGATAATAACATTTAAAGCAGGGGACTATGCAGGCAAGCCCCACAATGTCCCCTGCCCGTTTTTCTCCCGCATCGTATCTTTGCACTCGATTTCGGAATCAAGTTAACAAAAGTATTAATCCGTCAATTTCGACACTCCGCATGGTTGTCTTTCAGGTCGTAAACCGGTCTTTCAGTGCAACGGTCTAACAGCGTAAGCGGTCTATCAGCACGAAGTGCGGTCTGTTGGGGTCGGCACAACACCAACATTATTATGAGTCAAGTAAAACCAATGGGACTTATTGAGTCCATGAGTGGCAAAATCTGTGGTCACTCCGACATGTATTTCTTCCGCAAGAACGGCAAAGTGTTCTCCGGCAAGATCTGTAACCCCTCCACCAAAGAACCAACTGCCGCCCAACAGGCACAGCGCGCTAAGTTCGCCACAGCACGTGCCAATGCGAAGACCGCCCTCGCTGATCCAGAACAGAAGGCTGCGTATCTCACTGCCTTCAAGAACCAAAAGAAGTACAGCGACTTCAGCGGTTACGTCTTTGCAATGGAGTATGCCAAACTCGGAGATTAAGCATCAGCAATATATGACTGATTAAAAGTCCAGTACAATGAAAAAGTCTCTTTTGCAACTGATCCTCGCTACAGCAATGTGCATCTTCGGGTGCGCCTTGCTTGTAGCAGGGCTGGCACTTCCCCCTGCCGGCATCATTGATTCCTCGCTCCTTGTAGCCTACGGCGAAACCCTTACCTTCGCCGGTGCCCTCATCGGAGTGGATTACCACTACCGCTATCGTCATAAATAGCCAAATGTCTAAATAAATCGTACATCGTAAATGACTAAATCGTAAATATAAGATTATGGTATTATCTCTTATCCGAACTAACGAGTCTCCGAACGAGACCACAGGCATCCTCCTCATCGGAGGTAAACCCTTCTGCGGTACTCTTGAACCGCCTACCGTTCCCAACGCTACGCACCCGAAAGGTTGCATCCCTCTCGGATGGTACAAACTGACGCTCACCCGGTCTTCCAAGTTCGGTCGCGTGCTGCCGCTGGTCAACTATGTGCCTGGCTTCGAGGGTATCCGTATTCATGCAGGCAATAACAAAGACCACACCACAGGCTGCATCCTCGTCGGACAGCTGAGCGGTAGCACGCTGCTCCATTCCCGACAGACCGAACGTGACTTGGTGGCCAAACTTCAAAAACACCCCAATAATGAGAACTATATCGAAATCACCACACCCGAACGCTTCTTTACTGAGCATTGCAGTTCTGTTGATACTTTTGCCTGCCTGCTCCGCGGTGCGCAGTTCGACGGAGAGTAACCATACCCGCCTCTCCAACAACATCCAACGTGACAGCATCTATCTGCATGACAGTATCTTCGTTCACATACGAGCAGACACGGTCTATCTGGAGAAATGGCACACGCGGTACAGGGATCGCCTTGTAACAAAGACGGACACCGTCACTAATGAGGTCATCCGTACCGAGACCGTCCAAGTCCGCTATGTGCCTTCGTTTTACAAGTATTGCGCAGCCTTTGCAATCCTCTTTGTGCTGTTCCTCCTTGTCCGTTTGGTACTATATATCAAAAGACACTTCTTTCTCTAACATTAACCCCTCGCACGGCACGAGACTAAACAACGCCGAACAATCATGGCTAAAGTAAAGTGGAGCGCCGGTATCGAATATGTCTCCGGTGCATTATGTAAATGCGGTAAACATGGTCATCACCGCCATACGCGGATGTTACTTGCCACGCACCGCGTCGCCGCCACTACGGCAACCAACTGCAACAATGTCTATTTGCGTGACGACATCGAACGTACCACCGCTCCGAGTACTGACGAACTCTTCGCTCGCGTTCGTTTCACCGCAGTAGCAGCTGCTGTCCGCACCCGCTCGAAGGACCTCTCCAAGATCTCCCAAGACCAACAGGCCTTCATCGCCCAGAAAGACCTTGCTGGCGGCAAGAAGACTATGCGTGCCTATTATTGGCACATCTGCGGTCAGGAGTATGATGCACAACATCCACGTAGCTAATCTCTTTTTTTGTCAATATTTGCATATGTTGCAAACTCTAAAGCCCGGCTCGGAATTGCTGGGGAGTAAGGCCGGTGACGCGTTTGAAGAAACGGCAGAACGAAGCGGATTCGTCGAATCCTAATCGGAATGCCGTTTCTTTGATTGTAAACGGCTGGGTGTGAAGCATCAGTTTGGCTTGTGCGGCGACGTACTGCTCGATCCAATCTGCCGGAGACATGCCTGCAGTTTCGGTGATGACCTTGGAGAAATACTTGGGGCTGAGATTCATCAGTGCGGCGTAATACTTCACTTCGCGCGATTCGCGGTAATGCTCCACGACCAGTTCGCTGAACCGCGCCAGCAGTTGTGCATTCCGTTGTTTTTCCAGATCCTTGTCCTGCTCCCTGCGGTAGAGGTGGAGAAACTCGAGCCCGATAGAGAGGATCGCCAGCAGCATCTCTTTGCGGTGCGGCAGTTCGGATTCCGTATGGTTGGCGATGATCTCCAACTGGTCGGTGAGGTCCATCATGTGCTTCGCCTGTTCGGGTGTGAGGTGGCAAAAGGGCGCAGAATGGTACTTGGCAGCATCGTGGCTGAACGAGTGAAACGATAGCGCATTGTGCAGACCATGCGAGAGAACGAAGATGGTGACATTGCTATCCCCGGAACACTCCAGCGGACAATGCATGTGTCCGGGCATAATACAGACGACGTCGTTCGGACCATGAATCAGTTCCTGCAAGTCGTACATAGCACGCATTATACCGCTATGACAGAGCACAAGGGTCGCGTAGGGCCATACGGTCTCCTGTCCGAGTGTTACAAAATTAGTGATGTTGCGCATCACTACAATTCCTCTTTCTTCGATGTGTTGAAGATGTTCTTCGTAGTCTTTCGGAGTCATAAAAAGTCATTTTGTCTGCAAAAGTACTGCTTTTTTTTGAAATATACAACAAAAAGCGACTTTTTGTTAATAATTTTTTCGTTTTTGTTAACGCTCGTTTCAAAAAAAAGCCGTACCTTTGCACCCGATTTACAGACAGTACTTACTTACTGAAAATAAATAAGTGAACCGGAAATGGGTAATTGTACCATTTCAAGCAGACCTTCGCGGTGACGCGCGGGTCTGTTTTTTTGTAAATAATTTTGCACAATTCAAAAAAAAGTAGTAATTTTGCAGCGCGAAACGAAAAAGGACGTTAAATGACGAAGATTGCGGTCATAGGATTAGCGAAGAGCGGCAAGAGTTCGCTCACTCATGCGCTGCAGGGGATAGCAGATGTGGAGAAGCGTGATCTGCAGTTCGTGGAGGTGCATCACCCCGACGATTTGCATGGTCATGCGTACGATGTGGTGCTGCAGGTAGTCGATTCGACCCGACTGGAAGAGTCGTTGATGCTCACACCGCATATCATCGACGAGCAGGAGAAGATCGTGATAGCCATCGGTCGGTATGACTTGTTGCTTAAGACGGACCATTCGCTTAATATCCCTAAACTGGAGCAATTGATCGGTGTACCGACCTGCCGTGTATCGGTTCGACTGAACTACGGCCTGCCGAACTGTCTGTCGATCCTGCAAGAGGTGGCAGCACGTCCTGCGTCCAAGGCGCACCCGATCTATCACCTTCGTGATCAAGAGGGCGATGAAGATACCTACCGCGCGTATGTGCACGGTATTTTGACAGAGACGCTCACGCATGCGAAAGATGACAAGCATCAGACGCGGCTGGAGAAGATCGATAAGGTGCTGACGAACCCGTGGTCGGGTTTCCCGATCATGATGGCTATCCTCTATTTCGTATTCTGGTGCACGTTCACGCTCGGTGCGTATCCGCAGGAGTGGATTGAGAGCGGCGTGGATTGGTTGAGCGAATGGGCGAGAGGTGTCATGGACGAAGGTTGGTTCTCCTCGCTGCTGATAGACGGCGTGTTAGCCGGAGTGGGCGCAGTGCTCGCGTTCGTACCGAACATAGTCATTCTGTTCTTTTTCATCTCCCTCATGGAGGACTCGGGTTACATGGCGCGTGAGGCGTTCATCATGGATACAATCATGCACCGCGTCGGTCTGCACGGCCGTAGTTTTGTGCCGATGCTCATGGGCTTCGGTTGTAATGTGCCGGCGATCATGGCCGCGCGTGACATCCAGAACCCCAAGGACCGTGTGCTGACCATGCTCATGGTGCCGTTCATGTCCTGCTCGGCTCGTCTGCCGGTTTATATGCTGTTCGTCGATACGTTCTTCGAACGTCACAAAGCGCTGGTGATGATCTCGCTCTATGCGATCGGTATCAGCCTGTCCGTGCTGTTCGCGATCATCATGAAACGCACCAAATGGTTCCGTCAGGATAATGACGACACGGTGAACGAGTTGCCGGAGTTCCGTATGCCCAAGGCACGTAACACGGCTGCCCATATCTGGGAGCGCGTGGCAGACTATCTGCAGAAGATCTGCACGGTCATTCTGTGGGCATCCATCATCATTTGGGCACTGGAGTATTTCCCGACGCAGGATCTCAACGACCTGGAGCACTCGTTGTTGGCTTCGATCGGTCAGTTCGTCTCGCCTCTCATGGAGCCGCTGGGCTTTGATTGGAAGATGTCCGTCTGCCTGATTACCGGTCTGCCGGCCAAGGAAGCCATCGTCTCCACGCTCGCCATTCTCTACGGCGGCGATATCACCACTGCCGGCTTCACTCCGCTGACCGCGTTCTCGTTCATGCTGTTCGTGCTGCTCTATTTCCCCTGCGTGGCAACAATCGCTACCCTGCGACGCGAAGCGGGAAAAGGATGGGCATGGTTCACCGTGTTCCACAGCCTGTTCCTGGCTTGGCTCATATCGTTTGCAGTGTATCAAATAGGAAGTTTATTCATATGAAAAAGTATTTATTGATTGCGTTGGCGCTTCTTCTTTCGCCTCTCGCCATTAGCCTTTCGCCTTTATCGGCAAAGACCGATAAGCAAACTGTGGTGTTGTCGTGCGATCTGCATTGTCAGGGATGCTGCGACAAGATCATGAAGAACATCGCGTATGAGAAAGGGGTGAAGGACATCGTGTGCGACCTGAAGACGAAGACGGTCACCGTGACGTTTGACGCACAGAAGACGGACGTGGAGACCTTGCTTAAAGCGTTTGAGAAGATCGGCAAACCGGCTACCGTAAAAGCGCTGCCGGCTCCCGAGAAAGAGGCCCCGGCTCCGCAGACCGATGCGAATACCGGTGCGTCGTACTAAGCATGAAGAGTCCCGAGCAAATAGAGACGGAGCGAGTCCGGGCACGGTTGACGAAGAAGTTCCACAAGGCCTGTGCCGACTACGGGCTGATCGCTGACGGCGATCGTATCTTGATTGGTCTGAGCGGCGGCAAGGACAGTCTGGCGCTGGTGGAACTGTTAGGGCGCCGGTCGCAGATCTACAAACCACGTTTTGAGGTGACAGCGCTCCATGTGCGGGTCAAAGAACGTGCCTATCAGACCGATCTCAGTTACCTGGAGTCGTTCTGCGCCGAAGCGAAAGTGCCGCTGTTGGTTCGTGATGTAGAGATAGGAGAGAAACCGGAAATCTCCAATCTCCAATCTCCAATCTCCAATACGCGAAGCGTCAACCCGTGTTTTCTCTGTTCGTGGTACCGGCGCAAAGCCCTGTTCAATGTGGCACAGGAGTTAGGGTGTAACAAGATCGCGTTCGGGCATCACCGCGACGATATCATGGAGACCCTGCTGATGAACCTCATCTATCAGGGTGCGTTCGCGACCATGCCACCGCTGCTGCAATTAGACAAGATGCCGCTGCAGATCATTCGTCCCTTGTGCCTGATTGACGAAGCGGAACTGGTGCATTATGCCGCGCTGAGCGGATACGAGAAACAAACCAAACTGTGCCCGTTCGAGCACGTCAGCTCACGTGAGAAAGTGAAAGGACTGCTGGCGCAGATCAAGGAGCTCAATCCCGAAGCGGTCGATTCTATGTACGGCGCAATGACAAATATTAAAACAGAGTATTTACCAAAATTATGAATGCATTTTATACCATATTGTTATTATTGGCGTCGAATATCTTCATGACGCTGGCGTGGTACGGTCATTTGAAACTGCAGCAGACCGGTTTCTTTACGAATGCGACCCCGCTTATTTTTGTGATTCTGCTGTCCTGGGGTATCGCTTTCTTTGAGTACTGCCTGCAGGTTCCGGCTAACCGGATCGGTTTTGAAGGGAACGGCGGACCGTTCACGTTGATGCAGCTGAAAGTGATTCAGGAAGTGATCACGCTGCTGGTGTTTGTGGCTTTCTCGGCCGTGGCGTTCCATATGCCGCTGCGTTGGAACCATGCCGTAGCTTGTATGCTGCTCATCGGTGCTGTGTACTTTGTTTTTGGATTTAAATAATATGAAAAAGATCGTTGTTTTTACAGGCGCCGGAGTGAGCGCAGAGAGTGGTCTGGGTACGTTCAGAGACTCGGACGGTTTATGGGAGCACTACCGCATTGAAGATGTGTGTACGCATGAGGCATGGCTTCGCAACCCGGAGTTGTGCGTCGAGTTCTACAACGCGCGCCGTAAGGACACCTTGGCAGCTCAACCGAATGCCGCGCACATAGCAATCGCTAAGTTGCAACAGGCGATTCCCGGAACACGGGTCATCACGCAGAACATTGACGATCTGCATGAGCGTGCCGGTGCAACCGATGTGGTGCACTTACACGGTGAGATCACCAAACTGCGCTCCGAGCGCAACGAGACGGCGACTGTTCCGTTGAAGGGATGGGAGCAGCACTACGGAGACCGTCACCCCGACGGTTCGTTGCTGCGGCCGTACATCGTGTTCTTCGGAGAGGGCGTGCCGTACTTTGACGAGGCATGTCATATCGCCAGCCAGGCGGATATCATGGTCGTGGTGGGTACGAGTCTCAATGTCTATCCTGCCGCTTCGCTCATTCATTACGCGCCGGCGAACTGCCCGATCTATTTCGTAGACCCGGGACAACCGGAATTCGGCATGTGGGCCGACCGGATCACTCATATTCGCAAAAAAGCCACGGAAGGAGTACCTGAACTGGTAGAAAAATTGATAGCTGAATTAGCATGAACCCGTATATCCAATCTTTGCGTTTACGCACCTTACCTTTATCGGTATCCGGTATCATCCTGGGTACCGGTATCGTGTTACTGCATCAACCCGAAGCGGTCACCACGCAGCAGTGGCTAGTGTTCGCTTTGGCGATTGCGACTACACTCAGTCTGCAGATATTGAGTAACTTATGCAATGAGTTAGGCGACGCGCAGAAAGGGACGGACGCGGACCAGAAAGGTCGTGCGGCGTACGGTCTACAGCGCGGTGCTATCACGCCAAAACAGATCAAGGGAATGATCGGTTTGTTCATTGTGTTATGCCTGCTGTTCGGTGTGGCGCTTATCTACAGCGCGTTCGGTTCGCTCAGTTGCACACCGAGTCTGGTGTTCATCGGTCTGGGACTGCTGGCTGTGGTGGGCGCGATCACCTACACGCTCGGCAAGCACAGTTACGGTTATCTCGGGCTGGGCGATCTGGGCGTGTTCGTATTCTTCGGTCTGCTCAGTACGATCGGTTCGTATTACCTGCTTGCCCAAAGCGTGACATGGGAAGTGGTGTGGTACGGTGTGGCGGTCGGCTTGCCTTGTGTGGGCGTGCTGAACCTGAATAACATCCGCGACATGGCCAATGACCGCAAGCACGGCAAACATACGTTCGCCAGCCTGTTAGGTCCGACCGGAAGCCGGGTGTACCATACACTGCTGCTCATCGGCTGTCTGACGATTTTTGCACTATACGGACACTTCTGGTGTCTGTGTATCATACCCGTCTGGGTATGGCACCTATGGTATATATGGTCCCATACGGATAAGCTGGACAAGCAGATGCCGGTGCTCATGTTTACTACTCTCATTGTAGTCCTTTTGGCGTTAATTTGACCAAAAATACACATGTATGTGTAAATTTTGACACAAACGCTTGCGTATGTGGAAAAATTATAGTACCTTTGCAGTCGCAAAGGTTTTTTTTGATATGAAAGGAATTATTTTAGCCGGAGGCAGTGCAACGCGTTTGTACCCCTTGAGCAAAGCGATCAGTAAACAGATCATGCCGGTTTATGACAAACCGATGATCTATTATCCTCTCAGTACATTGATGTTAGCGGGTATCCGTGAAGTGCTGATCATCAGTACCCCGCGTGACCTGCCGATGTTCGAAGAGTTGTTAGGCGACGGTAGTCGAATCGGTATGACGCTGCGTTACAAAGTGCAGTTGGTACCCAACGGTCTGGCACAGGCTTTTGTGCTGGGACGTGAGTTCCTGAACGGCGAGCCGGGCTGTCTGATCTTAGGCGATAACATGTTCTACGGCCAGCACTTCAGCGGCATGCTCAAAGAGGCGGTTGAGTCGGTTAAAGACGGTGGTGCGTGTGTGTTCGGATACGAAGTGGCCGATCCGCGTGCGTACGGTGTTGTGGAGTTTGACAAGGACGGTAAGGTGTTGAGCCTGGAGGAGAAACCGGCGCAGCCGAAGAGTAACTATGCCGTACCGGGACTCTATTTCTACGACGAGACCGTGTGTGAGAAAGCAGCGAATCTGCAACCCAGCGCTCGTGGCGAATACGAGATCACGGACCTCAATAAGTTGTACCTGAACGAAGGACGACTCAAAGTCAAACTGTTCAGCCGCGGCTTCGCATGGCTCGACACGGGTAACTGCGACAGCCTGTTGGAAGCCGGTAATTTCATTGCTACCATTCAGAACCGTCAGGGGCTGTACGTGAGCTGCATCGAGGAGATCGCATGGCGTAACGGCTGGATATCTACCGAGCAGATGGCCGCGCTGGGTAAGGAGATGAAAACGAACTACGGTCGCTATCTGGAGAGGCTGGCAGCAAGGTAATTGAAAAATGAAAAATGAAAAATGAAAAGTGAAAAATGAAAAGTGAAAAATGAGAAGGGAGAAGATACATAGTCTGCTGTTGAGAGGATTGATCGTCCTTTCATCTTTCATCTTTTATCTTTCACCTTCCTCGGCGCATGAGCAGTACATCACACGTCATTATTCCATCAAGGACGGTTTGAGCCAAAACACCGTAATGGCGATTCTGCAGGATCGTCAGGGTTTTATGTGGTTCGGTACCTGGGACGGTTTGAACCGTTTTGACGGCTACACGTTCAAGGTCTATAAGGCGATGAACAACGGCGTGGCGGCTCATGTCAACAACCGCGTTGTGTGGATCTACGAAGACGAGGCGGAGCAGATATGGTGGGCTACGTACGATGGTCACTACTACCGTTTGGACGCCACACGCCGAACCACCACCGAGCAGCGTCAGGAGGACCTGCCGGCCGCGATGATCGGGCAAATGGAAGAGGCGACGGCCAATACGAAGATAGATGGGAACGGTATCATTTGGCAGGCGGATGACACGTACGGCATCCTACGCTACCGCGACGGACAGTGGAAACGCTTCACCCCGTCTTTGGACAGCCGTTATGCAGGACGACTCCGGGAACATTTCTTCCTGCTGGTAGATGCGAAAGGACGTACCTGGGTCAACCCGACCGGTGGCGGATGGAGCTATTACGATTATGACAAAGACGAATTGGTTAGTCCGTTCAAAGGACTGACGAACATGATCCATACGGCCTATATTGACCGCGAAGGGCAGATGTGGATCGCTACCTACGACGGCGGTGTGGATTGTGTGAACATGGATCCTGTGCCGTATGAACTGCATGACTTGAAGGGCAATGACGGAAACGGAGAAGTGCGTGCTTTCTGTCAGGACAAGAATGGTCAAGTTGATCCTTTTCTTCATTACTATTGCGCCTTGGAGAGCCGTCACGGACGTTTGTTCGGAACCAAAGGCAACGGTCTGTTGCTCAACGGCAAACGTATCCCGACTTCGCATAACGATATCTACGATATCGAAGAGGATGAGGATGGTACGCTGTATGTGGCTACGTACGGCGGAGGTGTGAATATCCTTCGCTGGAATGAGAAAACCAAAACCTGGTCCGCTCCCGAAGTGGTAGAAGACGGCATGAAAGTGCGGGACATCGAGTTGGTGAACGGCATTCTGTGGTGCGGTACGACGACGGGTATCCTGCGTGTTAATCCGGCTACCGGCGAGAGCACCGTGTTACCCAGTTACGACATCCGCGCCGTCAGTTATTGCCAAGACCGCATATGGTTCGGTTCGTTCGGCGGCGGTTTGATGGCCATTGATCCCCAAGATACGGCGTTGACCGTTGTCTATGCGGAGACGTTCCACGATATCATCCTGAGCATGGCGGCAGACAGCACGAACCTGTGGTTCTGCTCGGAGTTGGATATCGCACAGTTGAACCTGGAGACCGGTATGCTCTATTACTACAACGCGTTGGACGGAGAACCGAACTCGTACTTCACCGAAGCAGAAGCGGTAATAACACCCGAAGGGAAGATATTGTTCGGCTACTCGAACGGTTATGTGTCCATGGACCCGTCCCTCATTCGTCGCTCCAAAGCGGTGCCTCCGGTTTATATCACCCGGATCGAGACGCAGGACGGCGAGATGGAAGGGGATACGGTCACGGTTGATAACGGCTCTACGATCACCATCGACTATGCGGCTATTGATTATATCGGAGCGGACAAGATCGTCTATTACTACAAGATGGACGGTGTGGATAAGGAGTGGCGGTATGTCCAAGCACAGCGGCAGGTGACATACAGTAACTTACGTCACGGCACATATGTATTCCATGTGCGCTCTACCAACCGCGAAGGAGGCGAAGTGGACAATGAGAAACAAGTGGTGATCATCGTTCAGAACCCCGTGTGGCTCAGTTGGTGGGCCATCCTGTTGTACATACTGGGTATAGTAGTTATCGTCGTTTTGGCCGTCTATGCGATCGGAATCTACAACGGTTTGCGGCAACGTGTGAAAGTGGAGCAGCAGGTGACGGACATCAAACTGCGATTCTTTACCAATATCAGCCATGAGTTACGTACCCCGCTGACGCTCATTGCCGCACCTGTGGAGAACATCCTGCAGACCGAGCATATCACTCCGAGTGTGCGCAGTCAACTGGAGATCGTGCTCAGTAACAGCCAACGTATGCTCCGTATGGTGAACCAGTTGCTGGAGTTCCGTAAGGTGCAGAACCAGAAGATGAAACTCAAAGTGCAGCAGACGCTGCTCAGCGAACTAGTCGAAGAGACGAGTGCGAACTTCAAGAAAGAGGCGTACGACAAACATATTCAATTCGAGATTATCAATAACGCCTCCGATTCGACCGTATGGGTCGATCGCGGTCGTGTGGATACGATCCTGTGGAACCTGCTGAGTAATGCGTTCAAGTTCACGGCGGCCGGCAAGGCGATCCGTGTCATTGTGGCAGACAAACCGGGCTTTGTGACGCTGACAGTACAGGACGAGGGTATCGGTATCCCGCCGGAGAAACGCAGTGTGCTGTTTGAGCGTTTCTCGAGTAACAATGAACTGAACAACACCGGTCTCACCGGTACCGGTATCGGTATGAACCTCACCAAGGAACTGGTGGACCTGCATCACGGTTACATCGATGTGGACAGTGAAGTAGGCAAAGGAACGACTATCACCGTGCTGTTCCATACCGGCAAGGAGCATTTCGATTCGGATGTGGAGTTTATTGCCGATGACCTCTCTTCGGCACAGATGGCCACCCCGACTACGTTCGCAGACAAGTTGGAACAACTGGAGCAAGAGCAGCAGGAGAGTCATCAGACGATTTTGGTAGTGGATGACAACCAAGACATGCGCCAGTTCCTCGCCGGTATCTTCAATAAGGACTATAACGTCGAGACCGCGGAAGACGGCGAGCAGGCCAAGCAGATCGTGACTACCAAACCGATTAATATCGTGGTGACCGATCTGATGATGCCGCATGTGGACGGTCTGGAGTTGACGCAGTTCATCAAGAAAAACCCGGATCTGGATAATATTCCGGTTATTCTGCTGACTGCCAAAACGGCGATCGAGAGTCGTCTGCAGGCGATGCAGTACGGAGCGGATGACTATGTGACCAAGCCTTTCGAACCGGAGTTCTTGCGTGCTCGTGTGCATAACATCCTGGCTCAACGTGCGCAGTTGGAGAAGAGTTATCGGCAGCGTCTGATGCGTCTGGAGACCAAGAACCCGGACGAACAGATTCCGGGTGACGCATTCCTAGCTAAACTGCTGAACGTGATGGACAAGCAGATGGACAACAACACCCTCACCGTGGACGAACTGGTGGAAGAGATGGGTATGGGGCGAACGGTGTTCTTTAATAAACTGAAGAGCATGACCGGCTTGAGCCCCGTGGAGTTCATTCGCGAGATGCGTATCAAACGTGCCGCCCAGTTGTTGGAGGAACGACAGTATAACATCACCGAAGTGACGTACATGGTCGGTATGAACGACAGCCGTTATTTCGCCAAATGCTTCAAGAATACCTACGGTGTCACGCCGAGTGAGTACCGCCGTGCCTGTTTGGAGAAGAAAGGAGAGAAATGAGTAAGGCCAACCCGATAACAAACGCAAAACAGTTCGTGTGGCTGCTGTTGACTGCTGTGCTGTTGGCGGCTTGTTCGCAACCCGATCCGCAGCGTCCGAGCCGACGCATGGGTGAGGAGCCTAAGAAGGACACGGTGCAACTGGCGCTGCTGGAGATGAACCAGCAGATGGCCTTAGCAGCAGACAAACAGTTGACGCAGTTTGCCCAAGCGCAGGACGAAGCGTTCGCGTTGTACGAATCCAATACGTGGATTCATATCTACACACCCGGTGATACCTCTACTCCGAGCCCAAAGACCGACGAAGAGTGGACGGTGCATATGCGGGTCTATGACCTGAAGGAGCATCTGCTGGTCGATTCGGAAGCATCGTACCGCATCGGTAAGAACGAACTGCCACAGGCGGTGGAAATGAACATAGGCGAATGGCATCACGGCACGAAAGCGCGTCTGCTGGCTCCCTGGTACGGTGCCTTCGGCATGAAAGGGACTGCCCAAGTGCCGCCGTATGAAAACGTAATGATAGATATAGAAATACGATAATGAGAAAAAACATCCTTTTTCTGGTAATGACCGTGTTGTGCGTCGCTACCGGGTGCAATAACAACACGTATTCGAACTTGCGTAACAAGGAAGATAAACTGATAGCCAACTATATCAGTCGTAACGGTTTGGTGATTCTGACCGAAGAACCGGCAACGGACTATGTGTGGGGAGAGAAAGAGTACTACAAAGTGCAAGGGTACGACAATTTCTATTTCCACCTCATTTCGCGTGGTGATTCGGTTTATATCGATTCCATCAGTCCTACCAAACAGGACACGGTGGACCTGAGTATCGTGTTGAACGATGTGATCATTGCCCGCTACAAGCAGTTCGCGTTGACCGAAAACGCCGATACGCTCAGTTATTGGACCACGTTGGAGCAGGCGTATCCGTATGAGTTCCACTACGGTAACACCAGCGAGTGCGAATGTGTGGCATGGCACCTGGCCGTGAAGATGATGAAGTTCCCGGATTCGCAGTGCGAGATCATCGTACCCAGCAAACTGGGCTTCAGCAACGAACAATCAACGGTAACACCGTATGTTTATATATTAAAAATCAAAGTGAAACAGTAATATGAGTTTAGTCAAGAGTATATCCGGCATCCGCGGAACAATAGGCGGCAGAGTAGGTGATGGATTGAATCCAGTGGATATCGTTCGTTTCACGGCAGCGTATGCGACCCAGCGTCGAGCAGCTCTGCCGGACAATAACGTCATCGTGGTCGGCCGTGATGCCCGTTTGAGCGGACACATGGTGGAGCAGATCGTATGCGGTACCTTGATGGGAATGGGTTACGATGTGGTCAATATAGGGTTGGCTACCACACCGACTACCGAACTGGCGGTGACCGGAGAGAAAGCTGCCGGCGGTATTATCCTTACTGCCAGCCACAACCCCAAACAGTGGAATGCCCTTAAGTTGCTCAATGAACACGGTGAGTTCCTCAATGATGCGGAAGGAAAGGGCGTGTTGGCGATTGCGGAGGCGGAGGATTTTTCCTTTGCCGAAGTGGATCAGTTGGGCCATATGACGGTCAAAGACTATCTGCCGTACCATGTGCAGCAGGTGTTGAACCTCAAACTGGTGGACACCGAAGCGATTCGTAAGAAGCACTTCACGGTAGCTATCGATTGTGTCAACTCAGTCGGCGGCTTGGCTATTCCCGCTATCCTGCGTGCCGTAGGTGTGGAGAACATCATCGAACTGAACTGCACGCCTGACGGTCATTTCCCCCACAACCCTGAACCGCTGCCGCAACACTTGACCCAGATAAGCGACCTGCTCAAGTCCGGTAAGGCTGATGTGGGATTCGTCGTGGACCCGGATGTGGATCGTTTGGCCATCATCTGCGAGAACGGCGATATGTTCGGCGAAGAATATACGCTGGTCAGCGTAGCGGACTACGTACTGCGTCATACACCGGGAAACACGGTGAGCAATATGTCGAGTACCCGTGCGTTGAGCGATGTGACCCGTGCACACGGAGGTGATTATAGTGCAAGTGCGGTAGGCGAAGTGAACGTGGTAGCCGAGATGAAACGGATTCATGCGGTCATCGGAGGTGAAGGTAACGGCGGTGTGATCTATCCCGAGTGCCATTACGGTCGTGATGCGCTGGTAGGCATCGCACTCTTCCTGAGCCATCTGGCACACTTGGATATGAAAGTGAGCGAACTGCGTCGTACCCTGCCGGACTATTGCATCAGCAAGAACCGTATTGACCTCACACCGGACACCGATGTGGATGCAATCCTGGCACGTGTCAAAGAACTGTACAAGAACGAGCGTGTTAATGACCGCGACGGCGTGAAGATCGATTTTGCAGACGGATGGGTACATCTGCGCAAATCCAATACCGAACCGATTATTCGCGTCTATTCGGAAGCCGCTACAATGGAACAAGCCAACCAATTGGCACAAAAAGTAATTGCGGTAGTATGAACATAGTAGTAGTCAACGATGACGGATGGGGCACGGCAGGCATACGTCTGTTAGCCAAAGAAATGACCCGATGGGGACAGGTGACGGTCATCGCACCTGACGGTGCCCGTAGCGGTAAGGGTGCGGCGATCAGCGTAGAGACACCGATCTATCTGAAACGTGTGGAAGAACATGACCTGAACGGAGCAGAGGTCTATACAACCAACGGCACACCGGCAGACTGCGTCAAGTTGGCACGGGAGGTGCTCTTTGCCGACAAGCAGATCGATTTGCTCGTTTCGGGTATCAACCACGGCAGTAATGCATCGGTGAATGCGATGTACTCCGGCACCATCGGTGCTTGTCTGGTAGCCGCAGAGAAAGGTATCCCGGCAGTCGGATGGTCGATTGACAGTCATGCTATGGACGTGGATCTGCATTGGTTACAGCCCTTCCTGCTGGAAGTGACACAACATCTGTACGAAGAAGGAATAGCCCCGCGCACGTGCTTTAATATTAACGCGCCAGTAGGCGAGATCGAAGGAATCCGCTGGACACGGCAGTGTGTCGGTCATTGGTCCAATGAACTGGTACCGCTTGCTGACGAGTTGCCGCAGGACGTGCTCAAAGGATATAAACTGGCCGGTCAGTTCATCAACGATGAACCCGATGCCGGCGATACGGATATATGGGCGATGCAGCATCAACTGCTGTCCATCACCCCGCTAACGATTGATTGGACTGACTATGGATCGCTTTGACAGATATTGGATCGGTGTCTTGTTGGGCCTCATCATACCGGCAGCGTTTGCGCTGGTCTATATCGATGTGATGAATCTATGGTACCCGTTTAAGACCTTGCAGTTCCAGGTTGGCAGCGTGTTGGGCAAACTGCTCATGGTGAGCGTGTTCCCGGATTTGGCACTCATCTACGTGTTCTACACAACAGACACCTGGCGCCTGTCGAAAGGAATACTCATCGGAGCGATGCCGTATATTCTGGCTATGATCTATTTCTCGATATGATATATTCGGCCGCGGTAGCTGCGGCGGGTTGGGAACCCAACAGAGAACGGATATGCTCGTACGACGCGAGCATATTCTTTTTGTAATCATCGTCCGTCAGCAGACGTTGTAACTCGTTCGCTACCTTGTCCGTGGTGAACTCATTAGCGATGCACTCTTTGATCACCTGTTTGCCGGCGATGATGTTCACCAGCGTGAAATACGGTATAGAGAAGAACAGCGGCTGCGCCCATCGGATCAGACCGACCAACCGTGAGCCGGTCAAGTGGTACACGGCTACTTGCGGGCAACCGAGTAAGGCCGTCTCCAGCGTGGCGGTACCGGAATTGACGATAGCTGCTGCGGCCTGTTGCACCGTGCCGTAGGTATCACGGGTCAGGCATTCTCCGGCACGGAGGTACGGTGTATAGAACGCATCCTCTATGCCCGGTGCGGCACAGACAGTGATGGAATAGTTCGGAAAACGGTGTGCTGCCTCCAGCATTCGCGGCAGACAATGACTGATTTCGCTTTGGCGTGAACCCGGAAGGATAGCAATCGATCTAGGCCTCCTAAGATCCCTAGGAACCCTAGGCGTCCTAGATAGTTCTTCTGCTGTCGGGTTACCGACATAGGTGCATTCATATCCGTAACGGGTATAGAAAGCTGGTTCGAAAGGAAAGATACCGAACACTTGGTCGCACAGGTGTGCGATCTGATGCACCCGTCTGCGTTTCCATGCCCATACCTTAGGCGGGATATAGTAGTAAACCTTGGTGTTGGGCAGGTGTTTCCGGCAGAACTGCGCCATGCGCAGATTGAACGAAGGATAGTCAATCAGGATCAATGCGTCCGGCTGTTCGTTGAGCAGCGCTTCCCGGGCAATGCGGAAATTGGTACGTACCTGTCCCATGTGACGCAGTACGGCCGCAAAACCCATGAACGCCATCTTCCGATAGTCCTGATACAGATGGCAGCCGGCGGCGGCCATAAGGTCGCCGCCGAGCCCTGAGAAGTGCGCTTCGGGGTCACGTTGCTGAATCTGTTTGATCAGTGCAGCCGCGTGCCTGTCCCCGGACGCTTCACCTGCTATCAGAAAATACGTAGCCATCCGCTCACGCTTCAGCTAGTTCTCGGGAAACATCACCACTTCCAGTACATTACCGGACTGTGTCAACTGTTGCAGCATGGCGCGTACACTCTCACCGGTGAGTGCTTCAACCGTCGGCTTATAGTCGTGGATGTAGTTGATGTGGTACATGTAGTACATGTACAGTACGGTACGCCAGTAAGTGTTGGTCTCCAGATCCTCCTGGTACTCCTTGAGAATCGCTTCTTTCTCTTTCTGCAGATCTTCCGCAAGCGGACCGTCCCGCAGGATAGTCTCTACCTCCTCGTGGATGATCTCCATTAGACGTGTCTGTTTGAGCGGATCGGTGTCGAAACGCATCACCAGTGCGGCTTTGGCAGCCGGAAGAATACCCATATACGCGTAGGTAGCTACGCCGTATGAACCGCCTTCCCGCTCGCGGATAGACTCCAGATAACGTCTGTCCAGAATACGGCCGATCACTTCCATGTTCAGTTCGTTGGCTAGCGTGTACGGGATATCATACGAGGTGTATTGGATATAGTTAGAAGCCGTTGTAGTCTCCATCGAGCGGGTGAAATAGTTCTTCTGCTTGCCCGGTGCTACCGTCACGTGATGGTTCACTACCTCTTCGTGGCATCTTTTTGTCTTCAGACCTCCCAGCCAGGTACAGATCAACTCCTGCACCTTCGGGTCATTCGGGTTGATGTTGCCGATAAACACAAACGTGAAGTCTGCCGGGTTCGCAAAACGGGCCTTATAGATCTCTAACGCTTTGTCCAACTTAACGCGCTCCAGAGTCTGTGTGTTGAAGATGATCTCGCGGTCCGAGTAGTTGGATGTCATCACCTTAACCGAATCGGAGAACGTGTTCTTCGGGTTCTTGTCGCGGTTAGCCAATTGGTTACGCATCAGTGCCATGAAGGTCTCATAGCCCTGCTCATCACGACGCGGAGATGTGAAATAGAGATAAGTCAACTGCAACATCGTCTCGAAGTCTTTGACGGACGATGAACCATGCATCTGCTCCGTGTTATCAGCGATAGAAGGAGAAACGGAAACAGTCTTGCCGGTCAGCGCTTTCTCCAGTTGGGTAGCATTGAAACGACCCAGACCGCTGAACTCTATGATCGCGGTAGCTGCTAATGCGGACGGCAGATCTTCGGTCTTGACGAGCGAGTAGCCGCCTTTCGAGAAACCGCGCATCAGGATCTCATCTGCCTTGAACTGCGTCGGGCGGAAGGCCACTTTGATACCGTTGCTCAGAGTCCATTCGGTCATGCCTAACTCTTCGTTGCGTGTAACGGATTTGATCTTGCCTTTATGCGGTGCTTTCTTGACTAGCGTAGCATCGAATGTCTCTTCTTCCGGTGCCTCAATCGCCAGTTCGCTCAATCCTGCCAACGATGCGAGAATAGTCTCTTCCGACGGGAGGTTCACACCCTCTTTCTCCGGTCCGGAGATGGATACGGTCGGGTTGGCATGCGTCAGTGCTTGTGCTATCGTGTTTACTGCGTCCAGCGAGATGAGCGGCAAAGTAGCTTGTACGAATTCGTACTCCCACTCTGCACCCGGCATCGCGTCTCCGTCCAGGAAATGGAAGATACATTCGCGTGCTAAGTTATAGTTCTTGCGGGTGTTGCGCTCGTTGTAGTACTTCTCCATCTGATTCATTTTCTCAGCTTTCACGCGCTCTAATTCCGCAGCGGTAAAACCATAGCGGTGCATCTTCTCCAGTTGGAACAGCAGGTCGTTGTACGCCTCGGTCTCACGTCCCTCTTTCGGGATAATAACACCGTAGAATGCGTCCATCTTTTTCACCGCTTCACCGTAATAAGCACCGGCTGCAGTAAACGAAGCGTTCGGGTCCAAAGCCAACTCCGAGAAACGGTTGTTGAGTATGTCGCAAGCCAATTCGCGTACCAGATCCAGTGTGTACTCTTGTGCCGTGCTTTGCAGCACTTCGGGCAGCTGGTCGAACTTGTACTGCAGGGTGATGCGGCTGCCTTCCGCTTCCGGATCGGTTACTAAAGCGATCAACGGTTTGTCGTTATGGTTGACCGTGTAGATAGGACGCTCACCGTAATTGGTACGACGCGGTACGTCTGCCCACAGGGTCTTAATTTTTGCCTCGATAGCATCAATATCGATATCACCGACTACGATAATGGCCTGGTTGTCAGGTCCGTACCATTTATGGTAATAGTCGCGGATAGCCTGATACCCAAAATTGTTGATAACCGCCGTGTCTCCGATCACATCGCGGATAGCGTATTGTGAACCCGGGTACATCGCAGCCTGCATCTGTTTCCAGATACGGCGACGTGCCGTACGGCCGGTACGCCACTCTTCACGGATCACACCGCGCTCTGCATCAATCTCCTCCGGGAGCAACAGCAGACCGCAACTCCAATCGTGCATCACCAGCAACGCGCTATCAACGATACCCTCACGGTATGTCGGCACGTCCGACAGACGATACACCGTCTCGTCCAATGAGGTGTAAGCATTGATGTTGCCACCGAACGTAACACCGATGGATTCGAAGTAATTGATGATTCCCTTACCCGGGAAATGTTGTGTTCCGTTGAATGCCATATGCTCCAGGAAGTGTGCCAGACCGTTTTGGTGATCTTCTTCCAAAATAGCACCCACGCATTGTGCGATATGGAACTCTGCCCGTTGTTTGGGCTGCTCGTTATGACGGATATAATAGGTCAAACCGTTGTCCAGTTTACCGTAACGAACGTCCGGATCCAACGGCAGTTTCTCCGGTACCTCTTGAGCAGCCAGGGTCATCGCTGCGCACAGCAGCATCAGGTTAAGCAGTAGTCTCTTCATTTGCTTGTGTTGTTTGAGTATTTTCTTCTGTATTAGGTTGCGCCTCCTCCGTTTTCTTCTTACGCGGCGCACGTTTCTTCTTTGCTTTCGCAGACTCCGCTTCTGCGATTGCTGCATTCACTTCCAGCAACTCGTCTCCGCGGCTTTTCCACGGACGTGGACCTAACACGCGCTCTACATCCTCGCTGGTGATCACTTCGTGCTCAATGAGCATTTGTGCCAATTGATGATGTCCCTCTGCGTGCTCGGTCAGTATCTGTTTGGCACGTGCCATCTGCTCGGCGATGATGCGTTGCGTCTCCGTGTCAATCAGCGTAGCGGTTTGTTCTGAATAGGGCTTGGTTAAACCGTACTCATAACGTCCGGTGGAATCGTAGAAACTGACATCTTTGAGTTTGTCACTCATGCCGTAGAACGCTACCATAGCATAGGCTTGTTTGGTAGCACGCTCCAGATCATTGAGCGCACCGGTCGAAGTCTGGTTCAGGAACAGTTGCTCGGCAGCACGACCGCCTAAGAGCGAGCACAACTCGTCCAGTATATGCTCTTCGTTCGTCAGTTGACGCTCTTCCGGCAGATACCAGGCTGCGCCTAAAGCCATACCACGCGGTACAATCGTCACTTTGACAAGCGGGTTAGCCCAGCGTAACATCCAGCTGATGGTTGCGTGACCTGCCTCATGGAACGCGATCGAGCGCTTCTCGTCCTCGGTCATGATCTTGTTCTTGCGCTCCAAACCACCGACAATACGGTCCACTGCATCCATGAAATCCTGTTTGGTCACTTTCTTACGTCCGCCACGAGCTGCGATTAGGGCCGCCTCGTTACATACATTCGCTATGTCTGCACCGGAGAAACCCGGTGTCTGCTTGCTCAGGAAATCCAAATCAACGCTCTCATCCAGTTTGATGGGGCGCAGGTGTACTTGGAATATCTCTTTGCGTTCCTGCAGGTCCGGCAGCTCTACATGAATCTGACGGTCAAAACGTCCGGCACGCAGCAACGCACTGTCCAGCACGTCTGCTCGGTTGGTAGCGGCTAAGATGATCACACCGCTATTGGTGCCGAAACCGTCCATCTCGGTCAGTAACTGGTTGAGCGTACTCTCGCGCTCGTCGTTACTGCCGGTCGTTACACCTCTACTGCGCGAACGGCCTACTGCGTCGATCTCATCGATAAAAATGATAGCAGGAGCCTTCGCTTTCGCTTGTGCAAACAAGTCACGTACACGGCTGGCTCCGACACCGACGAACATCTCTACGAAATCCGAACCGCTCATCGAGAAGAACGGCACGTCCGCTTCTCCGGCTACCGCTTTTGCCAACAGGGTCTTTCCTGTTCCCGGAGGGCCTACCAATAAGGCTCCCTTCGGAATCTTAGCGCCTATCTCGGTGTATTTCTTCGGGTTCTTAAGGAACTCAACAATCTCTTGTACTTCCTGTTTGGCTCCGTACAGACCGGCTACGTCCTTGAACGTCACTTTGTCCTTCTTGTCCTTGTCAAAGATCTGTGCTTTTGCTTTGCCGACACCGAAGATACCGCCGGGGCCTCCCATGTTGCCGATACCGCGGCTGAGGTAAACGAAGAACAGCACAATGAGCACGAACGGTAGTACGTTCACCAAAATGAGGTACCAATAGTCGTGCGATTTGTCAAACTTGACATCCACTGCCGCTTCGTTTTTTTGCTTACGCGAGGCGTTCACTTCATCGATGTATTTGGAGAACTCCTCCAGGGAAGGAACTTGCGTCTTCAGAGTGCCTTTGGCATTTTCTCCGGCTCCTTGTGTCCCGAATACCACCGAGTAGTTTTGCGGACGTACGGTCGCCTTGGCCTGCAAATCATCGGTGACTACGATCTTCTCTATCGCACCCACTTCTATGTATGCTTTCAACTTGGTGTATGTTAGGTCCTTGCTTGTGCCGGTATCTTCTTTCGGATTCCCCAGAAAATAATATCCCATCAGCGCAAACGCGGCCGTGTACAGGATGATACCCAGCCAACGCCGCGGTCCGCCGTTCTTGGGGCCTTGCGGCTGTTGGAACAACCTGCGTTGCTTTTTGTTGTCTTTATCTGCCATTAATCGAAAATCTTAATTTTGAAATCCTAATTCCTAAATCGATGATCAAAGCATATCCGGCAGCTCCGTCACTTTGCCGTCTGCCCAAAGGTGCTCGATATCATAAAATGCACGCGGTTCACGCTGCATGACATGTACAAAAATAGTGCCGTAGTCCATCGCGATCCATTCGGCATTCTCCTGACCGGAAACGGACAACGGGTGCACATGCGTGGTTGTACGAACGAAATCGTCAATCTCGTCTGCGATAGCGGACACCTGCGTGTTACTTTGTCCTTCACAAATAAGCATCATCTCCACCGGTGCTTCTTTAATCTTGCGCAGGTCAATGGTCACAATACGCTGACCTTTGCGGTTGCGGATACCCTCAATAATGGTATCCAATAGTTTCTTAGTTGTTATTTCTTTCATATAAGCGATATTTGTCCAAATTATAAATCGGGTGCAAAATTACAAAAAAAAATCCGAATGTACAAATAAAACGTAGGAAATATGCAAATAAATTTGCGTATATGAAATATTTTGTGTAATTTTGCACCCCGAAACCGGCTTAGAGCCGGGGCAAGCAATCAAAATAACGTATTATGTTTATCATCGGCATTGCGGGCGGTACCGGCTCGGGTAAAACAACGGTAGTCAAAAAACTCATTGAGCGCCTTCCTAAGGGCGAAGTGGTAGTTATCCCCCAAGACTCGTACTACAAGGACAGTAGTCACATTCCTGTCGAGGAGCGTCAGAATATCAACTTCGACCACCCCGATGCGTTTGATTGGAATTTGCTGACCAAGCATATTTCTATGCTCAAAGAGGGCAAGGCTATCGAGCAGCCTATTTATTCCTATATCACTTGTACGCGCCAAGAAGAGACGATTCATATTGAACCCAAAGAGGTGATTGTGGTGGAGGGTATTATGGCGTTGCGGGAGTACAACCTGCGTCAACAGATGGACCTCAAGATATTTGTAGATGCCGATGCCGATGACCGTCTGATTCGTGTCATGAAACGTGATGTGATTGAGCGTGGACGCACGGCTGAGGCGGTGATTGAGCGTTACCAGCGTGTGCTTAAACCGATGCATGAGCAGTTCATCGAGCCCTGCAAACGTTTTGCCGATGTCATTGTTCCGCAGGGCGGGCATAATAATGCCGCCATCAACATGCTGTCTAAATTTATCAAGCAGCAATTGCGCGAGAACAAAGAGTAAGTGTTTTTCCAATTATTTTGGACATATCTCAAAATAGGCACCTTCACCCTTGGTGGAGGATATGCCATGTTACCCCTTATTCAGCGTGAAGTAGTGGACCGCAGGGGATGGATTGATGAGCAGGAGTTTCTCAATATGATCGCCCTGGCGCAAGCCGCTCCGGGGCTCATTGCGGTCAATTCTGCCATCTTCATCGGTTGGCGCATCGGCGGTTGGAAAGGGGTGTGCGGTGCGGTATTGGGTGCAGTGCTGCCGTCTTTTTTGATTATATTGGGGATCGCCATGGTGTTTGCGGATTGGAAAGAACTACCGGCTGTAGAAGCGGTATTCAAAGGTATTCGTCCTGCAGTAGTGGCGCTGATTGCGGCTCCTTTGTTCAAATTAGCCAAGTCTGCGAAGATCAGTTGGCTTACTGCACTCATTCCGATAGTAGCAGCTTTGCTCATTTGGCTGCTTGGAGTCAATCCCGTCTGGGTCATTGTGGCAACCATCGTGATTACACTTATCGTCGTGGATATAGTAGAAAGGAGGCGCAAATGATCTATCTGCAATTGTTCCTTTCGTTCTTCAAGATTGGTCTCTTCGGTTTCGGAGGGGGCTTGGCGATCTTGTCGCTGATTCAGATGGAGGTGGAGCAGAACGGCTGGATGACGCAGCAGGAGTTTGTGGATATTGTGGCGGTGAGTCAGATTACACCCGGTCCGATTGGTATCAACTGCGCTACGTATGTCGGCTATACGGTCGGAGGTATATGGGGTAGTGTGCTGGCGACGTCAGCTATTGTGCTACCGAGCTTGATCATCATGCTCAGTATTTGCAAAGCCTATTTCTGGCTTAATCGCCGGTTTAAAGGAAATCCGTATTTTGAGCAAACGCTCCGTATGTTACGTTTTACGGTATTGGGTTTGATTGCTTCGGCGGCACTGCTGCTGATGAAACCCACCACGTTCATCGATTCAACCAGTTGGATCATCTTCGGTATAGTCGCATTTCTCACGATTTCACCGGAGATTTTTAGAAAGAAAGAAGGGAATAAACTTTCAACTTTCAACTCTCAACTTTCAACTTTCTTGAGTCACCCGATTCTCCTAATTGTCCTTGCCGGAGTAGCCGGTTATCTCATCTACCGCTAACGAATTCTCAATTCTCAATTCTTTCCAGTTTGGCGTGTGTGAGTAGCAGCGTCTTGGTGCCTTGTGTGTCGAACGCTATCTCTATCTTGTCGTTTTCTGTCACTTCATCGCGATAAATGCGGTTGACAGTCCCTTGTCCGAACACACGGTGACTCACGCGGTCACCTGCTTTCCAGTCGGACTCCAGTTGTGTGGTCGGACCGGTTTTGGGTGCGACTGGAGTGGAGAAAACAGGTTTCCTGGGAAAACTGGGAATACCAGGTTCACTAGGACGACTATACTGATGGCTGGCGGCTGATTGCTGAAGGCTAAAATACTGCCTGTCTATATCTTTTAAGAACCGGCTTGGTGAGGCAAACGAGAATGAACCGTTGCGGAAACGTTGCTTAGCGAACGATAGGTGACATTGTTCCATCGCCCTCGTGACGGCTACGTATAACAACCGCCGTTCTTCTTCTATCTCTTGCGGGCGCTCGGCGAACTGCGACGGGAATAGGTTTTCTTCCATTCCCACGATGAAAACAACAGGAAACTCCAATCCCTTGGCAGCATGTACAGTCATCAGAGTCACACGTTCGGTGGTATCCTCTAAGTGCTCGTCCTGATCGGTCAGCAGACTCACCTCGCTCAAGAAATCGCTGATGGGGGTGTAGTCGATACCTTCGTTCTGCCGCTGTGCTACGAACTCACGAATGGCGTTCAGTAACTCTTGTACGTTCTGCGCACGGTCAATACCCTCTTGTGTCAGATCTGTTGCCAAGGCAGTCATCACACCGGAAGTGCGGAGCACTGTTTCGGCAAATTGGAACGCGTCCATCGTATCGCTCTGCTCATGAAAAGTATCGATGAGACCGGCGAAAGTTTGCATTTTCTTCTTCGTTCCGGCATTAACTTCCAGACCTGTCTCTTCGGGGGCACGCATCACATCCAGATAACTCCGGTGATGCTCGGTTGCGTTCACCGCTACCTTCTTCATCGTCGTCTCTCCGATGCCACGTCCCGGGAAGCCGACGATGCGCAGCAGGGCTTCGTTGTCACGCCCGTTCACTGCCAAGCGGAAATAGCCTAAGGCATCTTTGATCTCCTTGCGCTGATAGAACGATGTGCCGCCGTAGATGCGGTAGGGGATATTGAGTTTACGCAACTCGCCTTCTATTACCCGGCTTTGTGCATTGGTGCGGTATAATACTGCGAATGAGTTGTATCCTTTGTGCCGCATTTTCTGAATATGCGTCGCCACACCAAGTGCCTCCGTTCGGTCGTCCATGTACGCCTGTAGTGTTAGCGGTTGACCTTGCTCTTTTTTTGAATAAACGGTTTTCTCTATTTGGTTGATGTTTTTGTGAATGAGCGAATTGGCAGCATTGACGATGTTCTGCGTGGAGCGGTAGTTCTGCTCCAATTTGAATAAACGCGCTTGCGGATAGACTTGTCTGAAATTGAGAATGTTACGAATGTCTGCACCGCGGAATGAGTATATCGACTGCGCGTCATCACCTACTACGCAGATGTTGTTCTGCGGTTCGGCAAACCGTTTAACAAGTAGGAACTGGATATAGTTCGTGTCCTGATACTCATCGACCAAGATATACTGAAACTGCTGTTGGTACCGTTCGCGCACCTCGGGGCTGATGTTCAATAGACGGAGCATGTTAATCAACAGATCATCAAAGTCCATTGCATTGGTCGCTTTTAGCCGCGCTTGGTATAGTGCATAAACTGTAGGCAGTTCGTACAGCCGCATCTCGCGATCCTCACGCAATAATTGGCTATTTTTTTCGTATTCATCGGGAGAAATGCCTCGGTTCTTGGCTATGGAGATACGGCTATATACCGCTGCCGGTTTGTAGATTTTTTCGTCTAATCCGTGCTCTTTGCAAATCGCTTTAAGAACCGATTTGGTATCGGTGGTGTCATAAATACTGAAATCGCGTGTGAAACCTAACAAATCTGCGTACGGGCGTATGAGACGCGTGCACACGCTATGAAACGTACCCATCACAAGGTAGCGAGCATCTTCGCCCACCAACTTCTGAATGCGCTCTTTCATCTCCCGTGCCGCTTTGTTGGTGAACGTTAACGCCATGATGCGCCCAGCCGGCACACCTTGTGACAGCAGGTATGCGACGCGGTATGTCAGCACGCGTGTCTTACCGGATCCGGCTCCCGCCACAATGAGCGAAGCTCCTTCGGTATATGTCACCGCCTCTCGCTGAGACGGATTTAATCCTTCCAAAAAATCCATACGGACTGCAAAATTACAACAATTTTTGCATATACGCAAATTTATATGCATTTTTTGACGACTTTTGTGGAAAATGAAAAATAAATTTGCACATGTCATTTTTTTTTTGTACCTTTGCACCGCAAAGGTTTGCGAACAAGAGAAACAATAAATAAACATTTAATAAAATCTAAGCATTATGGCAAAAAAAGCATTGAACAAGTGGACCGCGCCGAAGAGCGTAGCGCCCGAGAAAATCATCCAGTTTGGTGAAGGTAACTTCCTCCGCGCATTCGTGGACTGGATTGTATGGAACATGAACGCCAAGACGAACTTCAACGGTTCGGTGGCAGTAGTTCAGCCGATTGACAAGGGTATGGTAGAGTGGCTCAACGGTCAGGACTGCCTGTATCATGTTAACCTGCAAGGTCGTCTGGATGGTAAAGCCGTTAACTCGCTTGAGCGTATTGATGTCATCAGCCGTGCCCTCAATCCCTATACACAGAACTGGGCATACATGGCACTCGCAGAGCAGCCGGAGATTCGTTTTGTTATCTCCAATACCACTGAGGCAGGTATCACGTTTGATCCGAGCTGTAAGTTCGCTGATGCACCGGCAAGTTCGTATCCGGGCAAGTTGGTTCAGCTGTTGTTCCGTCGTTATAAGACCTTCAACGGTGACCCGACCAAGGGTTTGATCTTCATGCCGTGCGAGCTGATCTTCCTCAACGGACACCACCTCAAAGACTGCATCCGCAAGTATATCGAGTTGTGGAAAGATGATTTCGGAGCTGACTATGCCGGTTTCAAAGAGTGGTTTGAGAAATACAACTACGTGTGCGCTACCCTCGTGGACCGTATCGTGCCGGGCTTCCCGCGTAAAGATATCGCTGAGATTCAGGAGAAAGTGGGCTACAACGACAACCTCGTTGTACAAGCTGAGATATTCCACCTCTGGGTGATCGAGAAACCGGAGAACATGTCGATCGAGGAGCTCGAGGCAGAGTTTCCTGCTAACAAAGCCGGTCTGAACGTGCTGATTGCAGAGAGCGAGAAACCTTACCACGAGCGCAAAGTGACGCTGCTCAACGGCCCGCACACTGTCCTCAGTCCTGTCACTTACCTCAGTGGTGTGAACATCGTTCGCGATGCTTGCAACCATGAGGTTTTGGGTAAGTACATTCACAAAGTGATGTTCGATGAGTTGCTCGAGACTCTCAACTTGCCGAAGGACGAACTGAAAGCTTATGGCGAGAGCGTATTGGAGCGTTTTAACAACCCGTATGTGGATCACGCTGTGACCAGCATCATGCTTAACTCGTTCCCGAAATTCGAGACGCGCGATCTGCCGGGCTTGAAGGTTTATCTGGAGCGTAAAGGCGAACTGCCGAAGGGTTTGGTACTCGGTTTGGCTGCTATCATCACATATTACAAGGGTGGTACCCGCGCAGACGGTGCACCGATTCAACCGAACGATGCACAAGAGATCATGGACCTGCTCGCACAACTCTGGGCTACCGGTGATCACCGCAAAGTGGCAGAAGGTGTGCTTGGTGCTACCGACATCATCTGGAAAGAGAGCAAAGAGGACCTCAATAAGATCCCGGGGCTGACTGATATGGTTGTTAAATTCCTCGATGAAATCGAAGCAAAAGGTATGTTAGAAACCGTTAAAACGATTCTCTAATATGACGAATATTCTTAAAATCAATCCTGCCGACAATGTGGTTGTAGCGATACAGCCGCAGTCGGCAGGAGCCGTAATAGAAGTAGACGGTAAAGCCATTACCGTACTTGAAGATGTTCCGGCAGGCCATAAGATAGCTATCAAAGACCTGGCAGAGGGTGAGAACGTTATCAAATACGGATTCCCGATTGGTCATGCACGTGAAGCAAAGAAAGCCGGCAGTTGGATGAATGAGAATAATATCAAAACGAATCTTGCCGGACTGCTCGAATATGAGTATCATCCCAAGGATGTAGTGCTGAATATTCCCGATGAATCCAGAACTTTTATGGGGTATCGCCGCAAAGACGGTCAAGTCGGTATCCGTAACGAAGTGTGGATCATTCCGACGGTGGGTTGCGTGAATGGAATCATACAGAAGTGTGCAGAGCGTCTGCGTAGGGAGACAGGATCGGACAATATCTTCGCCTTTACGCATAACTACGGATGCTCACAACTTGGAGACGACCACGAGAATACGAAAAAGATTCTGCGTGATATGATTCACCATCCGAATGCAGGTGCGATACTCGTTGTCAGCCTTGGATGTGAGAACAACCAACCGGATGTGTTCAAAGAATTCTGCGGTGAAATCGATGAAGATCGCGTTAAGTTTGTCGTAACGCAGAAGATTCAAGGCGATGAAGTGGAGTACTGTATGCCTATTCTGCGTGACCTATATGACAAAACGCAACAAGACGAGCGTGTGGCAGTGCCGTTGAGCGAACTGCGTGTGGGCCTGAAATGCGGTGGCTCGGACGGATTCAGCGGTATTACTGCTAACCCGCTTCTTGGTTGCTTAAGTGACTGGTTGGTTGCACAGGGAGGAACGACCGTACTGACCGAAGTGCCGGAGATGTTCGGCGCAGAGACGATACTGATGGACCGTTGCGCGAACAAAGATCTGTTCGATCAAACCGTGCATCTAATCAATGATTTCAAAGACTATTTTCTATCGCACGGTGAGCCTGTCGGCGAGAATCCGAGTCCGGGTAATAAAGCCGGCGGTATATCGACACTCGAGGACAAAGCGCTTGGTTGTACGCAGAAATGCGGTGCTTCGCTCGTGCGCGGTGTGATGGCATATGGTGAACGTTTGCAAGTGAAGGGGCTTAACCTGTTGTCTGCGCCGGGTAATGACCTTGTGGCTTCGACGGCACTGGCTTCCTGCGGATGTCATATGGTGCTCTTTACAACCGGTCGCGGTACACCGTTTGGTACCTATGTGCCGACGATGAAGATTTCCACCAATTCGAACTTGTATCACAACAAACCGAACTGGATAGATTTCAATGCCGGTGTGATAGCAGAAGGCGAGCCGATGGAGCAGGTGGCTAAGCGCTTCGCGGAATTCGTGATCGAAGTAGCCAACGGTGCGAAGACGAATAACGAGAAGAACGGCTATCACGAGATAGCTATCTTCAAGAACGGCGTCACGCTGTAATTCAAACAACGTAGTTGTTTATAGAACATCCGTTTCTGCGGGTGTTCTTTATGATTTTGTTGACTGATGTTTGCAAAAGAAATATTTTTTGTGCATTTTATCAATTTTTTCTTGCATATATTCCTTTTTTTTTGTAATTTTGCGCCGTTTTTTTTAAGGTACAAATGCGCATACGCCTGAACATATTATCCGTTTTGCTCTTTTTCTCCATGCTCGCATGGGGGCAAGGACCTGCTTTGTCTGTGGAGGAGAGTAATGAGCAAACGGGCTTCAATGACACCATCAACCGACAAGCAGAGGATTTTGTGACAGTGAGTTTGTTGGTGTGTGAACCGTATGAAGTGCTGTACTCGTCTCTTGGGCATGCCGCACTGCGTTTGCAGTGTCCGGTGTATGATCTGGACTATGTTTTCTCGTATGAAGGCGAAAATGTACGCGCGAAGATGTGGACGTACCTGCGCGGAGATCTCAAAATGGGCATGTATGCCTTCCCGACGGAAGTGTTCTTGGCTATGTATGACCAGCTGGGACGCGGTGTGACAGAGTATAAGATCAACCTGTCTCCGGAGCAAGAGCAGCAGTTGTGGAAAAGGATGGATGAGATGCAGACGGCGGGAATGACACTGCCGTATGACTATTTCAAACGCGGCTGCGCCAAATCGGTGGTAATGGTGATCCGTCAAGTGGTTGGACCGAGTGGTATTCACTATGCGCCCTGGTCGAAGAAATATACTGACCATACAATTCGTGAGTTGGTGCGCGACTATATCACCACGGCACCGTGGACGGAGTTCTTCCTCTATTTCATGATTGGTACGGAAGCAGAGCAACCGATGAGTTGCGAGCAGAAACTGATCGTACCGACTGATTTGGTGGAAGTGTGGCAACAAGCGACCTTTGATAACGGACTGCCGGTGCTGGCGAGCGAAGGCAAAGAGCTGGTGCACGGCACATGGCAACCGAAACGGACTGTCTTTACGCCGTTCCTGCTATCTTTGATTGTGTTGCTGCTGGCTATCGGTGCATTGTGCGCGAAGGATGCTCATTCGCGCGCCTGGCGTGTGGCGGGAGATGTCGTGGACAGCATCGTGATGACGATTGTTACCGGGTTAGGGATGCTGATGACGTATCTGGTTTGTTTCTCCTCTCTGCCGTGTACGAGTTGGAACTGGTTGATCATTCCGTTCAATGTGTTGCCGGCTTTGGCATGGTTTTTGCGCCGTTACTGGGCGATCCCGTATGCTGTCATCCTTGTTGTCTGGTGTGCCGTCATGATCGGTATGCTTCTCTGGGGTCATGTCCTCGTGGATTGGCCGCATATCCTCTTGGCACTGGCGTTCGCCATAACGCTTGTGAGACAGAAATGGATTGAGAAAAAACAATAAAAATAAACATAAAAAAACAAAATGTGATGAGAAAATTAGTTGTTAGATTTTTGATGTTGCTGTTTGTTCTCGGGATGAGCACAACAGCGTGGGCCGGAGGTTTACTTAATCAACTTGATGAAGATCAACGTCGGGAGATTATGGCTGCCCTGACAGCCAATCCTAAGTATAATGCGCAATTGACGGGTATGCCTTCTACCACAGGTAGCGGATTTGTATATGTGACTACCGATGAATCCGAACCATTTGAAAATACTTATGAGGAGGGAAAAAGCAATGTTAAAACGAATGGTTTGAATATTTCCATGCGCGGAATGTCTGAGTTTCAGGTATATATGTACGCTTGGGCAAAACCGGCTCCGGGATATTTTTTCACCGGCTGGTCTTTTACTCCGGATGGAACGGATATTCATGACATGGAAGAGGATGGCGTACGTGAGAGATTAACTAGAAAGTACGATGTGTCAACGGATTCGAATGAGGTTGCGAACTACACTATTTATGGTACTTTTGAACCGATACGTATGACCGATTATGTTATCACTGGTAGTAATTCAACAGACAATAGTGGTGAATGCTCTCAATCTGTTGTAATTGCACTTTACGGCGAAGCAGAGGATATAGATGCTGAGGATTTTAAAGTTCCGCAAGTAACTAAAAAAGCAGGTACTAATGGCGCTTGGGAAGTAACAGAATGGGATTATGACGAAACAAATTCCGGAAAAGTAACTGTTAAGGTGAAATTTACAGCACCGGATGATGCTCCGGCTGAATATGCGGCTAATCTTGTCTTGGAAACAAAAGCAGATATCCGGATGAATGTGTATCTTAATGCACGTACAGCATTAAGTAGTGATTATGATATTTCGCTGTACGATGGAAAAAACTATGTAAAAGCCATTGATTGGTCTGAATTGGCAACAGAAGATTTGACCGGATATACAAACCCGATTGTGAAATTAAATAGCAATTATTCTTCTCTGGTTACTATTACCAAAGATATTACATTAGACTTAAACGGTTATTCATTAAGCACATTGGCAGTCAGTGATAATACGAACGTGACGTTGGCGTATAGTGCATTTGGTGGTGAGATTACCGATGAAATCACTGTCAATGGTAAATTAGTCCTTAACGGCGGTAAGATTAGTGCTGCATTAATCAATTACGGTACGTTAGAACAGAACGGTGCTACCATCACAGGCAGTGTAACCAATAACGGCACTATGACTACTACGGACGGTGTGCTTACGGCTACGTTGAACTCGAATGCTACACTGATACTGAACGGTGGTGCGTTTAATACTACCAATGCAGTCGCTATTATGGTAAATAGCGGTAGTGCAACTATCCGTAAGGGAACAATCTCTGGTGCCGATTATGGTCTTCAAGTCGATGCAACAGGTACTGCTACTGTGGAAAAACTTGCGATTATAGATGGTGGTACAAAGGCGTTGAATTGTATTTCGGGCGGTACGTTGACTGTAAATTGCGGAAAGTTTGCTGATCCTAACAAACTGAATGATGGCACAATTGATTTTGTATCCGCTTATTTCCAAGCGAATGAGAGTGAACTGAGTATCGTGAGTGGGAAAGCAATATGGCGCAATACGTCAGGTGCAGAGTTCCGCGACGGGTACAAGTTCTTTTCCGGAGATTGGAATGATGCAAAGACGGCAGGTGTGAGTGTATGTCATATCGGCTCTACGTCATATGCTACATTAGAAGATGCGTTGGCTTTTGCAAACACAACAAATGAGCATTTGACCATTGTGATGGATAACGATTACACATTGCCTGCAGGATATTATACTTTGCCTGAGAATGCAATTCTACTTATCCCACGCAATGACACACAAGACTCTGAAACAGAGGTCGTTAACCGTATGTATGACTTGGGTTCTGATTTGACCGATAGTGCTATCAAACCGTCTATGCACCGCAGATTAATTTTCGAAAGCGGAGTAAATATGGATGTTTATGGGACGATTGAGGTTGCCGGATCTCAGTATAGTTATGGAGGCGTATATACCGGTGCCGCATGTGGTACGCATGGATTGCTCCAGATGAACAAAGGAAGTCACATGACACTGCAAGACCGTTCTGTGCTTCGCGCTTGGGGCTTTATAACCGGTGATATAGCATCCGCAGATGATCAAAAGCATGTGCCGATGGGAGAGATAGATGCACGTCGCGGTTCTACTGTACATGAACTCTTCCAAATGGGAGATTGGGGATCTGCCATGAATGCTGGTATGGGACTTATACTTGGTACTGATTTGTTCCCTTTGAATACCTATTTCATTCAAAATATTGAGGTGCCTGTTAAATATCATCCTGGAGCTATTTTGTCAACAGCAACTACAGTGCGTGAGAAAGGGCTCGGTATCCAAGTGATGATGTCGGCTGATGATATAAAAATCATTGGTGTATCCAGTGGAGAACCTGCTATGTTCTCAATGGATGAGATGGCTGACGCGGAAAATACATGGGTGCGCAAATGGTACGATGCATCAACAGACCAGCAGGTGTATGATATTAATAGTGGTGCGCATGTGGGGCAGTTGATCATTCCACTGGTAAGCTCTCCGTTATTCCCTATGGTGCCGGGACTGTTAGGAGTAGATGTTCCTAAAGAGATGGTTCCTACAGAAGTTGTATTGAATAGTAGCCAATATAATTTGCCTCTTACCAATAACTTCAAGTTACACCTATTGTCCGGAGAATTAGACTTTACACAAAATACGGAGTTGTTACCGGGTTGTGAAGTAGAGATTGATAAAGAGGCTACGGTTTATATATCCAAGAACCCTAACTTTAATAGTGGCGATTTGTATGTTTTTGACTGGCAAGATTGGTCGGATAATGCAGAGGGAGAATTTGCTCGCTTAGTCTCTTATACTCCATTGTTTAATGGTCAGCCAACGACTCGTGTAGTAGATGACAATGAAGGAATTGGGAGTGCAAAGATAAATGTGCATGGCGCTTTTGAAACCCGAGATGGATTTGTTTATACATCAGAGCATGGAGCGGATATTTTCTCTTCCGTTGAGGATGCTGGTACGTTCTTGTTCTTTACGAATGATCATAAGGACTATGTTAGTGTTAGTCAGAAAAATGGTGGTGTAACTTTCTATCCGGTCAAACTAAAGAACGATATAGTATTTGCAGAAACAGAATATGCTTACGTAGAGGCAGGGGCAGAAGCTGCAGAAGACGATACCTATTGTTATATGGACTTGGATAATACAGGTGGTCGTTGGACAAAATTAATGCAGCGTGCATGTTTTACAGTGGATGAAGCGAATCCGGAAAATGAGATTTATTATATCAAATCACAGGAATATGTAGAAGTAGTTGTGCGTAGGGCAGAACTGGTGGAAATTTTTGATGCAGATGGAGACCCGTTTGATGAAATTTGGCAAATGGAAGGTAATAGCGACCATACTTTCAGTGATGCTGCGGGGGCAGGACGCTTGTTTATCATGACACGTGATTGCCAATGGTGGGAAGTAGAACAGAAGAATAATCTTTATCATTGTCTTCACCCGTCTAACGATACTTATTACTATTGGGATACTATCAACAAAGAGGCAAATGATGGAACTTATGCCTCGGTGGAATTGGATGGTAAAGGAAATCCGCTTGATTCAATCGTTGTTCCCTGTTGGAAAGAGAAGAGATTTACTATCACATGGAAAGACTACAACGGCACTGTACTGAGAACGTACGAAGTGCCTTATGGCACAATAGCAGAGTACATGAGTACGAACCCGACGCGTCCGGCAAGTATCGATTATACCTACGACTTCACCGGATGGAGTCCGGCTCTCGGCAAAGTGACCAGCGATGTAACCTACACGGCTACCTACGAGGCTAAGCAAATCAAATACACCATCGTGTTTGAGCAAGACGGTGGTATGGAGATTGAGCGTCACTTGCTGGCACGCAACGAAATGCCGGTATGTGAGAACGAACCGACCCGTACGGGATATATCCTCCAATGGGAACCGGCTCTCGCCGCTGTAACGCACGATACTACCTATGTAGCTACGTGGCTGCCCGAACCGCCGACAGAGTTCGCTATCCGCTTCGTTGACTATGACGGTAAGACGGAACTGAAGAAAGACAGCGTGGAGGTAGGTACTATGCCGACACCGCCGGCTATTGTAGAGGGCAAACCGCAGAAAGAAGACAAATCGTTCGGTGGCAAGCCGGCAACAGCAGAATATACCTATGTCTTCGACCATTGGTCACCGGCTGTAACGGAAGTAACACAGGCTATGACCTATGTTGCTGTATATCGTGAGGAGGCAGTGCTCTATTCTGTTCGTTTTGAAGACGAATACGGAAATGAGATAGAGACCAACCCATATGCTTATGGCGAAACACCGGTTTGCTCGTCAGCACCGACGAAAACCAATACAGCACAATATACCTATTCGTTCGCATGGACACCGCAGATACAAACAGTGACAGGTGATGCTACTTATAGAGCGGTATTTACTCCGACGACTAACAAATATACCGTTAGCGTCAAGAGTAATCCTTCCGGTGCATGTGCAATTTCCGGTGCAGGTATTTATGACTACAATACATCGGCAACTATCACGCTTTCTGTTAATTCCGGTTATACCTTTAATGGATGGAGCGCCGGTCAAAGTGATTTGGATACCACTATCACCGTTACATCAGATGTCAATCTGGTAGCTAACTTTACGTACGACGGAGAAGGAACCAAGTATACGATTACTTGGAAAAATGAGGCTGGTACCGCTAATCTGGTAGATCCTGTTACGCAATTAGAGAATACAGCTACTATCTACACAGGCCCTGCGCCAACTGAAGTGGGTGACGCCCAGTATTCGTATGTCTTTGACGGTTGGGTAACAGATACGGATTATCCGGAAGAAGGTGTGTTCTACAAGAACAACATGACCCCGAAGGCGACGGGAAATGCAACCTACTATGCACATTTTGCTGCAGTGCTTAACCAATATACCGTTTATTGGAAGAACGAAGCAGGTACGGCTAATATCGAAATGGATATTGACCAGCCGTATGGTGCAGAAGTGGCATATAACAGTGCTACTCCGACCAAGAATGCAGATGCAGACTATAGTTATACCTTTGACGGGTGGTCGGCAACCCAAGGCGGTGCAGTTGTTCCTCTGCCGGCTACGGTAAGCGGAGATGCAGCCTTCTATGCACATTTCAGCAAGACCCCTGTCCTGCCTACGAATCTTATCTTGGGTGCGTCCGGAAGCGCTGATCTTGCAAGTGCGGACGTCAAGAAGAATGATCTCGTCATCACTTCTAATGGCATTAACTCTTCTGAATTGAAAGGCGCTAATAACTTGACTTTAACCGGTGAAGCGATCTTCCGCTTGGAAAAGAACTTTGCTGCACAGACATGGTACGCCGTAGCTGTGCCTTGGACGGTAGCACTCAGCGGCATTCGTGATAAGAGCGGCAATGCCTTCGCTGCTAACAGCGTCTATGTCCTTGAGTTCGATGCCAATGCGTATGCAACGGCAAACCGTGATGAGGGCAGAAATGACTACTGGCATTTCCTGGATCAAAACGGACATGACATGCAGCCGGGTAAACTCTATATGATCTGGTTCAAGTATGCGCAGACAGCTGTTCAATTCTATAAGAAAGACGGCGCAGAGATCTGGAACACGGAGACATCAGTATCGCCTGCAGGTGGTAGTATCGCTAGCCAATCCAACTGGAATGCGATTGCCAACCCCGCTTTGTACCATGCAGATTTGAGCACCGGAGCTGCGGATGGAGATGTCCTGAAATATAATGGTAATGACAGTTATGTTCTTGGCTCTACAAGCAACATGATTGTAGGTGAACCGATGTTCGTTCAGGTAAGCTCTCCTGCCACTGTTGTAGCAGTTCAGATAGGTGGCGCATCCCCTGCTCCTTACCATCGTGCGCCTGAAACCACTACAGAGGCAAACAACCGTTTCGTAGTCGAATTGACGCAGGCAGGCCGGTTGAATGACCGTATGATTGTTCAGACGGCTGAAGAAAAGGCTAATGAATACGTCATCGGTAAGGATCTTGCGAAGATGGGCGTCAGCGCACTGAACGCACAGATGTGGATCAACCGCTATGATGCAAAACTCTGTAAGAACACCCTTGCGCTGCAAGGTGAGAGCGTCGAATACCCGTTGAATATCTCTGCTCCGCAAGCTGGAGAATATGTCCTCTCTGCTTCGCAGGAACGCGGTAATGCAACGCTCTATCTGACTCGCAACGGCGAAGCTATCTGGAACCTCTCGGAGAGCGACTATGTGATGACTCTGGAGCAAGGTACAACAGCCGAGTACGGTCTGCGAGTGAGCGCGAAAGCACCGCAAGTGGCTACCGGTGTGGACGAGGCCGTAGTGGATGCGCAAGGCGAAATCAAGAAAGTGCTCATTGACAATAAGGTATATATCATCCGTGGCAACAATGTATACACGGTAGATGGTCAAATGGTTAAATAAGGAGGAAAAATTATGGAAAAGAAAGCATATATAAACCCTCTTATGGAGGTTGAGACAATCAGTATGGGTAATTGTATACTGAGTGGCAGTCCTACGGATCCGCATCCGATACCACCTCTTGGACCTGGACTAAGTCCGGTTCGTCGCCGTTGGACGGAAGTGTTCTAATTCGAAAAATCGCATGTACGTGTAAGCGTATGTGCGATTTTTTTGTTTTTATTTGCGTATGTCAAAAAAAAGCACTACCTTTGCCACCAAAACATAGTTAACCCTATCTCTTATGAAACGAATCTTCTATCTGCTACCATTTCTTTTGCTGTTTGCAGCATGTAATCAACAACCCCAAATCAGTTCGCCCAACGGACAAGTAACTCTCACATTTCGTGTGAATAAATCCGGTGTGCCGCAGTATAGCGTGAGCAAAAACAATACGACTCTCATTCTGTGGTCTTCGCTGGGACTGGCATGTGCAGAGCAGGATCTGACTTCCGGCTTTGAGATTACCGACACAGAGAGCCAATTCTTTTCCGACAAATGGGAAACGGTGTGGGGAGAAGAACGCGTAATAGTAGACCGACACTATGAGATGCGGGTAGCGCTGCAGCATCAGTCGGGAGTGCGAATGGATGTGCTGTTCCGCGTGTTCGATGACGGGATAGCTTTCCGTTATATCTTCCCCGAGCAAGAGATGCGTTCGCTGACCATCACTGACGAGATCTCCGAATACCGCTTCGCGGCGGACCATGCGGCATGGTCTATCCCTTGGCGTACGGAGTACTACGAAGGGCTGTGGACTAAGGCTCCGCTCTCCGAGCAGACAGACACCCTCTGTTCGCCTGTGACGCTGGAGTTGGCAGATGGCGGGTATGCGTTTGTGCATGAGGCTGCGTTGTATGACTATCCGGCGCAAAACCTATATATGAAGGATGGCGCGTTGCGCATCTATCTGACGCCGTGGCTGGATAGTACCAAGCAGGCATTGGATGCCAAAGCCTATGAAACGCTGCCGTTTGCGACCCCGTGGCGCATGGTCATATTGGCGGATGACCTAAGACAGATGGTCGCTTCGCGTATCATGCTCAATCTGAACGAGCCCTGCGCAATAGAAGACCCAAGTTGGATCAAGCCGATGAAGTTCATTGGTATCTGGTGGGGGATGCACATGAAGTCTATGACCTGGGAGCAGGGACCGATACATGGTGCGACGACGGCAAATATGGAACGGTACTTGCGTTTCGCCAAGGAGCACGGTATTCAGGCTGTGTTAGCCGAAGGATGGAACTTGGGATGGGAGACCTGGGAACATTTCTCGTTCACCGAGCCGTATGATGATTGGAACATGGATTACCTGAGCCAATTGGCCGACAGTCTGGGTGTGCAGATCATCGGACACAATGAGACCGGAGGTAATGCTGCCGACTACGAAGACCAATTGGAGGCAGCGTATGCGTATCATCAGGCGCATGGAATCCATGCCATCAAGACCGGCTACGTGTCGCCGATCATCCGCACGGTGGACGGGTTGCAGTGGAACAAAGGGCAATCAGGCGTGCGCCATTACCGTAAGATCATTGAGACCGCTGCCAAGTACCATATCGCTATCGACAACCACGAGCCGGTCATGCCGACCGGTCTGCAGCGAACGTGGCCGAACCTGATGACGCAGGAAGGAGTCCGGGGCCAGGAATGGAACGCATGGAGTAATGACGGCGGCAGTCCGTGCAGCCACGTGACAATACTGCCGTTCACACGTGTGATGGCAGGACCGGTCGATTACACGCCGGGTGTGTTCGCGTTTGAGAATCCCGTCATGCCGCAGACCCGCGTGCACGCAACACTCATGAACCAATTGGGCCTGTTCGTGTGCATCTATAGTCCGCTGCAGATGGCGTGTGACCTGCCGGAGAACTACATGAAGCACCCGGACGCGTTCCATTTCATTGAAGATGTGCCCTGCAACTGGGAGCGCTCGATGTTAGTCGATGGTGTGATCGGAGAGTACTGCATCTTCGCCCGTCAGGAGCGCGGCAGCGAGAATTGGTATATAGGCGGTGTCAATGCGGACGAGGCACGCGAAGTGACGATCCCGTTGAGTATGTTAACGGAGGGAAAGACGTACGTCGCCACGATCTATCGGGACGGAGAGGAAGCGGACTGGCAGACCAATCCGTACGACTATGAGATAGAGGAACAGACGGTGACGGCTGCGGATGTGCTGCAGTTACGCATGGCATCCGGAGGCGGTTTGGCAATAGCGGTCAAACCGGCAGCTTTATAATCCCAAATGAATACGGAAACGCATCGCCCATGCTACTTCGGGCGAGAGCGACCAAACAGAGTATAGGTCGGCAACACGTAGAATGTTGCCGATTCCTATTCCTATCTCGGAATAGAACTGGTGCCCGCTTGTGTCTCCGGCCGATAGCGTACAAACCGAATGACTCCGGTAGCCGTAAGCAATCTTGGCTTCTACCAGCTCGCGCAAGTGCAACCAGCGGATACCGGGAATGAGGTTAAAGAGAATGCCTTGTCCGTTCCACTCGGTCTGCAGTGTGACGTATTTGTCTGCCATCAATTGGTAGCCGTGCAGCAAAGTGAAACGGTACGGGTCGTAGGCATATCCTTGGTTGGCGGATGCCTGCCAGAGCATCGTCTGCGGCACGTGCCCGAAGATAGCACCCGCTTGCAGCGCATATGTCAGGGTGCCACCCATGCCGAGGTTAGCGTGCTGGGTGAGCATGAGACGTAAGTGCGCGTAGAGTGCACTTTGCGTGTTGGCGCTTTGCCAGTGACCGGCTTCCAGTCCGAGGTACAGAACGGGGTACTTGTGGGAATAAGCATAACGGCGCATGAAGAAACCGTCGTATTTGCGTTCGCCCCAGCTTAGACGTGCGATGAACGACATGGACTGATAGGAGTAGGGATCAATAGGCATGGTGTAAGGAGCGTCCCGATTCCAACCTGCGCGAAGATAGGTCTGCGTCTCCAGATGAGGAGTCCAATCGGCGAACCAACGGAATTGAATCTGTCGTTGGCGCATGGCGGTGTTGACGCACAGCGAGTCACGGTGCAACGCCTCGAAAGCATATGCCGTGAAATCGAAGTTTCCCCAACCCATGGAGTTCTCCCGCAACAGACGGTCAAAATCATCTACCTCCGACCAAACATAGCGGTCGTTGTACTCCAGTTGCAAGGTGTTTTTCCTCGGTGTGGGAAGATTAATGGAGATTCGTCCCATACCTTTTGGACTGCGGTCCTTGAATCCGTAGCCTACGGAGGCTTCGAGGCTGATCACTTCGGAGAAACGCTCGTTGGTGCGGAACGGTAAACCGATATGTACTCCTTCGTGCTTGTTGACCTGTAGTATCTCTTCGATATGTCCTATATCGACCGGTGTGCCGGTAGGTATATATCCCGTGGTGGCAATCGTAGCAATCCATTTGGCCGTGCGGATAATAGGCAGACTGTCCAAGGTGGCGAATACGGAGTCTGTTGGCGGAATAGGAGTATTAGATTCCCTAGGAATACCAGGTATCCTAGGCTGACTCGTGTTATTCTTTAGCGAGGTTGTCAGCAATAGGGTCGGGAAGACCGTGCCGGCTTGCTCGGATTTGATAGCGATATCCAAGATGGCGGAGACATGTTCGTCTGCGATAGAACCGTCTTCGTTCAGCGTCTGCGACACATGTAAGGTGTTGACGTAGTTGACAGCTACTTCCGCCGGTACATAGGCACTGATAGAACGAAGCGCAAACGTAGTGGTATCAATCACCATCTGACCGTTAAAGGTGGCGTAGAACGAGTTTTTCGTCCGAAAGTCTATTCGAACGTGATTAGAGATAGTATCGTCTTCGACGATATAATAGCGATAATATAGGTTGCCTCCGCTGGCCAAGGGCGAGAGGAACGCGTGCCCCATGAGGGAGACGGAGTTGGCATAAAAATTGAGGTTGCCTTCCCCGCCCAAGAGGGACGAGTAGTCCGTGGACGAGAGAATGAGCGCCTGAGTGCGTTGATCATTAGCAGGGATCATCTCCTGACCGGAGAGTCGGAACGACTGCGTCTCGCGGTATAAGGGCAGGATATAGGTAGAGTCTTCCTGTGCGATCATACCTGACTGCAGACTGCGCCAAAGTGCTCGACGCAGGTGCCGTTTCTGGATATGTGAGACATAGAGTGTCTGTTCGCGTTGCGCCACAAAAGACTGTTCAGGATGCAGTGTGCGGTCGTTGTCCGGACGGTGTGCCCGTACCTGACGCAGCAGTTCGAGTGCAGGGTTCTCATTAGGCGCCACGACAATCTCCGTCAGTGTGGTCGTCTTTTCCCGCATCGCTACCTGCAGACCCGCCAAGGCTCCGGGCGTGATCTCAAAACGCTGAGTGTAGTAGCCGACCGCAGAGAAGACCAGTTGCGCCTTGCCGGTCATATCGACTCGTAAGGCGTATGAACCGTTCTCATCGGAACTGGTACCTATCTTTGTGCCCCGGAAATGAATATTCACATTCGGAATAGCTTCTCCCGTCGTCTCGTTAACCACTTCGCCGACAATGATGGTTTCCACTGCCTGCAAAGGCAATGAAAGCAACAATAGTCCTATAAGCCATAACCTGTAACCCATAACCTTTAACCTTTATTGGCAGGATGACATTGGAGGATAGCCTGACGCAGGTCTTGTACGTCAAGGTGGGTGTAAATCTCGGTGGTAGCAAGGTCTTCGTGTCCGAGCAGTTGCTGAATGACGCGCAGGTCGGCTCCGTTCTGGAGTAGGTGGGTAGCAAACGAGTGCCGCAGGGTGTGCGGAGAGACGGTTTTGGTGATGCCGGCCGCTTCGCATAGACGGCGCACGATAGTGAAGACCATGGCCCTGGTCATCGGACGACCGTAGCGGTTGACGAACGCAAAGTCCTTAGACTCTGGCTTAAGCGGCCACGTAGCACGCTCTTGCAGCCAATAACCGAACCATTCTTCCGCTACCGGAGAGAGGGGAACCAGACGTTGCTTGGAGCCTTTGCCCTCGATGAGCATATAGTGTTCGTTGAGGTAGATCTTGCTCAGTTGCAGATTTACCAATTCGCTTACCCGCAGTCCGCTGCCGTATAGCATCTCCATCATCGCACGGTTGCGATGTCCTTCGTTGCTGCTGAGGTCGATTGCCGCCATCATGCGGTTGATCTCATCGAGCGTCAGCACGGTAGGCAAGTGCTTGGATTTCTTGGGTCCTTCAAGCAGTTCAGACGGGTCTTGTTCTATATAGTCTTTGTAGAGCAGAAAACGGAACCATGAGTGCAAGCCGGCGAGTACGCGGGCTTGAGTAGCCTCAGAGCGGATGTCTTTGAATTGCTGAAAGATGAACTCCTGCAGCGCATCAAAATCCAGTTTAACATAGTCTAAGGGTTTATTGTTTTTGTCCACATGCTCTTTGCAGTACGCACGCAGTTTCTCCAAATCCATCTCATAGCCTTCGACCGTGTTGGGCGAATAACCGCGTTCGAGACGGAGCCAGGTGTGGTACTCTTTGAGCAGTTGCTCTTCCGATGTCATTTTTTTACCCATGGGATCAAAGCACCGTTGAAGGAACAAGTATAGGTGGCTTTCCCGCCGTAGTTGTTGCGGTAGTAGAGGGTGAAGAGCAGACTGTCGTTGCGATAAACGAACGCACCGGAGTCCAGCAGTTGAATGGACTGCAGTTTGCTGTCCTCCACATAGAGCAGGTACATACCATGCGGTGTACCTTCGTAGTCGCGCCCGGGCAGGAACGTGTAAGGGGCAGGTGATTGGCTGTTGGTCAGAGAATGGTATTCACCTTCGGTTAAGAGACTGTCCGGCACGAAGATATCGGTGAGGCAAAGGTTGTATCCGGTGCCTCTCATACGTTGCGTCGAGTCCAGTTCCAATCCTTGGGAGTAGATGTCCAATCCGACGACGGCATAAGGTACGGAGTCATAACAATGTCCGTAGATCTGCTCATAGGCCAGCGTGTACTCTTTCGGGAACCCACGGTAATACGAGGGCTGCGAAGGTGTACAGGCAGCAAAAAAGACCGCAGTCAGAATGAGGATATATAAAAAGCTTTTATCTTTCATCTTTCATCTTTCATCTTTCATCTTTCATCTTTCATCTTTCATCTTTCATCTTTCATCTTTCATCTTGCGAGTCGGGTACCATGCCGCTACCCAACCAAGGGTCAGGACAATGACGGCCACCATCAGGACATCAAGCGGCTCGACGTGCACGGGGTAGGCGGAGATGACATACTCGGTGCCATTACCCAGTTTGAGCCAGCCGAAATGTTGCTGTCCCAAGCTGACAGCGACACCCAGCAGCACACCGCAGGCGGTTCCCAGCGCAGAGATGAGCCAGCCTTCCAGCAGGAAGATACGGCGAATCGTGCGCTCGTCCGCTCCGAGGTGCGAGAGGATACGGATACTCTCCCGTTTGTCAATGATGAGCATGGACAGCGAGCCGATGATATTGAAACTGGCGATAAGCAGTATGAATACCAGCAACAGGACGGTCAGCAGTTTCTCAATGCGTAAGATACGGAAGAAATCTTCCTGCTGTTCGTACTGATCCAAAACCTTGTATCCGGGACCTACTATTTTGGCTATTTCCGATTTTAAATGATTGATTTTGGATTCCTCTTTCGGCGCTATGCGCAGTGCGGAAGCGGTGTGCTCGTCGTAGTCGAAGAGTCGTTGAGCGAGCGGCAGGGAGACGAGCATCATCTGGTCGTCGTACTCCACTTGGTTCACGGCGAACGTGCCGGCAATGAACGCGTGTTCGTGTCGTAGTGACAAGTCGGGGCGTAGCATGTTGATACGTCCCGTACGTTCGGGTGCGTATAGGTGCAACGCTCCGGTGAAGTGTGCGTTCATACCAATCTGTGCAGCCAAACCGCGTCCTAACACAGCCCGCTCAAACGCACCGTCCCACACCGAGAAGAAACCGTCTGTGATGATGGTGTCCATATGTGCGGTACGGGTGAAGAGCGAATCGACACCCAACACACGTGCCGGGAGTTGATGGTCTTTGTAGCGAACGAGGGCGGTCTGCTCCAGTTGCATGGAGACAGTGATATCTTCGCGCGCGTATAACGAAGCAATAGGCAGGGTGTCGGTGTGTAAGGTCTGCCCTTCTGTGGGTACAACCAAGAGAACGGGGTCGAACTCCGAGAACATCTGTTCCACGAGCACGCCGAAGCCGTTCATCACACTCAGCACGCAGATCATGGCAGCCGTCACCACAGCAACAGCGCCGGCACTGATGCCGGAAACGATGTTAATAGCGTTGTGTCCTTTCTTGGAAAAAAGGTACCGCCAGGCAATGTGTGGTTCAAGACGGGCCATAAAAACAGAAAGAGCCCTGAACGGACTCTATGCTTACTGGTTATTTACCTAACAGTTCATCTATCCGTTCCATGCGGTCGATGGTCTCGTCCAGGTGGAAGATGATCTCCGGAATGATACGCAACTGGTGGCGCTCGAGCGCACCGAGTTCACCGCGGAACCGGTGACTGTTCTCCTCGATCAGCGCCATCGTGGACGCTACCTTGTCTTGCGGGAAGATCGAGAGGTAGATGTGTGCAATAGCCAAATCAGGCGACACGCGCACTTCGCTCACAGAAATCAATGTTCCGTGGAGCGTGCGCGCGTACCGCAATAGGATGTCGCTCATGTCTTTTTGAATCAGACGAGCGATCTTGTGTTGTCTAGTTGACTCCATTAAAATTTGTGGCGACCCTCGTCAGCTACGGTCAGTTTCTTACGACCTTTAGCACGGCGTGCAGCCAATACGCGGCGACCGTTAGCGGTAGCCATTCTCTCCAAGAAGCCGTGTTTGTTACGACGCTTGCGTTGGGAAGGTTGGAATGTACGTTTCATTGTCTTTAATTATTTAGGTTCTCTCACGAGAACGGGTTTATACGTCAAAAAAGCATGCAAAATTACTGCTTTTTTTTGACATGACCAAATTTTTTCGCATTTTTTTTACTTTTGTATGCGATTTTAGTCAAAAACTTCCATCAAAACATCCAGAGAATGGGGTGTTTTCCATGTTTCGACATGTTCTTCGAAGTATTCACAAAGTGCACGAAGTTGTTTCTGACGTTCCTCCCGTGTGACGGGTAGTTGAAGTAGCGCTATATGCTTCGGTTCGTTGTCTTCGGGAACTGCAAAACCGAGCTTGGCGGCAAAATCGATGAGGAACTGCAGGTGAAAGTTCTGCGGTTCATCCGTCGCATCCAGTTCTTGGATGGCTTGAATGAGGAACTCGAACATGGGTCCGTCCTCCATCGGGTGTCGGAGGACGTTGTGTAAGATCTCGCTGATGAAAAGCGCGATTGTACGTTTATAAGGGTCTGTGACGAGAGTCTGTGGCACAAAGAGGAGTTGTGCCGTACGGACAGAGTGCTCGTCTGTGGTCAGTTGCACGATTGAGAGCGGGGTGTACTTGCCGGAGGTGTTCTTGCGTCCGAGGCCATACACCTTATAATTAGCGCGTCCGCCTGCGCGTGTGTACGTGTGGAGGACGTGTGCCTTGTCCGACTGCGGTTGCAGGCAGAGCACGATCGCATCAGTGGTGCTTAACATAGACAATGTCCACCACTTGTCCGTCACTCAGACGGTAGGTGTTGAAGGTAAGGGGAGAGGGTTGATAACTGACATCCGTCCGTTTGACAGACAGTACCGAATAGGTCGGGACGGTGTCGGTTACATCCGGTGTGCAGCGTATATGCTGCTGTTTGGGGTTGCCGGCTGTGTTGAGCACGACGAACGGTCCTTGCCGCATGTAACTGTGGTCATGTCCGGCGATGACGAGATCAGCGTCTGCCAGTGCATGACGGAACATAGCATAGATGAGCGGGTTACAACGTCCCTTACCGGGAGAGAGTACCGGATGGTGCATCATGACGACGACGAATCGGTCTCCGGCGCTGTACATCAGTTCGCGCAGCCAGGTGAGGGTTCGCGTGAGATATACGAGCCGATAGAGCGGGTTGGTGTCAATGACGATGAAACGCACGGACGGGTAGTCCACGTAGTAACTGGCTCCGGGCACTTCGACCGGTCCGTTGTGCGGATGGGCAAAATGTTGTTCCCATATGGGTGACACGGTCTTGGTCAGACCTTTGGTGTACTCGTGGTTGCCCGGACAGGGGATGACCGGAGTGCCGAAGAGGGCGCTGCTGTTCCATTCGCGCAGTAAATGCTGGTAGTAATACTCCTGTCCTCGGTCGAGCCAATCGCCGGCCTGTGCCACGGCATCCAGATGCGGTACACGGGCAGCGAGTGTGTCGTAGTCGGCACGGGTAAGACCGTTGTGTATGTCTCCCAGCACAAGTATATCCAGCGATTCGGGTGTCGTGTCGTGCTCAAAGAAGGGAAAAGCGTACGTGCGTCTTGGCCCTTCCCACTTGGGCTCTTCCGGCATCCCAAACCACGCCTGCCAGCGGACGACGCAAAGCGTTGCGCCGCCCGCTACCAGAAGTGCGATTACTATGCTATAGATCCATTTTTTCATTAGAAGGGCAGATCACTTGTGCCGTCACCGGCGGAAGCGTCAAACGGATCTACATTGGTCGGAGCAGCCTCTACCGGCGCAGCAGCCGGAGCTGCTTGCATCGGAGCGGCAGCAGGAATAGGCGCAGCAGCCGGTTGAACGGCAGCCTGGGTGGTGTCACCCTGTTGGATGCGCCATGCGCGGATAGAGGTGTACCAACGACCGTTGAACTCACGGCTCTCGATGTCGAAACTAACCGTTACGAGTTGATCGATGTCGCAGGGGTTCTGTTTGATACGCTCCTCACCGAATACCTCGAAATGCACTTTGCGAGGATACTGATCCAGCGTCTCTAATACGTACGGCTGCACTTTCCACGGGTTGCCGTTACGGCCAACACCTTCCTGCAAAGGCAGAACTTGAATTATCTTACCTACTACTTCCATTTCAATTCTTAATTTTTAATTTTTAATTCTTAATTACCCTTGTATGGCTGCAACACCCGGGAGAACTTTACCTTCGATTGCTTCGAGCAGTGCACCACCACCGGTGGAGATGTACGAAACCTTATCAGCCAGACCGAACTTGTTAACACATGCCACGGAGTCACCACCACCGATGAGCGAGAAAGCACCGTTAGCGGTTGCCTCTGCAATCGCATTGCCGATAGCGCGGCTGCCGTCGCAGAAGTTATCAAACTCGAACACACCTGCAGGACCGTTCCAAAGAATAGTCTTGGCGTCCTTGATAGCAGCAGCGAAGTTCTTCTGTGCCTCAGGACCTGCGTCGAGACCTTCCCAACCCTCAGGAATAGCGTTGGACGGGAAAATCTTCTTGTTAGCATCGTTGCTGAAGCTGTCAGCGCAGATAGCATCCGGAGCGAGCACGAGCTCAACGCCGTTCTTCTTTGCCAACTCCTCAACGCCGAGAGCTACATCTAACTTGTCGAGTTCAACGATCGAGTTGCCGATCTCACCACCGTGTGCTTTAGCGAAGGTGTAGGTCATACCACCGCAGAGGATGAGACGGTCTACTTTGCCGAGCAGGTTCTCGATGATACCGATCTTGGAGGATACTTTCGAACCGCCCATGATAGCCACGAACGGACGTTTGATGTCACCGAGCACAGCGTCTACAGCGGCTACCTCTTTCTCCATGAGGAAACCGAGCATCTTGTGGTCTGCATCGAAATAGTCTGCGATGACAGCGGTCGAAGCATGTTTGCGGTGAGCAGTACCGAATGCATCCATTACGTAGCAGTCAGCGTACGAAGCGAGGATCTTAGCGAACTCTTTCTGACGGCCCTTCATCTCTTTCTTGGCAGCCTCATAAGCGGGATCCTCTTTCTCGATACCTACCGGCTTACCTTCCTCTTCCGGATAGAAACGGAGGTTCTCCAGCAGCAGTACCTCACCCGGTTTGAGGGCGGCAGCCTGCTCTTGTGCTTTCGCGCAGTCCTCTGCGAACTGAACAGGACGACCGAGTGCAGCAGCTACCGCGTCTTTGATCTGACCGAGGCTGAACTTAGCCTGCACTTTGCCTTTGGGTTTACCCATGTGGCTCATGATAATGAGCGCACCACCTTCATCGAGGATGTGCTTGAGGGTCGGCAGCGCACCGCGGATACGGGTGTCGTCTGTGATCTTACCGTTCTCGTCCAGTGGTACATTGAAGTCCACACGTACAATCGCTTTCTTACCAGCGAATTTAAAATCTTTAATTGTCATAATTCCAAATATTTAGTTTGTTAGTTAGTTTACCAATCAATCGAGTTCAGGCGTCCTTTATAGACATCGCTGAACGTGGTCTGCGCATCTTGTCCGCCGAACAGGTAGATGTCGTTGTTGCGGACGATAGCCGTCTGTTTCTGCCGTGCCTGATAGACCTCGGGCAGTTGGTTCTTGGCCGTGTCGGCAGCGTACCAGTTGAGTCCTTCATCGTTCGAGATGAGGATGTCGCGGCCGTAATAAGTCATCTTGTCGTCCACACCGCCAAAGAGCAGCAGTTGGCCGTTGTAACTGATGACAGACACGCCGGTCAGGCTTTTGAAGGACGGACGGTCAATAGAGAACTCCTGCAGACGATAACCGTTGTCTTCCGGGGTGTGCGGGGAGTACTCGAGGTTCCAACGGGTGTTAAGCGGCAGACCGTTCTCTGCAAAACCACCGATGATCATCGCACGGTCACGCAGGCTGGCGCTGTGGAACGTGACAGTCGCGAAGTCGCTGACCGGGAACAGGCCGTCGGGTTTGAGGCCGGTGAACACGAGTGCTCCGTCGTCATAAAGCGCCAGTTCGTAGTTATCTTCCGCTCCGGTGAGCACCCACACTTGCTCGTTCCAATAGAGGAGCATGGTGACAACGGTCGCCGAGACGGTGTGGGCGGTCCAAACCGCTGCGTCCGTAGAGGTATAGACGGTGTTGCCCTGTCCGTAGTAGAGGGTCGTGCCGTCGCTGATGATCTGGCGTACGTGTGTGCCGGCAGGCAGGCCTGTAGGCGCAATTCGATCGCTCCACTCGACACCCTCTGCAGAACGGTAGGCACTCAGTTCAAAACCGTTGGAGACCATCATTACAAAATCGCTGCCCAGTTCCACTACACGTTGCTCGCTGTCATCGGGCGCATAGACGGAAGAGGTCAGTTGCGTCCATGTGTACAGGTCCGGGTCCACTTGGTGAACGGTCGGGCGGATCTCATATACCTTGGTCGTCGATTTATCCGCCGAACGAATAGTCAGATAGACAGGGCTCTTGGTGAAGTCCAGGGTGTCATAGCCGGTCAGAACAACCGTCGTGTCCGGGAACGTGAGGAAAGCCGAACTCGGCGTAGCGGCAAATGTGAAACGGGGTCTTACTTTGTCCAACCGTGTGCCGTAGAGCATCGAGTCTTTATTCCATACCAAACCCGTGTCGAGACGCTCGTCAACGGTAAAGACCGCGGCTGCAAGGCCGGGCATGGTGTCGTTGGACGCGAAGGCGAAAGCCGTCAGTTTGGCTACCGATGAAGAGGCGGAACTGATGGTCGTTTTACTTTCACATCCTGTCAGTAGAACGGCTATGATGCACACTAATATGCTTAAAAAATGCTTCATTTGGCGTTGTTTTCGTATAATTTTGTTTTTTTTCTTGCATATTTCGGAAAAAAGCAGTACTTTTGCAGCCCGAAATATAAATCGATATCACTTATTATGTTATTTGAAGCTCAAATACACGATTTTTTAGCTTGGCTTCCTTGGGTGCGCGTTCGTAAGGAGCAAAAGGCTATGCGCGCCTTGGTGGAGCAGAAACGTCGTATCATGACTCCGGAAGAGGTAGCTGCCGAATCCGGTCGTATCATTGCGCAGATAGAGCAGATGTCCGCTTTCCGCGAGGCGAAGACGGTGCTTCTTTTTTATCCGATTCATAATGAGGTGGACCTGCGTCCGTTGCTCACTAAGTACGGAGACCAAAAAACGTTTCTTTTCCCTGTTACCCATCGTCACTCGATGGAGGTTCGTCCCTATGACGGCGAGGATATGATGCGTAAGGGGCGTTATGGTGTGCCGGAGCCTCAGACTCAAACCTACAAGGGTCCGATTGATCTCATCTTTGTTCCCGGCGTGGTGTTTGACCAGCATTGCCATCGTATCGGTCGTGGTGGCGGGTACTATGATAAGTTCCTTGCTCACCAGCATCATGCGAAGAAGATCGGCGTGTGCTATACGTTCCAGCTAAAGAAGCATGACGTGCCGCATAAACTGTCCGACCATAAGATGGACCGTGTGGTCACTCCTCAAAAGACCATTGGATAGTCGGTTGACTATCCCGGATACGTTTAAGCTCTCTGTCGGTATCGGCGGAGAGTTTTCTTTCGCCCTTACGGTAGTAATAGATGAGACCGTATAGCTGGCACTTCATCAGTTTCTCGTACGGAAGGAGGTCCTTATAGTATTCCTCGACGAGGTTCCATATATTGAGGATGATCTCGTCTGCCTGTGCGCGCATGGGTTCCAAATCACCGTGCACACGCTCGGTGTTCTGCACATGGAATGTATGCTGGCGCTGGTGCTCGCAGAAGATGTCATAGTGCACTTTGACCTTGTTAATGGCAGGATTATAAATCGGGAATCCGCCGTTCGCCATCCGTTTCTGCTCGCCGTCGATGATGTTCTTTCCCCATTCGAGCAGGTTCTCTTCGGTCGATAGATCCGGCACAATGTTCTGGTGCGGGTCCAGACCATAGAGCAGTTTCTGCTCCTTTTTGATCTCACCGCGTATGACAGCGAGGTTCAGTACTTGAATGAAGTGCGATATATACATACGTGCGTTCTGCACAATGTGCCGGTACTGTTTATTGGCTTTGACGGTTGAGGTGTAGTTATCCTTGGACTGCATGACTACGTTCTCAAACGACACCAAGAACCGTTGTGCTTCACTCTGCACTTTGTACGGTATGACCTGCTCGGTGTAATCCGCGGTCTGGGCACGCTGGATAGCGTTCTGCAGCGCGTGGAGGCGGGCTAAGTCCGTGTTAGGTAATCGACGGTAAGGCATAAAACTATTTACGATTTAATCATTTACCATTTTTTTTATTTAGCTTTTTCTCATGACCAGTTGCTCTGCCATGACGCGGAGGCGTTCGGTCGTATCGTTCTGTGGCAGCTTGTCGAGTTGTGCAAGCGCGAGAGCGGTGTGCTCTTCCATGATCGCTTCGCAGGTCTGACGCACGCCGAGACGGTTGTAGATTTCGGTAACAGCCGCTATCTTTTCTTCATTGCGGTCGGTCGCCATAATCCACTGCAGCAGCTCGGCTTTGGACTCCGCGTCTGCGTTCTCCAGGGCGGTAATGAGCAGGGCTGTCTTTTTGTTGCAGCAGATATCTCCGCCGATGGCCTTGCCGAAGGTCTTGGGATCTCCATAGACATCGAGGATATCATCCTGAACCTGGAACGCGAGACCGATATGCAGGCCGTACTGATAGAGCGCTTCCTGCTGAACGGGAGTCGCGCCGGCGATGTATCCGCCGATACGCATGGCGTTCGCCAGTAGCACGGAGGTCTTGAGCTCGATCATCTTCATGTAGTCATCAAGGGTCACTTGGCTCATATGCTCAAAGTCCACGTCCATCTGCTGTCCTTCGCAGATACCGGTTGCCATCTCGTTGAACCATTTGAGCACCTGCGGCAGTTTGTCGGCAGGCACCTCAGCGAGCAGTTTGTATGCTTCGATGAGCATCTGGTCTCCGGAGAGGATAGCGGTGTTATCGTTCCATTTGACGTGTACGGTCGGACGGCCGCGACGAATCTCGGCACGGTCCATCACATCGTCGTGCAGCAGGGTGAAGTTATGGAACACTTCCAGTGCGAGTGCGGCAGGCACGGTCTGCTCGATCGCGTCACCGTTCAGCAAGCCGCCGTTAACGATCACTTCTGCGGCCATCAGCGCCAAGGTCGGGCGAACACGCTTGCCGCCTGATGCCAGGGCATACCCGATAGGTTCGTACAAGCCTTTCGGCTCTTTGTCCCAATTGAGAGACTCAATTTCTTTGTTGATATCGATCATCTGTATTTACGATTTACATATTTACGATTTACGATTGATTTACGAGTGAGTTCAATTGTACAATTTATAAAATCGTCAATAACTCGTACCTCGTCAATCGTCCAATCGTCAATTAAATTTGTTCTCGATGATATCTGTCAGCACATCCTTGATGTCGAGTCCGGCAGCACGTACCTGCTGCGGGATGAACGATGTCGGCGTCATACCCGGTGTGGTATTCACTTCGAGTAACATAAGTTTGGTATCCTGTAACCCGTCACCCGTAACCGGTAACCCTTTAATAATCCAATCGACCCGGATGATACCCTGTGCGCCGATGATGTCGTACAGACGCAGCGTCTCGGCTTGTATCTTATCGCGCAGCGCATCGGGGATACGGGCCGGCGTGATCTCGTCCACTTGGCCTTTGTACTTGGCATCGTAGTCGAAGAACTCGTTGTGCGTCACTACCTCCGTGATCGGGAAAGCGACCGCTTTGGTCTTGGTCTTGTACACGCCGCAGGTCACTTCGGTGCCTTGCATGTACGACTCGCAGATCACCTCGTCGCCCTCTTGGAACGCACGCTCGATAGCCGGGTAGATGCCTTCGACGGTCTTCACCTTGGTGCAACCGAAAGATGAACCGCCTACGTTCGATTTGATGAAACACGGGAGTCCCAAGGTCTCGGCGATCTTCGGCGCGTTTGGCAGTTTCTGTCCGGCACGGAGCATCATACTATTCGCGATGTGGAAACCGAAGTAGGAGAGGTAGTGGTTGCAGGCGTACTTATTGAACGTCAGCGCTGCGGCTAACACACCGCAACAACTATACGGCAGACCGATCATGTCCAGATAGCCCTGCAGAATACCGTTCTCTCCCGGTGTACCGTGAATCGTGATATAGGCAAAATCGAAGGTGTGCTTCACGCCCCCGCGCGTAAAAGAAAAATCGTTCTTATCAATCGGACACCCGTCTTCGGTGTGCCAGTTCTTACCGTCAAAAACCACGATGGTCACATCGTAGCGCTCCTTGTCCATGAAGGAGTAGATTCCTGCTGCCGACCGCAGTGATACCTCATGTTCGCTGCTGTCTCCTCCTGCAATAATTGCTATGTTTCGTTTCATTTTATCCCTAAATTAAAATCGGGTGCAAAGGTACAATTTTTTTTTCATATATGCAAGAGATATGGATTTTTTTTCTTTTTTCTCTTTTGCTTTTTCTTGATGGCTCGGACATAGGCAGATTAGTCCGTCGCTGTCCTCTCTCCACGTGAGGACGGTTATTCGCCCCATTCCGTCCTCTGTCTTTGTATCACGTTGCACGAGGCTACAAACGCCAGAGGCCTGCCCGGAATGGGCTCAATGCGGGTGTAGCCCATGCGGAGTGTAGCATTGGCTTGTACCTCCGGTGGTAATTTTGGCGAAAATTGAAGTTTAGTTTTTGGGGGCTTGTACCTCCGGTGGTATTCTTTGGCGTATTTTTGCTGGTAGTTTTTTTTCTCGGCTTCTACCTCCGGTGGTATTCTTTGGCGATGTTTTGCTGGTAGTTTTTTTCGTCTTGTACCTCCGGTGGTGATTCTTGGCGATATTTTGGCTTTTTAGGGGGTGTACCTACGGTGTTTTCTTCGCTCTTTGGCGATTTTTTTGCCTGCTCAAAAAAAAGGGTCCTTTTATTGAACCAATTGCTGTTTTTCATAACTCCTTGTTTTTCAGTTAAACCTTAGCGGCTGCAAAGGTACAACTTTTTTTTGAATTGTGCAACAATAAAAGGACCCTTTTTTTGAAGCAGCTCTCCGGCTTCGGAATGGTGGTTTGTTTGGTCTTCGTCGGAGCCTTTTTCGCGGGATATTATTCTGCGAGAAACCATTCTCAATCTTCTGATGAACAGGCTGTTACATCAACACCTGTTGATGTGCGGGCCTCGTTGTTTCACAATCGAGACAGTGTGAACTATTACGCAGAGCGTGCTTACAAACTCGACGACCCGCAAGGTCAGTTTGTTGTGGGCGCGTGCTACTACTTGCGCAAGCAGGGCGACCTGCCTGACGACATTTATGTCGTCTCTCACAACGAAGCGGACTCGATGCTCATCTTCTCAGCTGCCCAAGGCTTTGAGCCCGCCATCAACCTCATCCACTGCCTCCACGCCAACAACGCCTGGCGCTGGGAATATTAACCGGAATAAACCATTCCTGTTAGAGGAATGACAAAATAATTATTCATCCATAAAAGACCAAAATTATGGCAAGTATTCAAGACATTCAAGCGTTGGAAGAGCGAATCTACGACGCGGTTCAGGAGTATTTAGACAATCCTGAAGGTTACACAAACGCGACACTTCATGTCTACCTCGATGAGGACGAGATGGAATATCGCGCAGAGATGGAAGATAATCTCCAAGGAACGGAGGACGACGGCATCTATCCAGTTGCTGACCTCATTCGAGACGGAGAACCGGACAACGACAAGGCGAGTGACATCGCCAATAGTTGGATCTTCCTCGACTGATAATTGCCGCTAACAATCCATAAAAGACCAATATGAAGCGGAACAACTTATGGCAGCAAATACGTATAGGTGATGGGCTTTGGTCTGCCTATGGACACCTATACGCCGCTGCCTTTTGACAGAAAAATAACTACCAAAATAGCATGGATAAATTACACATCTTTTCTTTCTTTTCTGGCTGCGGATTTCTAGATCTTGGCTTCGAAAAAAGCGGGTACACCATTGATTTGGTTAATGAGTTCTCTCCTTCCTTTTTAAACGCATACAAGTTTAGTCGAGAAAATTTAGGTCTTGCGAAGCCTCAATTCGGTTACAGCAATATGGATATTGCCAATTACCTAGGGGACAAGTCCAACGAACTTTCCGAATATATAAAGGTTGTGCACGCGCAGCATTCTTATGTGGGCTTTATTGGTGGGCCTCCTTGTCCTGATTTTTCTGTGGCAGGTAAACAAAGAGGACGTGAAGGAGATAATGGTAAGTTGTCTCTTACTTACGTTCGGCTCATTATAGAGCAGAAACCTGATTTCTTCTTATTTGAGAATGTTAAAGGTCTTTGGAAAACCGCAAAACACAGAGCCTTCTATGAAGAATTAAAGCGGAAGTTGGCTCATGCCGGGTATACTATGACTGAGAGACTTTGTAATTCGCTCGAATTTGGTGCTCCACAAGATAGAGATCGTATCCTTTTATTTGGTATATTGAAGGATAATTTGACCAAGAAGATAGATTTGAAGAAGGAGTTTCCTTGGGAAAAATATATTGTTGCAGATTTAGAAACAACTAAAAATCTTGCGTGGCCAGATAGAGATACGTTTGTGGAAAACGGCGAATATCCTTGTCCGAACAATATACCTATAGAATTTACAGTACAGTATTGGTTTGATAAAAATGATGTTACCAATCATCCTAATGGTAATGATCATTTCGTGTCCAGGGCAGGCTTAGCCAAGATGGAGATAGTCGAAGAGGGTGATGTGTCTAGAAAGTCGTACAAACGTTTGCACCGCTGGAGATACTCTCCTACTGTAGCATATGGAAACAATGAGGTACACTTACATCCTTACAAACCTCGCCGACTAACAGCAGCGGAGGCATTGGCACTGCAAACGCTTCCAAAGGACTTTATACTGCCGAAGGAGATGACCCTTAGCGACAAGTTCAAGACAATAGGAAACGGAGTGCCGTTTATAATGTCAAAAGCAGTAGCTACGACTATTAGTGAATACTTGAATAAATTAATAGAAGATGGTACGTTACACAGCATATAATTTGGTGCGCGCTATTAGCCAGTTGTCAAGGAATGAGCACTATAACTACGTTAACCCAAGGACAAAAGGGTTGATAAGTATAGAAGATGTTCATCTTCCCGCTGGTCCGATATCTATCAGACGCTGGGATCCTAGTAAAGGAGAAACCAAATCTACTGCCAAGGTGGAGAGCATCTCTACTGAAATGATTTGGCGTGTCGCTAATGCTATTAGTGAGGGAGAACCAATTAACTTTGACCGTGTTTTAGGAGGGTCATATAATACCCGCTCTGTGCTGGAGTCGCTACTTGCCGCTACACCCGAATTTTACTATTGTTATCCGGGACGAATAATGGATATAGATGGACATTCAACGATAGAGCATGGTCATAAACACCTCGTTTGGCTTCCTAATGAACCACATCAATTAGGAGCCCTATTTGAGAAGAAGGTTCAGAATATGGCTATCTCTGAAATACCTATGCAATCCGTTATTTATGATCAATTGGAAATCCCTGCTAGTTTAGCATCAAGCACAGGTCTTGATATTGAAGTGGTGCGTCGGCATACACAGATTCAGATAGCTCTGTATATTATTGGCCTACAATTGGGATATAGAACATGGATAGCTCAGAACGATAAAGGTATATTATATAAGGACAAGCCTCTATTGGAACAACCTGGCATTATTTCTTCTTTAATTCGTGACGAGAATGTAATCTCTGCATTCCCTGATGCTGAACCGTCAGCTAGATTTATTGACTGTATTTGGTTTCAGAACCATAGGTATATGCCTGCAGTTATGGAAGTAGAGCATACAACAGGTGTTACTTCCGGTTTGACAAGAATGAAGGGATTGCAAGACAATATACCTTCTTTTAAAACTCGTTACGTGATAGTGGCTCCCGATGATGACAGACAGAAGGTAGTAGATGAGGCTAATAGAGCTCAATTTCTATCGCTTGATACTAGGTATTTTTCATATTCTGCTGTAGAGGAATTATATTATATTTGTACCCATAGAAACCTTCACGGTGTTACGCAAGATTTTCTTGATTGTTATATGGAGCCCGTTGTAAAAAAAACCTCTAATCTCGTCAACTACGGTACTGTAAATATTATTGATAATAGCAAAAATTTCCGTTTAGAGTAATTTTTATTTGCATATCTCAAAAAAAAGCTGTAATTTTGCACTCGCTTTCGTCGGATCTTAGACGTTAAATGAGATGACATAATTATTTTTTAGGCATATTCCTTTACTAACAAGCGGCGAAACTTTAAGTGGTAAAAAGAAATATGTCCCATCACCTTTGCGTGGGTGCGTGGGGCATTACCACAAGTTCGCCGCTTTGTTAGTTGTCCCACAAACCCATGCTTTATTTTAAAAGCCATGAGTATAAATATAACAAATTTAGGTGGAGTTGTCAACTATCATGACAATCATAGAGACATCACCATCAACGTCAATGGTGCAAATCCTGCAGACCTTCTCCGTGCTGCTTTAGCAGAAGACATAGAGCCGGTACAAACGGAAAAAGAAACACCTTCTGACCTTCCATTCTTGGTGGTCTCTAAACTACAAGAACTCAACCTCTATTCCTTGCAGGAATTTGAGGGCAAATACCGCAAAGCGGTGAGGAGTGACGCAAAGACTCTTGCGTCCTTCATAAAGAAGTATAGTGAGTTAGAAGTCCTTGATATTAAGGACCGAAACAAGAAACAGATCTTCGAGGAATTAAAGGCTTATTTTGGCGCTGAATTAGACTTCGGCTATCCTAATTTTGCCGCATATTATTGATATTTTCCATTTGATTTTCATTTGATTCATTTGATTGAAAACACCCCTCTATTTGATTTTTATTTGATTTTCATTTGATTCATTTGATTTCTATTTGATTAGTGGCTTCCGACACAACGGGAGCCATTTTTTTTTGTGAACTTTGCACCGGATTTGAGTTGTAGCAACGTCGCTGCACTAAAGATCCGACGCTTATGATTTATACATTTTTTTCTTCGGTGTTTATCACCCTTGCCCTCGTTCTGGGAGCCCTCTCCCTCTACGGATTCTTAGATCTCTCCCGTGCAAACTATCTGTACACGTGGAGAAACTACCGTAATGTTATCGTGCTGGCCATCATCGCCGCACTCTGTCTCATCGCTGCCGTCTTCTTCGGCATCCAAATCCCCGACTGTTATGCGCAAACGCAGCTTTGAAATCATCCGCAAACCGGAACTCGAAGGCTCGTCTTTCCTCTTCAATGACGTAGAGGTTCGCTATGTCGGCACTTGTCCCGAGACGGGTATCTCCTTCTATTGCAACAACGGTCATGGTGGGGCTGTCGGTGTGCGTGTCTATCCTGACGGACGGAAAGTAAAGGAAAATGCAAGTGGGATTAAGCATGGAAAAACCTATGCGCACGGCAAAGCCGAATATCTGAATTTCAAGGACGCTTTCGGTCATCACAAAGGCATCCTCGTCTCTCATGCCGTCTATCTCGCGTGGGTAGGCCCGTTCGATAAACCCTATATCGACCACAAGAACGGTATCACAACCGACAACAGATGGGAGAACCTAGAACCGGTCACTGGTGCGGAGAACAGCCGCCGTGCTACTATCCTCAGAGGACTCCGTAGGGTAGGCATCAACCCCGCTGAACTCCCGTTCGATGTTCTGGACAAGTACCTCGCTCCCGAGGCCCAAAAAGACCCCAAAACCGTCATGGATCACGACCTCAAAAACCATTGTGAAAATTAAAAAACAACACTTAAAAACAACAACTATTATGGAAACAAAAAACTTAGAACAACTGCGCTCCCTGCGCACCCAAGAAAAAGCCATCAAGGCACGTATTGACGAAGTTATGCCCGATGCGGTTAAAGAAGCCCTCCCCCTCCTTGCCGCAAAAGGTCTCGACCGCGGTGAGTTCGATGTCGAAGGTCTCGGCAAATTTCAACTCCAGCGTACCGATGTCTTCGATCTCGCTGACTACAACAAGTACAAAGGCGAGGAAGCTGTCGGCTACCGCAAAGAAGCCAAGAAGAAAGTCAAA